>HF995372.1:58901-73860 GCA_000432335.1 Firmicutes bacterium CAG:646
CTGCCAATTCCGCCACATCGGCTGATTCAATTATCAGAACCGAGATTTATAATAGCATACGGAATTGGAAAAAGCAAGCTTTTTTTGAAAAATTCAGGAAATTATTTTATCAACGGTGTTACCGATCAGATTACTTCATTTCCTGTGGTCTCTCCATGGAGAAAAGCTCTGGCATTATTCAGGGTTGTTTCGCTGATCGCTTCCAGCGCTTCCTGAGTGAAAAAGCCCTGATGGGAAGTAATGACCACATTGGGGAAAGAAAGAAGTCTGGCGGTAACAGAGGTCTCCATAATATCGTCAGAACGGTCTTCAAAAACGTTCTTCTTCTCTTCCTCATAGACATCCAGACCTACAGCGAAGAACTTGCGGGCGCGGATGCCTTCGATCAGATCTTCTGTTTTTACCAGTCCACCACGGGAAGTATTTACCAAGATGACCCCATCTTTCATTTTCTGGATGGTTTCCCGGTTAATCAGATGGTAGGTTTCATCCATCAGCGGGCAATGAAGAGAGATCAGATCGCTTTTTGCCAGCAGCTCGTCCATGGTAACGTAGGTGACAAAGTCCAGGTCCGGATTCTGGAAGGTGTCATAAGCGATGACCTTCATACCGAATCCGCGGCAGATTCTTGCCATGGCGGCTCCGATTCGTCCTGTTCCTACGATACCAGCAGTTTTCTGATAGAAGTTGAAGCCCAGCATACCGCCCAGACTAAAATCATTTTCCCGCACACGGACATAGCCTTTATGAATTCTTCGGTTGGCTGTAAGAGCCAGAGCCATGGCGTGTTCGGCAACGGCTTCCGGAGAGTAGCCGGGAACGCGGAGCACTTTGATACCCAGCTGAGATGCTTTGTCAATATCTACGTTGTTAAAACCGGCGCAGCGCATAAGAATCAGCTTTATGCCACATTCGTGGAGAATTTCGATAGTTTTCGTTCCTACATCGCTGCTCACAAAGGCGCAGATAGCGTCATAGCCCCGGGCAAGGGCGGCAGTGCCGGGCACCAGCTCAGATTTCAGATAATCGATCTGAAGCTCTGGATATTCCTGATTTTTTTTCTCAAAAGATTCTTTGTCGTAACTTTTTGTATCGTAAAATAAAATTTTCATAGTCTATAGCCTCCTATCTCTTGAAAATATGGTTTTCATTGTACTTGTTCGCAGTTATTATACACTAACTCATGTCCGATGCAAACCCCATCGCAGATAAATTTAATTTTATTTTATGGATTTTAGACATAATTTAGAATTTCCTGAATAGAAAAATTTATTCTCAAAGTTGACTTTTCTAATGAGAGTGCTATAATAAATTTTATGGAAGCATAGCTCAGCTGGGATGAGCGTTCGCCTCACACGCGAGAGGTCATGGGTTCGAGCCCCATTGCTTCCATCCTTTTTGCAGGTATAGTTCATCGGTAGAATACCAGCTTCCCAAGCTGGGGAGGGGGGTTCGATTCCCCTTACCTGCTTTCGTATGGGTCGCTTAGTATTTATTGTACTAGAGCGATTTTTTTGTTGCAAGATACTGTTGCCATAAAACTTGATTTTGAGAATAATAGAAAAGGGTGTGAAAAGAGAGATGGCAGGAAGAACGAATTGTGAAACTTGCAGTAATTACGTTTTTGATGAAGAGAGCGAGTGCTATTATTGTGAAGTAAATTTGGATGAGGATGAGATGTATCGTTTTATGAGTAACACGTTTGATCATTGTCCTTATTATCGTTTGGATGACGAATATCAGATTGTCAGAAAACAGATGTGAGATTATAAAAATTTAATTTGACAAACAAAGCGTTCCTTACTACAATATTCTGTAATAAATTCCGGGAGCAGTGTGCCTAATGCCCGGAAAGGATAATGCAGGAGGAAAGTTATGTATAGGTATGAAGATCAAAAAGAGATGCGCATGGCAATGAATGGAAAGATGATTGTCATGCTGGCAGGTGTGTTCCTGATTCTTACAGCGGTGACAAGTACGCTGCTGCAGGGAATACAGTATTTTATTGTGGGACACAGTGCAGGGGCAGGAGATGCGGAAGCAATTAAGTTGGTGGAAAGTACAGGTCTTAGCATTGGTCAGTTATACAGCGTGGGAGCAGCGTATATGATCGTGACGGTTGCAGAGATTATGACCGGAATCATCAGCGCTAAGTTTTCTAATCGTCTGGATAAAGTAAAGATTTGTCTGTATGCTGATATCGTATTGATGGTAGTTATGATTTTGCAGCAGTCTTACATGATGCTTCTGGCGCGTATGTTTAATCCTTTTGCGCTGGTGGCAGGTATTTTGATGCCGCTTCTTCTTTTGTGGGGAATTACCCGTCTGATGAAGCTTGCCAAGAAGTATCCGGATCGTATGTATGCGGTAGAGCCGAATCCGGCACGGGGAGGCAGAAAAGCTGCGCCTCAGAAACAGAATATCATGGAAAAAGCAAAGGCTCGGGTGCGGGATGAAGAAAAAGTTGCGCAGGTAGTGGACGAGCTTCCTGATGCAAATGAAGAAGAATAGTAATAGCGATGGATAGAAGAGTAGAATAGTGAAAAGACCCCGGCAGTCAGCGGAAGAAGAATCTGCGATGCCGGGGTTTTTATCATAAGAGAGGGAGGAAGAAAAAATGCGTTTTTTCCATTTGTCAGACCTTCATATAGGAAAGCAGTTGTATGGATATTCTCTTTTGGAAGATCAGGAGTGGATTTTGGAAGAAATTTTGAAAAAAATAAGGGAGAGAAAGCCCGATGCGTTACTAATATGTGGAGATATCTATGATAAATCGGTTCCTTCCGGTGAGGCGGTGGCTGTTTTCGATCGCTTTTTGTGTCAGGCAGCCGACAGTGTTCCGGGAATCACGATTTTGATCATCAGCGGCAATCACGATTCACCGGAGCGCCTGGCTTTTGCAGGGAAGATTCTGGAGCAGCAGAGCGTGTATGTGGAGGGACTTCCGCCTATGACCGAACAGGAGCGGATAAAAAGAGTGACACTGGAGGACGCATGGGGAAAAGTAGAGTTTTGGCTGCTTCCTTTTGTAAAACCTGGTTATGTGAAGGGGGTCTTTGGAGGAAAGGAACCGGAAAGTTATCAGGAAGCGGTGAGCGGTCTTCTGGAAAGGGAAGAGCTGTCGGAGGATAAGGTGCGGAGAGTACTTCTGACCCATCAGTTTTTTATTGCCGGAGGGGAAAAACCAAGGCAGAGTGAGTCGGAGATGATCACAGTGGGCGGGCTGGATCAGGTGGATACCACATGTCTGAAAGCATTTGATTATGTGGCGATGGGACATATCCACAGACCGCAGGCGATGGGAAAACCATCGGTTTATTATTGTGGTACGCCTCTGAAATACTCTGTCAGTGAGTGGAATCAGAAAAAATATCTCACAGAAGTGGAGTTAAAGGACTGGGGAAGTCAACCGGAAATTACCCTTCATCCGTTACATCCTTTGCGGGAAGTACGTATGATCCGGGGAAGTTTGGAAGATATTTTGGCGGCAGGCGGGGAAAAAGTGTCTCAGGATTATGTGAGCATTACGCTGACGGATGAGCAGGAGCCTTATCAGCCCCGGGAGAGATTGGAAAGGCTGTTTTCCCGGATTCTGGAGGTGAAAATAGACAATACAAGAACAAGCATGCTTACCCCGGAAGAAAGTTCTCTGGAGTTGGTATCGGATCCCCGGGAAATCTTTCATCGTTTTTTCCTGCAAATGCAGGGACGAAAGATGGAGGAGGGAGAAGAACAGGTGATGGAAGAAATCTTTCAGAAAATAGGAGGTGAGCAGGTATGAGACCGCGGCGGTTGAAAATGTCGGCATTTGGGTCCTATGCCGGGGAGACAGAGATTGATTTTACCCGGGTACGTCAGGGTGTATTTTTGATTACCGGAGATACGGGAGCTGGAAAAACTACTATTTTTGACGGAATTACCTATGCGCTTTACGGTCAGACCAGCGGAGGCAGAAGGGATGGCGCTATGATGCGCAGTCAGTACGCTCCGGTGGGAACAAAAACATTTGTGGAGCTGGAGTTTGAGAATCGGGGAGAAATTTACCGGATTATACGAAATCCGGAATACGAAAGAGAAAGCAAGAGAAAAAATAAAGAAGGAGAATATACTCTCACAAAGGAAAAAGCGGGGGTGGCGCTGTATTTGCCGGACGGTTCTCTCTATCGGGGAAATAAGCAGGAGACAAACGGGAAAGTGGTGGAGATCCTGGGGGTGGATGTGCGTCAGTTTACGCAGATCGCTATGATCGCCCAGGGAGATTTTCTGAAACTTTTGCTGGCAAAATCCGATGAGAGAAAAGAAATTTTTTCCAGAATTTTTGATACGAAGATTTTCTGGAGTGTACAGGAAGAACTGCGCAGCAGGGCAAAACAGCTTTATGGTGATTTGGAGGACAATAAAAAAGCTTGTCTGCGAGAGATGGGAGAACTGAAAGGAGACAGTGACGAGGAACAGGAATGGCTGAGGGAAGCCCTTTCGCGGGGAGAAAAAGAGCCAGACTTGGAAAAAGTGTTGGAAGAAGGGAAGATTCTTTGCAGAAAGGATCAGACGTTATATAAAGAGCGAGTGGAAGAGGGGAAAGCATGTGCAAAAGATCTGGAAAACCAGAACAGGATTTATAGTCTGGAAAAGCATAAGAGCGCTCAGTTTACGCAACTGGATCAGATTCGTAAGATTTGTGATCAGATGGAAGCGGAGAGGGAAGCGTGGGAGAAAAGGGAAGAACAGATTCAGAAAGGGGAGCGGTGTCTGATTTTGCTTACGCAGGAAGAAGCGTGTCTGCGGGAGGAAAAAAATCTCCAGGATACCAGACAAAGGCTTGCAGGACTGGAGACGTGGTTTGAAAATCATGGACAGGATGTGGAGCAGAAACGGGAGAAGCTGGAAGCGGTGAAAGCATACCAGCAGTTGTTAGAGGAAAAGGAAGTGCCTGCGATCAATCAGCTTTCTCAGGCATTGGAGCAGTATCAGGGTTTGCAGGAACATTTGGCAGCCGCAGATAATTTTCAAAAAAAACTGAATTTTCAAAAAAATATTTACAAAGAAGCGGAAGAGAAGTATCATAAGTTACGCAGGGACTACGAAGCGATGTATCAGGCTTATTTTCAGGAGCAGGCGGGGATTTTGGCTGCTCAGCTTAAAGAAGATGAGCCATGTCCGGTGTGTGGTTCCCGCATACATCCTCAAAAGGCAGAGCTTTCCTCTGGAGCGCCCACGAGAGAACAGGTGGAGCAGATGAAAAAGGAGAGGGATGAAAAAGAAGGTCTGCGAGAGAAGGAACAGGAAACGCTGCTACGGCTGCAGGGGTTACTGGAAAAAGAAATGGCAGTGATCCAGGAGACGCAGAGGCGGCTTCTTGGACAGCAGGAGGATGGTCGGTCTCTGGAACAGATTCAGGAAAAATGGAAAAACTGGGAGAAAAAAGCCAGAGAACGGCTGAAAAGCGGAAGAAAGAAGATTTCCGATGCAGAAAAGAAACTGCTGGAATTTACAGAAGAATATCAGAAGGCAGTGAGGGAAGAAGGTATTCGGAAAGGAAAACTGGAAGAAAACCGGAAGTTGGAAGAAAGTCAGAAAAAAGCTTTTGAGAAAGCGGCGGAAAGATTTCAAAAAGGGTTGGCAGTTCAGGGGTTTTCCGGGGAAGAGGAATACCGAAACTGTCGCATGAGCCGTCAGGAAATGGAAAATGCCAGAAAAGCGGTTGACAGATACAGGAAAAAACAGATAGAATCAGAACAGAAGAAAAAAATTCTGGAAGAACAGTTAAAGGGACAGGCAGCCCCCTGTCTCACGGAGGTTTCCGAAAAACTGCAAAAGCTTCAGAAACAGCAGCAGATGTTGGAGCAGCAGATCAGGAAACTGTACAGCAGGAGGGAAAAAAACAGAGCTGCTTTGCGGAGGCTGGAAGTTCTTGCCCAGGAGAGAGAAAAACTGCGAGAAGATTATGAGAGAATAGGAAATCTCAGCAGGACTGCCAATGGAACGCTCAGTGGAAGTGTAAAAATTGATTTTGAGTCCTATGTGCAGAGGCAGTATTTTGAGCAGATGATCCACTGCGCCAATTATCATCTGCAAAAGATGGCGTCCGGTCAATTCCTTTTACAGTGCAGAAGTCTGGAGAATCTGTCTACCCAGGGAAACGCCGGGCTGGATCTGGATGTGTACAGTCTGGTTACTGGAAAGGTTCGGGATGTAAAGACCCTTTCGGGAGGGGAATCCTTTATGGCTGCGCTGGCGCTGGCTTTGGGAATGACCGATGTAATTACCAGAACCATGGGAGCAGTGCGGGTGGAAACTTTATTTATTGATGAAGGGTTCGGATCTCTGGATGAAAATGCCAGAGAGCAGGCAATCCGTATCTTGCAGGGGCTCGCAGGAGGTCAGAGACTGGTGGGGATTATTTCTCACGTTTCGGAATTGAAGGAGCAGATTGAACAACAGCTGACGGTTCGCAGAGATAAAACCGGCAGTCGGGCAGAGTGGAAATAGATGGAGGTGTTTTTTTGGAACTGAGTAAAGAAAATATGAAGAAAATCATGTGGCTGATTGTGTTTACCATCCTGATTCTGGTGGGTGTTGTCAATGTGGATAAGCTCTGGGGTGTCGTTGTTTTTTTATTAAATATTATATACCCCTTCCTTTTGGGCGGTGCGATCGCATTTATCATCAACATGCCCATGCGTTTTATTGAAAGAAATCTTTTTCAGCGAGGCAGTCAGAAATATCAGAAGGCGGTGAAACGTCTGGCAAGACCTTTGAGTCTTGTACTTTCCATCTGCTTTATCCTGGCGGTTTTACAGCTTGTGCTTTTTGTAGTTCTGCCGCAGATGGGCGAAACGGTTTTAGGACTGAGCAATGATATCCGACAGTTTTGGCCGCAGTTACAGGAATGGGCGATTAAATTATTTGACGATAATCCTGAAATTGTTGGATGGATCAATGAACTGGAAGTAGACTGGGATCAGTTGGTACAGCAGGCGATTTCTTTCCTGAAAGTAGGAGCCGGTACGATTCTGGGTTCCACTTACAGTGTGGCAAAAACGATTGTAAGCGCGGCTACGAACTTTGTGATTGCTTTTGTATTTGCCGTATACGTTTTACTTCAGAAAGAAAAATTAGGCGTACAGGTCAATAAGATCATGTATGCGTTCCTTCCGGAAAAGGTTGTGGAGAAGATTCGCAGCGTATGCGGACTGACGCACCGTACCTTCTCTAATTTTCTGACCGGTCAGTGTCTGGAAGCGGTGATTCTGGGAAGTATGTTCTTTTTCACCATGACGCTTTTAAACTTCCCATACGCCTTGCTGGTGGGAGTACTGATCGCATTTACAGCGCTGATTCCTATTTTTGGAGCATTTATCGGATGCTTTGTTGGAACATTTTTGATTCTTATGGAGAATCCTATGCAGGCGATCGCTTTTGTGATCTTGTTTTTGGTTCTCCAGCAGATCGAGGGTAATCTGATTTATCCTCATGTGGTGGGCAGTTCCGTAGGACTTCCCTCTATCTGGGTGCTGGTGGCAGTGACGCTGGGCGGAAGTCTGATGGGTGTGATCGGAATGTTGATTTTTATTCCGTTGCTTTCCGTGATCTATACCCTGTTTCGAGGGTATGTCTATAAAAGGCTGAAAAGCCGAAAATTACTTGCAAAAGCAGAAAGGAGTCATAATTCATGAAAAATTATGCAGAAACAGAATGGAAAGACATTGAGGCGTTAGCCGGAAAATACCGGGAATTCCTGGATCTGGGAAAAACAGAGCGGGAATGTGTGAAAAATATCGTAGCGATTGCCCGGGAAAATGGTTACCGTGATTTGGAGGAGATTCTTGAAAAAGAAGAAACGCTGAAAGCGGGAGATAAAATCTATGCGGTAAATATGGGAAAAGGGGTTCTGATGATGGAAATCGGAACAGAAGATCTGGAGAAAGGAATGCTTCTGGTGGGATCTCATATCGATTCCCCGCGTCTGGATCTGAAACAGAATCCATTGTATGAGAACAGCGGTATGGCATATCTGGACACCCATTACTACGGCGGTATCAAAAAATATCAGTGGGTGGCATCTCCTATGGCACTGCATGGAACCATTGTGAAAAAAGATGGTACTTCTGTAGAGATTTCCGTAGGTGAAAATGCAGACGAGCCGGTAGTTGGTATTACGGATCTTCTGGTACACTTGTCCGCAAAACAGATGGAAAAGAGCGCCAGTCTGGTGATCGAGGGAGAAGCTCTGGATGTTCTGGTGGGAACCCGGCCGCTGGAAGGAGAAGAGAAAGAAAATCAGGTAAAAAATTATATCCTGAAACTTTTGAAAGATCGTTATGATATTGAAGAGGCAGATTTTGTGTCCGCAGAACTGGAAATCGTTCCGGCAGGAAAAGCAAGAGACTTTGGTCTGGATGCCAGCATGATCATGGCTTACGGACAGGATGACCGTATCTGCGCCTTCTGCTCTCTGATGGCAATGTTACATAGTGAAGCGGCTGCAAAAACAAAAGTATGCCTGTTTGTGGATAAGGAAGAAATTGGAAGTGTAGGCGCGACAGGAATGCATTCTCATTTTCTGGAGAATACTGTTGCAGAGGTTATGAATTGTCTGGGACAGTACTCAGAACTGAAACTGCGCAGAGCGCTGAGAAAATCCAGCATGCTGTCTGCGGATGTAAACGCAGGTTACGATCCGCTGTATGCAGAGGCATTTGAGAAGAATAATGCGGCATATCTGGGCAAGGGAGCAGTGATCAGCAAATATACAGGTTCCAGAGGAAAAGGCGGCTCCAACGATGCAAATGCGGAATATCTTGGAAAACTGAGAAAAACTTTTGACGATCAGCAGGTTGCTTACCAGACCGCAGAGTTGGGCAAAATTGATGTGGGCGGCGGTGGAACGATCGCATACATCACCGCAGAGTATGGTATGGATGTGATCGATCTGGGTGTGGCTATTTTGAATATGCATGCGCCGTATGAGATCTCATCGAAAGCAGATGTATACGAAACAAGCAAATGCTATAAAGCATTTTATGAAATGAAGAAGGATTGATATATGAAAGATCAGACGGCTTATCTTGAATTTGTACTGGAAAAATTAAGAGAACGAATCCAGAAGATCAGTCTCTCTCTGGCAGAAGGAGAAAAAGAGATTGAGGGAATGCATGAATACTACTGGGAAAACTATACGGAGATGGATCAGTATGGTTATGAAAACTTCGACAATCAGCAGGCTCTTCTGAATCAGATCAATACGAACCAGCAGCAGTTGAAAATGAAACACCGGTTTAAAAATATGCTGGATTCCCCGTACTTCGGGCGGGTGGATTTTCAATATGAAGGAGAGGACGAGCCGGAGACTTTTTATATCGGTATCGGTAATTTTGCAGAGGAGACCGGAAGGACTCCTCTGATTTATGACTGGAGAGCCCCGGTAAGCGGGCTCTTCTATGATTTTGATAAGGGTGAGGCTTCTTATCAGGCGCCCGGCGGATTGATGGAGGGAGAGATCACCTCTAAGTGGCAGTATAAGATCCGCAAAGGGAAAATGGTCTATGGATTTGAGAGCGACATGAAGATTGACGATGATATTTTAAAGGCAGAGCTGGGTGCCAATGGAGACGTGCAGCTGAAAAATATCATTCGAACCATACAAAAAGAGCAAAATGCCATTATCCGAAATACAAAGGATCGGATTCTGGTGATCCAGGGAGTAGCAGGTAGCGGGAAAACCTCGGTGGCGCTTCACCGGATCGCTTATCTTTTGTATCATGACAGAAAAAATCTGAAGTCTTCCAATATTCTGATTCTATCGCCCAACGGCGTATTTTCTGATTATATTTCTCATATTTTGCCGGAGCTGGGCGAGGAAAATATTCAGGAGATGAGCTTTGATCTGTTTGCCTATCAGGAACTTCGGGATACGGCTGCTGATTGTGAAGATAAATACGATATGATTGAGCAGGCGATGAAAGATCCGGCAGTGGGAGAACGGTGCAGGGAAAAGCAGTCGGGAGAATTTCTGGATCAGATGGAAGAGTTTCTGCTGATTCTGGAAGATGAACTGATGAATTTTACCAATGTAGAATACAGACATTATCAGATACCATCCTCCCGGATTATAGAGCTTTTCTATGAAAAATTCCTTGATGTACCCCTCCTTTCCCGTATAGAAGCGGTGATGGAATATCTTCTGGATGAGTATGAAACACTGACAGGCAGAGATCTGTCAGAGGAAGAACGTCCGGTATTTCAGGAAAAATTTCTGAAAATGTATGAGACAAGAGATCTGTATCGGATTTACAGCAGATTTCTGGAGTACGCCGGTTATGCGCCGCTGCCGCAAAGTTCCTGGGAACAGCGTCTCCTCGCTTACGAGGATGTATATCCTATGTTATATATGAAATATAAGCTGCTTCGTCCGGGAAACAGAAGAAATATCAAACATCTGGTGATTGATGAGATGCAGGATTATTCCAGAATGCAGTATCTGATCCTGGCAAAATTATTCCCCTGTAAAATGACGATTCTGGGGGATAAAGCGCAGACTATGGATGAAAAAATGCAGGATGTAACAAGGTTTCTTCCTAAAGTCCTGGGAAAAGATATCCGTATCATCCAGATGAATAAAAGCTATCGAAATACCGTGGAAATTGCTGAATATGCAGGAAAACTTGCAGGCATGACGGATATGGAGCTTTTTGAACGCCACGGAAAACCAGTGGAAGAGAAAAAAATTGTCAACAGAGAAGAGGCATTGGAGAAAATCCTGCAAAATCTCAAACTGGGAGAAGAGGAATATGAGACGGCTGCAGTACTTACCATGACCCAGGAAGAAGCCGGGAAAATCTATCGACAGCTGAAAGAAAAGCTGGGGGAAGAGTATTCTATTTCATATGTGGATCGGGACAGCAGCAGCTTTCAAAAAGGAATTACTGTGACGACCTTTTATCTGGCAAAAGGGCTGGAATTTGATCAGGTATTTACCCTGCATCCCGGAGAGGAGAGCGGTATGATCACCCAGGCAAAATACATTTGCGCCACTCGGGCGCTTCATGAACTGTATATGTATGAAGTGGAAGAGTAAAAAAGAAAGGAATTTTCCGTAGAAATAATAAACCAGAATGTAGAAAAATTTCAGTAGTTAAGAAGAATATTTATGTCATCAAACGAATTTGTCGAGCACATCTTTGAGACTTCAGGCTCAAAGTGAGCGCAGACTGAGTTTGATGGCATAAATATTTTTTTAAAAGTCTACGAAAAGTCTGCTGAATTTACAACAAGAACCCTTTCTCTTTCAATTCTTTTTCAATCAAATCCAAAGTTTCCTCAGAATCAGCCGATATGGTATGATAGTGATATCCCGAAGTTACCTCCTTAAGAGGAGAGGATTTTCCGTTTTTGATATCTTCTGTAAATCGCTGCACATCCCGGCGGGAAGCGATATGGAGGTCTGCTCTTAAGGTTCCATATACTTTGTGATGGACAAACACATCTTCCGCAATTCCTCCCAGATCCACGATGGAGTACAGTTCTTCTTCAATTTCTTCGTTGGAATGAAAGACTTTTACGGTTCGGCTGACCCGGAGGGGGGCACAAAGAAGGTACCCCCGGTTAGTGGAAATAATCTCATGTCCTTTTGCACGGATCAGAGCCATATCCTGAACGATCACCTGACGGCTTACGGAAAAATGTTCTGCCAGCGCTGTGCCGGAAAGGGGACTTTGACTGGAACTCAGAAGATGAAGGATTTCCTGCCGTCTTTCCTGTCCTTTCATGATCATGGATGCTCCTTTCTCAGATGGCATGGAGATTTTTCAGAGAGATATCCAGAATCGGTGCCGAATGGGTGAGTGCGCCGCTGGAGATATAATCAACGCCCAGTTCCAGAAGACGTTCCACATTTTCGCGGGTTACATTGCCGGAACATTCTGTTTCAGCGCGACCGTCAATCAGAGAAATGGCTTCTTTCATCATTTCCGGGGACATATTGTCCAGCATGATAATATCGGCGCCGGCTTCCACTGCTTCTTTCACCATATCCAGATTTTCTACTTCAATTTCAATTTTACGCACAAAAGGAGCATATTCTTTTGCCATTTGAACAGCTTTTGTCACGCTGCCGGCAGCCCCGATATGGTTGTCTTTCAGAAGAATACCATCGGAAAGATTATAACGATGGTTGTAACCGCCGCCTACTTTTACTGCGTATTTTTCAAAGATTCTCATATTTGGGGTGGTTTTTCTGGTATCCAGAAGTTTTGTTTTGCTGCCTTCCAGCAATTTTGCGATAGAGTGTGTATAAGTGGCGATACCGCTCATTCTCTGGAGATAATTTAAGGCAACCCGTTCTCCAGAAAGGAGCGCCCGGATATCTCCGCGAACAACTGCCATAAGCTGTCCTGATTTTACCGCATCCCCGTCTTCACAGAAAAATTCTACAGTGACGGTATCGTCCAGAAGCTGGAAAACTCTTTCAAAAATCTGAAGTCCGGCGATGATACCGTCCTGTTTGCAGATCAGCTGAACTTCTCCCGCCTGAGGAGCGCGCATAACGGAATTGGTGGTGATATCCTCGCTGGTGATATCTTCCTGAAGTGCCTGCATCAGCAGATGGTCAACGTTTAATGTCATAGTAATCTGATTATTCATGAGATTTTTTCGTCCTTTCTATTTCGTTAAGAATCATTTTTTTGTTTTCTTCCTGTAAATGCTGTTCATCTTGATAAATTTCAAGATCAATAGAAATTGTGGGAAAATTTACAGGGGTTTGCAGTTCGCAGTCCGCCATGTGGAGCGCGGCCCGTTTGGCGAACACAAGACTTTCCAGCAGAGAATTGCTGGCAAGCCGGTTAGCGCCGTGTACGCCGTTGCAGCTTGTTTCTCCGGCGGCATAGAGCCGGTTCATGGAAGTTTTGGAATATTGATCTACCTTGATACCTCCCATAAAATAATGCTGGGCAGGTACGATGGGGATACATTCCCGGGTAGGATCGTAACCTTCTTCGAGACAATGCTGATAAATATGAGGAAAATGCGTTTTGATGGTTTTCTCTCCCATGGGGCGCATATCCAGCATCACGTAATCGGTGCGATCTTTTTCCATCTGTTTCAGAATTTCTTTGGTGAGAAGATCACGGGGGAGCAGTTCGTTGGTAAAACGTTTTCCTTCTTTATTATAAAGCAAAGCGCCTTCTCCGCGCACCGATTCGGAAATGAGAAATTGCCGTCCCGGTTTGACAGAATAAAAGGTTGTGGGGTGTATCTGGATGTAATCTGGATGCAGAAGTTCCACATGATGTTTCAGGCATACCGCCAGACCGTCCCCGGTAAGGTGGGGAAAATTTGTGGAATGTTGATAGAGACCGCCAATCCCGCCGCAGGCAAGAAGGGTGCAGTCTGCCCAGATGGGAAAAACTTCACCGGAAGCATTTTTTGCCACGATTCCCAGGCATTCTCCGTCCGTTTCCAGAAGATCTTCCATTGTAGTATATTCCATCAGCGTTACATTTTCCAGTTCTTTTACACGGGCGAGAAGTTTGCTGGTAATTTCCTCTCCGGTAATGTCTTCATGATAGAGGATTCGATTGGTGCTGTGAGCGCCCTCACGGGTGTAGCAAAGCTGTCCGTCTTTTTGGGTAAAATCCACACCGTAACGGATCAGATCCTGAATCACGTCCCGGGAAGAACGGATCATGATGTCTACCGATTCTTTGTTATTTTCGTAATGTCCTGCCTTCATGGTGTCTTCAAAAAAGGCGTTGTAATCGTCTTCGTCTTTCAGGACACAGATTCCGCCCTGTGCCAAAAAGGAATCGCTGCTTTCGGCATCGGACTTGGTGATGATCAGAATCTGGCGGTTTTGCGGCAGATTCAATGCTGCGTAGAGACCGGCAACGCCGCATCCTACGATAAGAATATCTGTTTTCATAATGTTTTTCCTTCTAGTTTATTTTGCCAGTTCCAGCATTTTGTATAAAGGAGAAAGAGAAGCTTTCTGAAGATCTTCCGATACCTCTACACGGTGCTGGTTGTATTTCAGGGCATCTTTCACTTTTTCAAGAGTGATCTGTTTCATACCCGGACAGGAAAAGTTTTCCTGTACCATATAAAAATGCTTTTGCGGATTTTTTTGCTGCAATTCATAGAGAACGCCGTCTTCGGTGCATACGATAAAGGAATCGGCGGAACTTTGGGTGGCATACTGGATGATACCGGAGGTACTTCCGATGTAGTCTGCCAGAGCCAGAACATCAGGCGTACATTCGGGATGAATGAGAACCTGAGCTTCCGGGTGCGCAGCTTTCGCTTTTTCCAGTGTCTGTCGGGTAAGCTGCGCGTGAATCGGACAGCGGCCGTCGTTAAAAAGAAAAATTTTCTCGGGAACCTGTGAAGCCACATAATGTCCCAGATTTTCGTCAGGAATGAAGTAAATGTATTTATTTGGGAGCGCTTTTACGATTTTTAGGGCATTGGCGGAGGTAACGCATACGTCCGCATGTTTTTTCAATTCCGCAGTGGAATTGATATAGCATACCACGGCAAGATCAGAATACTGCTGCCGCATTTTTTTAATCGTTTCGATGTCTGCCATGTGAGCCATAGGACAGTCAGCAGACGCATCGGGAAGCAAAACAGTCTTGTCGGGATTTAAAATCTTAGCGCTTTCGCCCATAAAAGAAACGCCGCAAAGAACCAGAGTGTCAGCGTCGGTCTGGGTGGCGAGCTTGCTCAGATAAAAGGAATCTCCGATATAATCAGCGATTTCCTGAACTTCTCCAGGAACGTAATAATGAGCCAGAATAATGGCATTTTTTTCTTTCTTCAGGGACTGAATCTCTTCTTTTACAGTCATGATATTTTCCTCCTCGGTATGTTGCCAGTGCAGTTTGCGCTGCTTTCAAGCATTATACACTTAAAATATACAACTGACAAGACAGTAGTTAAATTGTTTTGACTAAAGTGTAAC
>HF995373.1:0-27210 GCA_000432335.1 Firmicutes bacterium CAG:646
GGTAAAAGAGGTACGGCCGGAGTATGCGTTTTACATTACGATGGCTGCCGGTCTGGCTATTTTATTTTTTTCAGTGGGAAAGTTATCCTATCTGCTGGAAGCCCTTCGGGAAATGAAAGAATATATTCCGATAGAGACTACCTATGTGAATATTTTGCTGAAAATGATCGGTATCACGTATATCGGTCAGTTTTCAGCCGGGCTCTGTAAGGATGCAGGGTATCAGGCGGTCGCCAGTCAGATTCAGATTTTTGGGAGATTGGCAGTTTTGGCGGTAAGTATGCCTGTTCTGACGGCACTTTTGGAGACAATTCATGAGTTTTTGGGTTAGAAGAATCGCAGGAAATTTTCTGCTGATTGGACTGTTGTTTCTTTTGAGGGGAGAAATCTGTCAGGCTTCCATGGAAGAGGGGCAGAGCGAGGCAGAGTTCATGCAGCAGGAAATGGTGGAAGATTTGGAATTATCTCAGGTAGAGCGAGCCGTGGATGAGCTTTTGGAAGAAGATGTTTCTTTCCGGGAGCTTTTTCAGGGGCTTGTAAAAGATGGACAGATATCATTTGATTTTTCATGGGAAAAAGTAGGGCTGTTGTTTTTAGCAGATGTTTTGGGAATTCAGAAAAAAACCTGTATTCATATTTTGTTGTTGGTACTGGTGGCAGCGCTGTTTTCAGGATTTTCCGGTGTTTTGGAAAATCGGCAGATAGGAGAAATTTCGTTTTATATCGTTTATCTGTTTTTGTTTGTTCTTTTGTTGAAAAATTTTGAGGGATTCAGCAGTCAGATTCAGGAAACTATGACCAGGACAGTGGAATTTATGCGAGCTTTGCTGCCCGCTTATTATCTGGCGATAACGGCGGCGGAGGGAGTTTCTACGGCAACGCTGTTTTATCAGATGATTCTTCTGATTATTTTGCTGGCGGAACGGGTGATCCTGGCATTTTTACTTCCAGGGGTACGGATATATTTTCTTGTGGAACTGACCAATTATCTCACGAAAGAAGAGTTGTTATCGAAAATGGCAGAATTGTTGAAAACGGGGATTCAGTGGGCTTTAAAAACAATCGTGGGTGTTATTTTGGGACTGCAGCTGATTCAGAGACTGATCTCTCCGGCAGTGGATGCCCTGAAACGAACGATTGTGGGAAAAACGGCGGAGGCGATTCCAGGAGTGGGAAATCTGTTCAGCGGAGTTACCGAGATGGTCTTAGGTTCCGCCGTATTGATTAAAAATTGTCTGGGCGCAGCAGCATTGATCATTCTTTTGCTGGCGGCGGCGCCTCCGGTGATCCGTCTGGGTGTATCTTCTGTTTTTTATAGATTTATAGCGGCGTTGGTGCAGCCGGTGACAGATAATCGGATGGTAGGGTGTATTCAGACGATGGGAGAAGGCGTGGGAATGCTTTTGCGGCTGTTATTTACGGTAGAAATTCTTTTTTTTCTCACCATAGCTATTTTGGCAGGTTCTCTGGGATAAGGCAAAGTGCAAGGAGGTAGTTATGGAGTGGCTGGCTGAGTGGGTGAAAAATCTGGCGGTATACTTTATTTTTCTGTCGGCTTTGCTGCATTTTCTCCCGGAGGGTGAGGAACGAAAATACATCCGTTTTTATATGGGAATTCTCCTGATTCTGTTGATTTTACGTCCGTTTTTACAGATAGGGGACTGGGACAGGCAGTTGGAGAAAGCGGTGCTTTCAGATTCTCTGGAGGAAGAATTTGAGGAAATGATGCGGGAGACGAAAAGACAGGAAGTGGCGGGGACTGATTATGTGAAAAAAGCTTGTGAAAGAGAGCTGGAGCAGCAGTTGGAGCAGTTGACAGAAAATTGTGGATATGAACTGGTTTCCAGCAGAATCACCTTTTTTGAAGGAGAAGAGCTGGAGCTTCAGGATATTTCTCTGTGGGTAAAAAAAGAGGGGGAAGCTGCAGAAGGAGATGAGAAATTTTTAAAAAGTAGGCTGGAGGAAGTCTATAATATTCCGGAGGGTAATATAAATATAAGTATACAGGGGTAACGTATGAAAGAAAGAGTGATTGCTGCGGTAAAAAAGATGAAGCGGGAACAGTGGATCGTCTGTGGGCTGGCAGGGCTTTTGCTTTTGGTTATTGCCATGCCTGTGAAAAAGACGGAACCAGAGGAGGTCTCGGTGGAAGAGACTGTTCAAAAGGATCAGGAGCCGGATATCCGACAGGAATATGAAAAGCAGTTGGAACTTGCCCTTTCTCAGGTTCAGGGAATAGGAAAAGTGAAGGTTTCTGTTACCATGGAATCTACAGGAAAGAAAATTGTAGAAAAAGATATTCCGGAAGATTCGGAAATATCCAGCCAGAAAGACGGTCAGGGGATGGAGCATCAGAACCAGACTGCCAGCACACAGGAGACTACTGTGTATGAAGAAACGGAAGGAGGGAGTCAGATTCCCTATGTGGCTTCTGAAATCTATCCGGAGATCAGAGGCGTTCTGGTGGTGGCGCAGGGCGGAGATGATCCGGCACTGGTACAGCAGATACAGGAAGCGGCAATGGCATTATTTCATGTGGAAGCCCATAAAATTAAAGTATTGAAAATGAAATGAGGAGAGAGATTGTGAAAAAAATATTAAAGAAAAATCAGATTATTATTACGGCTCTGGCAATTATGATTGCAGCAGCAGGGTACATCAGCTATTCGGATTCGAAACTGGATCCTGTAAAAACCTCCAGTGAAAAGAAAGGGACGGAAGTTACAGAGGAAACGGCTGATATGGATAGTGTACTTCAGGATATTGAAAGTCTGGATGAGGATATTACAGAAGAAATGGCAGCACAATCCTCTGAAGAGGGAACAGAGACAGCCAGTGCGGAGGGGGAGATAGCGGAGATGGAAACAGATATCTCGGATTCTTCGGTAGAAGCGCCGGGCGAGGCAGTGCTTACGGGGGCATCTACATATATGGCGCAGGCACGAATCAGCCGGGAACAGATTCGTTCTCAGAATAAAGAGACATTATTGGAGATTATCAACAATGGAGAGCTTTCTCAGGAAGAACGTCAGAGCGCGATAGACAGTATGGTAAATATGACAGATCTGGTGGAAAAAGAAGCGGCCACAGAACTTCTTCTGGAAGCAAAAGGATTTGCAGATGTAGTGGTAAATCTTACAGGAGAAACGGCTGATATTGTAGTGCCGCAGACAGAAGTGGATGATGCCAGTCGGGCGCAGATTGAAGATATTGTAAAAAGAAAGACAGGAGTGGCAGCGGAAAATATCGTGATCACGCCTATGAGTGAAGAGTAAAAAATCAAAGGAAAATTATTTAAAAATGGAGCTGTTGCAGTAGGAGCATATTCAGAAAATTTCTGAATCATGTTTAAAGCGATAGCTCCATTTTAGTTTGAAAGAATATTGAATAAAATTTTTCGGTATGTTAGTATGAAGTAAGCATAAAAAATGTCTGAGGTGGTGGCTGATTTGTATGAGAATGATTATATTATGCGGATGATTCATGATATGATTCGAGCACTTGCAAAGATTATTTTTCATAAGGATATCGATGAATGGGAGCAAATTTCCTTCCGAGACGAGGAGGCGGGAAAGTTATTTTCTGAGCTGGATGGTCTGCTTTACAAGAAGGACTTGAAAGGCGCGCAGTCTTTGTTGGAAAGCCGTTTGGATGTTGAATGTCTGGAAAATCTGAAAGTAGCTCTTTTGTTTTATGATCGGCTTAATCAGTTGGAAGATTCTGAGCTGGAAGAATATGGAATCAGCAGGGAAGATCTGGAAGAGCAGGTACGCAATGTGATGGAAAAATTTGGATACGGAGATCTGGGAGATTTCCTTTTGTGAAAAAATAACTTACAGAAAATCGGGAGAGAACTATGGAACGGGAAATTGATCTGAAGGAAATATCGGACGGGAAATTATACAGCGCTAACGATATGGTAAAAGCAGGCTGTGACGATTGTAAGGGGTGTTCGGACTGCTGCCGGGGGATGGGCGAATCTATTTTGCTGGATCCTTTGGATATCTGTCGGATGACAGTACATCTGGAATGCACATTTGATGAATTGCTGAATACTTGTGTGGAACTGCATGTGGTAGACGGGGTAATCCTGCCGAATATGAAGATGGCAGGGAAAGAAGAGCAGTGTCCGTTTTTAAATCAGGAAGGGCGGTGTAATATTCATAGAATCCGCCCGGGAATCTGTCGTTTGTTTCCTTTGGGAAGATGCTATGAGGAAGGGAGTTTTCGCTACTTCCTGCAGGTGCATGAATGCCGGAAAGAGCCAAAAACGAAAGTGAAGATCAAAAAGTGGCTGGACACGCCAAATCTGGGACAGTATGAAAGATTTGTGAGTCAATGGCATTATTTTCTGAAAGATGTACAGCAGATGTTGGAGTCTATGCAGTCGGATGGTATGGAGAGAAAGGTAACGTTATATCTTCTGGAAGAATTTTATCGGAAACCTTACGAGAGAGAAGAAGAATTTTATGAGGAATTTTCTCACCGATTGGAAAGAGCAAAAAAACAGATGGGATTTGCCGGGTAGGAGGGAAAAGCAACATGAAATACCAGTGGATACGCTCCAAAAGAAAAACCATAGCGATCCAGATTCGGGAGGACGGAACAGTGATTGTCCGTTCTCCCGAATCTGTTTCCAGGAAAACCATAGAAGATTTTCTGAAAGAAAAGCAGGAGTGGATCGAAACGCATCAGAAAAGGCGGAACAGAGGAGGGCGCAGGCGCTTACCATAACGGAGGCGCAGAGGGAAGAAGGAATCGAAAGAGCCCGGAAAGTATTTCCGGAAAGAATCGCTTATTTTGCAAAGCAGATGGGAGTGACCTATGGAAGAGTTACTTTGCGGGAACAGAAAACCCGGTGGGGAAGCTGCAGCAGTAAGGGGAATCTCAATTTTAATTGGAAGTTAATCCTGCTCCCACTGGAATTGTTGGATTATGTAGTGGTACATGAGCTGGCGCATCGAAAAGAAATGAATCATTCGGCAGCGTTCTGGAAAGTGGTGGAGGAGGTCCTGCCGGATTATCGGGAGCGGAGAAAGGCGTTAAAAGAAATTTCTTGACAGCCAGAAACTACCTATACTACAATACATTACATGTGAAGATGTTGGGGTCATAAAGGCATAAAATCACTTATGTGCAAGCACAACGTGGTTTATGACCTTTTGACCCTGGCATCGTGTGAATAAATAGATGGAGGTCTCTTACGTGGCTGATTATACCAATGAAATAAAAAAAAGACGAACATTTGCGATTATTTCTCATCCTGATGCGGGAAAGACAACACTGACAGAGAAATTTCTTTTATATGGAGGAGCGATCAATCTGGCGGGAAGTGTAAAGGGAAAAGCAACTGCTCGTCATGCGGTTTCTGACTGGATGGAGATTGAGAAAGAGAGAGGTATCTCGGTTACCTCATCCGTTCTTCAGTTTAATTATGATGGATATTGTATTAATATTTTGGATACGCCGGGGCATCAGGACTTTTCTGAGGATACTTACCGTACGCTGATGGCGGCGGACTCTGCGGTGATGGTCATTGATGCATCGAAAGGTGTGGAGGCGCAGACAAGAAAGCTGTTTAAAGTATGCGCGATGCGTCACATTCCAATTTTTACGTTTATCAATAAGCTGGACCGGGATGCCAATGATACCTTTGAATTGCTGGATGATATTGAAAAAGAGCTGGGGATTCCCACCTGTCCGGTGAACTGGCCGATTGGTTCCGGGAAAAAATTCCGCGGTGTCTATGACAGAGATACGAGAAAAGTTCTCACATTTTCCGATACGATGAAGGGAACGAAAGAAGGCGTTATTGAGGAAATCGATCTGACAGATGCAAGAATTGATGAAGTGATGGACCCGGAGCAGAAAGAACAGCTTTTGGATGAAATAGAACTTCTGGATGGAGCCAGCGCAGAATTTGATATGGAAGAAGTGAGCAAAGGAAAGCTTTCGCCGGTATTTTTTGGTTCTGCTCTCACAAACTTTGGTGTAGAGACCTTTCTTCAGCATTTCCTTCGCATGACCAGTTCTCCTTTGTCGAGAACGGCAGACTGCGGTGTGATCGATCCTATGAAAGAAGAATTTTCCGCTTTTGTGTTTAAGATTCAGGCGAATATGAACAAAGCTCATAGGGATCGTATTGCTTTTATGAGAATTTGTTCCGGAAAGTTTGACGCTGGAATGGAAGTGTTCCATGTACAGGGAAATAAAAAGATGCGTCTTTCTCAGCCACAGCAGATGATGGCGCAGGATCGTCATATTGTGGAAGAGGCTTATGCGGGCGATATTATCGGTGTGTTTGATCCGGGTATTTTTTCCATTGGAGATACAGTATGCACGCCGGGTAAGAAGTTTGCCTATGAAGGAATTCCTACGTTTGCGCCGGAGCATTTTGCCCGAGTGCGTCTTTTGGACAGTATGAAGAGAAAACAGTTCGTAAAAGGTGTGAATCAGATTGCCCAGGAAGGCGCCATTCAGATTTTTCAGGAGTACTCCGGCGGTATGGAAGAAATTATTGTGGGCGTCGTGGGT
The DNA here is from genome assembly GCA_000432335.1 of Firmicutes bacterium CAG:646. Lineage (GTDB taxonomy): Bacteria > Bacillota > Clostridia > Lachnospirales > Lachnospiraceae > Oliverpabstia. Next base: position 6,535 of record HF995373.1, read on the forward strand.
GTTTTGCAGTTTGACGTCCTGAAGTATCGTCTGGAAAATGAGTATAATGTGGAGATCCGTTTGGAAAATCTTCCCTATGAGCATATTCGCTGGATTGCGAATAAAGAAGAGGTGGATGTGGAACATCTGACGGGTACTTCCGATATGAAGAAAGTAAAAGATATGCGTGGAAATCCATTGCTCCTGTTTATCAATTCCTGGAGTGTGGGTATGACTCTGGATCGAAATGAAAATCTGATTCTGGAAGAGTTCAGTAAAAACTAAGGAAACCCCTTTTAATTTTCAAAATTTTTTGATATAATAAACGAAGTTGATTAGGCTGTAGGAAAAGGAATAGCAGTCTGAAAAGAGATGAGCAAGGAGGTTTCGAGATGTCAGAGAGCAGAAAAGATAACAGAGATACGTATACGATATATGACGATCAGTCGATTGGGACTGTACAGATTGCAGATGAGGTAGTAGCGATTATTGCAGGACTGGCAGCTACGGAGGTGGAAGGTGTTGCTTCCATGAACGGCAATATTACGAATGAGCTGGTGGGAAAACTGGGAATGAAGAGTTTGTCCAAAGGTGTGAAAGTAGATGTGCTGGATAATGTAGTCTGTGTAGATCTGAATTTGAATCTTGAGTATGGATATAATATTCCGGAGATCTGTCAGACAGTACAGGAGAAGGTAAAAACAGCCATTGAGAATATGACTGGACTTCAGGTTTCCGATGTGAATATCAGCATTGCCAGTGTGGAACTGGAAAAATAAGACATCAACAAAGGATGGGGAGTCTGGTTACGGGACGCCCCATTTTCACTTTACAGGATAGAGAAAATAGAAATCAGCGGAGGATAGCATGGGTAGAAGAGAACAGAGAGAGAATATATTTCAGTTACTTTTTATGACAGAATTTAACGATGGAGAGGCCATGAACGAACAGCAGAGGCTGTATCTGGAAGGAATTGAAGATCTGAAGGAGAAAGATCGAATCTATATTCAGGAAAAGTTTCAGAAAATCAATGAAAAGATTCCTCAGTTGGATGAACGTTTGAATGAGACAAGTAAGGGCTGGAAAACCAGCAGAATGAATAAGGTGGATCTTACGATACTCCGCCTTGCCTTTTACGAGATTTTATGGGATGAGGACGTACCGCAGAGCGTAGCGATCAATGAAGCGGTGGAACTGGCAAAAAAATTCGGAGGAAATGATTCCTCTTCTTTTGTCAATGGAGTGCTTGCAAGGCTGGTAAAACAGCAGAAACAGGCAAAAGCAGAAGGAGAAGAAAGAGCCGATGGCTAATGTATATTCCGTGTCCCAGGTGAACAGTTATATCAAGAATATGTTCACACAGGACTTTATGCTGAACAGAATTTCCGTTCGGGGAGAAGTGAGTAACTGTAAGTACCATACTTCCGGGCATCTGTATTTTTCCTTAAAAGATCTTTCGGGAGCCATTTCCTGCGTCATGTTTGCAGGACAGAGAAAAGGGTTGGCTTTCGCTATGAAGGACGGCGATAAGGTGATCGTTACGGGAAGTGTGGATGTGTATGAGAGAGATGGAAAATATCAGCTTTATGCTCGCTCGATTCAGCTGGAAGGGGCAGGTATCCTGTATGAAAAGTTTCTGGCTCTGAAGGAAGAACTGGAAGAGATGGGAATGTTTTCCGAAGAATATAAGCAGCCGATTCCACGATTTGCCCGCAGACTGGGAGTGGTTACTGCTCCTACCGGGGCGGCGGTGCAGGATATTCGGAATATTTCTTATCGCAGGAATCCTTATGTGGAGATTATTCTTTATCCTGCGCTTGTGCAGGGAGAGGGAGCGAAGGACAGCATTGTGAACGGGATTCGTGCGTTGGATGAACTGGGAGTAGATGTGATTATCGTAGGTCGGGGCGGCGGATCAATAGAAGATCTGTGGGCGTTTAACGAGGAAGCAGTAGCCCGGGCGATTTTTCAGTGTGCTACACCGATTATTTCTGCGGTGGGGCATGAGACAGATGTGACGATCGCAGATTATGTGGCAGATCTTCGGGCGCCTACGCCTTCTGCGGCAGCGGAGCTGGCAGTCTTTGATTATCAGGCTTTGATGGAACAGCTGAAAAATTATGACAGTCGTTTGCAATTTTCCATGAACAGCCGTCTGGCGCTTCAGAAGCAGAGGATGGAGCATTACAGAACTCGTCTGGGATATCTGAGTCCTGAGAAACTTCTCAGGGATCGGAGAATGTATCTTTTGCAGACAGAAGAGAAGCTGCAGCAGAGGATGGAGCAGATTTTGAAAGAATACAGACACCGCCTGGGAATCTATATTGAAAGAGTGAAGGGACTGTCGCCCCTGGAAAAACTGAATCAGGGATTTGCGTATGTGGAAGGAGTGCAGGGAAGGTCGGTGACCAGTGCAGAACAGGTACAGGCAGGAGAACTGCTGCAGATCCATGTAAGGGATGGAAAGATTTATTCCCGGGTGGAGAAAATAGAAAAAGAAGGAGCTTGCGTATGGGAGCAAAAGAAATGAGTATGGAAGAAGCATTTTCCCAGTTGGACGGGATCGTGGGACGCCTGGAAAGCGGAGAAGCTTCTTTGGAAGAAGCATTTCAAATCTATCAAAAGGGAATGGAGCTTTTGAAAAATTGCAGCGACAAAATTGACCGGGTAGAAAAAAAGATGATGAAGCTGAATGAAAATGGTGATTTAAGTGAATTTTAAAGAAGAACTGGAAAAAAGAAAATCAGAGCTGGAAGAGATCCTGGAGAAGTATCTTCCGGCAGAGGAAGGTTTTTGTAAAGAACTGGCGCAGGCGATGAATTACAGTATGAGGGCAGGTGGAAAGCGTCTGCGGCCTTTGCTGATGGCAGAGACGTATAAGATGTTTGGCGGAACTTCCCAGATCATTCAGCCGTTTCTGGCGGCAATCGAGATGATTCATACCTCTTCGCTGATTCACGATGATCTTCCGGCGATTGACAATGATGAGTATCGCAGAGGGAAGCGAACGACCCATGCCGTTTATGGAGAGGCGCTGGGAGTTCTGAGCGGGGATGCGCTGCTGAATTATGCTTATGAGACAGCCAGCAAAGCCTTCCTTATGGAACCGGAAAATCCTCAGATTGGCAGAGCCTTTGGCATACTCACCGGTAAAACGGGGATTTGCGGAATGCTGGGAGGGCAGAGCGTAGATGTGACCAACGAAGGAAAAGAAATTTCCAGAGAAATGCTGGATTATATATATGAAAATAAGACTTCTGCTCTGATTGAAGCTTCTGTCATGGTGGGAGCGGTTCTGGCAGGAGCTTCTCAGAAAGAAGTTTCCAGAATGGAGAGGATTGGAAATAAGGTGGGACTTGCCTTTCAGATTCGGGATGATATTCTGGATGTGACCAGTACCATGGAGGAATTGGGAAAACCGGTGTTCAGCGATGAAAAAAATCATAAAGTGACGTATGTTACCTTAAAAGGACTCCCCGAGGCATCCAAAGAGGTGGAAAGAATTTCCGGGGAAGCAGTGGAAGAATTAGAAAGTTTTCCGGAGAAGAATACATTTCTGATTCGGTTGGTGAAAGAACTGGTAGATCGAAAAAATTAAGAAATACCGGATGTAAAGGACGGTTTGATATGATATTAGATAGGATAAAAAAGCCCAATGATGTGAAGGCATTGAATATTTCGGAATGTGAAATGTTGGCTGAAGAGATCCGGCAGTTTTTGGTGGATTCTCTCAGTGAAACAGGAGGACATCTGGCTTCTAATCTGGGAGTAGTGGAATTGACGATTGCCCTTCACAGAGTATTGGAATTTCCGCAGGATAAGCTCATCTGGGATGTGGGACATCAGGCTTATACCCATAAGATTCTTACGGGAAGAAAGGAACAGTTTGATACCTTAAGAAAAACAGGAGGGCTAAGCGGATTTCCAAAGAGAAAGGAAAGCGATTGTGATGCTTTTGATACGGGTCACAGCTCTACATCGATTTCTGCGGGGCTGGGTATGGTGCGGGCCAGGGATTTAAAGGGTGAAAATCATACAGTGATTTCGGTGATTGGAGATGGCGCGCTGACCGGAGGTATGGCCTACGAAGCGTTGAACAATGCTGCCAGCCTGAAGAAAAATTTTATTGTTGTTTTGAATGATAATGAGATGTCTATCACCAAGAATGTGGGAGGGATGTCTTCTTATCTGGGGAATATCCGCACAGCGGCAGCTTATACAGAGCTGAAGCTGGGAGTTACTAATGTGTTAAAAAAGATTCCCAAGGTGGGAGAGGGAATGGTAGACGCCCTTCACAAGACAAAAGACAGCCTGAAACAATTTGTGATCCCCGGTATGCTCTTTGAAAATATGGGTATGACGTATCTGGGACCGGTGGATGGTCATAATCTGGTGCAGCTTACCAAGATTTTGAATGAAGCAAAGAGAAAGCCGGGACCAGTGCTGGTGCATGTGCTGACGGAAAAGGGAAGAGGATATGAGCCAGCAGTGCGTCATCCGGCAAGATTCCATGGAGCGGCGCCCTTTGAGATTGAAACGGGTCTGCCAAAATCCAATGGGAAGGCGAATTATACGGATATTTTTTCTACAGTGATGCGAAAATTTGGAGACCGGGAGCCGGATGTGGTGGCAGTATCTGCAGCTATGGTTCCGGGAACCGGGCTAAAACGATTTGGAAATATGTTTCCTGATCGACTTTTTGATGTGGGAATTGCGGAGGAACATGCGGTGACATTTGCGGCGGGGCTGGCTCTGGGCGGGCTTCGGCCGGTGGTTGCTATTTACTCATCTTTCCTGCAAAGGGCGGTGGATCAGATTCTTCATGACGTATGTATGCAGAAGCTTCCTGTAGTTTTTGCGGTAGACAGGGCAGGACTTGTGGGAAGTGACGGAGAGACCCATCATGGATGTTTTGACCTTTCCTATTTGTCGATGATGCCCAATATGACTTTGATGGCGCCGAAAAACAAATGGGAATTGTCGGATATGATGAAATTTGCCATTAAGCAGAATGGTCCGGTGGCGATCCGTTATCCCAGAGGGGAAGCTTATGATGGTCTGGAAGATAAACGAGAGCCGATAGAAATGGGAAAATCGGAGCTTTTATATCAAGGAAGTGAGATTGCCCTTCTGGCAGTGGGAAGTATGGTGAAAGTGGCGCAGGAAGTCTATAATAACCTGCGGGCAAAGGGGCAGAAGGTAACGCTGGTGAATATGCGTTTTGTAAAGCCTCTGGATACCCAGCGTCTGGATGAACTGGCAAAAGATCACGAGTTGTTTGTGACGCTGGAAGAAAATGTAAAGAATGGCGGCTTTGGAGAAAAGGTTCTGGATTATTTCGGAGAACAAACGGAGGGTCCTAAAGTACGCATTGTCGCTATAGAAGATCAGTTTGTACCTCATGGAAGTGTGACAGATCTCATGCGTCAGCAGAGAATGGACAGCGCTTCCGTAACTTCCCGTGTAGAAGAATGGATGACAGAACTGAGGGAGAACAGGAGAGAAAAATGAAAGAGAGATTAGATGTACTGGTGGTTAGCCGAGGCCTGGCTCCTTCCAGAGAGAAAGCGAAAGCGATCATTATGGCGGGAAATGTACTGGTGGACGGGCAAAGGGAAGACAAAGCAGGCTCCATGTTTCCGGACACAGTGGAGATCACGGTAAAAGGACATACGCTGCCGTATGTGAGTCGCGGAGGTCTGAAACTGGAAAAAGCCATGACGCATTTTGGAGTAACGCTGGAAGGGAAAATCTGCATGGATGTGGGCGCTTCTACGGGAGGATTTACCGATTGCATGCTGCAAAATGGAGCGGTGAAAGTGTATTCCATTGATGTAGGGCATGGTCAGTTAGACTGGAAATTGAGAAATGATCCCCGGGTGGTATGTATGGAAAGAACGAATATCCGTTATGTGACTCCGGCAGATATTCAGGAGTTTTCTCAGTTTACTTCGATTGACGTGTCGTTTATTTCCTTGACGAAGGTTCTTTTGCCGGTGCGGGAACTTCTGGCAGACGGCGGAGAGGTGGTATGCCTGATCAAGCCCCAGTTTGAAGCGGGAAGAGAAAAAGTAGGAAAAAAAGGTGTTGTGAGAGATCCTCAGGTACATCGTGAGGTGATTGAAAAGATTATTGCATACGCCGGAGATATTTCTTTTGAGGTGAAGAATCTGGAATTTTCTCCGATCAAGGGACCTGAGGGAAATATCGAATATCTTCTGCATATCAAAAAACTTCCGGAGGGAAGATACGGAGAGGATGCGGCGGTAGATGTGGGAAAGGTAGTGGAAAATGCTCACAAAGAACTGAGCAGCAGGTAATGTTATGGAAAAGTTTACGATTATTACCAACAGCGTGAAAGATAAAAATCAGTCAGTTGCGCAAAGAATTGCCGATTATCTGGCAAATCATAAAAAAGAATGTGTGATTCTGGAGGCAGAAGAAAAGCGGGAGAATCAGCCCTGCCATTATACGGATGTATCGCGGATTCCTGAGGACGTACAGTGTGTGATCGTTCTGGGCGGAGACGGGACGCTTCTTCAGGCTGCCCGGGATGTGGTGGATCGGGAGATTCCTCTGTTTGGAATTAATCTGGGTACGCTGGGATATCTGGCGGAGATTGAGCAGCATAATATTTATCCGGCTCTGGATCGGCTGATGAGCGACCGTTTTACTATTGAGAGGCGCATGATGCTCTCTGGTGAGATCCTTCGCAATGGAGAGAAAATCGCTTCTGATGTGGCGCTCAATGATATTGTGATCAGCAGAGAAGGAGCTCTTCGCGTGGTTCGGTTTAATAACTATGTAAACGATACCTTTCTGAATACATATAAAGCAGATGGGATTATTATTTCCACTCCTACCGGTTCTACCGGCTACAGCCTTTCTGCCGGGGGACCGATTATTTCCCCCAATGCCTCCATGCTTTTGATGACCCCTCTGGCGCCTCATACGCTGAATACCAGAAGTATTGTATTTTCACCGGAGGATGTGATCACTGTGGAACTGGGAGAAGGTCGGGATGGCAGTGTGGAACAGGGAATGGCTTCCTTTGATGGAGATTCCAGTGTTCCCATGATCACGGGAGATCGGATTGTGATATCCAAATCGAAAAAAGATACCCAGATCATAAAAATTAATAATATCAGTTTTTTGGAAACACTTCGGAATAAGATGAGGAATAATTAGGAGGAAATAGCCATGAAAATGAAGAGGCATTCACAGATTATCCGTCTGATCAATCAGTATGACATTGAAACGCAGGAAGAATTGGTGGAAAAACTGAATGAGAGCGGATTTCAGGTTACGCAGGCTACGGTTTCCCGGGATATCCGGGAGCTGAAGCTGACAAAGATTGCTAAGCCTGGCGGCAGGTTAAAATATGGAGTTCTTCAGAATGTGGATCAGGAAATGAGCCGGAAATATGTGAACGTTTTGCGGGCATCCTTTCAGTCCATGGATCTTGCTCAGAACATTCTGGTGATTAAGACGGTATCTGGTATGGCAATGGCGGCGGCAGCGGCGTTAGATGATATGGATTTTCAGGAAATTGTGGGCTGTATTGCCGGAGACAATACGATTATGTGTGCAGTGCGCAGTGCAGATGAAGCTCTTTTACTGATGGAAAAAATCAGAAAAATGTTGAGTCAGGACGAAAGGTAAGAAGAAAAAGGAGAGAGCATGTTATCCTATTTACACGTAAAGAATTTGGCTCTGATTGATGAGGCAGAGGTGGAATTTGGTCCCGGTCTCAATATCCTTACAGGTGAGACCGGCGCAGGAAAATCTATTCTCATGGGCTCGGTCAATCTGGCCTTGGGGCAGAAAATGTCCAGAGAAATGATTCGAAATCCTCAGAAACCTGCTTTGGTAGAACTGGTTTTTCATGTGGATAATCCCAGATGCCTTGCAGCGTTAAAAGAGAAAGATATTATATTAGAAGATGGTCAGATCATTATATCGCGAAAACTGACGGGAACCCGAAGCATCAGCCGTATCAATGGCGAAATCTGTACCGCAGCCCAGATTCGCGATATTTCTTCTCTTCTTCTGGATATTCACGGACAGCATGAGCATCAGTCTTTATTGTACCCAGAGCATCAGTTGGAAATTCTGGATGCTTATGGAAAAGAAAAGATCGGGGATAAAAAAGGAAAAGTCAGAGATTCTTATAAAGAGTGGCTGGTTTTGAAAAAAGAACTGGCATCTTACCAGTTGGATGAAGAATCCAGGAAACGAGAAATTGCTTTTCTGGAATTTGAGGTACAGGAAATAGAGGAAGCTGGTTTGAGCCCAGGAGAAGATCAGGAACTAGAAAAAAAATATAAGAAAATTTCCAATAGCAAAAGGATTCTGGAAAGTCTCAGTGCCGTGCAAAATTACGCAGGATATGATACGGGAGCAGGAGAACTGGTGGGAAGAGCTTTGCAGGATATCACCCGAGTGGAGGGCTGCGACGATCAGCTTTCTCAGCTTTCCAGTATGCTGGCGGATGTGGAAAATCTTCTGAACGATGTCAACCGGGAGGTTTCTTCTTACGTTTCTGAAATGTCTTTTTCTGATGAAGAGTTCTATGAACTGGATCAGCGGTTGAATGTGTTAAATCATCTGAAGTCAAAATACGGTTCTACGATTGATGAGGTGCTTTCTTATCAGAAAGAAAAGCAGCAGGAACTAGACTGTTTGTATCACTATGAAGAGTATAAGAAAGATCTGGAAAGAAAAACAGCAGCAGCGGAACAGCAGTTGGAAGAGCAGTGCAAAGCTCTGTCTGAGGACAGAAAAACCTGCGCCCGCCAGATGGCAGCTTCCATTCGGGAAGGATTGCAGGATCTGAATTTTCTGGATGTGGTTTTTGACATTACCTTTGAACAGAGTCAGCATTTTACATCCAGCGGTTATGACAGAATCACGTTTCAGATTTCTACAAATCCGGGAGAACCGGTGCGGCCGCTGGCAAAAGTGGTATCCGGCGGTGAATTGTCCAGAATTATGCTTGCGATCAAGACGATTCTGGCAGATAAGGATGAGACGGAAACGTTGATTTTTGATGAGATCGATACGGGAATCAGCGGAAGAACGGCGCAGAAGGTGTCAGAGAAGATGGCGGTGATTGGGAAAAGCCATCAGGTGCTTTGCATTACCCATCTTCCGCAGATTGCAGCTATGGCAGATACGCATTTTGAAATTATCAAAAATGTGGAAAATGGAGAAACTACCACGAAGATTCATCCCTTGTCCAGAGAAGATTCTGTTCGTGAACTGGCTCGTATTCTGGGCGGCGCTCAGATTACGGAGCATACACTGGTCAGTGCGGAAGAGATGAAAGATTTGGCACAAAATCAAAAAAATACAAGTGTGAAATAAAGAATTTGTCACATACTAAAAGAGGATATCTCAAACGATACCCTCTTTTTTTAACCACAACATTAAAGGATGTGATAAATTTGAACGGGGTGAAAAAGAAATATCGGCGTTTTTTGTGGTGCTGCCTGACGGCGTCTTTGATGGGAATGGGAGTGTTGGTATACGATACTGCCAGAGACAGTATACCGGATGAACTGATGATCTTTCCTGATGAGCAGCCAGACTGGGAAACGATTCTGGACAATCCGGCGGTGACTTATGATCCGGCGGTGGAGGTTTCTCAAAACGGAAGTTATAGAATGCAGTGCAGTCTTTTTGGGATGATTCCTTTAAAAACCATAAAAGTGACTTCTGTAGAGCCGCAGATGGTCTTTGCCAGCGGTTCTCCAGTGGGAATCTATATGGAAACAGAAGGTGTTCTTGTGATTGACAGTGGAGAAATCCGTGGGATGGATGGAATTATGCAGTCCCCTGCAGAACATATTGTACAGCCGGGAGATTATATCCGGAAAGTGGATGGAGAAATACTGGAAAGTAAGAAACAACTGATGAAACTGGTGGAAAAGAATCAGGGAGAGCCCATGGAAATGGAAGTGATGCGTAAGGATGAACTGATCGATCTTGCTCTGACACCGTTACAGACAGAAGATGGTTCCTATAAATTGGGGATTTGGGTAAGAGATAATATACAGGGAATCGGAACACTTACTTATGTGGATCAGAAAGGAACCTTCGCAGCGCTGGGACATGGAATCAGCGATGTAGATACCGGAGAACGACTGGACATTTCTCAGGGAGACCTCTACGATGCCCGGATCTTATCTGTCAAAAAAGGAACTTCAGGAAATCCGGGAGAATTGAGGGGCGTGATCGACTATCAGGAAAACTTGAAAATGGGAGAAATTGTAAAGAACACACCCAATGGGATTTTAGGGCAGATGCGCCCGGAAAAGGAAGGAAAACTATCCAGACAACCTTATGAAATCAGTTTAAAACAAGATTTGAAAACAGGACCAGCATATATCTTGTGTGATGTGGGAGAAGGAGTGCAGAAATACGAGATTGAAATTACAAAAATCGATCAGAATGCGAAAGACTCCAATAAAAGCTTTGTGATCCATGTGACAGATACGAAACTTCTGGAACTTACTGGAGGAATTGTACAGGGAATGAGCGGCAGCCCGATTATACAGGAAGAAAAATTGGTGGGCGCGGTAACCCATGTATTTGTGAACGATCCGACAAAAGGGTATGGGATTTTCATTGAAAACATGATGGAGCATTGAGCTCAAGCAGAAATCAAAAACAGCAGACAGCGTGAGTTTACTCACAGGCTGGTCTGCTGTTTTGATTTCTATTTGGCGAAAGCCAAACACTGAGGAAAAGCGAAGCACAGGTTGATACTATTTTCTTGATCTTGAAAAAGTTTCACTATTTTTTGGCTGAAAAAGTAGTGAAATTTTTTTGAAATTTGAATTTTGTATCATTTTTTAGCAGAATTTTGAGTGATTTGTTGCAAAAACAACAGGAGAAGTAGTGAAATTTTTTAAAAAAAGCTCTTTTAGTATCATTTCTACGCTGAAGGAAGTATTTGACATATGTCGTTTTTTTCTTATAACAAGAATGAGAGACAATAACAAAGCTAATGCGTCAGTGACAGGCTGAATAATAAAAGTCCCATGGATGCCTTATAATAATGGGAAAATAACAGGCATAAGGGGATTTAATCGTAAAATTCTAAAACGCCTATTGACAAAGAAAAGGAGGTACGTTATAACGAGTAATAAATGGAAAGTATAGAGGATTATATGAAAAATACAAATACATATAGATACTGCGTTGCTATGAAAAATGGTTGAAAGATTTTCAAATTTGGATTGACGTATTATAATATGGAACGCTTAAAAACAGATATTAAAAAATGGTGTTATTAATTCAGAAGTTAAAAGGAGTAGAAAGTGATTAAAGATTTAATGTATATCGAATTGAAAACAGGGTATTCAGACGATGGTCCAGCGTGGATTGGATATGTGAAAACTTCAAAAACAAAGAAAACTATTTATTTTAATGACCATGCTTTTCAAAAATATAATGGTAGTTATTCAAATTATATAGATATTGAGAATGGAGAGGAATATTGGATTTCTGGATTGAAAAAGAAAGAGAGCAATCGTCATTGGGCTGGTCATGGAAAAATTATGATTGACCGCAGAGCAGTGAATGAATATCTTACTCTGATTGGCGAGAAAGAATTACCATTAAATTTCTTTGAAATAATTGATATTGAGGATAGTTTTCCGGTTGAAAGCGTAAATAGACTGTTGAATGAGAAAGAATAAAAATCCAGTTTGCCTGATTGAAATTAGAATTTGAGGTGAAATTATGGCGTCCAGTAAAGAATATTTAGAATTTATTTTAGGACAGTTATCTGAATTGGAAGAAATTACTTAATAACTTTGAAGTTTATACGGGGAGGACAGCATGGAAATCACACAGCTTACAAATGCGAAAGAAAAGCAGAGCGTGACAAAACTTATTCTTGAGGCACTCCCGGAATGGTTTGGTATTCCGGAAGCGAGAGAAGAATACATAAAAGAAAGCGTTGATAAAATATTTTTTTGTGCTTATGAGAAGGGTAAACCAGTAGGGTTTTTATATCTGAAAGAAACGGGAAATGTTACGATTGAGTTATATGCTATGGGGATTTTAAAAGAATTTCATCGGCATGGAATTGGTCGGAAATTGTTTGAAAATGCAAAAAGAGCAGCTATTGAAGCGGGATATTTGTTTATGCAAGTGAAGACAGTGCAGATGGGAAAATATGAAGAATATGATAAGACAAATCAATTTTATCTTTCTCTCGGTTTTCGCGAATTTGAGATATTCCCCACTTTGTGGGATGAATGGAATCCATGTCAAATTTATGTTATGGCATTGTAGCAGAGGGAGGACAGGAAATGATTACTGATTCATATGATGTAAATAGTGAACCTATTGTAAAATTGGAGAGTATTTATGGAGAAAAGAAGTTTCTGGTCAATAAGTGTATTATTATTTTTTCAAAAATAATATATGAGCATATGCTTAATAATTTTGAATGTGAAAAGATCAGTGAAGTTGGCGCATGTAATGGGAATATACCCGTTTGGAGTTTTGAATATGAGGGAGAGCGAATTGCCTTTTATTTGACGCCGATTGGCTCCGCCCTTGCGGGAGGAACGATTGCGGAGGTCCATCATTTGACAGGAGCATCGACATTTATTGCTTTTGGATCTTGTGGAAGTTTAGATAGAGAAGCAACGGATAACAAATTTATCATTCCGACACAGGCGTATAGAGGGGAAGGACTTTCTTATTACTTTGCAAAGCCTCAGGATTATATCAAAATGAAAAATGCAGATAAAGTAGCTGAGATTTTTTCAGAATTGCATTTACCTTATGTTCAGGGAAAAGTATGGACTACAGATTCTATGATTCGGGAAACTGTAAATCTGGTAAATAAAAGAAAGCAGGAAGGGTGCATTGCCGTAGAAATGGAACTTGCCGGAATCCAGGCGGTTTGTGATTTTTATGGTTTTGAAATCTATGACTTTCTTGTGCCAGGAGATGTGCTGCTAGAGGACAATTATGAAATTGAACAATTAGCTGCCGCCAATCATAACTTGGATAAGTTGTTTATTGCATTACAAATAGCAAAAAGAGTATAGTGTGGTGATATTTTTGGGAAAAGGAATCGAAAAAGATTCCTTTTTTTATTGTCATATTATTGCTACGTACAGAAAATGTGGATATAATTGAAACTAAAAAAACAAATCATTTGTTGATTAATACAAAATAACAAATTGCAAAAATAAAAATATTGTGTTATGCTTAAAAATAAATTGAGGTGGTATAAGATGTTATGAAAAAGGTGAGAGTATATGCAGAATAATGAAATTGTAATTTTTGAAACGGAAGACAAATTGGTAACCTTACCAGTAGCGATTGAACATGAGACAGTTTGGTTAAGTGCGAATCAAATGGCAGTTTTGTTTGGCAGAGACGAAAAGACCATTAGAAAGCATATTAATAATGTATTCTCGGAAGATGAAGTGGATAAAAATAACAACACGCAAAAAATGCGTGTTGATGGTGTCAAACAATTAGTTCCTTTTTATACGTTAGATGTCATCATCTCTGTTGGTTATCGTGTAAAATCAAAACGGGGTGTTGAGTTTCGGCGTTGGGCAAATTCCGTTTTGAAACAATACATATTGAAGGGTTATGCAGTCAATGATAATCGTATCAAACAGTTGGGAGAAGTGATACGTATTATGAAAAGAACAGAAGATGCGTTAGATAGTAAGCAGGTTCTTTCTGTTATTGAAAAATACAGCAGTGCGTTAGATTTGTTGGATGCGTACGATCATCAAAACATGATGTGTCCTGAGGGAAATCAGGCTATCTACGTTCTTTCCTATGAGGAATGTATGGAAGTGATCCAGAGTATGAGATTTGGTGATGAATCAGATTTATTTGGTAAAGAAAAGGATGATTCGTTCAAGGGAAGTATTGGAAATATTTATCAGCCATTTGGCGGAGTGGATATTTACGAGTCTTTGGAAGAAAAGGCGGCGAATCTTTTGTAGATTCTACGCTGGTGGCACTGACTATTATGATTGCAGAATCCAGACCGGAAGAAAAAGAAATGATGGTGAGTGTGGTTATGAACTGTATGCTATAAATAAAAAATTCTGAATATATTTACTGCAAAAGTAACAGTTCAGCTCGCGCCATTCGTAAAACCGCACTGCGTGCTTATTGTGGCTAACGCTACTGTTATCTCTAAAATAATATTGGCAAAAGAGAAACTGGTGTTATTGGGGAGTTTTTGATATAATAGGTTTAGAAAATAAAGGTTAGGTAAGGGAGAAAGATTAACTCGCATCAGAGAGAATGAGCGAAAATCTCATATGGAAATCTATACAAATGAAAAATTATATAATACAAATAGTTGGTTGCAAAAGCCTATAAAAACGGTGGAAGAGATTCCAGAAACTCTTACAGAATGCCAGAGAACAAGTTTTTAGAAAAATTGCAAGAGATTAAAAAGGGGATATCCCTAAATGGGATTGCTTGCTTTATGATTAATTCTAATATTAGAGAAATGAGTTTGGAAGATACATTTACAGGGTGGGAAATATTGAAGAGTGGAGTGAGCGAACAGAAATATGATATTCCTAGAGAAAATTTTATTAGCCATCTTCATACAGCGGTAGTAACGTATGTGGTGAGATGGAAAGGAGAAGATGAAAATGAGAGCTGAAAAAATAGAAACATCAAGATTATATTTACGAAGTTTTGAGAAGGAAGATGCCAGGTTTGCTATTAGCATTTGGAATGATCCTGCGATGAGTGAGTATCTGGCGGATGAGGCGATGGTGGAAATTGATGAAACGTATCTCAAAGAGATAGAGGAATTGGCAGAGGATGATGGATGTTATTACATGATATCCGAGTTAAAAGATACGCATGAGCGGATCGGAACCTGCAGTTTTATTATTAGTGAAGAAGGAAAAACTTATGATATTGCTTACTGTGTACATAAAAACTATTGGAGAAAAGGGTTTGCTACAGAGATGGTGGGAGGTATGATTTCTTATGCAAAAGAGCATGGGGCAAAGAAAATTACTGTCTGTGTGGATCAGGAAAATGTGGCTTCTAATGGTGTTGTAAGAAAACATGGTTTTTCTGTTGCAAGAGAAAGCTTTTACAAAAAAAGAGGAACTGGAAAAGAGTGTGCAGATTATATCTATGAACTTGAGGTGTAGTAGGAAGGAGTATTTATGTTAGACAGCAAAGGATTTGATTTATGGGCAGACGGATATGATAGGAGTGTGGGGCTTTCCGAGGAAGACGGAACTTATCCTTTTGCGGGCTATAAAGAAGTTTTAGGGGAGATTTATCAGAGAGTCTTAAGAGAATCTGGGAAAAAGATTCTGGATATCGGCTTTGGTACAGGGACACTTACAGTAAAACTTTATGAGAAGGGCTGTGAGATTTATGGGCAGGATTTTTCGGAAAAAATGATTGCGCATGCCAAGGAGAAAATGCCGAAAGCCCATTTATATCATGGGGATTTTTCAAAAGGTCTGGCGGAAGAGCTGAAAAAAGAAAGGTATGATGCGATTTTAGCCACATATTCCTTACATCATTTGACGGATGCAAAGAAAGTGAAATTTTTGAAAAAATTACAGGGTCTTTTAAAACAGGGTGGTTATATTTACATTGGGGATGTAGCGTTTGAAACACGGGAAGAGCTGGAACAGTGCAAAAAACAGACGGGAGAGAGCTGGGATGAGGATGAGATTTATTTTGTGTATGGTGAACTTAAAAAATCTTTTCCAACAATGGAATTTCAGCAATGCTCTCACTGTGCAGGGGTATTGAGTTTAGGAAAGGAAGATTGTGCACCGGAGGAGCTTGCAGTGTCTCAAGTGTCCTCTCAATATCAGGTACGCAGACTGGAGGAATCTGATATTTCTGAAATTATAAAGGTGTGCAGTGGAAATAAAATCTATTATGAATATTGTCCGCCATTTGTCAGCGAGGAGGGAGTGAGACAGGACATGGAGGCGCTTCCTCCGGGAAAAACAAAAGAGGATAAGTATTTCCTGGGGTATTTCAGCGAGGGAAAGTTAATCGCATTATTGGATTTGATCGCTCGGTATCCAGATCAAAATACTGCTTATGTGGGATTTTTTATGGTGGACAGAGAACAGCAGCATCAGGGAGTAGGAACTCAGATGATAGAAGAGCTGTGCAGATATCTAAAGAAGAGGGGATTTCAGAAAGTGGAACTGGCATGGGTGACAGGAAATCGTCAGGCGGAAAATTTTTGGAAGAAAAATCGTTTCATTTCTCTGAGTGAAAGAGACAGCAGCGTTGGCGTGAAAGTGATGGCTGCGCGAAGAAATTTGTAATTTTGTTGCTGTATTTTCGGTGATTGTAGGAGTTATGATGGGAAAAACGTGAGAAAAAATCTCGAAGGATGAAAATATCGTCGTAATGCGTAATTCTATGTCGAACGAAAATAGGTAAAAAGCAGAAACTTGGGTTGATTTGCGGACGGGTTAAACTTATAATACATTATAGCATTTGGAAAACAGATGAAAGATGTCAAAATGACAGTGTGTCTTTTCATCTGCAGAGGGCCCACAGTTTCCAAAGGTGTAATAAAATTGACAAGGTATTTATTTGGAGGAGTGAAAATGGGAAAATTAAATGTTGCCATTGCGGATGATAATGAACGCATGGTAAATTTACTGGAAACGCTGATCAAGGATGATAAGGAATTGGAATTGGTAGGGCAGGCAGATAACGGGAAAGACATTTATGATATCATCAAAGATAAAGAGCCGGATGTGGTTCTTCTGGATATAATTATGCCGAAAGTGGATGGGCTTACAGTTATGGAGAAGGTAAATCAGGACAGCTCCATGAAGAAGCATCCGGCGTTTATCGTAATTTCGGCAGTAGGACAGGAGCGGATTACAGAAAATGCATTTAATCTGGGGGCTTGTTACTATATCATGAAGCCGTTCGACAATGATATGATTTTGAATCGGATCAAGCATTTTAAGAATTTTGGTCTGGGGAAAAGCAGAGAACAGAAGAAACTCGGAAGTGGGGAACATGTAAGAGAGGCAGCGGAGCGGAATCTGGAGATTGACGTGACTAATATTATTCATGAGATCGGTGTGCCGGCGCACATTAAAGGATATCAATATCTGAGAGATGCGATTATTATGTCAGTGGAAGACATGGAGATGCTCAATTCTATTACGAAAATTCTTTACCCCACTATCGCCAAGAAACATCAGACTACACCCAGCCGGGTAGAGAGAGCGATCCGCCATGCGATCGAGGTGGCATGGAGCAGAGGAAAAATGGATACAATAGACGAATTGTTTGGATATACGGTGAGTACAGGAAAAGGAAAACCTACGAATTCAGAATTTATAGCATTGATTGCGGATAAGATACAATTAGAGTATAAAAATGCATAAAAAAATCCATATAAGCCTTTCCCTTTTGGGCAAAATGCGATATAATGAAAGACAGAAATGTTATTAGCAATAAGTAGGGAGGTACATACGGATGAAAAAGGTATTATACGTTGCATCGGAAGCGGTACCGTTTATTAAAACGGGCGGATTGGCAGATGTGGTTGGTTCTCTGCCGAAATGTTTTCCGAAAGAGCACTTTGATGTGAGGGTTATTATCCCTAAATATGCCTGCATAAAACAGGAGTTAAAAGATCAGCTGCATTATGTGACGAATTTTTATATGGACTTGAACTGGCGGCAGCAGTATGTGGGTATTTTTGAAACGGAATACGATGGTATAAAATTTTATTTGATAGATAATGAGGAACATTTCAGCGGCGATAAGCCATATTACGGTATGCCGGCAGATCTGGAAAAGTTTGCATTTTTTTCTAAAGCGGCCCTTTCTATTCTTCCGGTGATCGATTTTAGACCGGATATTATCCATTGCCATGACTGGCAGACAGGTCTGATTCCTGTATATTTAAAAGAAAGATTTCAGGGAAGCGATTTTTATCGGGGCATCAAGTCGGTGATGACCATACATAACCTGAAGTTCCAGGGTGTATGGGATATCAAAACGATTAAGAATATTACCGGTCTGTCAGACTATTTCTTTACGCCGGACAAGCTGGAAGCCAACAGGGATGCGAATTATCTGAAAGGCGGTCTGGTTTATGCGGATGCGATCACGACTGTCAGCAATACCTATGCGGAAGAGATCAAAACTCCTTTCTATGGGGAAGGTCTGGATGGTTTGATGCGGGCAAGAAGCAACAGTCTTCGTGGAATCGTCAATGGAATTGATTATGACGAATATAATCCCGCTACAGATCCGATGATCGCGAAACAGTATGATGCGAAAATGTTCCGCAAGGAAAAAGTAAAGAATAAAACGGCGCTTCAGGAAGAATTGGGGCTGGAAGTCAATCCTAAAGCGATGATGCTGGGTGTAGTATCTCGTTTGACAGATCAGAAAGGATTTGATTTGATCGCTTATATGATGGATGAACTTTGTCAGGATGCTATCCAGCTGGTAGTTCTGGGAACCGGTGAAGAAAAATACGAAAATATGTTCCGCCATTTCGCATGGAAGTATGATAAAAAAGTATCTGCAAATATTTACTATTCAGAGGCGATGTCCCATAAGATCTATGCGGCTTCCGATGCATTTTTGATGCCGTCGCTGTTTGAACCCTGCGGTTTGAGTCAGCTTATGAGTCTGCGGTATGGAACAGTGCCTATCGTTCGGGAAACCGGTGGATTGAAAGACACAGTATGGCCGTATAACGAGTTTGAAGGAACAGGTACCGGCTTTAGTTTTACGAATTACAATGCTCATGAGATGCTTGGAACTATTCGCTATGCGGAGCAGATTTACTACGATCGGAAACGAGAATGGAACAAGATTGTAGATCGCGGTATGGCGCAGGACTTTTCATGGAAAAATTCTGCAAGGCAGTATGAGGAAATGTATAACTGGCTGGCAGGATTTTAAAAAAAGAAAATTTGGCTGTTTTGTAAAAAAATTCCATTTCATCAAAAAAAGGGCAGAATAATTAACCGCCTGTTAGAGATACTAAAAGTGTAATCAGAAAACAGGAGGTAAAGAAGATGACAAATTTGACAGAACTTGATGTACAGAATCTTCGTCATTTGATTCTGGGATGTGAGACCAATCACTGTAAAATGCAGGAGTATGCGAAAACAGCGCAGGACCCGAAGGTACAGCAATTTTTCCAAAAATCAGCGCAGAGCGCGATGCAGACGAAACAGCAGTTGATGCAGTTTTTACAGTAGGAGGGATCAAAGATGAATGAGAGAACAATGGTAAACGATGCCTTGACAGGAATTAACGGAGAACTGGTACGCTACGGTGAGATGATTTCGCAGACAGGAGATTCTCAGCTGAAACAGACATTAAAGCAGATGAGAAGTCAGTGTGAGATGGCTCAGGAGGAAATTTATCAGATTGCCCGTGAAAAACAGTATTACGTACCGGCCGCTCCGGCAACGCAGGAAGAAATTGCTCATGTAAGAAGTATTGTGAGTCAGCAGCCGCAATTCTGATAAGCGATCAGAAAACCTGTTGAAAGCAGTTTTGGGCTGCTGTATGGACTGTGCGAGAATCACAGAACGTATAGCAGCTCGTTTTTGTAAAAATCTATGACGGAAATTTTCTTTGGCATTTCGCCAATTTTATCCCCAAGAACAAAAATAGAAAAAATGTTATTGACAAGTATTCAAAAGTGTAATACTATGGTAATAGAAGCGAACATAAGTTCGCTATTGATAAAGGAGAATTCGTATGGTTAAAGAAGATAAATTAAAAGCGTTGGATGCAGCTTTGGGTCAGATTGAGAAACAGTACGGAAAGGGCTCAGTGATGAAGCTGGGAGATTCAGGGAAGAATATGAATGTGCAGACGGTTCCTACTGGTTCTTTGAGTTTGGATATTGCATTGGGGTTGGGCGGTGTTCCCAGAGGAAGAATTATAGAGGTATATGGTCCGGAATCCAGTGGTAAGACGACAGTTGCTTTACATATGGTGGCAGAAGTGCAGAAGAGGGGCGGCATTGCAGGGTTCATTGATGCGGAGCATGCGTTGGACCCAGTTTATGCAAAGAATATAGGAGTAGATATTGACGAACTCTATATTTCTCAGCCAGACAATGGAGAACAGGCTTTAGAGATCACAGAGACGATGGTGCGTTCCGGGGCTATTGATATTATTATTGTGGATTCGGTGGCGGCTCTGGTTCCTAAGGCAGAGATCGAAGGAGATATGGGTGATTCTCATATGGGTCTGCAGGCCCGATTGATGTCTCAGGCGCTGCGGAAGCTTACCGGTGTGGTGGCAAAGTCCAACTGTATTGTGATTTTTATCAATCAGCTTCGTGAAAAGCTGGGTGTCATGTTTGGAAATCCAGAGACGACTACCGGTGGGCGAGCGCTGAAGTTTTATGCTTCTGTCCGTATGGATGTGCGCCGCACCGAAGCAATTAAGCAGGCGGGGGAAGTGATCGGTAACAGAACCCGGATTAAAGTGGTAAAGAATAAGATTGCGCCGCCATTTAAGGAAGCAGAGTTCGATATCATGTTTGGAAAGGGAATTTCCAAGGAAAGTGATATTCTGGATCTGGCGGTGAATCTGGGAATTATACAAAAGAGCGGGGCATGGTTTGCTTATAATGAGACGAAGATCGGACAGGGACGGGAAAATGCGAAAGTTTTCCTGAAGGAA
>HF995373.1:27249-31884 GCA_000432335.1 Firmicutes bacterium CAG:646
GCAGAGATTGAGCAGAAGATACGCGCTCATTATGGTCTTGCGGAGGATACTGTGTTAACAGAGCAGGCACAGAAAGATGAGTCGAAGGATGCAGGAGAAAGTCAGGAATGATAATCACAGAGATCCTTCCAGTGACGAAACAAAAATCAAGAATTGTGACAGATGAAAAGCTTGCCTTTGTACTTTACAAAGGCGAGCTTTCGCGATATAAGCTGGCAGTGGGAAAAGAGCTTTCACAGGAAGTATTTACTCGGATTCAGCAGGAGGTTTTGGTAAAACGGGCGAAGCTTCGGGCCATGCATCTTCTTACCCGTATGGATTATACGGAGGCGGAATTGTACAGGAAGCTTATGAAGGGAGAATATACAAAAGAAGCCGTGGATATTGCTATGGAATATGTGCGTTCTTATCATTATCTGGATGATCAACGGTATGCATCCCAGTATGTGGCGGGAAGAGCGGGAACAAAAAGTATGCGTCAGATGGAGTTTGAGTTGAAGAAAAAAGGCGTTTCCAGAGAAATTATTGCTGCCTGTCGGGAAGGACTGGAGGAACAGGATGAGACGCCGTTGATCCGTCAGTTGTTGGAAAAACGCTGCCGTCAGCCCGAGAAAGCGGATGCAAAGGAAAAGAATCGTCATTATGCCTATCTGGTAAGAAAAGGATTTCGCATGGAGGATATTTCCCGGGTCTTTGAAGAATACTTTTGTGATAAAACAGATTTTGAGCGGTTTTCATAAAAACGAACGTAATACATTGACAAATTCGTGAAAACATTATAAAATTAAAATGTTGTAAGTGTACAATGAAAATTAAATAAGGAGGTGCTCCTGTGGCAGGTGGAATGATTGTTATAATTGCACTTGTTGCTGTAGCCATCACGCTGCTGATTGCAGTTCCTGTAACTTTTTCTGTTGCCGTATCCAATAAGGCAAAGAAAGATGCCGAGACGATTGGAACAGCAGAAGAGAAAGCAAGGAACATTATAGATGAAGCCTTGAAAACGGCGGAAACTAAAAAACGTGAAGCTCTTCTGGAAGCGAAAGAGGAATCTCTGAAAACAAAAAATGAATTAGAAAAAGAGACCAGAGAGAGACGGAACGAACTGCAAAAGTATGAGAAGCGTGTATTGGCAAAGGAAGAATCTGTGGATCGCAAGGCAGATGCCATTGAAAGAAAGGAAGCAGAGTACACAGCAAAAGAAGCAGAATTAAGAAAGAAAGAAAAAAAGGTTGATGAATTACATGACCAGGGAGTACAGGAACTTGAGAGAATCTCAGGTCTGACCTCCGAACAGGCAAAAGACTATCTGTTAAAATCTGTTGAAGACGAAGTAAAAATTGATACTGCAAAGCTTTACAAGGAATTGGAGAGCAAAGCAAAGGAAGATGCGGCGAAAAAAGCTAAAGAATATGTAGTGACTGCCATTCAGAAATGTGCAGTGGACCATGTATCAGAGACTACGATTTCAGTTGTTCAGCTTCCCAGCGATGAAATGAAAGGAAGGATCATTGGACGAGAGGGACGGAATATCCGTACTCTTGAAACTCTTACAGGAGTTGATCTGATCATTGATGATACGCCGGAAGCGGTGGTATTATCCGCATTTGATCCGATCCGCAGGGAAGTTGCAAGAATTGCCCTTGAGAAGTTGATCGTGGATGGAAGAATTCATCCCGCTCGTATCGAAGAGATGGTGGAGAAAGCGCAAAGAGAAGTGGAATCCATGATTCGGGAAGAGGGAGAGAATGCTGCTTTGGAAATAGGTGTTCATGGCATTCATCCGGAATTGATTCGCCTTTTGGGACGTATGAAGTTCCGGTCGAGTTATGGCCAGAATGCGTTGAAACATTCGATCGAAGTAGCGCAGCTGTCAGGTCTTCTGGCAGCGGAAGTAGGTACGGATGTGCGTATGGCAAAACGTGCCGGCTTATTACATGACATTGGAAAATCCATTGATCATGAAGTGGAAGGTTCCCACATTCAGATCGGTGTTGATTTATGCAGAAAGTATAAAGAATCTGCTCTGGTGATCAATGCAGTGGAAGCTCATCATGGAGATGTGGAGCCAGAATCACTGATCGCCTGTATTGTACAGGCTGCTGATGCGATTTCTGCTGCTCGGCCAGGTGCAAGAAGAGAGACACTGGAAACATATACAAACAGATTGAAACAGTTAGAAGATATTACAAATTCCTTCAAAGGAGTTGACAAATCTTTTGCCATTCAGGCAGGACGAGAGGTTCGTATCATGGTATTGCCAGATCATGTAAATGATGCTGATATGGTATTACTTGCCAGAGATATTTCCAAACAGATTGAAGCAGAATTGGAATATCCTGGACAGATTAAGGTCAATGTAATCAGAGAGAGCAGAGTTGTAGATTACGCAAAGTAATACGGCAAACTGCAGGATGACAGCAATCCCCCTATAATGCCTGTGTTGATAAAAGACAGAGACATTACAGGGGGATTTTTAATTGCAGGAGGATTATGAAGAAAAAGATATGTATTCGGGAGTATCATCTCCAGTGCAGCAGAACATTGGGGAAACCGGGAAAATTGAGACTGGCATTTTTGACAGACCTTCATAACAGAACAGAAGGGGAAGAGGGGGAGAGAATCTGGGAACTTCTGGATTCTGCTGCGCCAGATCTTGTTCTGATTGGAGGAGACGTGCTGGTGGGAAAGCCGGGAAAAGATATCCGCGCTGCAGTGGATTTTATAAAAGCCCTTGCTGCTCGTTATCCCGTCTGGTATGCGAACGGGAATCACGAACAAAGGATTACGAAACATCCAGAAAAATATGGTGTTATGGGAGAAATATACGACCAGGAAATGAAAAAGACCAGCGCTGTCCGTTTGATCAACGAGAGGGCAAAAGTGGAGATTCGCGGGATTCCAGTGACTATCTATGGATTTGAACCAGAAGAAAGATATTATGAAAAAGGGATGCGCAAAAAGGGCATACGGAAAGATTTGGAAAAACAGTTCGGTGCTCCGGAAAAGGATTGCTATACGATCCTGCTGTCACACCATCCCCGTTACGGAAAGGAATATCTGAATTGGGGGGCAGATCTTACTCTGTCTGGTCATTATCATGGCGGAGTTTGGCTTCTGGGAAAACAGAGAGGGTTGATTACACCGGATTATCGTCCGCTGGCGGGATTTTGCTGTGGAATGAGAAGCAGAGAGGATTCCCATATGATCGTCAGCGCAGGAGTGGGAGAGCATACGATTCCTATAAGATTGCATAATCCCCGGGAGATTACGGTGATCCAAATTGATTTTTCATGAGTCCTTGAAAAATTTTGCATTTCCATGTAAAATAACAGGGTCGAGTTCACCGGAAGGGATGAGGATAAACCATGAGAATACCAGTAAAGTTACAGGTATTTGAAGGTCCGCTGGATCTTCTTTTACATTTGATCGATAAGAATAAAATAGATATTTATGATATTCCGATCGTGGAGATCACGGAGCAGTATATGGAGTATATTCGGCAGATGCAGGAGGCAGATCTGAATATCATGAGTGAATTTATGGTTATGGCTGCAACGCTGCTGGATATCAAGTGCAAAATGCTCCTTCCCAAAGAGGTGAATGAGGAAGGGGAGGAAGAAGATCCCCGAGAAGAGTTGGTTCAACAGCTTTTGGAATATAAGATGTATAAATATATGTCGTATGAACTGCGGGATCGCATGGCGGAGGCTTCCCGCTGTGTCTATAAACCAAGTACCATGCCGGAAGAGGTTTTAGAGTACCGTCCTCCGGTGAATGTGGAGGAGCTGATCGGAGATCTTACGCTGGCGAGACTGCAGGAAATTTTTCGTTCGATTATCAAACGGCAGGAAGATAAGGTAGATCCAATTCGGAGCAAATTCGGTAAAATTGAGAAAGAAGAGGTGAGTTTGGAAGATAAAATGAGTGATCTTCAGGAATATGCGCTGACGCATCATCATTTTTCTTTCCGCAGCCTTTTGGACAGACAGTCCAGTAAAATACAGGTGATCGTTACATTTCTGGCTATTCTGGAACTGATGAAGACAGGAGTGATCCAGATTACGCAGGATCATTTGTTTGATGATATTCAGATTACGTCATTACAGTATGAGGAACAAACATGAAGAAGATTGAAGCGGCGATAGAGGCTATATTATTTTCGGCAGGAGAATCGGTGGAAGTTTCCCGCATTGCAAAAGCGATTGGACATGATGTACATACCACGGAAAAGATTATTCGCAATATGATGCTGAAATACCAGGCGCCAGACAGGGGAATTAAGATTCTGGAGCTGGACGGGGCATTTCAGATGTGTACGAAGCAGGAGTATTATGAATATCTGGTGGAGATTGCGCTGCAGCCGAAAAAGGCTCTTCTGACAGACGTTATGTTGGAAACGCTGTCGATTATCGCCTATAAACAGCCGGTTACAAAACAGGAGATTGAGAAAATCCGAGGAGTAAAAAGCGATCATGCCATTAATAAGCTGGTAGAATATAATCTGGTGCAGGAGCTGGGACGGCTGGATGCCCCGGGGCGACCGATTCTTTTGGGAACAACGGAAGAATTTTTGCGGAACTTTGGCGTACAGTCTACGGAGGACCTTCCGGTGATCAGCCCTGTAAAATTGGA
>HF995373.1:31941-55680 GCA_000432335.1 Firmicutes bacterium CAG:646
TTGAAACTGGATGTATAGAAAAGTGTGAATAGCGGGAATGTTTTATGCAAAGCCTTCATATAGTATGATATAACATACTTTTGGAGGATTTGTGTATGAGGAAAGTTTGGAAAAATCTGCTGCTGTTTTTCTGGCTTGTGGTCGGGCTCCCGCTGGCGTGTCGGGCGGCGGAAATAAAAGAATCAGAACTTTATGCACGTTCGGCATGTCTGATGGATGCAGACTCCGGACGTATTTTATATGGAAAAGAGGAAGCAAACCAGCTTCCCATGGCAAGCACAACGAAGATTATGACTTGTATTCTGGCGTTGGAGCATGGTCATGCAGATGAACTGGTTACCGTCTCCGAACATGCTGCCAGACAGCCGAAGGTTCATCTGGGGGCTTCGGTGGGAGAACAATTTCTTCTGCATGACCTTTTGTATGCGCTGATGCTGAATTCAGATAATGATGCGGCGGTGATGATCGCGGAGCATATCGGAGGAAGCGTGGAATCATTCGCAGATATGATGAATAAAAAGGCAGTGGAGATTGGCTGTGAAAATACATATTTTATTACGCCGAATGGTCTGGACGCCGAGGATGAAAAGGGCGTACATAGCAGTACGGCGGCAGATATGGCGAAAATTCTCCGGTATTGCATCATGGAATCGCCTCAGAGGGAGATGTTTTTGGAGATTACGCAGATGCCCTCATATACTTTCTGGAATAACAGTCATACGAAAACGTATAATTGCACCAATCATAACGCATTTCTCGGAATGATGGACGGAGCGCTTACGGGAAAGACGGGATTTACCGCGGATGCAGGATACTGTTATGTGGGAGCGCTCCGACAGGATGGGAAGACGCTGATCGTATCGCTTCTGGCATGTGGATGGCCAAATAACAAGAATTATAAATGGTCTGATACCAGAAAATTGATGAATTACGGGTTGAAAAATTACAGTTATCAGGATATTTTTCAGAAGAAAGAATTTGAAAATATTCCGGTTCAGGAAGGGCAGTATCCGGGAATGGAGATCGGTGAACAGGCAGATACACCGATAGGATATGGTGTAGAGCAGGATCAGATTTCTTTTCCGTTGCTGCTGCGTAAAGAGGAAAAGATAGAGATAAAGTATGAGCTTCCGGAAGTTTTGAAGGCGCCGGTTCGGGAGGGACAACAGGTGGGGAAAGCCAGCTATTATCTGGATGGTGTTTTGCTGAGAGAATATCCGATTTTTGCAAAGCGTCAGGTGGAAGTTCGGGATTTTGGATGGTGTTTAAAACAGGTGGAAGAGGAATATAAAATCTGAGTAAGCGTACAGGAGGATAAAAATGCACAAGATGATCGAAGAACTGGAAGATTGCCCGATTATTGCGGCAGTGAAAGATGATGAAGGTCTGGAGGCGTGTCTGGAATCAGAGAGCAGTATGGTGTTTGTCCTGTATGGGGACATCTGTACCATAGGGGAAGTGGTAAAAAAAATTCAGAGCAGGGGAAAACGGGCAGTGATCCATATGGATCTAATTCAGGGGTTGAGCGCAAAAGAGGCGGCGGTGAATTTTTTGAAAGAGTATACTCGGGCGGATGGGATTATTACCACCAGACCCGCGCTGATCCGCAGGGCAAAAGAGTTGGGATTGTTTACCGTGCTTCGTTTTTTTGTGATTGATTCCATGGCTCTGGAAAATATTCAGAAGCAGACGGCGGCGGTGATGCCGGATGTGGTAGAAATTTTACCGGGTCTGATGCCGAAAATGATCAGAAAAATCCGAAAAAGTATTCGGCGTCCGTTGATTGCAGGAGGGCTGATCAGCGATAAAGAGGATATCATGGCGGCGCTGGATGCAGGAGCGGTGGCGGTTTCTACCACGAAAGAACCGGTTTGGTTCATGTAAAGAAAACGTAAGCTTCTTTTTCCTTGTGTTTTCGTGAAAATCGTTATATACTAAGCTTGCAGTGTCAAAAGGATATAAAAAATCCGTAAGAAATGCGATAAAGAAGAAAAAATACTACATGATGGAGAAAGGGAGGAGACAGAGTGTTTTGTGAAAAATGTGGAAATAAGCTTTTGGACGGCGAAAGATTCTGTTCTGTCTGCGGAAATCCTGTAGAGGAAACGGAAAGCCAGAAGAAGACTTCGGATATCATGGCAGGGATGGGATATGGTGTATCTCAGGAACAACCTTCCAAAGAGGCTTCTCAGGATTTTTATGATGATCCCCATTCCAATGGGAAACCAAAGAAGAAGAGAAAAAAAGATGATGATATGGAAGAGGAATGGCGAAAAGAAGAGAAAAAAGAAAAAATTACATTTATCATTCTCGGCGTGATTATTGTCTTATTGGTGGCGGCCATTGTGGCGGGAATTTTTTTCCTTGTCAACTCGGGAGATGGGAAAGAAAATGAACGGGTGCAGAAGATGACGGAAGAACAGGTGAATGATCTGACCCATGGGAAAAAAGAGGAGGAACCGGAGGTCACGGTCACACCGGAAGTTACGGAGGAACCGGAAGTGACGCAGGAAGCAGAGCAGGATGAGACGGCGGAACCGACGGCGCAGGCAACGCCTGTACCCACGAAGGAAGCAACGCCGGAACCTACCAGGGAGGTAACGCCTGTACCTACACAGGCGCCGGTGGTAGTGGAAGAAAACAATGATTATATTATACCGGACAGCAGTACCCGTTATCTTACGAATGCAGATCTCAACGACCTCAGTGAATGGGAGATCCGTGTGGCGAGAAATGAGATTTATGCCCGTCATGGAAGAATGTTTACTTCGAAGGATCTGGCGGAGTATTTTGAAGGAAAGAGTTGGTATACACCGTCGATTCCGGCGGAAGAATTTGATAATGCCTATCTGAATGGCATCGAGATTGAAAATCTGAAGTTTATCACGGATTATGAAAAAGCTCATAATTTGAATCAATAAAAGAAAAAATAGCCCTGTAGTATGGAAGTTTTCTGTACTACAGGGCTATTGATATGTATTTATATTTTCTGCCTCAAAATGTTTTATTGCGCCGAATTAAAGTTTCTTCAGTGCATCGGCAGACAGGATTTTCCGTATGCTTACAAGGAACAGGATGATGGCTGTCGTTGCGGAAGTAATGTCTGCGATTGGTTCGGAGTAATAAATTCCCATAACCCCGAAGAATCGCGGCAGGATGATCGCCAGCGGAATGAGCAGAAATACCTTTCGCAACAGTGCGAGAAAGATGGAGATTTTAGCCTGTCCCAATCCCAGGAAGATAGACTGGCATCCGTTTTGCAGTCCGAAGATCAACATTCCGAACATATAAATAGGCATCACTTTCTTTACCAGATCTAAAAGTTCCGTCTGAGAAGTAAACAGCGCTCCAAAGGCGCCCGGAAACAGCAGGGTCAGCAAAGTGAAGCTGAAAGACAGCAGGAAAGTAAAAGAAATAAGAAGTTTTGCTGTCTTTTTCACCCGGTCAAATTTTTCGGCTCCGAAGTTATAACTGATAATGGGTTGTACTCCCTGGGTGAATCCGCCGATGGGGATAGACAGCAGCTGCATAACACTTTGCAGAATCGTCATAGAGCCCACGTAGAGGTCTCCGCCGTAAGTTTGAAGTCCGTGATTTAAAACAATGGAGATAGCGCTCTCAGTAGCGGACATAATAAAGGGAGAGACACCCAGCATACTGATACTTTTTACGATTTTTCCAGATAATTTCATATAACAGGAACGGATACGGATACTGGATTTTTTGGAATATAGAAAATGAAGTACCCATGCGGCGCTTACTGCCTGAGAAAATACGGTAGCGATAGCTGCCCCCTGTACGCCCATATCCAGAACAAAGATACAGATGGGGTCCAGGATAATATTGATCACGGCACCGATCAGCACCGACAGCATGGCGGTCCGTGCCTGTCCCTGAGAGGTAATGAAAAGATTCAGTCCCAGAGCAATCTGCACGAAAATGGTTCCCCACAGATAAATGGTGATATAATCCACTGCATATCCGATGGTGTTATCACTGGCTCCAAACATATACAGCAGAGGTTCCTTGGATAACTGAAAGATCATGGTGAGAGCCACGGAGAAGATCAGCAGCATGGAAAAAGAATTTCCTAAAATCTGTTCTGCCCGTTTGTGTTCGCCTTTTCCCAGAGAGATGGCGGCTAAAGGCGCTCCGCCGGCGCCTACAAAGGAACTGAAAGCGGAAATCAGCGTGAGAATGGGAAAAGTGACTCCCACGCCCGTAAGGGCCAGATGTCCCACTTCCGGGATTCTGCCGATGTAGATACGGTCTACGATGTTGTACAGCACATTGATTAATTGGGCAACCACGGAAGGGACTGCCAGCTGAAACATAAGTTTGGGGATGGATTCCGTCCTCAGGCGGGTGTCTTTTGCAGTATTCATTTTTGCACATCCTTTTTCATAATTCTGGATATAACTATAAAAGTTTTAAGTGGAAATGTCAAGATACCATAGAGATACTGTTAGCCGTCAAAGAAAATAAATATAAAAAAACAATAAAAACCCTAAAAATACAAAGAAATTTCTTGCAAAAATGGAAAAAGATGTTTATTATTAGTTAGTCGACTAATGATAGCGAGGTGAAAAGAATGGAAGAAAAGGAAGAAAGTGTACAACATTTGATGTTTTTGACGGCACATTCCTATCTGGCACGATGTTTTGGTCAGGCTACCAGTCATGGTATTCATCCTGGACAGATTCCTATGCTGAAGCTTTTGCAAAGGGAGGATGGAATCAGCCAGAGAAGTATCAGTAAGAGATTGGGGATTCAGCCGCCGACCGTTACCGTTTCTCT
This sequence comes from Firmicutes bacterium CAG:646, assembly GCA_000432335.1. Classification (GTDB taxonomy): domain Bacteria; phylum Bacillota; class Clostridia; order Lachnospirales; family Lachnospiraceae; genus Oliverpabstia. The sequence continues at coordinate 36,739 of HF995373.1, forward strand.
GAAAAGGATGGAGAAGATGGAACTCATCCGACGGGAGCCGGATGAGAAAGACCAGAGAGTTCTTAGGGTATATCTGACAGAGAAGGGGAGAACCGTCATTACGGATGTACAAAAGACCCTGAAGAGGAATGAGGAGAAGATGCTGACGGGATTGACAGAGTCAGAAATCTGCCTTTTGAAAAGATTTTTGAGGCAAATGCGGGAAAATCTGCAGCAGATGCCGGTACAGGGAGAGACAGAAAAACAAAACAGAGAGGAGATGGCAGGATGCTTAGGATGTTCAAGGAACTAAAAGGTTCCTACAGGTATGTGGTGTTGATCGTATTACTGCTTTTGGGGCAGGCGTATTGCGATCTTTCTTTGCCGGCATACACATCGGATATTATCAATGTGGGGGTGCAGCAGGGAGGAATCGCGGATGGTGTTCCGGAACGTATCCGGGAAGAATCCATGAAACAGATTTTCTGGTTTTTGGATGAAAAAGATCAGAAAGAAGTGAAGGGGCAGTATCAGTTAGAGGATGGCGTTTATCATTTGCAGAAGATAAATAAAGAAAAAAGAGAAACGCTGAATCAAATTTTTTCCGTGCCAATGGTAGCTTTGGCAGAGTTTAAGGAGGAAGAGAGTGCGGAAAAGATTCGGGAGAGTATGCAGCTTCCTTCCGATACGGATATTTTGGCAGTGATAAGTAAGATGCCAGAGGAACAAAGACAGCAGATGCTGGAAAAAACCACGGAAAAGCTGAAGAATATGCCGGAATCTATTCTTACCCAGAGCGCAGTGCTGTATGTGAAACAGGAGTATCAGGCGTTGGGTGAAAATTTGGATGATATGCAGATGGATTACGTGTTGCTGGCAGGACTGAAAATGCTGTTTTTTGCGGGAATCATTATGGTCGCATCCGTGCTGGTGACCTTTTTATCCAGCCGGGTGGCGGCAAAGCTGGGGCATGATCTGAGAAATAAAGTATACCGAAAGGTTATTTCTTTTTCCAGCAGCGAGATGAATCAATTTTCTACTTCATCCCTGATTACCAGAAGTACCAATGATATTCAGCAGGTGCAGATGGTATTTACCATGCTTTTTAGAATCGTTTTGTATGCGCCGATTCTGGGTGTGGGTGGTGTTTTGAAGGTTTTACAGACGGAATCTACCATGACGTGGATTTTGGGTGTGGCAGTTGCCTTGATCCTTGGTGTGGTGATCGTACTTTTTTCCGTGGCAATGCCTAAGTTTAAAACGCTGCAGACACTGATTGATCGGCTGAATCTGGTAAGCCGTGAGATTCTGACGGGTATTCCGGTGATTCGGGCATTCAGCCGGGAAAAACACGAGGAGGAGCGGTTTGAGGAAGCGAATGACAGACTGACAAAAACGAACCTGTTCGTAAACCGGGCAATGACTTTCATGATGCCGGTGATGATGCTGATTATGAATGGTATCAGCGTTCTGATTATTTATACGGGAGCTCACAGCGTAGATATGGGAAATATTCAGGTGGGCGATATGATGGCGTTTATCCAGTATGCGATGCAGATTATCATGTCTTTCCTGATGATTACCATGATGTCCATCATGCTCCCCAGAGCAGGTGTAGCAGCAGGAAGAATCATGGAGATTCTGGATACAAAGGAGAGTATTCATAATCCCGAGAATCCGCAGATGCCGGAAAAAGAAGAGAAAGGAACCGTGGAATTTGACCATGTATCCTTTGCTTATCCGGGAGCGGAAGAGGAGGTTCTTTCTGATATTACTTTCCGGGCAAAGAAGGGTGAGACAGTGGCGTTTATTGGAAGTACGGGAAGCGGAAAAAGTACGCTGGTTAATCTGATTCCCCGTTTCTTTGATGTGACGGCCGGAACCATCCGGGTGGACGGCGTGGATGTGCGAAATATGGATCTGAAAGATCTGAGAGATCGTATCGGCTACGTTCCTCAAAAGGGTGTGCTGTTTTCGGGAACGATTGATTCCAACCTGCGGTATGGACGGGAAGATGCTTCGCAGGAAGAAATCAGAAAGGCTGCCCGGATCGCGCAGGCGCAGGAATTTATCGATCGGAAAGAAGAGGGTATGGACAGTCCGATCGCCCAGGGAGGAAGTAATGTATCTGGCGGACAGAAACAGCGTCTTTCTATTGCAAGGGCAGTGGCAAAACAGCCGGAGATCTATATTTTTGACGATAGTTTTTCAGCGCTTGATTATAAAACCGATGTGGCGCTGCGGAAGGCTCTGAAAGAAGAAACCGCAGAGGCTACCACTTTGATCGTAGCCCAGAGAATCAGCACGATTATCCATGCAGATCAGATTCTGGTATTGGATGAAGGAAAAGTGGCAGGAAAAGGAACGCATAAAGAATTATTAAAATCCTGTGAGGTGTATCAGCAGATCGCACGGTCACAGTTGTCAGAGGAGGAATTGGGCAATGAGTAATCATACGGCAAACAGACGTCCTCACGGAGGCCCCATGGGACATGGAAGAATGGGGACAGAAAAAGCAAAAGATTTTTCGGGGGCGATTCGAAAGCTCCTGGGGTATATGAAACGGTATAAAGGACGGATCGCAGTGATGCTGATCTTCGCAGTGGCGGGGACTGCCTTTAATATTGCAGGACCAAAGATACTGGGAAAAGCCACTACAGAATTGTTTAATGGTTTAGTGGGAAAAGTAAATGGAACAGGTGGTATTGATTTTGGAAAAATCGGCATGATCCTTTTATGGACCATGGGGCTCTATCTTTTAAGTGCGCTGTTTTCTTTTGTTCAGGGATTTATCATGACGGGTATTTCCAACGATGTGAGTTATTCCCTGCGAAAAGATATTTCAAAGAAAATGAATCGGCTGCCTATGAAATATTATGAGAGCAGAACTTACGGAGAAGTGCTTTCCAGAATCACCAACGATGTAGATACCCTTCAGCAGGGCATCAATCAGAGTATTACGCAGTTGGTTACTTCGGTGACTACGCTGATCGGTGTTTTTGTGATGATGCTCAGTATCAATGTGTGGATGACGCTCTGCGCAGTACTGATTCTTCCTGTTTCTATGGGAATCATCAGTGTGGTTATGAAACACTCTCAGAAATATTTCCAGCAGCAGCAGAGATTTTTGGGAGAAGTGAACGGGCAGGTGGAAGAAATTTATGCCGGACAGAATATTGTGAAGGCATTTAATAAGGAAGAATCTGTGATCGAAGACTTTGAGAAAGTAAATAAGAAACTGTATGAATCGGGATGGAAATCTCAGTTTTTCTCCGGTATGATGATGCCGGTCATGCAGTTTGTGGGTAATATCGGTTATGTGATGGTGGCTCTTCTGGGTGGTTATATGACCATCAAAGGTTCCATTGAGGTGGGAGATATCCAGTCTTTCTTCCAATATATACGAAACTTCACGCAGCCTGTACAGCAGATCGCACAGGTGACAAATATGATGCAGTCGGCAGCAGCGGCTTCTGAGCGGGTATTTGAATTCCTGGAAGAAGAGGAAGAGGATCAGCAGGTGGAAAATCCTGTAAAACTGGAAGGAAATCTTCAGGGAACCGTAGATTTTGAACATGTAAGTTTCGGTTACAATCCAGAACAGATGATTATCAAAGATTTTTCCGCTCATGTAAAACCGGGACAGAAGATTGCGATTGTGGGACCAACTGGCGCGGGAAAAACTACGATGGTAAAATTGCTGATGCGTTTTTATGATGTAAATAAAGGTGTGATCCGGGTGGATGGTCATGATATCCGGGAATTTAACCGGACGGAGCTGAGAGAGTGTTTCGGAATGGTTTTGCAGGATACCTGGCTGTTCCATGGGACAATTATGGAAAATATCCGCTATGGACGGCTGGATGCCACAGATGAAGAAGTGATCGCAGCGGCAAAAGCGGCGCATGCCCATCGATTTATTCAGACGCTTCCGGAAGGTTATCAGACGGTGCTCAATGAGGAGACCAGCAATGTGTCTCAGGGACAGAAACAGCTGCTCACCATTGCCCGGGCGATCCTGGCGGATAATAAGCTTCTGATCCTGGATGAGGCGACTTCTTCTGTAGATACCCGTACGGAGGTGCGCATCCAGAAAGCTATGGATAATCTGATGCGGGGACGTACCAGCTTCGTGATCGCTCACCGGCTTTCTACGATCCGGGATGCCGATCTGATCCTGGTCATGAAGGACGGAGATATTATTGAACAGGGAAATCATGAAGAGCTATTGGCAATGCAGGGATTTTATGCTAATCTATACAATAGTCAGTTTGAAAAAATAAGTGCATAAGCAGTAAAAACAGGGAGGAAATGTATGAAGAATCTTTTAGTGGCGCAGTCTGGCGGCCCGACAGCAGCGATCAATGCAACGGTGGCGGGAGTGATCACCGCAGCGATGGCTTCCGGGGAAGTGGATGAGATCTGGGGAGCAGTCAATGGAATCAAAGGAGTGCTGGAGGAGCGTTTTGTGAATCTGAGAGAACAGATCTCCAATACGCAGGATCTGGATGTGCTCTGTCAGACTCCGGCGGCAGCTCTGGGTTCTTGTCGGTTTAAGCTGAAAAACATTAAAGAAGATTCCAGTCAGTTTGAGGAAATTATCCGTATTTTTCGGAAACATGAGATTGCTTATTTTATTTATGCGGGTGGCAACGATTCCATGGATACTGTGGACAAATTATCCGCATACTGTAAAGAGCAGGGAATCACAGATATCAGCGTTATGGGCGCGCCAAAAACCATCGATAACGATTTGGTGGGTACGGATCACTGTCCGGGATTTGGCTCAGCGGCAAAATATATTGGAACCACGTTTGCGGAGCTGGAAAGAGATTGTCACGTATATGATACCAAGGCAGTCACCATTGTGGAAGTAATGGGAAGAAATGCGGGATGGCTTACGGCGGCATCTGCGTTGGCAAGAAACAACGGAGGACCGGGACCAAATCTGATCTATCTTTGTGAGCCGGAATTTTCCGTGGAAGGTTTTCTTCGGGACGTGAAGAAAGAACTGGAAAGTCATGACAGCGTGCTGGTAGCTATCAGCGAGGGAATCAAGGACGCCAATGGAGTTTACGTTTCTGAACAGGTACAAAGCGGTGCGGTGGATACTTTCGGTCACAGCTATATTGCAGGAAGCGCCCGGGTTCTGGAGGATGCGGTGCGTACTGAGATCGGATGCAAGGTTCGTTCTATTGAGCTGAATCTGATGCAAAGATGCGCTTCTCACATTGCCAGCGCGGTGGATATTCAGGAATCCCGTATGCTGGGCATGACGGCATGCCAGATGGCGCTGGAAGGAAAAAGCGGTCTGATGGCTGCGGTAGAGCGGGTGAGCGATGCTCCTTATGAGGTACGTTTTGTGGGAGTCCCTGTCAGTCAGGTGTCGAATCAGGAAAAGAAAGTTCCCAGAGATTTTATTAACGAAGCGGGAAATGATGTGACGGAGAAGATGATGGCATATCTGAATCCGTTGATTCAGGGAGAGGCGCCGGTGATTTACGAAAATGGGATTCCAAAACACGTTTCTTTGTATTGACTATAATAGCTGTACAGAAAATGGAAAAACATGTTGAAAAAAATCTGAAAAAATAGTAGAATTATAATCGGCTGAAATTTGTTTTCACATTAATTTTTAATAGAAAATGGAGGGCTGAAGAATGAGCAATACAGCACAAAGCGCAGCAAGTACAAGAATTGCTTCTTTACTTGATGCAAACAGTTTTGTTGAGATCGGTGGACAGATTACTGCAAGAAGTACAGATTTCAACTTATCTGCAAAAGAAACACCGTCAGACGGTGTCATCACCGGTTACGGTGTGATCGATGGAAACCTGGTTTATGTATACAGCCAGGATGTATCTGTTCTGAACGGAAGTATCGGAGAGATGCATGCAAAGAAAATTGCGAGACTTTATGATTTCGCTATGAAGACAGGAGCTCCTGTGATCGGTCTGGTAGACTGCGCGGGTATGCGTCTGCAGGAGGCTACCGATGCGCTGAATGGTTTCGGAGAGATCTATATGCAGCAGACAAAGGCAAGCGGAGTAATTCCTCAGATCACAGGTATCTTCGGAACCTGCGGCGGCGGAATGGCGCTGATCCCGGCTCTGACAGACTTTACTCTGATGGAAGAGAAAAAAGGAAGATTATTTGTTAATTCTCCAAACGCAATCGAAGGAAATGAAGTTTCCAAATGTGATACAGCTACAGCCGAATACCAGGGAAAAGAAACAGGTCTGGTAGATTACAGAGGAAGTGAAGAAGACGTACTGGCGCAGATCCGTACACTGGTTACTCTCCTTCCTGCAAACAACGAAGATGACATGTCCTACGAAGAGTGTACCGATGATTTGAACCGCGTATGCCCGGATCTGGCAAACTGTGCAGGCGACACAGCGATCGCACTGTCTCAGATCAGTGATAATCACGTATTCTTTGAAGTAAAAGCAGATTATGCAAAAGATATGCTTTGCGGATTTATCAAGCTGAATGGAACAACTGTAGGCGCTGTTGCCAACAGAAGCGAGATCTACGATGCAGAAGGAAATCTCACAGAGAAGATGGATTCTGTACTCTCTGCAAGAGGAGCAAAAAAGGCGGCAGAGTTTGTGAACTTCTGTGATGCGTTCAATATCCCGGTTCTGACTCTGACAAATGTTACCGGATTTAAGGCGACAAAGTGTTCTGAGGCAAATATCGCAAAAGCCGTTGCAGGATTGACTTATGCGTTTGCTAACGCTACCGTTCCGAAGGTAAATGTGATTGTAGGCGCAGCTTACGGAAGCGCTTATCTGGCTATGAACAGCAAATCTATCGGCGCTGATATGGTTTATGCATGGCCGACCGCTGAAATCGGCATGATGGATGCAAAACTGGCAGCAAAGATCATGTATGCTGATTCTGATGCGGCAACGATCAATGAAAAAGCAGCAGAGTATGCAACCTTACAGTCCAGCGTTTTGTCCGCAGCAAGAAGAGGTTATGTAGATACGATCATTGAAGCTGAGGATACAAGAAAATATGTGATCGGTGCTTTCGAGATGCTTTATACAAAGAGAGAGGACCGTCCAAGCAAAAAACATGGAACAGTTTAAATGAGGTGAGCAAATGAAGCAGACATGGAAAAAAATAACTGGCCTGATGCTGGCAGTTATCTGTACTTTCGCACTGACCGCCTGCGGTAAAGAAGAGACAAGCGCTTTTCAGAGAATCACAGATGAGATGGCTGCAAGCTGCGTGCAGATTTCGCAGGGTGCGGTAGAGTCGCTGGCAAGTTTTGATGAGGCTACACTGGCTCAGATGAAGATAAACAGAGATGACTTTACCAGAATAGCGGCAGAACAGTGGGCAGAACAGACAGCAGTGTTGGGTGCGTATAAAGAAATGGGTGAGCCTGTTACAGATATTGACCGTGAAGAAAATACTGTAACCGTGACCATCCCGGCTGAATTTGAAAAAGAATCCGGCGTACTCACATTTGTATATAATTATAACAAAGATTATGATCAGATGATTCCGGCATACATGACCCTTTCAGAAGTGGAGAGCTTTTCTTCTAATATGAAGGGCGCTGCCATCAATACCGTTATGGGCGTAGGAACAGTATTTGCAGTACTGATCTTCCTGATCATCATTATTTCTCTGTTTAAGTATGTAAATAAGATTGGTGCAAAAGAAGAGAAACCGGTAGCTTTGAAAGCAGCACCGGCTCCGGCGCCAGCGCCTGTTCCAGCTCCTGTAGTGGAAGAAGATCTTACCGATGATCTGGAACTGGTAGCAGTTATATCCGCAGCGATCGCTGCGTCTGAGAACACATCCACAGACAGCTTTGTGGTGCGTTCCATTAAAAAAGTGAACAGAAGTACATGGCGCAGAGCCTAATCAGAAGGAGGAACATCACATGAAAACTTATACAATCACTGTAAATGGAAATGTATACAACGTAACTGTTGAAGAAGGAACAACAAGCGGCGCACCGGCAGCAGCACCAGTGGCAGCGCCAAAAGCAGCTCCGGCAGCAGCACCTGCAGCTCCGGCTCCAAAGGCAGCAGCTCCGAAAGCAGCAGCAGGCGCAGTTGCAGTTACCGCTTCTGTACCGGGTAAAGTATTTAAAGTAGAAGCAAGCGTAGGACAGGCTGTAAAAGCAGGAGATCCTATCGTGATTCTGGAAGCTATGAAAATGGAAATCCCTGTTGTAGCTCCTCAGGACGGAACCGTTGCAAGCATTGACGTGGCTGCAGGTGATGCAGTAGAGTCCGGAGACTCTCTGGCATCCCTGAACTAAGAATTTACGGTCAGTGTAAGTTCTGACAACAGCAAGAATATTATGCTGAAAAAATCAACGGAGGTAATAACATGAGTATAGGAAATACATTGTCAAACTTATGGGATCAGACAGCATTTATGAATCTTGAATGGGGCAATTACGTAATGATTTTAGTTGCCTGCGTCTTCCTGTATTTGGCAATCAGAAAAGGCTTTGAGCCGCTGCTTCTGATTCCGATCGCATTTGGTATGCTTCTGGTAAATATTTACCCGGATATTATGGCAGAACCTTATGTGGACGCGCAGGGAATTGAGCATGCCGGCGGATTGTTACACTATTTCTTCCTGCTGGATGAATGGAGTATTCTGCCATCCCTGATCTTCATGGGCGTGGGTGCGATGACAGACTTTGGTCCACTGATCGCAAACCCAAAGAGTTTTATTCTGGGTGCGGCAGCACAGTTGGGTATCTACAGCGCTTATTTCCTGGCAATCCTTATGGGATTCAATGGAAAGGCAGCAGCAGCAATCTCCATCATCGGTGGAGCAGATGGTCCTACTTCTATCTTCCTGGCAGGTAAACTGGGACAGACAACTTTGATGGGACCGATCGCCGTGGCGGCTTATTCATATATGGCTCTGGTGCCGATCATCCAGCCGCCGATCATGAAACTGTTTACAACAGAAAAAGAACGTAAGATCAAGATGGAACAGCTTCGTCCGGTTTCCAAACTGGAGAAAATCTTATTCCCAATCGTGATTACGATCGTTGTTTGTATGATTCTTCCGACAACAGCTCCATTGGTAGGTATGCTGATGCTGGGTAACCTGTTCCGTGAATCCGGTGTGGTAAAACAGCTGACAGAGACAGCGTCCAATGCAATGATGTATATTGTAGTTATCCTGCTGGGTACTTCCGTAGGAGCATCCACCAGCGCAGAGGCATTCCTGAATTTAGATACACTGAAGATCGTAGCTCTCGGTCTGGTGGCATTTGCCGTAGGTACTGCCGGCGGCGTATTGTTCGGAAAAGTGATGTGCAAGATGTCTGGAGGAAAGATCAATCCTCTGATCGGTTCAGCCGGAGTTTCCGCAGTTCCTATGGCAGCCCGTGTATCTCAGAAGGTGGGAGCGGAAGCAGATCCTACAAACTTCCTTCTGATGCATGCGATGGGACCAAACGTAGCCGGTGTTATCGGTACAGCAGTAGCAGCCGGTGCATTTATGGCAGTATTTGGAGTATAAGCGTGAAATTTCATTAATGACTTTAAGAAAGGAAGTAGCGGTTCCGCAGTCTGTAAAGGCGCGGAATCGTTAGGAAAGGAATAAGAATATGTCAGAAATTGCAAAAAAGCCAATTAAGATTACTGAAACAATTCTGCGTGACGCTCATCAGTCTCTGATTGCTACAAGAATGACAACAGAACAGATGCTGCCTATCGTAGATAAAATGGATAAAGTAGGTTACCATTCCGTAGAGTGCTGGGGTGGCGCTACTTTTGACGCATCTCTTCGTTTCCTGAAGGAAGATCCATGGGAGAGACTTCGTAAATTCCGTGACGGATTCAAGAATACAAAACTGCAGATGTTGTTCCGTGGACAGAACATTCTGGGATATCGTCCATATGCAGATGACGTGGTAGAATATTTCGTACAGAAATCTATCGCAAATGGTATCGACATCATCCGTATCTTTGACTGTCTGAATGATATGAGAAACCTTCAGACAGCAGTAAAAGCAGCAAACAAAGAGAAAGGTCATGCGCAGGTTGCGCTGTCCTATACTTTGGGAGATGCTTATACTCTGGAATATTGGACAAACATTGCAAAACAGATTGAGGAAATGGGTGCAGATTCTATCTGTATCAAGGATATGGCTGGTCTGCTGCTTCCTTACAAAGCAACAGAACTGGTAACAGCTCTGAAAGAGACAGTGAAGATTCCGATTCAGCTGCATACCCACTATACTTCTGGTGTGGCTTCTATGACATACCTGAAAGCAGTAGAGGCAGGTATTGACGTGATCGATACGGCAATGTCTCCATTTGCTCTGGGTACTTCTCAGCCAGCAACAGAGGTTATGGTTGAGACTTTCAAAGGTACTCCGTATGATACGGGATTTGACCAGAATCTTCTGGCAGAGATTGCAGATTATTTCCGTCCGATCCGTGACGAGGCTCTGGACAGCGGTCTGCTGAATCCGAAGAACCTGGGTGTAAACATTAAGACTTTACTGTATCAGGTACCGGGCGGTATGCTGTCCAACCTGACATCTCAGCTGAAAGAGCAGCATGCAGAAGATAAGTTCTATGATGTTTTGGAAGAAGTTCCGAGAGTAAGAAAAGATCTGGGTGAGCCGCCTCTGGTTACTCCGTCTTCTCAGATCGTTGGTACACAGGCTGTATTTAACGTACTGATGGGCGAGAGATATAAGATGGTTACAAAAGAGACTAAGGCAGTTCTGTCCGGTGAATACGGCGCAACGGTAAAACCGTTTGATCCGGAAGTACAGAAAAAATGTATCGGTGACAAAGAGCCGATCACTTGCCGTCCTGCAGATCTGATCCCGGATGAGCTGGATACTCTGAGAGGAGAGATGGCGCAGTGGTCCCAGCAGGATGAGGACGTATTGTCCTACGCGCTGTTCCCACAGGTTGCTACAGACTTCTTCAAATACAGAGAAGCTCAGCAGACAAAGGTAGATCCTACCGTGGCGGATAACGAAAACGGAGCATATCCGGTATAAAGATAAGGAAATATGATTGGACTATTTATGCGTCAAACTCAGTTTGCGCTCACTTTGAGCCTGAGGTCTCAAAGATGTGCTCGACCATTCGTTTGACAGGCATAAATAGTCCGTCCATAGTTCCAGACGATAGGTTTGTCGAAAAAGAAAAGCTGTTTCCAAAATCAGGTACACGATACACTGGTTTTAGAAGCGGCTTTTTGGCATATAGGGGATTCTATCGATAATGATATACTGCGATAATGAAATTATTTTGTGTGGGAATTACAGGGGGATGAGTTGGAAACCAATACATTGATGTTTGCAGGAAAAAATTATGTTGGGAACATTTGTATGAATATTTATGCCATCAAACGAATTTGTCGAGCACATCTTTGAGACTTCAGGCTCAAAGTGAGCGCAGACTGAGTTTGATAGCATAAATATTCTTATAAAAAAATCCCCATAAATTTTCCCTGCAACCCTCTCATTTTGACGCTTTTTGTCGGAAAAATAAGGTACTGCGACTGTTTGATGTACTACAGTGACAATGAGTTAAATAAAAAAAGAGGATTGACAAATGAAAAATTGATTGTATAATAAAATAATATGCGTGACATACATACACTTGTATTTGCCCCGCGTAATTAGGAAGAAACTGCCATCCGCAGACAGGGATGTTTGTCCGGGGGATGGAAAGGAGGAAAATATGAAATTTTCTGAGATGCCTTATAAGAGAGTGGATATGGAGGATGTGGAGAAAAAGTTCCGTGATATCATGGAGCGGGCGAAGAAGGCTTCCAGTGGGGAAGAACTTTTTGAAATCCATAGAGAGTATTATCGTCTGACGGGCGATGTGGAAACGAACGCTACTCTGGCAAATATCCGCCATGATGTGGACACCACAGATGAATTTTATGAGAAGGAGCAGGCATTTTACGATGAAGCAATGCCCGTCCTTCAAAATTATAGGAATGAATATATGAAGATCCTGTATGAGTCTCCTTACAGAGCGTATATGGAGACGAAGATTGGAAAGGTTGCTTTTAAGAATATTGAGATTTCTCTGAAATCTTTTGATGAAAAGCTGATTCCGCTGATGCAGGAAGAGAATGCTCTGGTAAGTCGTTATAACAAGATTACAGCTACCGCAGAGATTCCTTTCGAAGGAGAAATTTACAACCTGTCTCTGATGAGAAAGTTCCAGACTTCTTCTGACAGAGAAGTGAGAAGAAAAGCATGGAAGGCGGTCAGCGAGTATTTCCAGTCTGTCACCGATGAACTGGATGAGATTTATGATAAACTGGTGAAGAACCGTACAGAACAGGCTCGTCAGATGGGATATGAGAACTACGTGGAATTAGGATATTACCGCATGAATCGTAACTGCTACGACAAAGATATGGTGGCAAATTTCCGGGAACAGGTAAAAACCTATTTTGTTCCATTCGTAAATCAGCTTCATGAAAGAAGAAGAGAGCGGATCGGAGTGGAGAAGCTTTCTTATATCGATCACGAGGTATATTTTACCGATGGCAATCCGGCTCCTACTGGAACACCAGAAGAGATTCTGCAGGCAGGACAGAAGATGTACAGCGAATTGTCACCGGAAACGAAAGAATTTTTCGATTTTATGCAGGAGAATGAACTGTTTGATGTTTTGGGAAGAAAAACGAAGAAACAGGGCGGTTATATGACGTATCTGCCGAATTACAAATCTCCGTTCATTTTTGCCAACTTTAACGGGACCAGCGGTGACGTAGATGTAATCACTCACGAGTGCGGTCATGCATTTCAGGGTTATCTGATGAGAGAAGAAGAGATTCGGGAATATGCCGATATCACCATGGAGACAGCGGAGATCCACTCTATGTCTATGGAATATTTCACCTATGGCTGGATGGAGATGTTCTTCGGAGACCAGAAGGATAAATACCTGACCATGCATCTGGAAGATTCTTCCGCTTTTGTGCCTTATGGCTGTATGGTAGATGAATTTCAGCATATCGTTTATGAGAATCCAGATATGACGCCGGCAGAGAGAAAACAGGCGTGGCTTGAATTGGAGAAGGTATATCGTCCTCATATGGATTACGAAGACGATCCGTTCTATGGAAAGGGCGGTTTCTGGCAGAAACAGCTGCATATCTTCAATTATCCGTTTTACTATATTGATTACGTTATTGCCAGCGTATGCGCAATGCAGTTCAAGGTTATGATGGATGAAGATTATAAAACAGCATGGAACAATTATTACAAGCTTTGTAAAATTTCTGCGAAAGAATTCTTCACGGAGAGTATCAAAGAAGTAGGACTTAAGAGTCCCTTTGAAGACGGCTGCATGAAGGACCTGGTAGAAAAACTCAGCGCGAAAACATTTTCATAACGATATATTCACATAAGTGATTATATAAATATTTTTTCAGGAGGAAAAAAGTATGAAACGAAAAGTGATTGCTGTCCTTTTGGCAGGAACCATGGCAGCCGGACTTCTGGCAGGCTGTGGCGGATCTGAGAAGGATACCAGCGCATCCGATTCCAAGACAGATGCTCCAGCAGAAGACGGAGCAGAAGCATCTGACGATGCGGAAGCAGATGACGCAGAAGGCGAAGTAGCTTACAGCAACAAACAGGTAGTAGTAGGAGATCTGACAGAGACAAGTGGTGACTATACACCAATGTGGACCAATCAGGCATCTGATTATACGGTTTACAAAATGATCACTGGCATGGAGACAGTATCTCATGATGAAGATGGAAAATGGCTGATCAATGAGACTGTAGTAGAAAAATCAGAAGAAACAGAAAATGAGGATGGATCTAAAACCTGGACATTTACTATCAAAGACGGACTGAAGTTCAGTGATGGAAGCCCTGTGACTGCTGAGAACTACGTAGGATATTTCCTGCTTTGGGCAAGTGATGAGATCATTGTTGGAAAAGAAGCTTCCAATGCCGTGGCATCCAGCGTACAGTATGTAAAAGGATTTGATAAATATTCTGCCGGAGAGAGCGATACACTGGAAGGTGTGCATCTGATCGATGATAAGACTTTCTCTGTAACCGTTGATGCAAAATATCTGCCATATTACTATGGACCAGCTCTGGTAGGAGCTACCCCGGAATATCTGAAAGGATGGCTGCCGGAGGATGTTACCATTGAAGAGACAGACAAAGGTGCAAAATTCTCTGACAACTATACGGTAGAATATATCTCTGATACGGTAGATAAATATCGTTACGAGCCGACCGTTTGCTCCGGTCCGTATGTATGGAAGTCTTACGATGCCAATGCATATTCCTATACGATTGAGAAAAACCCGAACTTCCCGGGAACTTACGATGGAACAACAGCAAACATCGAAACTGTAGTTTACAAATACGTTCCTACCGATACAATGATTGACCAGTTGAAGACAGGCGCTATCGACGTACTGCTTCAGATCCCGGATGGAGATCAGATCGAGGCTGGTCTGGATCTGGTAGACGAGGGTGGATTTGATTATATCAGCTTCCCACGTGCAGGATACGGAATGCTTTCCTTCAAATGTAACCAGGGACCGACACAGTTTGCAGAAGTTCGTCACGCGATCGCTTACCTGCTTGACAGAAACTCTTTCGCCCAGACATTTACCATGGGTCACGGAACAATCGTAAACGGACCTTACGGAAGCGCTCAGTGGATGGTAGACGAGAATGCAGAAGAGGTAGATGCGCTGAATCCTTATACTTACAGTGTTGAATCTGCGATTGAAGAGCTGGAAAAAGGCGGCTGGGTATACAACAAAGATGGTTCTGATTATTCAGGAGAAGGTCTTCGTTACAAAAAACTGGATGATGGAACTTATATGCCTCTGAAGATCGAGTGGTTCTCTTCTGAGAATAACCCGGTATCTGACCTGCTGGTTACGATGCTGGTAGAAAATCCTGATACAGCAAAAGCTGGTATGGAGATCAATCAGACGGTTGGTACTTTCAACGACCTGATGAAATACTACTATGACAACAGTGAGGAAAATCCATATCAGATGTTCAACCTGGCAAATGGATTTGGTAACCCATACGATGTAGCATACGCTTATGAAGTTGGCGGAGCATCCAACACCAACGCTCTTGCTGATGAAAAACTGTATGATCTGGCTCTGAAGATGAACCAGACTCCAGAAGGCGATGACGCAGCATATGCTGAAAACTGGATGGAATTCATGAAGTACTGGAACGAAGTTCTTCCGGAACTGCCTCTGTACTCCAATGAATACCATGACTTCTTCTCAGACAAAGTACATGATCTGAATGAAGACGGATACAATGTAGACTTCTCTACAGCAGTATTAAAAATGAATATTGAGTAATCAATATTTAAAAGAGTAAAAAAGAAGAGCGTGACTGTGGCTGCCAAAAGGCAGCCCGGGCCACTCTTTTCTGATATCAGTAACAATTTATATATAACAAAAAATAAACGAAAGTTGGTTGATTTATGTTAAAGTACGTTGGAAAAAGACTGATTTACATGGTGGGAGTATTTTTCGTGGTTTCCATCATCATGTTTGGACTGTTTAACAATGTACCGGGAGACAGGGCCTTGAATCAGATACAGGCCATGAAGGGCAAAGTTTCCAATGAACAGTTCGAGATTATGTATGAACAGCAGAGAGATAAACTGGGTCTGGACGATCCAATTCCGGTACGGTATGTAAAGTGGATGGGTAATCTGTTGCAGGGTAACCTGGGATATTCCACATTCTATAAAAAAGACGTTGCAGACGTTATCGGCGAGCCTTTAAGAAACACAATTTTTATCAATATTTTTGCTACCATTCTTGCTCTGGGCATTACGATCCCTCTAGGTATCTGGTGTGCAGTGAAGAAATTTTCCAAATTCGACAATGCAGTTCAGGTGCTGACGATCGTGGGGTACAGCGTCCCCGTGTATATCATAGCACTTGTCTTTATGTATATATTCTCTGTAAAATTGGGGATTTTTCCTCTCAGCGGTATGAATTCTCCGAACTTCCAGGGAACCGGTCTGGCATTTTTCTTAGATCGTATGTATTATCTGGCGCTTCCGCTGATCGTTATGACGATCGCCGCTCTGGGAAGTATGACCCGTTATGTCCGGGCGGCTATGATTGACGCTCTGAGTATGGATTATATCCGTACAGCCAGAGCCAAAGGTCTTCGTGAAAAGGTTGTTATCTACTCTCATGCATGGAGAAATGCGCTGTTGTCCGTTGTTACGCTGATCATTGGATGGTTCATGAGCGTATTTATGGGTTCCATCATTATTGAGCAAATGTTCCAGTTAAATGGTATCGGACAGATGTATTATAAAGGACTGATGAATCAGGATTATGATCTGGCTCTGGCAATCCAGATGTTGTATTGTGTAATCACACTGATCAGTAACCTGATCACAGACCTGAGCTACGGTATCGTAGACCCCCGTGTACGTGTGAATAAATAGTAGGAGAGAGACATAATGAGTAAAGATAACAAAAAGAAAAAACATTCTGCTTCTCTTCTGAAGAGATTATTCGGAGGAAAGAGCAAGAAAGAGGAAATGGATCTTATGCAGGAGGAGCTGCTTCAGAGCCCCTTCCGTACGATTGTAAGAAACTTTCTGGATAACAAACTGGCATTAGGAGCGGTAATCGTATTTTTGACGATTTTCCTGATCGTATTGATCGGACCGATTTTTGCGCCGACAGATCTGAACGAAAGTGAAGAGACACAGACGAATATAGCGCCGGGACGGAATATGATGGATGTTCCCAAGGAACTGGCAGGCAATGTAAAAGAGATTGCTACCGGAGCTACGTTCAGTATTGGTGTGGATAATGATGGCAAGGTTTACGTATGGGGTAAAACCAAGATCAGTAAAAAAGTAGATATTGCCAAAGATATGCCTTCTCAGAAAGAGCTGGGGCATGTAGTGTCTGTAGCGGCAGGTTTCGACCACGTAATGGCTCTCAATGATGAGGGAGAGATCATCAGCTGGGGAAGTAACCGTATGGGACAGACCAAGGCTCCTTCCGAAGTGGGAAGAAAGAAGATCGTTCAGATCGCCGCAGGATATCAGATGTCTTATGCGCTGACCGAAGGCGGAGAAATTATCAACTGGGGAAATGACAACCTGAATGATGTAAATGTTACCCGTAAAAAAGGTGACGGTCATATTAAGAAAATCGCAGTTTCCAATACTACGCTGATGGCGCTTAAGGATGACGGAACCGTAGTGCATATGGGTAACCAGAAGTCTGACGTAAGCCGTGTGCCGGAAGATCTTACCGGTGTGGTGGACATTGCAGCTACGACCAACGCAGTTGCCGCTTTGAAAGAAGACGGAAGTCTTGTGATTTGGGGCAAGGGAAATCAGAGTGAAAAAGAAGTGCCGGAAATGGATGGAAAAATCGTTTCCATGATTGGTGGACGCTACCATTTCACAGCGCTGACAGATAAAGGAAATGTGTATTCCTGGGGTGAGAACAATTATCACCAGACGGATGTGCCGTCTTCCGCAAAGAATGTGAGCGCCATCTATGGCGGTTATTATCAGAACTATGCAGTAACAGAAAGCGGTGATGTAAAGATCTGGGGTCTGAAGGGATATCTTTTGGGAACAGATGAGCTGGGACGTGACGTATTTGGACGTCTGTTAAATGGTGGACGCATGACCATGACTATTGGTGCGGTAGCCGTTATCATTTCTACGCTGATCGGTATTATCATCGGAGGTATTTCCGGATTCTTTGGCGGCTGGGTGGACATTATCCTGCAGCGTATCACGGAGATCGTAGCTTCTCTGCCATTCCTTCCGATGGCGATGATCCTGAATGCGATTATTGGAAACAGTTTGTCCGAGGGAGCGAGAATCTTCCTGATCATGGTTATTCTGGGACTTTTGAGCTGGCCGAACCTTGCCCGTCTGGTACGTGCGCAGGTATTGGCTGAGCGAGAAAAAGAATTTGTTACTGCGGCAAACGCTATGGGTGTAAAGAGAAGCTCCATCGTATTCCGCCATATTATTCCGAACGTGATCTCTGTTATCATTGTTTCTGCAACACTGGATTTTGCAAGTTGTATGCTGACAGAGTCTACCCTGTCTTTCCTGGGATTTGGTGTAAAACTGCCTCGTCCTACCTGGGGTAATATTCTGAATGGATGCGTAAGTTCTGTCGTTATCCAGAACTACTGGTGGAGATGGGTATTCCCGGCAATCATGCTGAGTATCTGCGTAATCTGTATCAACTTGATCGGTGATGGTCTGAGAGATGCCATCGATCCGAAATCAAACGAGAAATAATTAGGAGGAGAACACAATGGCATTATTAGAGATTCATGATCTGCATACCTTTTTTAAGACAAAAAAGGGTACAGTGAAAGCGGTAAACGGTGTCTCCTATTCTGTAGAACCCGGAAAGACACTGGGTGTCGTGGGAGAAAGCGGCAGCGGTAAGAGTGTGTCTGCCATGAGTATCCTGAAACTTCTGGACGGCAACGGATATATTGACAGCGGTACGATCACTTTTGACGGAAAGAATCTGGCAGACGTATCTTTGAAAGATATGTGTAAGATTCGTGGAAATGATATTTCTGTTATCTTTCAGGAGCCGATGACCAGTCTGAACCCTATTTTTACAATCGAGAGACAGCTGAGCGAGCCTTTCAGAATTCATCAGAAGATGAGTAAGAAAGAGGCGAAAGAGAAAGTGGTGGAGATGCTTCGCGACGTTCGTATTCCGAATCCGGAAGCAGTGGCAAAACAGTATCCTCACCAGCTTTCCGGCGGTATGCGTCAGCGTGTCATGATCGCCATGGCGCTGGCATGTCAGCCGAAGCTTCTGATCGCCGATGAGCCAACTACAGCTTTGGACGTTACGATTCAGGCGCAGATCCTGAAATTGATGAATATCCTGAAAAAAGAGAAAGGAACTTCCATTCTGTTTATCACCCATGATCTGGGCGTTATC
>HF995373.1:55764-63290 GCA_000432335.1 Firmicutes bacterium CAG:646
TGTACACGCAATCTTTGGAACGGATAAATATCTTCACCCCTATACAGAGGGACTTCTGTATTCTATTCCACGTCTGGATACCCCTACAGGTGTCCGTTTGGAGGCAATTCCGGGCGCAGTTCCCCATCCGTTGGATCTGCCGAAGGGATGTAAGTTCGCACCCCGATGCAAATATGCGACAGATAAATGCCGGGAAGAAGAACCGAAACTGGAAGAGGTAGAGAGCGGACATAAGATACGCTGCTTCTATCCTGAGAAAGGGGCAAGAAAATAATGAGTGAAGAAAAGAAAGTATTGCTTCGGATCTCCCATCTGAAACAGTATTTCCCAATCGGAAAGAAGCAGTTGGGGAAACCGCAGGCATTTGTAAAAGCAAACGATGGTATTTCTTTGAATATTTATGAAGGAGAGACTTTTGGACTGGTAGGAGAGTCCGGATGTGGAAAATCCACTTTCGGACGTACGCTTCTTCAGTTGTATAAACAGACAGGCGGACGTACTGTATATTATGGACGTACCGTAGAAGATTTTGACCTGAAATATGTGGAAGATATCTTCAAAAACCTTCCCGATGAGAAGAAAAAATGCGAAGAGATGCGTGGAAAGATTCAGAAGCTCTATACAGAGTATGAGGGCATTTCCGATAAAATCCAGAAAAAAGTGAAGGGACAGGAGATTGCAGAGCTGGAAAGTGAATTTCTGAACAAGCTTCTGGATATCACGGCTTTGATCGGTGGTATTTATACAGCTTCCGACCTTACAGAGGCAGGAAAACACTATCTGGCAGAGTATCAGGCGGCAAAAGAAATCCGCGGTATTCGTGCGCAGATTAAGGAAATTAAGAAAAATGAAAAAGGATTGGAGAAAATCCCGGAGCTGGAAGCGAAGATTCCTGCTTTGGAGGAGACAGTAAAGAAAGAACTGGTTGAGATCGATAAGATCCGTCAGGCAAATAAATCCAATCCGGATTTTGAAAAATATGAGGGTCAGAAGGATGACGGAATCAATCTGGCAGCGTTGACAGACAAAGAGATGCGCTATCTGCGCCGGGATCTGCAGCTTATTTTCCAGGATCCATATTCTTCTTTGAATCCCCGTATGACGCTGGGACAGATTATCGGAGAGGGACTTCAGGCCCATGGAATGTTCAAAAAAGGCGATCCCAAGATGCAGGATTATATCATGGAGGTTATGGAGAAGTGCGGACTTGCACCTTACTTTATCCATCGTTACCCCCATCAGTTCTCCGGCGGACAGAGACAGCGTATCGGTATAGCCAGATCTCTGGCAGTAAATCCGAAGTTTGTTGTATGTGACGAAGCGGTATCCGCTTTGGACGTTTCCATCCAGTCTCAGATCATCAACCTGCTTCTGGATCTGAAAGAGCAGAACAACCTGACATATTTGTTTATTTCTCATGACCTGAGCGTTATCAAATATATCAGTGACCGTATCGGCGTTATGTATCTGGGGAATATGGTGGAGCTTTCTACAACAGAAAAACTGTTTGAACATCCATATCATCCATATACAGAAGCTCTGCTTTCTGCAATTCCTACGACAGATGTGGACAAAAAACAGGAAGCAATTATTCTGGAAGGTGACATTCCAAGTCCGATCAATCCTCCGAAGGGATGTAAATTCCATACCAGATGTCCGTATTGTACAGAAGTCTGTGAAAAAGTAACACCGGAATTTGAAGAGGTGGAGCCGGGACATTTTGTAGCTTGTCACCACAAGCTGGAAAGAAAATAGGAGAAGCGATGTTATTTCAAAGAAAGATTGACAGAGCATTTAAAAAGCTTCATGAAGAAAGTGATCACCCGGAGATCGATCACTTTGCAAAAGAAAGAAAAATGGGAAAGATGAAAATGGAAGATCCCGAGGAGCGAAGAGCCCGGGAATCTCTTCCATCAGAAGAATATGAGATGCCGGAACTGGAAAAAAATGATTTTTTGGCGATGGTGCTGGCCGCTCTTCTGACCATCCTGCCAGTAGCTCTTATTGTTTTACTGGTAATCGCATTGGCGGGATATTTTCTCTTTATGTAAATCAACCAAAAGCGCTGCTGCAGATACATAAATAAGTGTAACTGCAGCAGTTTTTTTGTATAGTTGGGAAAATGACGCTGCAAGTCTTACGGTGAAAACTTGCAAAATTATAAAAAAACAGCTATAATGAGAAACAGTGATACGGCAGACAAGCCAAGGTACACAGTAGGAGATTCAAAGAATATGGAACAATCAGATAATTTATTAGGTCGGATACAAAAGCAGAATCATACGTTCAGCAAAGGGCAGAAACGGCTGGCGTCTTATATTGTGAATAATTATGATAAAGCAGTTTTTCTCACGGCGGCGAGGCTGGGAAAGGAAGTGGGGGTCAGTGAATCTACCACGGTGCGTTTCGCTACGCAGCTGGGGTATAAGGGATTTCCTGAGTTTCATCGCGCTTTGGAGGAGCTGGTGAGGAATAAACTGAATTCTATCCAGCGAATGGAAGTGACTTACGGTCATGTGCCGCAGGCGGAGATTTTGGACACGATTTTTCAGTCGGATATTGATAAAATCAAGCTTACGATGGAGCACATTGACCACGGAGCGTTTGAACTGGCAGTGAATACGCTGTTGGAAGCCCGTACTATTTATATTATCGGGATAAGAAGCTGTGCGCCGCTCGCCAGCTTTTTAAGCTTTTATCTGAACCTGATTTTGGAGGATGTGCGGCTGATCCAGACAAACAGCGCCAGTGAGATTTTTGAACAGATGATCCGCATCGGGGAAGAGGATGCGATCATAGGGATCAGTTTTCCACGTTATTCCATGAGAACGCTGAAGGCTATGGAGTTTGCCAATAATCGGAATGCCAAGGTGATCACGATCACAGACAGCGTACATTCCCCTATTAATTTGTATTCTTCCTGTAATTTGATCGCCAGAAGCGATATGGCATCTATCGTGGATTCTCTGGTGGCGCCTTTGAGTGTGGTGAACGCCCTCGTGGTGGCGCTTTGCATGAAGCGGCAGAAAGAAGTGGTGGACACATTGGAATCGATGGAAAAGATCTGGGATGAATATCAGGTATACAGCAGTGATGAACTGAATCATGTGGAGTCGGCGGTAAAAGTAAAATCCATGGACAGGGAGGAAGAGCAATGAGCAGATTACTGATCGTAGGCGGCGGCGCAGCAGGAATGGCAGCCGCAGTCTGGGCAGCGGAGCGGGGAATGGAAGTCCGGGTCTTTGAACAGAATGAAAAGCTGGGGAAAAAGCTTTTTATTACCGGGAAGGGCAGATGCAATTTTACCAATGCCTGTGCTACAGAGGAATTGTTTGATGCTTTTGAGACAAATTCCCGCTTTTTGTACAGCGCTGTTTATGGATTTACCAATTACGATGTGATAGATTTTTTTGAAAATCTGGGTGTTTCCACGAAAATGGAGCGAGGCGGGAGAATGTTTCCCCAGTCGGATCACTCCTCGGATATTATTCTGGCGCTGGAGCGGCGGATGAAGGAGCTGGGAGTTAAGATTCACCTGAAAAGTAAAGTAAAGAGGCTTTTATTCCGGGAACAGGACACAGGAGCTGAGATCGCCGGTCTGGAATTGGAAAATGGTTCCCGAATTTCCGGCGATAAGGTGCTGGTTGCCACAGGAGGGATTTCTTATCCGTCCACCGGTTCTACCGGAGACGGCTATCGGATGGCAAAAGAAGGAGGACATACGGTAACGCCTCTTCTTCCTGCGCTGGTGCCCATGGTAACGGCGGAGGAGTATATTCCCCGGATGCAGGGGCTGTCTCTGAAAAATGTAACGTTATCTCTGTATGACGGTAAAAAATGTATTTTCGAGGAATTTGGGGAGATGATGTTTACCCACTTCGGTATTACAGGACCGCTGGTGTTATCAGCCAGCATAAAAGCGGGAAAGCTCTTGAAAAAGACGTATCTTTCTGCCCGGATCGATCTGAAACCGGCATTGTCACGGGAACAGTTAGACGCCCGGCTTCTTCGGGAGTTTGAAAATGGGAAGAATAAGCAGTTTAAAAATGTGGTGGATGGGATGTTTCCGGCAAAACTGCTCCCGGTGATCCTGGAGATCGGGGGGATTGCGCCCCAGAAGAAAATCCATGAGATCACCCGCAGGGAGCGAGAGGCATTTATAGAAAAGGTGAAATCTTTCCCCATGACTGTGACAGGGCTGCGGGGATTTCAGGAAGCGATCATCACCCAGGGCGGGATTTCTGTAAAAGAAGTAGACCCTAAAACCATGGAATCAAAAAAAGTAAAAGGGCTGTATTTTGCCGGAGAAGTGCTGGATCTGGATGCGCTGACAGGAGGATATAATCTGCAGATTGCCTGGTCCACAGCTCATGCGGCGGCACTGGCAGCCAGTGAAGAACAGGGAGGTTTTTAATATGAGTTATGCGATTGCGATTGACGGACCGGCAGGAGCCGGAAAAAGTACCATTGCCAAGAGAGCGGCAAAAGCGTTATCTTTTATTTATGTGGATACGGGAGCGATGTACCGGGCGATGGGGCTGTACTTTCTGAGAAAAGGAATTTCTCCGGAAGATCAGGAAGAGATAGAAAAAGCCTGCGAGGATATTCAGGTTTCCATCACTTATGAAAATGGAGAGCAGCAGGTACTTTTAAACGGGGAAAATGTTTCCAGTGAGATCCGCCGGGAGGAAGTGGGAAATATGGCTTCCAAAACTTCTGCAAACAGCAGGGTGCGGGAGAAGCTGGTGGCTTTGCAGCGAGAACTGGCGTCCTGGGAAAATGTGGTGATGGACGGCAGAGATATCGGTACGCAGGTACTTCCCGATGCTACGGTAAAGATTTATCTTACGGCAAGTTCCCGGGAGCGGGCGAAGAGAAGGTATCTGGAACTTCAGGAAAAGGGCATGGCGGCAAATCTGGAAGAGATCGAGGCTGATATTATTGAGAGAGATCATCGGGATATGACCAGAGAGATTTCTCCTCTTTGCCAGGCAGAGGATGCCGTGCTGGTGGATGCTTCTTATATGACGATTGCTGAAGTGACAGAGGCAGTTTTGAAAGCCTTTGAAGAAAAGAGAAAATAGGAGCATTCTATGGGCGAGCGAGTAATAAAAACGGCTAAGACCGCAGGCTTTTGCTTTGGCGTAAAGCGGGCGGTGGAAAAGGTTTATGACCAGGTGCGCATGGGAAAAGCGAAGGTCTATACGTATGGACCCATCATCCATAACGAGGAAGTGGTGCAGGATCTGGAATCCCGGGGTGTGACGGTGCTTGCCGGCAGAGAAGAACTGGAAAAGCTTTCGGAAGGGACGGTGGTGATCCGATCCCATGGAGTTTCCCGTAAGATCTGCCAGCTGATTGAAGAAAAGCATCTGGAGTGCGTGGACGCCACCTGCCCCTTTGTGAAGAAAATTCACAGGATCGTGGAGAGAGAAGGGAAGAACGGGCGCCATATCATCATTGTGGGCAATCCGGATCATCCGGAAGTGGAGGGGATCCGCGGATGGTGTACCGGTCCGGTGACAGTGATTTCTACCCGTCAGGAGGCGGAAAAACTGGAGTTTCCAGAAGAAACAAAACTGTGTATTGTGTCCCAGACGACATTTAATTACAATAAATTTCAAGATATAGTTGAAATTCTCTCCAAAAAGAGGTATGATAGACTTGTTATAAATACGATTTGCAGTGCAACCGAAGAAAGACAGCTGGAGGCGCGGCAAATTGCCTGCGAAGTAGATACCATGATCGTCATTGGCGGCAGACATAGTTCCAATACGCAGAAATTATACGAGATATGTAGAAAAGAATGTAACAATACTTACTATATACAGACACTTGTTGATTTGGATACTAGGCCTTTTCAATGTATTGGTTGCGTAGGTATTACAGCGGGGGCTTCCACCCCAAATAATATAATTGAGGAGGTTCAAAAACATGTCAGAATTAAGTTTTGAACAAATGCTGGAAGAATCATTGAAAACAATCAGAAACGGGGAGGTAGTCGAAGGTACCGTAATCGATGTCAAAGAAGACGAGATCATTCTTAATATTGGTTACAAAGCTGACGGCATTCTTACAAAGAATGAGTACAGCAATGACCCATCCATCGATCTTACTTCCGTAGTGAAACCTGGTGATACCATGGAAGTTAAGGTTCTGAAAGTAAACGACGGCGAAGGTCAGGTGCTGCTGACTTACAAGAGACTGGCAGCAGAAAAAGGAAGTAAGAGATTAGAGGAAGCATTCGAAAATCAGGAAGTACTGACTGCAAAAGTAACACAGGTACTGAATGGTGGACTGAGTGTTGTGATTGATGAGACAAGAGTATTTATTCCGGCAAGCCTGGTATCTGATACTTTTGAAAAAGATCTGACAAAATATGCAGATCAGGAGATTGAATTCGTTATCACAGAGTTCAACCCGAGAAGAAGAAGAATCATCGGTGACAGAAAACAGCTTCTGGTAGCTGCAAAAGCAGAACAGCAGAAAGCGCTTTTCGAGAGAATTTCCGTTGGTGATGTAGTTGAAGGTACTGTTAAAAACGTTACTGATTTTGGCGCATTTATTGATCTGGGCGGAGCTGACGGACTGTTGCACATCTCTGAGATGTCCTGGGGCAGAGTTGAGAATCCGAAGAAGATCTTTAAAGTAGGACAGCCGATCACCGTTCTGATCAAAGATATCAATGGTGACAAGATTGCTCTGAGTCTGAAGTTTGAGGATCAGAACCCATGGCTGAATGCAGATGAAAAATATGCTGTAGGTAATGTAGTAGAAGGAACAATCGCACGTATGACAGATTTCGGCGCATTCGTAGAGCTGGAGCCAGGTGTAGACGCTCTGCTGCATGTATCTCAGATTTCCAGAGAGCATGTAGAAAAACCGGCAGACGTACTTAGCGTTGGACAGGTTATCACAGCAAAAGTTGTTGACTTCAATGGAGAAGAGAAGAAAATCAGCCTGAGTATGAAAGCGCTGGAGCCGGCAGCAGAAGAAGTAGAAGAAACAGAAGAGTAATAAGTAATTGTGAAGGTATTGAACAGTTATAGGTAGCAAGAAGATGTAATTGTAAAAGTACCAGACACTTGCACAAGAATAAAATAAGCGATGCCTGAGATGGAATAGGGCATCGCTTATTTTATTTTTTCAGGGAGTCAGACAGTTATGGAAAAATATGGGAGAGAAGATGGTTAAAATAGCGGACGCACCAGGAAGAATCCTGTGCCATTTTATCATCCCATAAAAACCAGCTGCAGGAATCCCGATATTCCCAACGGAAAGAGGGAGAGATTTCTTCTGAAAATTGTGGGAGGAATTGCCCTGTCTGCTTCTGGTAACAGGTGGATGCCTTTGCTTTTTCCCGATGTTCTTTGTCTACGTAGGCGCCTACGCTTTTGTGAATGGCGCGGTCTTCTAAAGGAAGATAAAAGTAGTTTTTGTAATCTGGAAAGAAATATTTTAAGGTATCCTGAAGGATTGGAATATCTAAGGTGAGTTTTCCCTGATGGGCGGATAACTGACAACAG
>HF995374.1 GCA_000432335.1 Firmicutes bacterium CAG:646
TATGGAAGGCGTATGTTGCCACAGACTGGAAGAAGCAGTGCAGGATGGATGGGAAAAGGTACGGGCAGAGCATGTAAAGGAACATCGTGCAGGGATGGAACAGTGTAGTTTTACCATGCCGGATACCCATGCGGATCTTCCTACGGAGCAGAGAATCCGGGCATTTGCAGAAAATAAAGGGGGAGACGACGGTCTGATCGCGCTGTTTTTCCAGTATGGACGATACCTGATCTTCAATTCCAGCAGATCGGATTCTGTAGTTCCGGCGGCTTTGCAGGGAGTATGGAATGATGACCGGGCTTGCAGGATGGAGTGGACGGACGATATGCATCTGGATATCAATACCCAGATGAATTATTATCCAGCGGAAAATACCGGTCTGGGAGAATGTGTCCAGCCATTATTCCGGTGGATCAAAGATGCGCTGGTTCCCCACGGGAAAAAGATGGCGAGAGAACTCTATGGAAAAGAAGGGTGGTGCGCCCACACCGTATCAAATGCTTATGGCTGGGCAGCTCCCGGTTGGGATGTAGGATGGGGATTTGCGATTTCCGGTGGAAGCTGGATCACCCTTCCTATCTGGGAGCATTACCTGTATACAGGCGATAAAGAATTTTTGAAAGAATATTATGAAGTTTTGTATGAAAATGCCCGTTTTATGGCAGATATCCTTATGGAAGATTCAAAAACAGGAGAACTGGTGACAGTACCAGCATATTCTCCAGAAAATGTATTTGTGAAGGATGGATACCACAGTGTGACGGCAGGCACCACTTTTGATATGACGGCAGCCCGTACGGCTTTCGATATTATCAGAAAAGCAGCAGAAATTCTCGGTCGGGAAGATGATTTTACCGAGTCTCTGGAAAAGACACTGGAGAAACTGCCTCCTTACCGGGTAGGCGTTCACGGACAGCTGCAGGAATGGCATCAGGATTATGAGGAAGCCCTTCCGGATCACCGCCATACCAGCCATCTTCTGTCCATGCACCCGTTCAATGTCATTGATCCGGCAGAGGATACCGAGCTGGCAGAGGCGATTCGTACTACTTTGGATCGGCGTTTGGGAGAAAATGCTACGGATATTGTATATGCAAACTGGGCGGGAGCGCTTTTAATCACTTACTATGCCCGTCTTTTGGATGGGGAAAAAGCAGGAAACTTTGTGAAACCTATGATTGCCTTTTTGAGCCGTGACAATATGATGATCACCCATCAGGGACCGACCACTTCTGTGACTGGCGGCATCTATGAATTAGATGGAAATACGGGATTTACCGCAGCCGTGGCAGAAATGTTGGTGCAGGGATATAACGGTGTGGTAAGGATTCTGCCGGCATTGCCTGCAGAATGGAAACAGGGAGAAGTGAAAGGTATGCGGGTCTATGGAGGACATCAGATTTCAGCAAAATGGGATGAGCATACAGTGACAGGAGAGATTTTGGCAAATAGTGATACAGAATTGAAGATTCGCTGTTTTGGAGTGGAACAGGAGATCAGCGTGAAAAAAGGCGAAAGTTATCCGTTTTCTTTTGCAAGAAGGTAAAGTAAAAAGATATGAGGAGAAAAACTTATGGGTAAAGCAAAAACATATACATTTCAAACAATTATACCGGAACCGGTAAAATATTGAAGCGTCATGAGGGTGGCGATTATCAGGTGACAGACAGGTATTTACTGAAAAATGGGAAGCCTTGGCTTCCCGTTTCGGGAGAACTTCATTATTCCAGACTGCGAAGAGAACTGTGGGATGCAGAGTTGGATAAGATGAAAGAGGGAGGCATTGATATTGTCTCTACCTACGTATTCTGGATTCATCATGAGGAAGTTGAGGGAGAATTTACCTGGGAAGGCAACCGGAATCTGGGAGAATTTATTGATCTTTGTCATGAAAAAGGGTTGGAAGTGGCGCTTCGTATCGGACCATGGGCTCACGGAGAATGTCGCAATGGAGGACATCCCGACTGGCTTTTGAAAAGATGCGAGGGCAAGGTGCGGTGTAATGCGGAGCCGTATATGACTTATGTAAAAGAGTATTATGAGAGAATCGTGGAACATCTGCAGGGAAGACGGCTGCTGTCTGTTCAGATTGAAAATGAGCTGGTCTTTGACAATGCGCATTTGGAGCGGCTTCATAATCTGGCAGTAGAATGTGGATTTAGACCAAGCTATTTTACGGCTACAGCCTGGGGCTTTGAGATGCAGGAATTGTATGACAAGATGCTCCCTACTTTTGGCGGCTATCCAGAGCAGCCGTGGAATCAGAGTACGGGAAAATCTCTGCCGAATCCCCATTTCTTCTTTACCGGGGAACGCAGTGACAGTAATATCGGAAATGATCTGCTTCCGGTGAAAGAAGTGGAGAATGATGAAAGCGTACCGTATTTTACCTGTGAATTAGGACCTGGGGTTCAGGTGTGTAAACATCGCCGTCCGTGGATCACAGCAGCAGATGCTCTGGACACGCTGGGAGACGGCTGCAATCTTCTGGGCTTCTATATGTATCATGGAGGGGATAATCCGGTGGGTAAGCTTTCCACCATGCAGGAGAGTACAGAGACGGGATATCCCAACGACTGTCCAGTGATCTCTTATGATTTTCAGGCTCCCATCGGAGGCTCCGGTTATCTGCGGGAATCCTATTACCGACTGCAGAGTGTATTTCGGTTCTGCCAGTCCTTTGGAGAAAAATTGGCAGAAATGGTTCCAGTATATCCAGATCGCCGTCCGACAGATTTGCTGGATATGGAGACACTGCGCTGCTGTGTGAGAAGTAATGGAAAAGAAGGCTTTCTGTTTATTAACAATCATCACCACGGGGAAAAACTTCCGGAACATCGGGATGAACAGATTCAGGTGAAGTTTGTGGATAAGACAGTAAAGGTAACCATTCCCTGCCTGCTGACTGATACAACCTGTATTTTACCACTGAGAATGAAATTGAGCGAGAATGTGTGTCTGGAATATGCGCTGGCGCAGCCTCTGTCTGTCAGTAGAAAAGGATACTGGTTTGAGAAAAAAGATGGAATGGAACCACTGTTCTGTTTTGAGGATGGGACGGAGATGGTGATTCAGGATACCGCAGTGGTGGGAGATGTGACGATTCATGTATGTGAGAAACCGATGCCCGTGAAAGAAGTGGGGGAAAATCTGACGGTTGAGAAAACAGCGGAGAACTGCTGGAAGGTGGAACAGGTTCCTGCACAAGCAGGAAGAATACGACTTGACTATTACGGAGATACCATAGAAGTTTACAGCAAAGGCGTGTTAGTTCACGACCAGTATTACTATGGGGAATGTATGGATTTCTACAAAGAAGAAGGAATTACAGAATTGGAAATTCATATCAAGCCGTTGGAACCGGAACAGGATATTTACTTTGAATGCGAAAGAAAAAATGGCGCCGGAGTGGAAAGAGCAGAGTATATAAGAGGAAAGGAATGTACGCGGAGATGAACGATATTTTCAGCAGTTTATGGCACAACAATACAGAGAATACGCTGATTGCGATATAGATTTGCAAAGAATTCAGGTGAGAGTATACTTTTTGGAAAATTTGGAAAAATGTCACCATTTTTTAGGGAGAAAAGTGGTGACACTTTTTAATAAATAGTAAAAAAGTATATATTTACTATCCGGGAGCTATAAAGTTGCGGGGATATTATTCAAGCAGTTCGGATATGTCGCATTTAGCTCTTTTGAATATCTATTTCAACAAATAGACAGAGCTCTATATCGAGCATATGTAGTTTGGGGAATGAGTCCAGATAAAGATTTATCATTGTAGATGATCAAATTATATGTTATTATATAGAAGATGATGAAAAATAGAAGTTTTTTCTGCTGAATTTTGGTGAATTATTCAGAGGAAAATAAAAATAGGTATGCGAGGTGTTTCTTGTGAGGGGGATGCAGGAAAAGAGGATGCAGGCGCTTCGGGTGAAGTACAGCTCCAAGATTTTTTTGTCTATACTGAAGTCTATGTTGGTGATCATACCATTTCCCGTGATCTTGTTGATCGCAGTGGAACTGGTTTCTTTGCATGCCATTCAGGATACGATCACAGAGTATGAAGATGGAATTTATGATCAGGTGGCGGAAGATCTGAAAAACAGTTATGAGAGCGCCCTTCTGGTGATGCGTGATATGAGAAGAGAAGAAAATCTGCTTCGGTATCTTCGGCAGGATGAGAGAAATTATTATAAAGAATATGAACTTTACCAGATGATGACGCAGACACTGAAACGGAACCGTAATCTTTCGGAACTTAGTGTGTATTTTCCGGCAGATGAATGTGTAGTTTCTACCACTGGGAGTAAAGAAAGCCGCGCTTACCATGAGACTTTTTATTCTAATTCTTATGAAACATGGGAAAAAGAGCAGACAGAGCATATGGATGGGCAGATTGTATTGAAGAAAGATTCGGATGGAACGGTTGTATTAAGGAGCAGTATCGGATATGAGTCCATGAAACAGGCGGTAGTTACGGTCAAGTTTAAAGGGGCTTATATCAAGGAATTGCTGAATAAACTGTGCAATAATGAGCAGGAGAGGGCATGGTTTCTTTACGGAACGCAGATGCTGGCAGCGACACAGGGAGAAAATGATGATGCGTTGGCAAAGAATTTATTGGAAGCCCATTTAAAACAGGAAGATTTGGTAAAATTAGAAGGACAGAAATTCAGTTTGAAAGTCAGAGAAATTTCCCGGGACGGATTATTTCTGATTTACGGAGTGCCTGAGGGCATTGAATATTTTGTTGTGGAAATGATCAAAATTCTGGCAATTATTTCCGTGATTCTGTGTCTTGTGGTTTTGGGGGGAGCCATTGTGCTGGCTGCCAATCATAATTATACGCCGATCAAAAGATTGTTTGATATTTTGCGCCAGGGAGACAGTACAGACTCAGAAATAGATTACGATGTGATGGAAGGTTATGCGGAAAATTTTCATACGCAAAAACAACAGATGCAGATGAAATTAAAACAGTACGAGGACAATGTGAAAAATCTGTATCTGGGGGAATTGCTTTTGACGGATACGAATCGAAAAATATCCCAGGAACAGGTGGAGAGCTGGGGCTTTTTGGGAAAGTATTTTGTGGTGGTGATGTATCAGTTTGAAGAAAACGAGACAGAGGCGGAACAGGAGAAAAAAGAGGAATACCGGAAGGACATTCTGGAAGAGTACATAAAGGAATATTTGAAAGAGTGTGTCTGCTGTTATCTTGTGGAGAGAAATTCCCGGGTATACTGTGTTCTGAATGGAAATGGAGAAAATGATCAGAGGTTCTCTGAAGCAGTGCGGGAGCGCAATCAGGTTCTTGTTGAAAATCTGACTAGTGTTGAAAATCTGTACTGTGACGCTTATATGAGCGGATGTTTTATGAGCATTAATGAAATCCATCAGGGATATTTTGAGGTAAAACAGGTAAAGAAGAAACAGATCATGAAGGAATGTGAAGATGTTTCTGAAAACAACTGCTCGATTGAAAAGATAGAAGAAGGAATCCGTGAAAATCTTCTGGATGTGAATCTTTCGGTGGCAAGTTTGGCAGAATTTTTGAAGATCACGCCGTCCTATTTGTCACGATTTTTTAAGCGAAACACAGGAAAAGGAGTTCTGGAATATATTCATGAGTGCAGAGTTGAGAAAGCAAAGGAAATCATGTTTCAGAATCCAGCAGTGAAGGCGAAAGAAGTGGCGGAAGCCGTGGGATTTGCCAATCTGGCAACCTTTATCCGGGTATTTAAGAAGAGAGAGGGAATCACGCCGGGGCAGTTTCGGGAAGAGATGGCAGGAGGTATGATGGAATCCGGTAATAAGACAGAATAAACAATAGAAAAATACATTGTGCAGAGTATACAGAAAAATAGAATTGAAACGGGATATACATGGGAAAGTGTATATCCCGTTTTTGCGTGGTGAAAAAATAGATAAAACAAGAAAAACAAATGAACAAAAAATGACAATAGTGCACAGGTAAAAAAATGGAAATTGAAATTTTACCAGTAAATATGTATGATGAATCCAACACAAACACAACGGCATAAGAGAATAAAACGAAGGAGGTTCAACACAATGAACAAGAAAAGAGTATTGTGTATGCTCATGGCAGCGACCATGACGATGGGAGCACTGGCAGGCTGCGGTGGTTCTGACAAAGGAGAAAGTAAAGGCGGAGACGACAGCGCCAAAGGAGAAGCAACGGTATATGAAAGAGATGAAAACGGTCTGCCAGATCTGAAAGGTGAGAAATTCACTATCTGGCATGCAATGGTTCCAAGCAATGCGCAGGTTACCAGTGATTTGGGAGATTACAAAGCGATTCAAGAGCTGGAAAAGAAATTAAACTGCGAGATTGAATTTGTACATCCTCCTGTAGGACAGGAACAGGATAACTTCACAATCCTGATGGCAGATACAGAACTGCCGGATATGATTTTCTGTAGTGGTATTGATAATTATTATCCCGGTGGTGTGGAGATGGCATATAAAGATGGTGTGCTGTTTGATTACACCGATATGATCAGTGAGGAGACAACGCCATATTTTTATAAGATGATCAATGAAGATGAGAATATCAAGAAAATGGTATCTGATGATGAGGGCAGAATTATCCGTCTGGGTGCAAAATTTGCAGGAAGCGAAGAGGCAGATCTTACATACTCCGGTCTTTTGATCCGTTCTGATTTTCTGGAGCAGACAGGCATGGAGATACCAACCACCATTGATGAATGGACTGCGTTGTTTGCAAAGATGAAAGAAAACGGTGTGGAATATCCGTTATCTCTGGCTGGTGATAATGGTATGGGCGGTTTCTTTAATTCCAACGTGTTTTCCAGCGCTTACGGAATCAGCGCAGGAAGCTTTTATAAAGGGGAAGATGGAAAACTTGCCTATGGTCCTTATCAGGATGCCTACAAAGATTATCTGGCACAGTTAAATGAATGGTTTGAGGCGGGATATATCAATCCGGACTTTACTACCCAGAAAGAATCTGATGTGATGTCTCAGGCAGCAGATGACAAAGTGGGAACAATGTTCATGCATCTGTATACGTATGGAGCGGAGTATTATATGACTACAGAAAAAGATCATCCTGAGAAAGCGATGGTTCCGGCTCCGGTTCCTACCCTGAACAAAGGAGACGAACTGCCGGGGCTGCGTGACAGCTCTGTTTATATGGGAGATTATAAGTATATCACAGCAGATGCGAAGAATCCGTCCGCATGTATGGCGCTTTTGGACGCTCTGTATCAGGAAGATATAGACCGTATGCTGGCAAATGGTATTGAAGGCGTAGGTTATGATATGGTAGACGGTGTTCCGGTAAGACGAACAGTTGCTCCAGATGCTGATAAAGAAACGCTTTTGTCAGTGGCTCCAGAACAGTGGCATACACTGGAAGACAGAGATCTGGATTATATTTTGAAATATAAATATAACAAAGGTTCACAGGATGAGGCGCTGACTCTGTGGAAGGAACAGGGAAGTGATCAGATGCTTTCCAAGTTTATCCTGTTTAATTCGGAAGAGTCTGAAGTAAAGAAAACGTATCAGACGGATATTGAAACTTACGTAAAAGAGATGGCGCTTAAGTTTATCATGGGTCAGGAATCTTTGGATAATTTTGGTACGTATCAGGAAAATCTGAAAAATATGCATGTGGAAGAGCTGACAGCGGCTTACCAGTCTGCTACGGATCGTTATGAAGCAAGAAAATAACTGAGGTCAAAGATTATGAAGAAGAAAAATAAATGGGGTCAATTATTAAAAGCGGATTTCCGCAAGAATTGGTTGATTTATTTGATGCTGGTTCCTGTGATCGTTTATCTTTTGGTTTTCTGCTATGCGCCCATGTATGGTATTGTCATAGCGTTCAAAGATTTTAAGCCAAGGCTTGGTATCATGGGAAGCGACTGGGTAGGCCTTAAGTATTTTAAAGAGTTTGTGGGTTCTGTTTTCTTCGGCAGAACCCTCAAAAACACTTTGATGCTCAGCGGGCTGAATCTGTTGTTTGGATTTTGTGCGCCTATCGTATTTGCGATTCTTTTAAATGAAGTTCGAAATCTTCGATTCAAAAAGGTTGTACAGACTGTTACCTATTTACCGCATTTTATAACAACCGTTATCATTGCAAGTTTGATTTTGATTTTTACAGACAGTGATGGATTTATTACTCAAATTGCCAATTCAATTATCGGTCATGAAGGAAGTTTGATCGGAGATAAACATATGTTCCGACCGATTTATGTTATATCGGATATCTGGCAGAGCTTTGGATGGGGCTCGATTGTCTATCTGGCGGCAATTATGGGAATTAACCCGGAATTGTATGAAGCGGCCCGTATCGACGGAGCCAATAAATTTAAACAGATTATTCACGTAACTCTTCCGGGGATGCTCCCGATCATCGTGATCATGTTTATCATGGCCGTGGGTGGTCTGATGAATGTAGGTTGGGAGAAAGCTTTCTTATTACAGTCTCCGGTTACGTATGATACATCGGATATTATATCCACTTTCGTGTATAGAAAAGGTTTTGAGGACATGAACTATAGTTACTCGGCGGCGGTTGGGCTGTTCAACTCTGTGATCAATCTGATCCTGTTGGCAGGAGCAAACTTTATGAGTCGTAAAGTCAACGGAAACAGTTTGTGGTAAAAACAGTAGAATGGAGCAATTTCAATGAAGAAATATAAGAAGAATAAAAAGAATGAAGAGGGCAGCCGGATCATTATCGGTAAAGGGGAAAAAACTTTTCTGGTGATCAATAACTGTATCATGGTACTTCTTATGATAATTACGTTGTATCCCATGTTATACGTGTTATTTGCCTCGCTCAGCGATCCGATTGAATTGGGAAAAGCATCGGGACTTCTCTGGAAACCGGCAGGATTTTCTCTGAGGGGTTATGAAGCGGTATTGCAGTCGGAAAATATCTGGATAGGATTCAGAAATACAATTTTTTATGTGATCGTGGGAACGGCGGCAAGTATGCTGATCACAATCTGCGGGGCATACCCTCTGTCCAGAAAAGGATTTTTGCTGAAAAAACCGATCACGTTATTTATTTTGTTTACCATGTTTTTCAGCGGCGGTATGATTCCTACTTTTTTGGTGGTGCAGGGATTGGGTCTTACCAATACCGTATGGGCGATGATTGTTCCCGGTATGCTCAGTGTATATAATGTGATCGTGCTGAGAACATCCTTTGAATCAGTGCCTGAGAGTTTGTATGAATCGGCGGCGCTGGATGGGGCGAATCACTGGCATATGCTGACAAAGATTACGATACCTCTGTCGAAGGCGGCGCTGGCAACGATCACTCTGTTCTATGCCGTGGGCAAATGGGGAGAGTGGTATAACGCATTGGTTTACTTACAGAAAAGAAGAGATCTCTATCCGCTGCAGATGTTCTTAAGAGAGCTTCTGGTAGTGCAGGAAGATATGGATGCGTTGCTTTCCAGTAGTGTGGGAGCGTCAGCAGACGCATATCTTCTCAAGGAAGTAATCAAATATGCGACGATTATTGTGACAACAGTTCCGATTTTGTGCGTATATCCGTTCCTTCAGAAGTATTTCGTAAAAGGTGTATTAATTGGTGGTGTAAAAGAGTAATGAAAAGACCGTAAAGACAAAGTACGTGAAAAAGTATTGGGGGTGTCTTTGCGGTCTTTTTGAAAAAAGGAGAAGAATAAGATGGGAGACAAAACCAGAATGGCCCTGATTGGGCTTGGTGGCCGGGGCATCGGTCTGTTAAAGCTCGTTTATCTGGAACATCCGGATGTGATATTTTCAGCGGTGTGTGATGTGTATGAAGACCGATGCCGGGAAGCGGCAGATCTGATAGAAAAAAGCGGCAGACCAAGACCGGATATGGTACAGGATTACCATGAGATTCTGGGAAGAGAGGATGTGGACGGAGTACTTCTTTGCACATCTTGGAAAAATCATATTGACATGTGCATTGATTTCATGGAAGATAAGAAGTACGTGGGCTGTGAAGTGGGAGGAGCATATTCTCTGACCGAGTGTTGGAAACTGGTGGAAGCTTATGAGCGAACCAAGACTCCGGTGATGCTCATGGAGAACTGCGTCTATGGAAGAAATGAGATGATGGCAGCACATATGGCGGAGCAGGGAGCGCTTGGAAAAATCGTTCACTGTGAGGGTGGTTATCGCCATGATCTGCGGGAAGGATTGGCATTCAGCAAGGAAAATCGTCATTATCGCCTTACCGATTATATCTATAGAAATGGTGAGAATTATCCTACCCATGAGTTGGGACCAATTGCCCGGCTTTTGAAAATCAATCGGGGAAACCGGATGGTGTCTCTTGTATCGGTAGCGTCCGGGGCGTGGGGCTTAAAAGAATATCTCAAAGAGCACAAACCGGAAGATGAAGAATTACTGAACACGGAGTTTGCGCAGGGAGATATCGTCACAACGGCGATCACCTGTGCCAATGGGGAAACCATTACGATGACGTTAGACACTACTTTGCCACGCTATTATTCCAGAGGTTTCTATGTACAGGGAACGAAAGGTATGTTTATGGAGGATAATGGTTCTTTGTATCTGGAAGGTGAAGAACACGCTAGAGATCATTTTGACTGGAAAAAGCACTGGGGTAATGTGGAAGAATATCGGGAAAAATATGAACATCCCATGTGGAAGAAATACCTGAAAGAAGGAATAAAATCCGGTCATGATGGAATGGACTGGCTGGTATTTTGTGACTTTGTGGAAAGCATTCGAAACAAAACAGAAGTTCCGATTGATGTGTATGACATGGCGGCGTGGATGTGTATTACCCCGTTGTCAGAGCAGTCCATAGCGATGGGAGGTCATCCAGTGGCAATCCCGGACTTTACCAATGGGGCATGGATGCACAGAGTGTATTAGTAAAAACAGAAAAAAATGTATAAGGAGAGGAAAATAAAATGGAACAGAAGATCAGACTGGCAGTTGTAGGACTTGGGAGCAGAGGTATGGGCCTTTTGGAGATGGTTTATCTGGAGCATCCGGATGTGGAATATCCGGTGGTATGCGACGTGTATGAAGACCGGTGTAAGGATGCGGCAGATCTCATTGAAAAAAGCGGAAGACCAAGACCGGAGATGACACAGGATTACCACGATATTCTGGGAAGAGAGGATGTGGACGGCGTACTTTTGTGTACTGCCTGGGAACACCACATTGACCTTTGCATCGACTTTATGAAAGCCGGAAAATACGTGGGCTGTGAAGTGGGCGGCGCTTATTCCGTTCGGGATTGTTGGAAACTGGTAGAAACCTATGAAGAAACAAAAGTTCCGGTAATGCTCATGGAAAACTGCATTTACGGTCGTGATGAGATGATGGTGGAAAATATGGTGCAGCAGGGCGTGATGGGAAGAATCGTTCATTGCGAGGGAGGTTATCGCCATGATCTGAGAGATGAGATCGCATTTGGAAAAGAAAACCGCCATTACCGCCTGAAAAATTATCTCAACAGAAATTGTGAAAATTATCCTACCCATGAACTGGGACCGATCGCCAGACTTTTGAAGGTGAATAGAGGAAACCGTATGGTATCTTTGACTTCCGTGGCGTCTGGAGCATTTGGAATGAAGGAGTATATCAAAGAGCATAAAGCGGATGATGCGGAACTGATGAATGCAGAATTTGCTCAGGGAGACGTGGTGACTACCCTCATTACCTGCGCAAATGGGGAGACTATCACGCTGACGCTGGATACCACACTGCCAAGATATTATTCCAGAGGATTTTATGTGCAGGGAACAAAGGGAATGTACATGGAAGATAATGCTTCTCTGTTTTTGGAGGGAGAAGAACATGCCAAAGATCATTTTGAATGGAAGAAACACTGGGGAAATGTGGAAGAGTACCGTGATAAATATGAGCATCCCGTATGGAAACAGTATCTGGATGAAGGTGTGAAACAGGGACACGGCGGTATGGACTGGCTGGTATTCTGCGAATTTGTGGAAAGTGTGAGAAATAAAACAGAAGTTCCCATTGACGTATACGATATGGCAGCATGGATGTGCATCACCGCATTGTCGGAGGAATCCATAGCGATGGGCGGTCATCCGGTGGCAATTCCCGACTTCACGAATGGTGCCTGGATGCATAGAAAATAAAAAATAATAGTAATACAGTGCTTGAGGAGGACATATGAGAAGCAGCGAATGGCAAAATCCTAAATTTTTACAAAAAGGAAGAGAGACAGCAAGAGCACATTTTATTCCGTGCAGAACGATGGAAGAGGCTTTATCTGGAAAAGTGGAGAGCTCTTCCCGCTATCAGTCATTAAATGGAACCTGGGATTTTAAGTATTTTGAAGCCTGGTATTTGATGGAAGAACCGGTACATTTTACAGAATCCATTCCGGTACCGTCCAACTGGCAGATGCACGGGTATGATATCCCGTATTATACGAATGTAAATTATCCGTATCCGGCAGATATGCCCCGGGTTCCAGATGACAATCCCTGCGGCGTTTACCGCAGATACTTTAAAGTACAGCATCCGGAGGATGAGGTATATTTGAATTTTGAAGGAGTGAACTCCTGTTTTTATGTGTATATCAACGGGCAGGAGATCGGTTATAGTCAGGGCTCCCATTACACGGCAGAATTTTGTATCACACCGTATCTTCGGGAGGGAAATAATGAACTTCTGGTGAAGGTGCTAAAGTGGTGTGACGGAAGTTATCTGGAAGATCAGGATTTCTTCCGGTTGTCCGGTATTTTCCGGGACGTTTATCTGCTGTATCGGAATCCCTCTCATGTGCGGGACCTGGAAATTAACACCGATCTTCACAATCTTACAGTGAAATTGGATGTGACAGGCGAAATAGAAGGATATACCATAGGTTTGTATGAAGGTGCGACGCTGTTAGAAGAACAGGCAGCAACGAGGGAAGGGGCAGAATTTGTTCTGGAAAATCCTCGTCTGTGGACAGCGGAGACACCAGAACTGTATACGGTAGTGATTTCCGGTCACGGGGAGGTGATTGCCAGAAAAGCAGGATTCCGTACGGTAGAAGTATCGGAAAAGGGAGAGCTTCTTATCAATGGAACTCCGGTAAAATTAAAAG
Organism: Firmicutes bacterium CAG:646; assembly: GCA_000432335.1. Lineage (GTDB taxonomy): Bacteria > Bacillota > Clostridia > Lachnospirales > Lachnospiraceae > Oliverpabstia. The sequence goes on from HF995374.1 coordinate 13,112, forward strand.
GCGTGAATCACCATGATACCCATCCGGAAAAGGGTCATGTGATGGATGAAGAGGATATGAAAAAAGATCTTTATCTGATGAAGCGGCTGAATATCAACTGTGTGCGTACCTCCCATTATCCTCCGGCAGCCCGTTTTCTGGAATTGTGTGATGAAGTGGGAATGTATGTGGTGGACGAGGCGGATCTGGAATGCCACGGTCTGGTAACGAAGGATACCATGTGGGAATACGGTTTGTTTTATAAAGACTGGCCGACCGATCATCCAGATTGGAAAGAAGCGATGATGGAAAGAGCAGTCCGTATGGTGGAGAGAGATAAGAATTTCCCGTGTATCATCGTCTGGTCTATGGGAAATGAGGCAGGATATGGACAGTATTTTGAAGATATGGCAGTTTGGACGAAGGAGAGAGACGCTTCTCGTCTGGTGCACTACGAGCGAGCGAATATGGCGGATAATCCTCCCTGCATCGATGTAGAGAGCGGAATGTATTATTCTCTGGATATGGTGAAGGAAGAAGGGGAAAAAGACAGCAAACGCCCATTTTTCCTTTGCGAATACGCCCATGCTATGGGAAATGGTCCCGGTGGTCTGGGAGATTACTGGGAGCTTTTTGAAAAATATCCCCGCCTGATTGGCGGATGTATCTGGGAGTGGGCAGACCATGTGGCGGTAAAAGAGGGACGTCATCTGTACGGCGGTGATTTTGGGGAGATTACCCACGATCATAACTTCTGTGTGGACGGTCTGGTGATGGCGGACAGGAGTTTGAAAGCCGGTTCCCGGGAGGCGAAAGCGGTACATCAGCCCCTGCGGGCAGAACTGATTTCTGCCAAACCTCTGACAGTGAAGATTATCAATCATTTTGATTTTGCCACATTCAAAGACTACGAGATTTTGTGGACAGTAGAAATTGATGGGAAAACGGCTTTTTCAGGATATTGGGAGGGCGATCTGGCAGCAGGAGAAAGCATAGAGGTTGTGCTTTCTGGCGAATTGCCTTCCTCTTGTGAACTGGGCGCTTATCTGAATCTTTCTTTGGTAAGAAAAACTTCCTGCTCATGGGCGGAAGCCGGATATGAGACTGCGTTGGTACAGTTGGAGCTTCCGGTGGGAAAACAGAAAAAGCAGAGAGAAGTACAGGAAAAGACCTGGGAAATACAGGAAGACTCTATTTTTCTGAAAATTACTGATGAACAGGAAAATGGCTATCAGTTCCACAAAATCAAAGGAATCCTCACAGGAATCTTTAAAAACGGACAAAACCTGCTGTTTTCCCCGACGCAGCTTTCTCTGTGGAGAGCGCCTACGGATAATGAGCGCCACATGAAAACAAAATGGGGTCTGTTTGAGGACAATATTTCCGGCTGGAATCTGAATTATCTGATGGATAAGTGTTATTCCATGGAGTGGGAACAGAAAGATCATACCGTTTGCGTATCGGTAGAAGGGGCTTTGGCTGGTATCAGCAGAACGCCATCATCCTGGTATAAAATCTGCTATCAAATCTGTGCAGACGGCAGTTTGGAAGTGAAAGTTCATGCTAAGATGAGTAAAAATAAAAATGCAATCTGGCTTCCAAGATTTGGATTTGAGTTCCGTGTGCCTTATCAGATGGAACAAATGGAATATTTTGGAAGAGGTCCCTGGGAAAATTACTGCGACCTGTACCATCATGCTCCGGTAGGACTGTATACCTCCAATGCTTCCAGAGAATACTTTCCTTATGTGAAGCCGCAGGAAAATGGAAACCATACAAAGGTAAAATACCTCACGGTAAAAAATCCTCATACAGGAGAAACATTAACCTTTGAGGCGGAAAAAGAGATGGAATGTCAGGTGCTTCACTATACAAAAGAAGAACTGACAGAGAAAAAACATTACTTTGAGCTGGAAGAAAATGAAACCACTATTCGTATTGATTACAAGAACAGCGGAATCGGATCAGCCAGCTGCGGTCCAGAACTGGAAGAGAAAGACAGACTGTCAGAGAAAGAAATCGAGTTTGCATTTACCGTAAGATAAATCCTTTCCCCGTGGGAAGGAACTGTCGTATATGATGGAATATAAAAAGTTAGGCACAACCAAACGAATTTGTCGAGCACATCTTTGAGACTTCAGGCTCAAAGTGAGCGCAGACTGAGTTTGGCAGTGCCTAACTTTTTAAAACTCCAATCAGAACAGTTTTTTCAATAATCAATTTTAAAGACGGGATCTGCCGGATATCCTCCTGCCAGTTTCTGCATGGATCTTTGTACGCTGTCTTTGGAATTTCCCCATGGCTTGTCCCGGTTCAGATAATCTTGTTTGTCGCAGAACCAGGTCACTTCTTCTTCTACCCGTTTCATATTTTTTTCCATCAGGTCAAAGAGAACAGGATAGAATTCCGCTTTCTGTTTGTCATTTAACTTTGTTTCTCCTACTTCTACCAGATCTTTAAAATGGTGCATACAGAAGCCTTTACTGTTTTTAAAAAGCTCGGCAAATTCCGGGCTGTTTTTGTACATATAAAAGAAGGTGTCCAAATATCTTTCGTAATTGGAACGGAAATGGTCGCACACATAGCAAGTGTTCTCTTTTTGGTGAATCCACTGTCCAAGAGCAGTTTTTGGGCTGTCCGGCGTCAGCTCTGTCTTTTTCATCCGTCCCATGAATGTGGATTTTCCGGCAGTAAACGCCTTCATCTGTTCTGTCATTTCCTGATTCAGTTTTTTTAAGTGTGTGCTGAGGATCAGCCCGCAGCCCAGACGATTGCCATAATCATACATCATCTTGTAATGATGGCGGCAGAAGCCCATCTTGTCCGTTTCCATACGGATATCATCTTCCATATAGGAAGCCTGACTTCCCAGAATAAATTCCAGAGCGTGCTGTTCCGCGCCTCTTTCCAGATAACAGAACGGACATTCATCTTCTGCGTGAAAAGCATCATTTAAAGGAATGGTATAAATCGTTTCTTTCATAATCTACCTCGTGTGAAAAAAGTTTGCGTTTCTGTAAAGAAGAATACTCTGTTTTGCGACAAACGTCAATGAAAATGCCTATGAAAAAGAAGGAAAGAAAGAGAAAATTATACAATAAACAAAGAAAAGAAAAATAAAAAAGAGAAAAATGTAGTGAAAAATCACAAAAGAATATTGAAAATAAAAAATAAAATTGATATAATGACGGATAAGCGAAAAAGAAATTAACAGAAAGGTGTGATGCAGAACAAAATGTGGAAAGTACATAGAGTTCGCATGACGCCGAGAGTTAAGGAGGAAAAGTTATGGCAGAAAAGAAAAGAAATATTATTGTAGGACAGTCAGGAGGTCCCACATCAGTAATCAATTCCAGTCTGGCAGGCGTGTACAAGAATGCGATCGAGCGTGGATTTGACAAAGTATACGGTATGCTGCATGGTATTCAGGGACTTTTGGATGAACAGTACGTGGATATGTCTACCCAGATTCATTCCGATCTGGATATTGAACTTCTGAAAAGGACGCCGTCAGCCTTTTTGGGTTCCTGCCGTTTCAAACTTCCGGAGATCCATGAAAATATGGATATTTATGAGAAGATTTTTGGAATACTGGATAAACTGGAGATCGATTCCTTTATTTATATCGGTGGAAATGATTCCATGGACACCATCAAAAAATTATCAGATTACGCAATCGTAAAAGGACACAAACAGAAATTTTTGGGAGTTCCAAAGACGATTGACAATGATCTCGCTTTGACAGATCATACGCCGGGATTTGGAAGCGCCGCAAAATACATTGCCGCTTCCACAAAAGAAATCATCCGGGATGCGCTGGGACTTACTTATAAAAAAGAAATGATCACCGTGATCGAAGTGATGGGAAGAAATGCAGGCTGGCTTACGGGAGCTACCGCACTGGCGCAGACAGAAGATTGTGAAGGACCGGATCTTATTTATCTTCCGGAAGTTCCCTTCGATGTGGAAAAATTTCTGAAAAATGTAAAAGATTTACTGAAGAAAAAGAGTTCTATCGTGATCGCAGTTTCCGAAGGAATCAAATTAAAAGATGGACGTTATGTGTGCGAACTGTCCGGCGGAAATGATTATGTGGATGCGTTTGGACATAAGCAGTTACAGGGAACAGCAGCATACCTGGCAGGTTTCCTGGGAGCGGAGATCGGCTGCAAGACGCGAAGCGTGGAATTTTCCACTTTGCAGAGAAGCGCATCCCATATGGCATCCCGTGTGGATATTGATGAAGCGTTCATGGTAGGCGGCGCTGCAGTGAAAGCTGCAGACGAAGGGTATAATGGAAATATGGTGGTTATTGACAGAGTATCCGATGATCCATATATGGCGTCCGCCGGTATTTACGACGTACACCGTATTGCGAACGAAGAAAAATTAGTTCCGAGAGAATGGATGAATAAAGAAGCCAACTATGTGACAAAAGATTTTATTGACTATGTGAAACCGCTGATCCAGGGAGATTATCAGCCGATTATGGTAAATGGTCTGCCGAGACATCTGGTATTGGATCTGAACAAGAAGAGGTAGGGCAAAGTTTTTGTCGGTTATCTCTTGACTACAAGCATAATTTTGTTTACAATCATGGTATACGAGTGCCTTGCGCACGAGTGAGGGATCAGACGCCTTTTCCTGAGGGTCTGATGTCTTTGAAAGAAATTATACTTTTAGGAGGAAGTAAAAATGGCAAAATGGGTTTACTTATTTAGCGAAGGAAACGCCAACATGAGAAACCTTCTTGGTGGAAAAGGTGCCAACCTGGCTGAGATGACCAATCTGGGTCTGCCGATTCCACAGGGTTTCACTGTTACAACTGAAGCTTGTACAGATTACTATGACAACGGAAAGAAGATCTCTTCTGAGATTCAGACACAGATCTTTGAGGCATTAACAGAACTGGAAGCAATCCAGGGTAAAAAATTCGGTGATACAGAAGATCCGTTATTAGTATCTGTTCGTTCTGGTGCCAGAGCCTCCATGCCTGGTATGATGGATACCATCCTGAACCTGGGTCTGAATGATGTTGCAGTAGAAGGTTTTGCTAAGAAAACTGGCAATCCAAGATTTGCATACGATTCTTACAGACGTTTCATTCAGATGTACTCTGACGTAGTTATGGAAGTTCCGAAGTCTTTCTTTGAAAAAATCATCGATGAAGTAAAAGAAGCAAAAGGCGTTCATTACGATACAGAGCTGACTGTAGACGATCTGAAAGAACTGGTTAAGAGATTTAAAGCAGTTTACTCTGAAAATATGGATGGAGCAGAATTCCCACAGGATCCGAAGGAACAGCTGCTGGGAGCAGTAAAAGCTGTATTCCGTTCTTGGGACAACCCGCGTGCTATCGTTTACCGTCGTATGAACGACATCCCTGGAGATTGGGGAACAGCTGTAAACGTACAGGCAATGGTATTTGGTAACATGGGTGAGACATCCGGTACAGGTGTTGCATTTACACGTAACCCATCTACTGGTGCGAAAGGTATCTACGGCGAGTACCTGATCAATGCTCAGGGTGAAGACGTAGTTGCTGGTGTTCGTACACCTCAGCCAATCAGCAAATTGGAAGAAGATATGCCAAAATGCTACAAACAGTTCATGGAACTGGCTATGAAACTGGAAAATCACTATCGTGATATGCAGGATATGGAGTTCACTATTCAGGAAGGAAAACTGTATTTCCTGCAGACTCGTAACGGTAAGAGAACAGCTCCGGCTGCTATCCAGATCGCTTGTGACCTGGTAGATGAAGGAATGATCACTCCAGAAGAAGCTGTTTGCCGTATCGAAGCAAAATCTCTGGATCAGCTGCTTCACCCAACCTTCAATGCAGACGCACTGAAAGCTGGAGAAGTTATCGGATCCGCACTGCCGGCATCTCCTGGTGCAGCAGCAGGTAAAGTATACTTTACAGCAGATGAAGCAAAAGCTGCTCACGAAAAAGGTGAGAGAGTTATCCTGGTTCGTCTGGAGACATCTCCGGAAGATATCGAAGGTATGCATGCATCTGAAGGTATCCTGACTGTTCGTGGTGGTATGACATCTCACGCAGCCGTAGTTGCACGTGGTATGGGAACATGCTGTGTATCTGGTTGTGGAGAAATCAAGATCAACGAAGAAGAAAAATGGTTCACTCTGGGTGGAAATACCTTCCATGAGGGAGATTACATTTCTCTGGATGGAACAACAGGTAAGATCTACAAAGGTGACATCAAGACAGAAGAAGCATCTGTTGGCGGAAACTTTGGCCGTATCATGAGATGGGCTGACCAGTTCCGTAAACTGCAGGTTCGTACAAATGCAGATACTCCTGCAGATACAGAAAATGCAGTTAAACTGGGCGCTGAAGGTATCGGTCTTTGCCGTACAGAGCATATGTTCTTTGAAGCAGATCGTATTCCGAAGATTCGTAAAATGATCCTGTCTGACAGCGTAGAAGCAAGAGAAGCTGCTCTGAACGAACTGATTCCGTTCCAGAAAGGTGACTTCAAAGCTATGTACAAAGCTCTGAAAGGACGTCCAATGACTGTACGTTATCTGGATCCGCCGCTTCATGAGTTCGTACCTACAGATCCGGAAGATATCAAAGCTCTGGCTGAAGATATGGGAATGACTGTAGAAGAAGTAAAAGCAAAATGTGACGAACTGCACGAGTTCAACCCAATGATGGGTCATCGTGGATGCCGTCTGGCAGTTACTTACCCTGAAATTGCTAAGATGCAGACAAGAGCCGTTATCGAAGCTGCTATCGAAGTAAAAGAAGAGATGGGTTATGATATCGTTCCAGAGATCATGATTCCTCTGGTAGGCGAGAAGAAAGAGCTGAAATTCGTAAAAGATATTGTAGTAGCTACAGCAGAAGAAGTTATGAAAGAAAAAGGAGAATACATCAACTACCATGTTGGTACTATGATCGAGATTCCTCGTGCAGCTCTGACAGCAGATCAGATCGCTGAAGAAGCTGAGTTCTTCTCCTTCGGAACAAACGACCTTACACAGATGACATTCGGATTCTCCCGTGATGATGCTGGTAAGTTCCTGGATTCCTACTACAGCAACAAGATCTACGAAGCTGACCCATTTGCAAAACTGGATCAGACTGGTGTAGGTCAGCTGGTAGAGATGGCTGCTAAGAAAGGTCGCGCTGCTAATCCGACTCTGAAAATGGGTATCTGTGGAGAGCACGGCGGAGATCCTTCTTCCGTAGAATTCTGCCATAAAGTAGGACTGAACTACGTATCCTGCTCACCGTTCCGTGTGCCGATCGCAAGACTGGCAGCAGCACAGGCAGCTCTGAATAATAAATAATAGATATTTTATAATATCAAACATTGTCCAAGCATAAGAATTGACCTTGTTGGTCTGAGGATTGAGATAAAATCTCACAATCAGACCAACAAGGTCTTTTTTGTGGTGTAAATACATGACAACGATATGGGATGGTGTTATAATATGGTTAAAAATAACAGTGTTTTGATTAAGAATATAAAAGGGGTAAGGGAGGAGATCAACAAATGCCTGAAATTAGTTTGTTTTATGGAATACGGATTACAATGTACTGGAGTGACTACAATCCGCCGTATTTTCATGCAGAATATGGAAATAATAAAGCAGTGGTACTGATAGATGAGGGAATAATCAGTGAAGGATATTTGCCTAAACGTCAGTTGAAGTTTGTACTTGCATGGGCAGAAATTCATAAAGATGAATTGATGCAGAACTGGGAATTGTCAAAGGATAATAAACCTTTAAACAGGATAAATCCATTGATTTAAAAAAGAGGTGAAATGTATGAATAATAATAAATTGGATGCTCGTTTCTATCCAGAGATCTATCAGGTCGTAGCAAGTAGAAATTATATAGTATATGCGTATCTGAGCGATGGTAGCGTGAGAGAATTTGATGTCAAACCTTTGATAGAGCAAGGTGGCATCTTTAATAAACTTTTGGATGAAAAAATATTTAGAGAGAAACTGACTGTTTTAAACGGTACAGTTGCATGGGATATTGTGGGGAATCGTAATGAATATGAATGTATTGATATTGATCCTATGACAATTTTTAAGTGTCCAATCGTTTCAGAAATTCCTGAAACTTGAATAAAGAGATGAGAGAGTGCTTTTCACAAAGGAGAGAATGGTATGAAACTGACAATCAGTGGGATTAAAAAGTGTGAATTGTGGGAGAAAGCCGGAATTAAACTTCCTGCATATGATGTAGAAAAGGTCTGTCAGAAAGCAAAAGAGAGCCCGGTATGGGCGCATTTTGGCATAGGAAATATTTTCCGTATTTTTATTGGGGGAATTGCAGACGGACTTCTGGAAGAGGGAGAATTGGACAGAGGGATTACCTGCGTAGAAACTTTTGATTATGATGTGGTGGACAAGATTTATGAACCCTTTGATAATCTCGGCTTGAGTGTTCTTTTGCATGGAGACGGCACACGGGAATATAAAGTAATCGGTTCTCTGGCAGAAGCGGTGAAAGCCATTTCTTCTGATTCTGTTCAATGGAAACGGTTAAAAGAAATTTTTGCCAGCCCTTCCCTGCAAATGGTTACGTTCACCATAACAGAAAAGGGATATGCATTACAGAAGGCAGACGGAACATGGTTTCCATTTGCCGCTTTAGATATTCAGAATGGTCCAGAACAAGCAGTTGGCGCAATGGCGGTTGTCACTGCAATGCTTTATGAACGGTATAAGGCGGGCAGATATCCATTAGCATTAGTATCTATGGATAATTGTTCTCAAAATGGAGCCAAACTTCGAGAATCTGTAATGGTGATGGCGGAGGAATGGAAAAAGGCAGGATTTGTAGAAGCAGAGTTCATCGATTATGTAAGTGACGAAAAGATCGTTGCTTTTCCGTGGACAATGATTGATAAAATCACGCCCCGTCCAAGCGAACAGATTGCAGAAGATCTGGAGACATTAGGCGTAGAGGATATGCAGCCGGTAATTACCGGAAAAAGAACGTATATTGCGCCTTTTGTAAATGCAGAAAAACCGCAGTATCTGGTCATTGAGGATAATTTCCCCAATGGCCGTCCCGCTTTGGAAAAAGGATTTGGCGTTTATATGGCAGATCGCAAAACAGTGAATTTATCAGAGCGTATGAAAGTAACGGCATGTTTAAATCCGGTACATTCCGCAACGGGACCGCTGGGTGTGGTTTTGGGATATGACTTATTTGCTCATATGTTGAATACCAATGAAGATATGATGAAAATGGCACGTATGGTCGCATATGATGAAGGGCTTCCGGTGGCGCCGAATCCGGGAATCATCTCCCCTCAGGAATTTGTAGATGAACTTTTCAAAGACCGTTTTCCAAATGAATATCTGGGAGATACGAATCTTCGTCTTGCTGTCGATGTATCGCAGATGGTGGGTATTCGTTTTGGCGAAACGATCAAAGCCTATGCGGCGAAATATGGAGATGCATCCAAATTGACAGCTATTCCTCTTGGAATAGCGGGATGGCTTCGCTATATGCTGGGCGTGGATGATCATGGAAAGGAATACGAACTTGCTCCAGATCCGATGAATGAAGAGATTCAGCAACAGCTAAAAGATATCGTGGTAGGGCAGCCGGAAACATTGAAAGAACAGTTGAAACCTATTCTTTCCAATGAACGTATTTTCTTTACGAATATTTATGAGACAGGTCTCGGAGAGAAGATTGAAACGATGTTCCGGGAAATGATCGCCGGTCCGGAGGCAGTGAAGGAAACGATTCATAAATATGTGGGAGAAAAATAAAAGTTGACATATCAAAAAGGAGCTGTTGCATTAGGTGCATATTCAAAATATTTATACATTTTACGCTCAGTCTGCGCTCACTTTGAGCCTGAAGTCTCAAAGATGTGCTCGACAAATTCGCTAAAAATGTATAAATATTTCTGAATTATGTCTAAAGCGACAGCCTCTATCCGTTGTTTATTCCATTATAACTGGTAAAGTTTGGTATATTTTTCTGTCAGATAGTTGATGTAATATTCTGGATTGAAGTCCTCTCCCATCAGTCCTTCCAGCAGCTCTTTCGTGGTCTTAGAACCGGCGTATTTGTGAAGGTGTTCCTGCAGATAGTCGTTGATCGGCTGGAAGTTTCCGGCAGCCAGATAGTCGTTTAAAGGCATTACTTTCTGCAGATGTGCGTAAATCTGAGCAGCGATTGCCGTTCCGATGGCATAGGAGGGGAAGTATCCCAGAGAGCCGATAGACCAGTGGATATCCTGTAAAATCCCCTCGCTGTCTGTTTCCGGGCGAACGCCGAGGTATTCTTCGTATTTATCATTCCAGAGTTCTGGAAGTTTATATACGTCTACATCATCCCTGGAGAAGATCAGTTTTTCCATTTCATAGCGAACCATAATGTGCAGGCAATAGGTCAATTCATCTGCCTCTGTACGGATCAGGTTCGGAGTGGATTTGTTGATCGCGCGGACAAACTTCTCTAATGTCACATCTTTCAACTGTTCCGGGAATATTTCCTGAAGCTGAGGGAATAAAGGTTTCCAGAAAGCTTCGCTGCGCCCCAGATTATTTTCAAAGAGACGGGACTGGCTCTCATGCATTCCCATGGAAATATAGGAAGCCGGTGTTCCGGTAAAAGTATCGCTCACGTGTATCTCATAGAGGGCATGTCCGCCTTCATGAATGGTGGAGAACATGGCGCTTTCCAGATTGTTTTCGTAGTAAGCGGTAGTGATACGCACATCCTTATTGTGCAGATTGGTAGTGAAGGGGTGTACGCTGGTTTTAATCACGCCTCGGTTGAAATCAAAACCGATATGCTCTGCAAGTTTGCGGGAAAATTCAGCCTGTTTTTCTACATCGTAGGACAGATAATTAAAATCTTTGTCGATCAGATGATTATTTTTTACCGCCCCTTTAACCAAAGGTACGATCGCTTCTTTCAGACGGGCAAAGAATTTGTCCAGAACTTCGGTGGTAAATCCTTTTTCATAATCGTTCAGAAGGATATCGTAGAGCGGTCCCTCATAACCTTTGGCTTTTGCCTTGTAGGAGGCAAACTTTTTGTTGTAATCGATCACTTCTTTTAAAGTAGGAGCAAAAGACTGGTAGTCATTCTCTTCTTTCGCTTTTGCCCAGATGGAATCCGCCTTTGCCAGCAGGGCTTGATAAGCAGAATATTCTTCTGCAGGGATATAGCGGATATCGTCAAACATTTCTTTCGTTTTGGCAACGATGGCTTTTTCTTCCACAGTGAGGTCATCAGCGTTCTCCAGCTTGTCGATCAGGGCAGATACTTCGTCGTTGATCAGAGTATTGTACAGATTTTCACTGAGAATACCAATGTAGCGGGAAGTGAGCTCTGTGGCGTCTTTGGGAGCTTCTGTAGAACTGTCCCAGTTAAAAAGAGTCAGAGCCATGGACAAAGCCGTATACTTGTCGATATGTTTCTTCAGTTCTTCATAATAAGTATTCAAAATGGTTCCTCCTTTATATGAAACGTCAACGTCCCGTCGTGCGGACGTCACGGTTCTATTATAAACGAAACACAAAAAAGGAACAAGTAGTTATATGAATGTGGGAAATCGTGTCTGGACAATGTTTTGGTAATGCATTAAAATATAAAGTAGAACAGGTAAATCCAAAATAAAAAAGATTGAGATAGGAGGTTTTTAGCATGAAACAAGCATGGTGGAAAAGCAGTGTTATTTATCAGATTTATCCCAGAAGTTTTGCGGACAGCAACGGGGATGGAATCGGAGATCTGAATGGTATTACGGAGCATCTGGATTATTTGAAGGAACTGGGCGTGGATGTGATCTGGTTGTCTCCTGTTTATCAGTCTCCCAATGATGATAATGGATATGATATCTCTGATTATCAGGCGATCATGAAGGAATTTGGTACGATGGAGGATTTTGACAGGATGCTTTCTGAGATGCATAAGAGAGGTCTGAAGCTGGTGATGGATCTGGTGGTAAATCACAGCTCCGACGAGCATCACTGGTTTATGGAGAGCCGAAAATCTAAAGAGAATCCTTACCGGGATTATTATATCTGGAAAGACCCCAAGGATGGAAAAGAGCCGAATAACTGGGGAAGCTGCTTCAGCGGTTCTGCATGGGAATTTGACCCGGAGACACAGATGTACTATCTTCATCTGTTTTCCAAAAAACAGCCGGATCTAAACTGGGAAAATCCAGCAGTGAGAAAAGAAGTTTTCGATATGATGACTTGGTGGTGTGAGAAGGGCGTTGACGGTTTCCGTATGGACGTGATCAGTATGATATCTAAAGACCAGTCTTATGCAGACGGAGTGGCTCACGACGGTCTGTATGGAGACAGCAGTCCATATGTGTGCAATGGACCGAGAGTTCATGAATTTTTACAGGAAATGAACAGGGAAGTGCTTTCCAGATATGATCTGATTACCGTAGGTGAAACGCCGGGAGTGACTACGGAGGAAGCAAAGAAATACGCGAATATGGATGGCAGCGAGCTGAATATGGTATTCCAGTTTGAACATATGGATACCGTACATGGAGAATATGGAAAATGGACTACCGAGCGGGTGCAGATGCCAAAGGTTCGCGCAATCATGAATAAATGGCAGAAAGAGCTGGAAGGTGTTGCATGGAACAGCCTTTACTGGGATAATCACGATCAGCCCCGCGCTGTGTCCCGTTTTGGAAATGATGCGCCTATGTATCGGGAAGTATCTGCGAAGATGATCGCTACCTGCCTGCATATGATGAAGGGAACGCCTTACATCTATCAGGGAGAAGAAATCGGCATGACAAATGCTTATTTCAAGACGATCGATGATTATGAGGATATCGAGATTAAAAATGCTTATAAAGAACTGGTACAGGGCGGCTTTATGGAAGAAGAGGAATTTCTGGACTGTCTGAAGTTGGTGAGCCGTGACAATGCCAGAACACCGATGCAGTGGGATGACAGTGAAAATGCAGGATTTACTACAGGAACTCCGTGGCTGAAGGTAAATGAAAATTATCATATGATCAATGCAAAGGCAGCTCTGGCAGATCACGACAGCGTATTCTATTATTATCAGAAATTAATCCAGCTGAGAAAAACTCATGAAGTGATTATTGACGGTGTGTTTGTACCACTTCTGGAGAATGATGAAAATATTTATGCTTATGAGCGTCAGCTGGGAGAGCAGAAGCTGGTGGTGGCGTGTAATTTCAGCAGCCAGGAAGTACCGTGTGATCTTTTTGAAAGTCTTTCCGGAGAGGAATTGATCTCCAATTACAGATCTCACAAATCTGGTGTGCTGAAACCATACGAAGCGAGAGTATTGCTGGTATAAGAAAAATCGAATCGGGGAATTTTTACAAAAATCCGGTGAGAGCGCTGCATATTGACAAGAGTACTTCAAAATGTTAAAGTGTTAAAAAACAGAAGGACAAACTTGGAGGTAGCGCATGGATACAAGAATTTCCGGGACGACAGGATTGTTGGGGGTGATTGGAAGTCCGATCACCCATTCCGGCTCTCCCCTTATGTATAATTTTTGCTTTGATCATTATGGGTTGGATTACGTATATCTGGCATTTGACTGCAGGGAAGATCAGGTGGAGGACACGCTGGCTGCCATCCGCCGCCTGAAAATGCGGGGAGCGAATGTGACGATGCCATGTAAGCAAAAGGTGGCGCAGCAGATGGATCGACTGTCGAAAGCGGCGAGATATGTCGGCGCAGTAAATACCATTGTAAATGATCAGGGCATACTTACCGGTCATATGACAGATGGTCTGGGAGTAATGGGAGATCTGAAGGATCATGGAAAGACGATTCAGGGGAAAGATGTGGTGCTTTTGGGCGCTGGTGGAGCAGCCGGAGCCATTATGGTTCAGTGCGCTTTGGACGGAGCCAGATCGGTGACGGTGTTTAACCGCGGAGAAGAGGGAATTTTGCGGGTGAAGGCTATGGGAGAACGGATGGAAGAGGAAGGTATTTCCTGTCGGTTATCTTATGGTCTTTTAACGGAAGAGGAACGGCTGTATCAGACGGTGCGGGAAGGTGATGTGCTGATCAATGCGACCTCGGTGGGAATGCGCCCCATGAGTGAGGGCAAATCTTTAATCCGGGACACCGGGGTGTTTCATAAAGAGCTGGTGGTATATGATGTGATCTATAATCCTTCCGTGACAAAGCTGATGCAGGATGCGCTGGATCACGGATGCTTGAAAGAAAATGTGATCGGTGGAAAGGGAATGCTTTTGTGGCAGGGAGCTGCTGCTTTTCACCTGTTTACAGGGCTTGAGATGCCTGTACAGGAACTGAAGGACTTTCTGGCAGAACGGGAAGCCGGAAAGGAGCAGGGAAGATGAAAACACTGATCATAAAAGGAGTGGTGCTTGGTGAAGGAAGACCGAAGATCTGTCTGCCGCTTACAGGAAGAACGGAAGAGGAGCTCATTTGTCAGGCAGAAGAAGCGGTGAAGGAATCTCCGGATCTTCTGGAATGGCGGGCAGATTTTTTTGAAAAATTGGAAGAAAAAGAAGCGGTCGGTCGAATGTGCGCCCGATTGGGAGAACGAATCGGACAGATTCCTTTGATTTTTACCGTTCGTACCAAACGGGAAGGAGGAAATTTTTCAAGTTCTCAGGAAGCATACGTGAAACTTCTGGAAGAAACTGCAAAAAACAGTGAAATCGATCTGATGGACGTGGAGCTCTTTTGGGAGGTTCCGGTGATGGAAAGGCTGATCTGCAAAATACAGCAGGTGGGGAAAAAAGTGATCGCCTCGAATCACCATTTTGAGGGAACGCCAAAACAGGAAGTATTGGAGGAAATACTGCGAAAAATGGAGGAGTCTCCGGCGGATATGCGAAAGCTGGCTGTGATGCCACGAAAGGAAGAAGAGGTGCTGGAGCTTTTGAGCGCTACTTTGCAGGGAAGTCGTACCGGGGAAAAACCGCTGATCACCATGTCCATGGGAAAGATGGGAGCAGTCAGCAGGATCTGTGGAGAGCTTTTCGGTTCCTGCGTCACTTTTGGAACCGCAGGGCAGGAATCTGCTCCGGGGCAGATGGGAATCAGAGAATTGAGGAGTTTTCTGAGAGCGCTGCAGCAGGAAGACGACAGGTAGGCGTCATATTTTCGCAGGAAAAGTCAGATTCTGAAAGAATCAAGAGGAAAAGGAAAAAGAAGAGAGAGTTTTGTCGATAGAATTCAAATTCCGGTCTACGGTTTTTGACAAATTTAACACCCTCTGTCCTTTATAATAATACTTGCTTATCCAGTAAGTATTAGAAAAGGATAGGGGGTGTTTTGTGTATTATGAAGTTTATCTGGACGTCCTTTTTGTGCTCAATGTGATGATGGACTATTTTCTTCTTCGGCTGGTGGGACGGCTTTTACAGATTTCGGTCCGTCCTGTTCGGAGTTTTTTAGGAGCATGTATGGGGGCGGCTGGCGTTTGTTTACTGACAATATATCCGCTGACATCCTGGATGAATATGATACTGGCGTATTTTGTAATTAACACGTTCATGGTAAGGTTTGGATGTAATCTGAAAAAAATGAAAGATCTGATCTGGGGGAGTATTTTTCTGTATGGTGTTGGATTTCTCATGGGGGGACTGATGGAATTGCTTCGACGGATAACAGGTACCGAAGGAGTGAGAAATTTTCTCATGATAAGCAGCGTCAGCTATCTGATTTTGTGGGGAAGTCTGACGGCTTATAAAGGATTCAGGAAACAGATGGAAAAGACGTTCCGATTTCAGCTTTATGTCAATGGAAGGTGCAGAGAGGGAACGGCGCTTCTGGATACGGGGAACAGCCTGAGAGATACCATCAGTAAAAAGCCGGTATGTATCGGGGGAATGCAGCTGATGGAAGGGATGCTGACGGAGGAAATGATACAGGGACTGAAGGCATTTTCAAAGGGCGCGGATGCACAAGTCTGTTTTGAAAAGCTGAATCCTCATTTTATTCCTTTTACAAGCCTGGGATGTGCCGGAGGGCTGGCGCTGGCTGTAACGATGGATTATCTGTGTCTGGAAAATCAGAAAGTACATAAAGTGATCATTCGTCCGGTGATCGCTTTTTCCGGGGAAAATAATTCCTTTTCCGGGGATTATCAGATGATTTTGCATCCAAATTTAGTAGACAGTTAGGAGGAAAAATAATATGATGCAGGCAGCATTACCCAGTCATTTTCGATTACGGATGGTTTCCGGTTTTTCCAGAATGGTATGGAAACGTCCGGGAGAAATATACTACATCGGAGGCGCGGACGTACTTCCGGCGCCGCTGACCCCGGAGGAAGAACAGGATGTGATACAGCAGTTATCTAAGGACAATAATCAGGAGGCGAGAGCCAGCCTGATCGAGCATAATCTGCGTCTGGTTGTGTATATCGCTCAAAAATTTGATAATACGGGAGTGGGAATGGAAGATCTGATCTCCATCGGTACGATTGGTCTTATCAAGGCGATCAATACGTTTAATCCAGAGAAGAAGATCAAACTGGCAACGTATGCGTCCCGCTGCATTGAAAATGAGATTCTCATGTATCTGAGACGAAACAGTAAAACGAAAATGGAGGTTTCCATTGATGAACCGCTGAACGTGGACTGGGATGGAAATGAACTGCTTTTGTCAGATATTCTGGGGACAGAGGAGGATGTAATCTATAAGGATCTGGAACACGAGGTGGAATGCCGCCTTCTGGGAAAAGCCATCAATAAACTGAGCGAACGGGAACAGACGATCATCTGTCTGCGATTCGGGTTAAATCAGCCGGATGGCAAGGAAAAGACGCAAAAGGAAGTGGCAGATATGCTGGGAATCTCTCAATCTTATATCTCCCGACTGGAAAAAAGGATTATGCGGAGATTAAAAAAAGAAATTGTGCGGTACGAATAGGGTAAAAGAAAAAGAAAGTTAGTTATTGACAACTGAGTTAGATTATGCTAATCTAATAGCGGTTAGAAAGTGCTAACTTTCTTATTTTTTTGGTATAGAGTTAGATAAAACTTACTGAAAAGGAGGAATCATGATGCCCCTTACAATGGCGAAAGCAGGAGAACATAATCAGATAAGAAAAATCGGTGGGAAAGAGGAGGTACGGCGTTTTCTGGAGAGTCTGGGTTTTGTGACAGGCGCGCAGGTAACGGTAGTTTCTCAGATGCAGGGAAATGTGATTGTAAATGTAAAAGAATCCAGAGTGGCGATCAGCAGGGAAATGGCGAATAAGATTATAATTTGAAAAGACAGAGAATGAGGAAGGAGAATGCAGATATGGCAACATTGCGGGATGTAAAAGTGGGACAGACGGTGAAGGTGGTAAAGCTCCATGGAGAGGGGGCAGTCCGAAGAAGGATCATGGATATGGGAATTACGAAGGGAGCCGGGGTTTCGGTGAGAAAAGTAGCGCCTCTGGGAGATCCCATTGAGGTTACGGTGCGGGGATATGAACTGTCTCTGCGAAAAGCGGACGCACAGCTTATTGAAGTGGAAGCGTAACAAAGAAGAGACGATAATTACGGAATATAGGAAACAGTAGAAAAAACCAGAGAGGAAAAAAGTTATGTCATTAAAAATAGCGCTTGCGGGTAATCCGAACAGCGGAAAGACCACGCTGTTCAACGGGTTGACCGGTTCCAATCAGTTTGTGGGAAACTGGCCGGGAGTTACCGTGGAGAAAAAAGAGGGAAAGCTGAAAGGCAAGAAAGAAGTCACGATCATTGATCTTCCGGGGATTTATTCCCTGTCTCCGTATACGTTGGAGGAAGTGGTTGCGAGAAATTATCTCATCGGAGAACGACCGGATGCCATCCTGAATATCGTGGATGGAACGAATCTGGAGAGAAATCTGTATTTGTCCACACAGTTAATGGAGCTGGGGATTCCCGTAGTGTTGGCAGTCAATATGATGGATCTGGTGGAGAAAAACGGAGACAGGATCGATCTGGATAAATTGTCAAAAGCGTTGGGCTGTCCGGTGGTGTCTATTTCTGCGCTGAAAGGGAAAGGGATCATGGAAGCAGCAGACCTGGCGGTGAAAAGAGCAGAGGAAAGTCCCCATATTCCGGTGCACAAGTTTGATAAAAAAGTAGAGCGGACACTTCTGGAAATTGAGGAGCGACTTTCGGGAAATTCCATACCGGAAGAACAGAAACGTTTCTTTGCCATCAAGCTGTTTGAGCGGGATGAAAAAATTCTGGAAAATATGAAAATGATTCCATCAGTAGAAGATCTGATTTCTTCTTTGGAAAAAGAACTGGACGATGATTCGGAAAGTATTATCACGAATGAGCGGTATCAGTACATTTCTTCTATTATGGAGAATTGTTGCAAAAAAGCAGGGAAGGGGCAGCTCAGTACGTCGGATAAGATCGACCGGATCGTTACCAACCGCTGGCTGGGACTTCCCGTATTCGCAGCGGTCATGGTTCTTGTGTATTATGTGTCGATCACTACAGTGGGCGGCTGGGCTACCGACTGGGTCAATGACAACCTCTTTGGGGATGGCTGGAGTCTTTTCGGTCTGGTGGATGTGCCAAGTATTCCAGCATTGATTACGCAGGGATTGGAAGCGGTGGGGTGCGCTCCATGGCTGCAGGGACTGATCGTGGACGGAATTGTAGCCGGAGTGGGAGCGGTTCTGGGATTTGTGCCACAGATGCTGGTATTGTTTTTCTTTCTGGCGTTTCTGGAGGGGTGCGGCTATATGGCGCGTATCGCTTTCATCATGGATCGGATTTTCCGAAAATTCGGTCTGTCAGGAAAATCCTTTATTCCTATGCTGATCGGAACTGGATGCGGCGTACCGGGAATCATGGCTTCCCGTACTATTGAGAATGACCGTGACCGAAAAATGACGATCATGACGACCACTTTTATTCCTTGCAGTGCAAAACTGCCGATCATAGCCCTGATTGCAGGAGCTTTATTTGATGAAGCGTGGTGGGTTGCGCCAAGCGCCTATTTTGTCGGAATGGCTGCCATTATTACCTCTGGGATTATTCTAAAAAAGACGAAATTATTTGCGGGAGATCCGGCTCCGTTTGTGATGGAACTTCCGACATATCATATGCCAACGGCGGGAAATATTTTCAGAAGCATGTGGGAAAGAGGCTGGTCCTTTATCAAAAAAGCGGGAACGATCATCCTGTTGTCTACCATCTTTATCTGGTTTACTTCAAATTTTGGTTTTGTGAACGGCAGTTTTGGTATGGTGGAAGACTTAAATGACGGACTTCTGGCCACCATCGGAAAAGGAATCGCGTGGATTTTTGCTCCGCTGGGCTGGGGAGACTGGAAATCAGCAGTGGCAGCCATCACCGGACTGGTGGCAAAAGAAAATGTAGTGGGAACTTTTGGAATCCTCTATGGTTTCGGAGAAGTTTCAGAGAATGGAGCCGAGGTTTGGTCAACGCTGGCAGACAGCATGACGGCGATAGCAGCGTACTCCTTCCTTGTATTTAATCTGCTGTGCGCCCCTTGCTTTGCGGCTATGGGAGCCATCAAAAGAGAAATGAATAATATCCGTTGGTTCTGGATCGCTATTGGATATCAGTGTGGATTTGCTTATCTGGTGTCTCTGTGCATCTATCAGTTTGGAACCTTTTTTGCCGGAGGCGGTTTTGGAATAGGAACGATAGCGGCAGTGGTGATCCTGGCAGGATTTGTATATTTGCTGTTCCGTCTCGATAGGGAAAAGAACAGTCGGAAAGGAGCATAAGTATGGAGATTTTATCAACTGTTTTGGTATTACTGGTTCTTACAGGTATCGTGGGCTTGATCGTGCGGAGTATGATAAAGGCAAAAAGAGCCGGACGCTCCGTGATCTGCGGCGGCAGCTGCAGTGGATGCGGCGGGGCTTGCGGCTGTCATTTGCAGAAGGAACAGCAAGAAGATTCTGTTACACGAGAGATTTGAGCTCAAAAATAACTTTGGGTGTCGATGGAGGTTTCTTCATTAAAACATCCAATTCTATTGGAAAAATCCTTGAAAAATGCGTATTTTTAATGACTTTTGGGCGCAGCTTCAATAGCTGTTTTCTAATAACCCAAAAATCTGCAAATTTGTGGGCATTTTGAAGGGATTTTTTTCTGTATACCCAATCATTAAATTAAAATTTCAAAATTTTTATAAAGCGGCGAAAAACTCCATAAAAATTTGGATTTTCAAGATTGTAGAACTCGTTTTCTGATGGTACAATAAAATAGGTAATTGCGAAACAAGTTCGCAATCCTGATAAAAATGCGGTAGAAAAACTGTGTTACAGGATTCCTAAGCAAAAAGCAGATAGCTTCAAATTTTAAACATGCCAAAAAGACTTCCCAGATTAACTGCGAAGAAAAGTCATTATCAATAGCAAATATTAGGCAATTAAAGGCTTTAGACTTCGGATGTATTGGTGCTGGTGGATTTTATCAGTAACAAGTACGGTAACAAGCTGAGTGATTCCTGCAAGTAGTAAGTCTGCGTGAAGAGTTTTTTCATTCTGAGTTTTTCGGTTTGCAGTGCAGAAACTATCTTTGAAATGATTGATAGACTTTTCCACATTTACACGGATTTTGTAGGTGTCTTCCCATTCCTTAGAACCACGTTCTACGCCGGGGTAAGCTCGGAGATTTTTTTCTGGATAAATGTAGATCATTCGTCCACAAGAAGAAGTAGTACATGGGTTATCACAGTGGCATACCCGACGTTTTGACTTGTCGGCAGGATTGTATTCCCATTTCATTTTTGGGCATACAAACTTCATGGTAGGCAGTTTGCTTCGTAAATGGGATTTGCTTCCTTCACGTCTCATCGGAAGGGATGGATCAAGTTTTTGGCAGATCGGTTCGGTCAGGTCAACGAGACAGTCGAACATAGATTGTAAGTCCAATAAGAAATCTTGCTTAAACCGGGTAAATTTAGAAGCATCTGGAACAACATCAAATCCGCAGAAATCACGCAATTCCTGAGAGTATTTTAAAAATATGATCAAGAGAGTGTCAGTCGGGATTGAGAAAATACGCTGGATTAGAAGTGCCTTGAGCATTGGATAAAGCTGATGCTTACGTGGTCTTCCAGTACGAGCGTAAAAATGAGAAACAAAAGAAACAGGAACAATTTCATCAAGGTTAATAGCTTCATCAAGAAGTGAAAGAAACTGGTATTTATCGTTGTCGAATTTCTCTTGGCAATCTTCAAAAATTTCTGCCAAAGTGAGTTGCTTATATGTTATCATGTAGGTATATCTCCTTTAGGTGGATTGGTTGATAGTTTCTCGACAACTCTATTTTACCATAAACCTTGAGGAGATATTTTATTTTTAGCAAGAAAAAATGCTGTATTTATGCGGCTTTTGGCGTTTCGCAAACGCCTATGATGTATTATAATCAAAGGAGAAAAACTTTGAAAAATATATCAGATGGGGGATTTTTTATGGGAAAACAGGAAACAGATAAACGGGTATTTTATACCTCCCTTTTTCGCCTGGTGCTGCCGATCGCTGTTCAGAACCTGATCAGTACGGCGGTAAATTCGGCGGATGTAGTGATGGTGGGAGCCGTAGGGCAGGATGCTCTTTCTTCGGTGTCTCTGGCAAATCAAATTCAGTTTATTTTATCGCTGGTC
The DNA here is from genome assembly GCA_000432335.1 of Firmicutes bacterium CAG:646. GTDB lineage: Bacteria > Bacillota > Clostridia > Lachnospirales > Lachnospiraceae > Oliverpabstia. The sequence continues at coordinate 34,694 of HF995374.1, forward strand.
TACTCTGGCGTGGCTTCAGGAGCAACCATGCTGTCTTCTCAGTATTGGGGAAAGAAAGATACAAAATCGATTGAAAAAATCATGGGGATCGCTCTTCGGTTTTCGGTGGGCGTTTCTATGCTGTTTTTTGTATTTGCCTGTTTCTTCCCCCGGTATGTGATGATGGTGTTTACGAATGATCCGGTTTTGATCCAGGGCGGAGTGGAATATTTGCGGATTTTGGGAGTTTCCTATTTGTTTATGGGAGTTTCTCAGGTATATCTGTGTATTATGCGGAGCATTGAAAGGGTCGTATTTTCCATGTGGACCTTTGGTGCGGCTCTGATCCTGAATATCATCCTGAATGCGATTTTTGTTTTTGGTCTTTTCGGAATGCCGGAAATGGGGATTGCCGGAGCGGCGCTTGCCACGGTGATTGCCCGGGGCATGGAACTTGCGATCTGTATGGTGGATGCGCTGCGGTTTCAGACGGTACGGTTTCGGATCTCGGTAGTTTTTGAAAAAAATCCGCTTTTGTTTCAGGATTATCTGAAGTATGCGCTTCCGGCTTTTGGAAACGAAGTGGTATGGGGCGTGGCATTTTCCATGTATTCGGTGATTATGGGACATATGGGAAGCGATATGGTGGCGGCAAATTCTGTGGTAGTGGTTGCCAGAAATCTGGGAACCGTGGTATGTTTTGGAATAGCGAACGGCGGTGCGATTTATCTGGGAAAAATGATCGGAGACGGACGGATGGAAGCGGCGAAAAAGGATGCCTCCCGTCTGTGCCGGGTAACCTTTATCAGCGGTGTTCTGGGAGGAATTCTGGTGCTTTTGGTGCGTCCGCTGATGATGAATCTGGTAGATCTTACACCGAAGGCAGCCGATTATCTTACAATTATGCTGATCATTAACTGCTATTATGTGTTGGGACAGGCGATGAATACCACGGTGATCTGCGGTATTTTCCGCTCCGGCGGAGATTCCCGTTTTGGATTTATCTGTGATATTATAGATATGTGGGTCTTTGCAGTGCCGATGGGATTTTTCTGCGCTTTTGTGCTGAAATTACCGCCCATGTGGGTATATTTTATCATCTGTCTGGATGAATTTGTGAAAATGCCGTTTATCTATAAACATTATAAGAGCTATAAGTGGCTGAAGAATATTACAAGAGAAATTGACTGTCAAGGATGAAAACTTTTTAAATTTCCTTGAAAGATGAATAGATAAAGTGCCATATGAGAATCATTTTACTGAAAGCAAATTTTAAAGATTTCAGGAGGATTCTTATATGGCACTTAATAAAGTGGAAATATGTGGAGTAAACACCGCAAAATTACCCGTACTTACTAATGAAGAAAAAGAATTACTCTTTGAGAAAATAAAAAATGGAGATAAGGAAGCCAGAGAATTGTACATTAAGGGAAACCTTCGTCTGGTTTTGAGCGTGATCAAAAGGTTTTCCAGCAGTAATGAAAATGTGGACGATTTGTTCCAGATCGGCTGTATTGGTCTGATGAAAGCTATTGATAATTTTGACACTACGCTTCATGTAAAATTCTCCACTTATGCAGTTCCTATGATTATCGGAGAGATTCGCCGATATCTGCGGGATAATAATTCCATCCGGGTGAGCAGATCTTTGCGGGATATCGCCTACAAAGCGATTTACGCCAGAGAAAATTATGTGAAGAAGAATCTGAGGGAGCCGGATATTACAGAAATTGCCTCAGAGATCGGAATCAATAAAGAAGAGATCGTCTATGCGTTGGATGCGATTCAAAGCCCCATGAGTCTTTACGAGCCGGTTTATACGGAAGGGGGAGATACTCTCTATGTGATGGATCAGGTGAGTGATAAGAAGAACAGAGAAGAAAACTGGGTAGAAAATCTTGCTTTGGGAGAGGCGATGGAACGACTGAATGCGAGAGAACGGCACATCATTGATCTGCGGTTCTATGAAGGAAAAACCCAGATGGAAGTGGCCCGGGAAATTGGAATTTCCCAGGCCCAGGTAAGCAGGTTAGAGAAAAATGCGCTGAAAACAATGCGAAATTATCTCCGTGAGTCTTAGGATAACGAATACTAAGTCCGAGGTTTAATCTTGCGCGCCAGATAGATAAAGGGGGTGTCCAGAAGGCTGGTACACACGAAAATCACATAGCTGGACGCAATGATGGAAATTAAGGTAGGAGTGTCATGAACACCCCAGAAAGCCCCCAGCGTAAACAAAAGAGTGTTTAAGAACTGAGAGATTAAAGTGGAACCGTTGTTTCGCACCCACAAAAATCGTTGGGAGTCTCCGCATTTTTTCGTGGTAAATGCCCACCATTTATGATAAGCCCACACATCGAACTGCTGACAGATGGCATAGACAAGAAAGCTTGCCAGCATCAGCCGCGGCGTGTTGGAAAAAACAGCCTGAATGTGGGGCATGATAAAGTCAGTCTCTGCCGGAGTGAACCGGAGCCATAACTGAGAGACGAGAATAAAAAACAGGGAAGTAAAGATGCCCAGACGGACAGCCCGATTGGCTTCTTTTTTTCCTGCCACTTCACTGAGAATATCCGTTACCAGGAAAGTACTGGCAAACATTACATTTCCCAGCGTCTGTTCCATGCCAAAGGCCTCTACAAGGATCAATACCTCAATATTGGCAGCAATGGTGGCAAAGACGGTCCAGCAGTAAAGACCGGTAGTTCCAAAGAGATAATAAAAAAGAAGTACGCCTCCAAATAAAAGAATCAAAGAACCTATCAGTAAAATTTCATTATGCATGGTCAATTCCTCCCACTCCAAAGTCTGTATTGTCAATTAAAATATCTACCCGGTCATTTTCTTTATAGAGTGGATAGAGTTCCTGAAGAAAGGAGCGGATCACGTCTGGATCCGGTTTGACGCTGGTGGTATTTTCCACCATGATATTGATACAGATGCGTGAGAAATGAGCCAGACCCGTTTCTATATCACGCCGCATACTGTCTACGGTCTGTCCTTTCAGACCAAAAAGCAGACAGGTGGAATCAAAATATTCCGCAATTTCTTCCGGGGTTACATCTCCCATTCCTTTGTGCATGATCTCTTCTCTGTAAGCAATATCGAAAGTTTCCACACCAATTTTTAAAAATACAGAAATCCCGTGTTCAGAGAAAAATTTTCTCAGAGCGGGGATTTTTTTTCTGTACATCCAGTGACTTTCAAAAGAAATTTCCCGGATATCTTTTTCTTTACATACCCGGAGCAGTTCTTCCATGGTGCGGGAATCCAGTTCCGGAAAGCTGCCGGAATTGATGGCTTCCAAGCGATGATAGGTTCCCGTGACATGAGATAAAACCTTACGGTTCAGTTGATAGTTGGCTTCCTGATCCGGGGATGCGTCAGTGTGGTAATCACAGAAACTGCATTTTTTCCATTTGCATCCGCTGCCCCGAAGGAGAACGATCTCCCGGGGAAATTTGTCAGGAATGACACTGTAACGAGTTAAGTCTGACATAAATAATTCCTCCTAGTTTTGTTTATAGACAGGATGGTTACGAACTGTCTGTTTTTATTCCGTCTGGCATTATATCAGAAGATAGAAAAAAGAGCAAGGATTTTTAAACTATGTCAGGAAGTCCCCCGTATCTGCCTTCCAGATATTGTTTGGAATACGTTTCGTCTTTTCGTACCTTTTCCCCATTCTTTTTCAGATAGAGGGAAAGGGGATATAAGAGAGAGGAACCGTCTGCCTGCGGGGCGGTGATCCAGAGCTCGTCCCGGCGGAAAATCCCGTTGTTCATAGTGGAGTTTTCATGGGTGACAGCCAGAAGCTGAGAACCGTGAGGATTTTTCTCCTGATTCGTACAGAGCAGATAAAGTTTTTCGAGAATCATGGGGTGCAGATGCAGCTCCGGGGTGTCGGCGAGAAGCAGGGCGCCATTTTTTCTGGTTTGCAGAAGGGCAGCAGCAAAAATGAGGAGCTGGCAAATACCGGAGGCTTCTGCGTCCCAGGAAAGGGTGAGAGATTTTTCCTGTATCGTATGGACAAAGGAGATTTCCTTTTGGTGGATACGGAGATCGGTGATTGAAGGAGTCATGGTCTGAAGCAGGGCGAGCAGTTCTTCCCGGTTCGCTTTTGCTCGCAGGAAAATGTCCTCCATTTCCAGGGAGACGGAGGAATCCGACAGGAAGATCATATTCTGGAAAAAGTCAAAAACCGGCTGCAGCCGTTGCTTTTTTCGGGAAAGGCTGAGAAAATATAAGAATGGCTGCTGATCCGTAAGAGCTGATACGTCCAGATCCTCCAGCGCAGGGCAAAGAAAGATTCCTTCGCCATCCCGATCGAAAACAACGTCATAAAAGGAATCCTGGAGCCTTCTGGCAAAAAGATTTTCTTCGGTCAGGCCCCGGGGAGTCATTTTTAACTGGTAATTATACTCCATTTGTTCCACGCGAAAGATGATCTCATATTCGGTGGGAGATTTCTGAGAAGCCGGGTCAAAGCAAAATGCGCAGTCCTCATTCCAGACAGAAGGAGCGTCCAAAACGAGGGTACGCAGATGCCAGAGAGCTTTCAGAAGATTTGTTTTTCCACTGCCATTGGGTCCGTAAATGACGGCAGCGGGAAGAATGCCCAGACGGTCAATGGGACTTTTGAGCAGATGCCGGGCGTGTTCGGAAATTTTTCCTTCTGTAAGATCCAGCGCCTGTGTTTCTTTAAAATTTTTGTAGTTGGTTAAGGAAAATTGTATAAGCATAGTGAAACCTCCATTCTTCTTTTTTGCCTTCAAGATCTTTTTTTCAGTATAGCATGGAGGTTGAGGTGTTGACAATGAAATGGGAGATTTTTTCTCACGATTTTTTGCATTCGGAAAGAAGGCTTTACAGCTTTTTCAGACAGTGATCTTCATCAATTTCTACCAGAATGATATCTTCCCCAATCTGGCGGATACATTTCCAGGGAATACAAAATTCACTGTCCCGGCCAAAAAAACTGCAGAATTTTCCAGGACCGGGAATGATGAGTTGGGTGATCTGTCCGGTGCAGGGATCAAATTCCACATCGACCGGGCAGCCGAGACTTTTGCAGCTGCAGGCATTGATTACTTCTTTTTGTTTCAATTCAAAAACACGCATAAAGATCCCCTTTGATGGTTACTGTTTACCGCAACCCGGCTTCTTTCTGGATAATATATGAACGTCACACGAAAATGGTGATTCTTCTCTTTTTATTTACAGGCAGGTATTTTCTGATAATTTTCTTGACGATATTACCGGTACTATATTATGATGATGCCAGGGTCAAAAGTCAGATGGATTCCACCTTTTCAGAGAAGGATGGAATCGTTGCGAAAACAGGAAGGATGGGAAAATAAAAATGAAATGTCCGTATTGTAATCAAGATAATACTCGGGTAGTAGATTCGCGGCCGGTAGATGATAATACAGCCATTCGCCGTCGAAGAATGTGTGATGAATGTGGAAAACGTTTTACTACGTATGAGAAAGTTGAAACAATTCCGCTGATTGTAATTAAAAAAGATCAGAACAGAGAACAGTATGACCGCTCGAAGATTGAAGCGGGAATTTTGCGCGCCTGCCACAAGCGGCCAGTTTCCGCAGAACAGATTCATGCACTGGTGGATTCGGTAGAAACGGAGATTTTTAACATGGAAGAGCGGGAGATCCCAAGTACCGTCATAGGAGAGATTGTGATGGATAAGCTGAAGGATCTGGAGGCTGTGGCTTATGTGAGATTTGCGTCCGTTTATCGTGAATTTAAAGATGTGAATACTTTTATGGATGAACTGAAGAAAATATTGGAGTGATTTGTTTTTTGTTGACTTTTTCCAGTGAAAAGATTAAAGTGGTAGTTAATGAAAAAAGAAAAGAAGTGACGAGGAAGAATAAAGACAAAGGGGAATGGAATGATGAGTGAAGAAAAAAAAGGCAGAGCAGTGGCATTGCTCCCGATTCTGGTTTTTCTGGTGATTTTTCTGGGAGCTGGAATCGTATTTCAGGATTTTTATGCAATGCCTGCAATCGTAGCATTTCTGATCGCGCTGCTGACAGCATTTGTTCAGAATAGGAAAGCAGGATTTGAAGAAAATATTCGTCTGATCGCAAAGGGAGTGGGAGATGATAATATCATCACCATGTGTTTGATCTTTCTGGCGGCAGGAGGATTTTCCGGGGCGGTAACGGCGGCGGGAGGAGCGTCCAGTACCGTGAATCTGGGATTGTCCATTATGCCGGCAGGTGTGGCAGTGGTAGGTCTGTTTATTATCGGATGTTTTATCTCTGTATCCATGGGAACTTCCATGGGGACGATCGGGGCGTTGGCGCCGATTGCGGTGGAAATCAGTGAGAAAACAGGATTTTCTATGGCAATCTGTATCGGCGCGGTGGTGTGCGGAGCGATGTTTGGAGATAACCTCTCCATGATCTCGGACACGACGATTGCGGCGGTAAAAACCCAGGGATGCCAGATGAAAGATAAATTCAGGGAGAATTTTCTGATCGTACTTCCAGCGGCAATTCTTACAATTATTATTTTCTTCCTGATTACGAGAAATGGAAGTTTTCAGGATACGAAAGAGTATACGTATAATATTTTTCAGGTGCTTCCGTATGTGGTAGTGCTGGCGGGCGCCCTGATCGGTATCAATGTTTTTCTGGTGCTGATCACTGGTACGGTACTCTCTCTGGTTGTGGGAGTGGCTACGGGAACGATCGCCCTGGGAGATATGTTTACTGTGATCGCTTCCGGTGCAGATGGCAGCGGCGGAGTTACCGGTATGTATGATATCACTGTGATTTCTATTGTGGTAGCATGTATCGTGTCGCTGGTGAAAGAAATGGGCGGCATTCAGTTTATTTTGAATTTTATCAAGAAAAGGATTCGGGGAAAGAAGGGCGGCGAACTGGGTATCGCAGGTCTGGCGCTCCTGGTGGATATGTGTACCGCCAATAATACAGTGGCAATCGTTATGGCAGGTCCTATCGCCAAAGAGATCAGCGAGGAATATGAGATCAGTCCAAAGAGAAGCGCTTCTTTGCTGGATATGTTTACTTCCGTGGGGCAGGGACTGATTCCTTACGGAGCGCAGCTATTGCTGGCAGCAACGTCTACGGGGCTGACGCCGTTTGAAATCATACCGTATTGTTTCTATCCGATCCTGATGGCAGTGAGCGGCATTATTTTCATATTGTTTATTAAAAATAAGTCGGAGGCAAAGAAAGCCTGACTTAGAATGGAGGGCAACAAGACATGAGAACATTTGACAAATCTTCGAAACTGGATAACGTGCTGTATGATGTGAGGGGCCCTGTGGTAGAAGAGGCGGCGAGAATGGAAGCGAGCGGGCTGAATATCCTGAAGTTAAACATTGGAAATCCGGCGCCTTTTGGATTTAACGCGCCGGAGGAAGTGATTCTGGATATGCGGCAGTCTTTGTGGGACTGTCAGGGATATTCAGATTCCAAAGGATTATTTTCAGCCAGAAAAGCTATTATGCAGTACTGCCAGTTAAAAAAAATTCCAGATGTGACCATGGATGATATTTATACGGGAAATGGGGTCAGTGAGCTGATCAACCTCTGTATGCAGGCGTTGCTCAACGATGGGGATGAAATTCTGATTCCGGCGCCGGATTATCCTCTGTGGACGGCAACTGCCACGCTGGCAGGGGGAAAAGCCGTTCATTATATCTGCGATGAAGAATCGGACTGGTATCCTGATATTGACGATATCAAGAGTAAGATTACAGAGCGGACGAAGGCAATCGTAATCATCAATCCCAATAACCCTACTGGCGCGCTTTATTCCAGAGAGATTTTGGAAGAGATTGTAAAGGTTGCCAGAGAACACGGGCTGATCATTTTTTCCGATGAAATCTACGATCGGCTGGTAATGGACGGTCTGAAACATATATCCATTGCTTCGATTGCGCCTAAAGACGTATTTTGCGTAACCTTCAGCGGTTTGTCAAAATCGCATATGATCGCAGGTTTCCGTGTAGGCTGGATGGTACTGAGCGGAGCAAAAAAACAGGCAGCGGGCTATATCGAAGGGCTGAAAATGCTCTCCAATATGCGGCTTTGTTCTAATGTGCCGGCGCAGTCCATTATTCAGACGGCTCTGGGCGGATACCAGAGCGTGGAAGAATATCTTGTTCCGGGAGGAAGAATCTATGAGCAGAGAGAGTGTATCTATCAGCTTCTGAATGATATACCGGGAATTACGGCGAAAAAGCCAAAAGCAGCTTTTTATATCTTTCCGAAACTGGATGTGAAAAAATTCAATATTCAGGATGATGAAAGATTTGCGTTGGATCTTCTGAGGGAAAAACGGATTCTGATCGTTCAGGGAAGCGGATTTAACTGGAAAGAGCCGGATCACTTCCGGGTGGTATACCTTCCCCGTGTGGTGGATCTGGAAAAAGCTACGAAAAAGCTGGGAGATTTCCTGGCGGGGTACTATCAAAAATAAGAAGAATGTAAAAAAAAGCGCCTGCAAACCCATTTGTCGAGCACATCTTTGAGACTTCAGGCTCAAAGTGAGCGCAGACTGGGTTTGCAGGCGCTTTTTTAGGTTTTATTCTTGCACGTGATCCAGTCCCTGTGCCAGAATCGTTGCCACATGGGAGTCTGCCAGGGAGTAGTATACGGCTTTTCCCTCCCGACGGAATTTTACAAGGGCAGATTGTTTCAGGACACGGAGCTGGTGGGAAATGGCGCTCTGGGTCATCCCCAGAAGTTCTGCAATATCGCAGACACATAATTCCCCCCGGGAGAGGGTATAGAGGATGCGGATTCGGGTAGCGTCCCCGAATACCTTATAGAGATCTGCAAGCTTATAAAGAATTTCATCCTGCGGGGCTTCCGCAGGAAATTTTACATGATGATGGTGGCAGATATCGCACACTTCGATTTCATTTTCTGATACAAGTTGTTTTTCTTTCATTTTCTTCACCTGATTTTGATAATATCTTTTTACTTGGACATTTTTTATAGTTTAACGGAAAAAGAGAAATCGGTCAAGGATAAGTAGCAATCTTTGTTTTTTACAGATTTCAGTGGAAATACTGAGAATAAAGGGATATAATAGGAAACGGCGGCGCATGCTGCCGAAATTCTCACACGAGATGGAGGAATTGATATGCTGGAATTACAAAACATTTCTTTTCATGTTTCGGATGAAACAGATGAAAAGGGAATTTTAAAAGACGTAAGTTTTACATTGAAGGATCATAAATTTGTGGCGATCACCGGTCCCAATGGAGGAGGAAAGTCTACTTTGGCAAAAATCATTGCCGGGATAGAAAAGCCTACTTCTGGAAGGATTCTTCTGGATGGGGAGGATATTACAGATAAGAGTATTACGGAGAGAGCCAACATGGGAATCAGCTATGCTTTTCAGCAGCCGGTGCGTTTTAAAGGAGTGACTGTTCTGGATTTGATTCGACTGGCAGCAGGAAAACAGTTGTCTGCGGCAGGAGCCTGCAAATATTTGTCAGAAGTGGGACTGTGCGCGAAAGATTACATTAACCGGGAAGTGAACGGAAGTTTGTCAGGAGGAGAGATTAAGCGAATCGAGATCGCTACGGTGATGGCGAGAGGAACGAGAATTTCCGTGTTTGACGAGCCGGAGGCAGGAATCGATCTGTGGAGTTTTCAGAATCTGATTCAGGTATTTGAAAAGATGCATGAGGAGATGAACGGATCTATTTTAATCATCTCTCATCAGGAGAGAATCTTAAAGACCGCAGATGAGATTCTGGTGGTAGCAGATGGAAAAGTGGCAGATTATGGGGAGAGGGATCAGATTCTTCCTTCTTTGCTGGGGGGAGAAAACAGTACCAGCGGCTGTAAATACTGGCAGAGGGAGGAAAAGTAAATGGAAAAATTTGATGCAATTCAGGAAAATTTATTGGAGGCAGTGGCAGGATTTCACCAGATTCCTACAGGCGCATATAATATCCGGGCAAATGGGGCTACTGCGGCGAGAAATTCCACGGAACACATTGAGATTATTCCCAAAGAAAACGGTACGGGAATTGATATCTGGATTAAGCCGGGTACCAAAAAAGAAAGTTTGCATATGCCGGTAATTTTAAGTCAGGCAGGTATCAAAGAGGTGGTCTATAATGATTTTCATATTGGAGAAGACGCAGATGTAACCATCATTGCAGGCTGCGGAATCCACAATGGAGGGGACGCCTCCAGTCAGCATGACGGAATCCACCGCTTTTATGTGGGAAAAAATGCAAAAGTCAAGTATGTGGAAAAACATTATGGAAGCGGAGATGGAAAAGGACAGCGTATCATGAATCCTCAGACCATTGTGGAGATTGAAGAAAATGGTTATATGGAGATGGATACAGCACAGATCAAGGGCGTGGATTCTACCATCAGAAAGACAGAGGCGAAAGTGGCGGCAGGAGCAAAACTGGTGGTTATGGAGCGGCTGATGACTCATGGAACGCAGAGAGCGGAGAGTTACTTTAAGGTGGAGATGAACGGCGAGGATGCCGGAACAAATATCGTTTCCCGTTCCGTGGCGAAAGATGAATCTTATCAGCTCTTCTCCTCGAATATCGAAGGAAATGCAAAATGCAGCGGTCATACGGAATGTGATGCGATTATCGTGGGAAATGCCAGAATCAGCGCAGTTCCGGAGATTACGGCGAACGATTCAGATGCGGCGCTGATCCATGAGGCTGCTATTGGAAAGATCGCAGGGGAGCAGATCATCAAATTGATGACGCTGGGCCTTACGGAAGAGGAAGCAGAAGAACAGATTATTAGTGGATTTTTGAAGTAATTACAGGAATAGAGATGCCAGACGAATTGTTTCGTGCTGCGCACTTCCACAATTCTGCCTCAAATTCGAATATTAAGAAATTCTTCTGTTGACGGTGAATTTCCCGAAGCTTATAATAAGAGAAGAGTTGAGATAAGGGAGGTTTCGTGTATGTTTTGTACAAATTGTGGTAATAATATCCCGGATAACAGCCAGTTTTGCCCTCATTGCGGCAAGCAGTTCGGAGCGCAGGGGCAGTCATCTTATCAGGGACAGCCTCAGTATCAAGCGCCGCCGCAGGTGCAGCCGAGAACCCGTCTGGGAATTACCGTGGGGATGTTAGGAGCAGTGGTTTGGTTTTCCGCATTGATTGATCCGGTGCTTGTTACGCTGCTGGCGATTTATGTATTGTTTGTGGAGAAGGATAAGTGGCTGAAGGGAACGGCGATCAAGGCAGTTGTGAGTTATTTTGGATTTTTCTTTGTGTTCCAGGTGATTGACGGTATCAACTATGCGCTGGGAGCTTTTACCCATTTCTTTAATTACTGGTTTGGCGCGGGCTGGAGCCTTGGTTTTCCGGTGATGCTTACAAATATTTTGTACATTGCCAGAATCGTATTGTTTATCTGGTCAGCGTTCAGCGCATTTAAGATGAAAGGGTTCAAAATCAGAAGAATCGATGAATTTGTAGAAAATCATATGTAAAAATGCTTCTGACAGCAGAAGTTTTATGAAGAGGAGACGATAATCATGAAAAAAGCAATCAATGCAAAAAATGCACCGGCAGCAGTAGGCCCTTATGTGCATGGCGTAGAAGCAGGCGGTTTGATTTTTACTTCAGGACAGTTGGGACTGAATCCGGAAGACGGTACTTTGCCGGAAGGAATTGAAGCGCAGACCCATCAGGCTTTGAAAAATCTGGGAGCAGTGCTGGAGGCAGCAGGAAGCAATTATAATAATGTGGTGAGAACCATGGTATTTCTGGACAATATGGATGATTTTGCAGCGGTAAATGCAATCTATGGAGAATATTTCCATGAGGAGCTTCCGGCGAGATCCTGCGTAGAGGTGGCGCGTCTTCCGAAGGGCGGACTGGTGGAGATCGAAGCAATCGCGGTAAAATAAGTGGAATATTATGTAAATTTGATACGATTTTCTTGATTTAAAAAAAGTTTCATTACTTTTCGGTTGAAAAAGTAGTGAAACTTTTTTTAAATTGCATTTTTATATCATTTTTCATCGAAATTTCGAGTGATTTGTTGCAAAAACAACAGGGAAAGTAGTGAAAAAATTTCAAAAAAGTAATTTTTGTATCATTTCAAGAGAAGCAGGGATAAATTTTTTTAGTAGGTTCAGATGATTGACAAAAGGGAGAATATTTAGGATAATGGTCTGGAAAACGATGGTATTATAAGGAAAAACGGGACAGATATGAATTACAAATTAACAATAGAGTATGATGGGAGTCGTTACGATGGCTGGCAGCGTCAGACCAAGACAGAGCAGACGATTCAGGGAAAAATCGAGAACGTTCTTTCTCGGATGGAGGATCGGGAGATTCAGATATTTGGCGCCGGGAGAACAGACAGCGGGGTACATGCCAGAGGGCAGACTGCCAATGTGCATTTGAATACGGAGAAAAGCAAAGAGGAGATACAGGAATATTTGAATACGTATCTTCCGGAAGATATCGGAATCTTGCGTGTGGAACGTGTGCCGGAGAGATTTCATGCTCGCTTATGGGCTACGGGAAAGTGTTATTCTTACAGAATCGGGACAGATAACTGTAAAGCGGTTTTTGATCGGAAGTATCGCTATGCACTGGGAAAAGAGCTGGATGTGGAGGCTATGAAGAAAGCGGCGGAAGATCTTGTGGGAACGCATGATTTTAAGTCTTTTTGCGGTAATTCCAGAATGAAAAAGTCTACGGTGAGGACAGTTACGGAGATTCGGATAGAAGAATTTCCCCATGAAGTAAAGCTGACTTTCCGGGGAAATGGATTTTTGCAGTATATGGTTCGGATTTTGACGGGAACTTTGATAGAAGTGGGGCTGCATCAGCGTCCGGCAGACAGTATGGGATGGCTTCTGGAAAGAAAAGAACGCCAGCTGGCAGGAGCTACGGCTCCGGCGCAGGGGCTTTGTCTGGAAGAAGTATATTATCACGGGGAACAGGAAAAGATTCAGAGATAAAAGAAAGAGGAGCGAAAGATGGAAAGAGATTGGAGCAGCTGGCCGCAGGAGTATTATAGTACGACAGACCGGGATGAGAGAAAAAAATTATTGCAGGAACGGTTGGAATCAGGAACTGCAGATGAGAAGGATCAGATTCGTATGAAGTTTTGGGAACTTCGCTATAAAACCAGAGCAAAAATGCCCGTGGGAGTGGATTATTTTATCCGTTCCTGGATGAACCTTTGTTTTGTGGCCAGAAAGCCGGGAAATAAATTTCAGCTAAAACAGCAGACGGAAGCTATAAAAGAGGCAAAACAGGATATGGGGTTTGAACTGGCGGCAGAATATGGAGAGTCGGGAGAAGAGGTGCTCTATCAGGAACTTTGTCACGGTGTGCATCTTTACATGCAGATCTGTCAGGAAGATGGAAGATACAGCACCCAGTTGATGGGAATTATGCGCCTGAAAAAAGACCATCTGGTGGAAAAAATGGGAAATGAGCTGTGGAAGGTATCTACGTTAGTTCCTCAGACATTTAAAATGGAGCAGGAGTTTGCTCTGCTAAAAAAAGCGTGTGAGGATGTATTCTGGAAAGAGTATCCGAAATATGTGGAAGATCAGGAAATAAAATTAGACAGGAAATAAACATTAGACAGGGAGTTGTCGCATGAGATGCAGGAAGCGACAACTCCCTGAAGTTTTTGACCTTATTCAGGGTAGATCAGACGGTCTTCCCGAATATTGGTGAGAACCTGTTTTAAAAACCGGTCTGCCAGATAATTAGCCATAGGAAGATTCATATCCAGATAGTTTCCGCAGTCTTTTGCAGAAGCGCCGGGAACCTCATCCCGGTAGTCTCTGATGAAAGTGAACATCTCTGTGAGGAGCGGAACGATCTGACGGGACTCATAATCGCCTGCCAGCAGCAGATAGAAACCGGTGCGGCATCCCATGGGACCAAAATAGACTACCTGAGAACCAAACTCTGGATGGTTTCTTAAAAATGTTGCGCCCAGATGTTCAATGGTATGGACTTCGGCAGTATTCATCACAGGTTCCTCGTTGGGGGAAGTCATGCGGATATCAAAAGTGGTGATCATGGAATCTCCCAGAGGGTCCTTTCGGGAAACGTAAACACCCGGCTGTAATTTGATGTGGTCTATAGTAAAACTGGTAATTTTTCTCATGTGGATCTCCTTCCTTTTTATGTGGGTTGCAGGTATAATCTGTCGCGCGAGCGCCAGCAAGCCAATGAAGATTGGCTTATTGGCTTGGATTGCACTTCGTGCAATCATTATACCACAGAAGAAAATTGAAGAGAAGATGTAATTCATAAAGACGCAGTGAAGCGGGGGGGGGGTCCTATTGGGATTGAATATGTGATGGATTTCACAGAATAAACATAAATTCATAACAAATTTACCACAAAAGATTCCTATACTGTAACCGTAAACAAAAAAGAACAGTATTTATCAAGTTGATGTTATAGAAGGAGGAACTTACAATGGAAGATTATGGAAGATATGATTACAGTCAGGATATGAATCAGGCGCCGGTGAATGTTCCACAGAGCCCAAGGAAACCGGAGAAAAAGAATAAAGGAAAGTGGGCGAAAAAAATTGGAGCGATTGCTTTGAGCGCGGTTCTTTTTGGAGGAATTGCCGGAGGTACTTTTGCAGGTATCGTTCATGTATCAGGAAGCGCAGGCAAGGCAGACACTGCGAAAACTGAAAATACAGATGCCAACAGAACAACGCTTCAGAATACTTCAGCGGTGAGCAATGGAAGTTTGGACGGGAAGTCTTTGGATGTGTCCGATATTGCAGAATCCGTGATGCCTTCGATCGTGGCGATTACAAATAAATCGGTGCAGGAAGTCCAGAATTATTTTGATATGTTCGGAAGGAGCGGCGGAATGCAGCAGGAAGTGGAATATCAGGGTTCCGGTATTATTATCGGAAAGAATGACGAGGAGCTTTTGATTGTAAGTAATAATCATGTGGTTGCGGACGCAGATACCCTGTCCGTAGGATTTATTGATAATCAGGCATACGAGGCTGTTGTAAAAGGAACGGATGCGGAAAATGATCTGGCAGTTATCGCAGTAAAACTTTCCGACATTTCGGAAGATACCATGTCAAAGATTAAAGTGGCTACGGTAGGTGATTCGGATAGTCTGAAAGTCGGAGAACAGGTGGTGGCAATCGGTAACGCTCTGGGATATGGACAGTCGGTGACAACGGGAATTGTAAGCGCTACCAATCGTCAGGTGGGCGATTCAAAATCAGAAAATGGATTTATCCAGACAGATGCAGCCATCAACCCAGGCAACAGTGGCGGAGCTCTTCTGAATATGAGAGGTGAACTGATAGGAATTAACTCAGCAAAATTAGCTTCCACTGAGGTAGAAGGTATGGGATATGCCATCCCGGTAAGTACTGCATCTCCAATTATGGAAGATCTGATGAATCGCACAACCAGAGAGAAAGTAAGCGAAGATCAGGCGGCAGCTTTGGGTATTTCCGGTGAAAATGTAGATCAGAGTATTTCAGATGCCTATGGGATTCCGAAAGGTGTTCTGGTGGCAGAAGTGACAGAAGGTGGAGCAGCCCAGAAAGCCGGTGTAAAAGAGGGAAGTGTGATTACGAAGTTTGACGGAACCAGCGTAAGTACTATAGAAGAGCTGAAGAATCTGTTGAGTTACTATGCGGCAGGAGAAACAGTAGATATGGTGGTGAAGATTGCAGATAATGGAGAATATGTGGAACAGACCATCAGCATTACGCTGGGAAAAGCACAGCAGACAGAACAGCCTAACGAGAGACAGGAAGAAAATATCCAGCAGGGCATTATCGGGAAGTAAAGAAAAGCGTTATCGTTGTATCGGCGGTCGAAAACAGACCGCCGATTTTTATGGTATTTATACCTCTTCAAAAACAATCTCCTGCTGCTTGAAAAAGCGGCGTACCATATCGTCCCACAGATGATCGAGACTTTTATCCAGCGTAAATATTTTTAGTGATGTTCCGGTGGTGCATAAAAGATGTTCACCATCGAACTGACAGTTCAGATAAAGACCGAAAATGTCCTCCCGGGTAAGGGAAAGTCCTGATTGCGCCAGAAGTTTTTCTACATTTTCCGGAGCCAGTTGGAATACGATTTTAAAGTGGAGGGGCGTGCGTTTTCCTTTGATGATGGAATAACACAGAGGACGGACGTCTTCCCAGTAACAGAAGGAGCGTTCCGGGCGGTTTTCACTGTCATAAAATTCTTTCTGCAAAGCGCCGTCCAGGGTATAAGCGATAAATGTAGTAAAAGATGCTTCAATAAAAGAAAAGCGATGAAATACCTCACCCAGAAAAAGTTTTCCGGTGAAGTCTTTTAAATCTAAAATGCGAAGTGCCAGCATAATATCCTCCTATGAGTTATTGAAACCATTTATTTTTCCAGAATATCCATATTTCGATAATTACAATCATAACACAGATGGCGATAAGAATGAAGTATCCATTTGGCGTATTTAACTCCGGCATATTTTTAAAGTTCATCCCGTACCATCCCGTGATAAGAGAGAGGGGGAAGAAAATGGTGGTTACGACTGTGAGAATCTGCATGGTGTGATTCTGGCGGATGTCCACTTCCGTCTGATACATTTCACGGATTTGCAGGGCATATTCCCGAAGCATCTGCGTATGGTTATAAAGTCGTTCAATACGGGCAGAATAAATGCCAAAGGTCTGACATTCTTCTTCAGAGAAGAAATGGTTGCTGTTTTCTTCCATATTTTCGCAGAGATCCAGCAGCTGCTGGTAATAGGAGTGGAGGAGCAGAAGATCCCGCCGGGTATGTATCAGACGGGAACGGAAATTTTTCTGGTCTGTGTGGGAAATCTGTTCTTCCAGATCACTCATATTTTGTTCTGTTTCCTGCAGAAAAAGAGAATCGTCCCGGATCATCTGTCCGATAAACAGGCAGAAAAATTCGCCGATATTTCGTGTGGAGAGCAGTTCTCCCTCCCGCAGCAGCTTCTGGAGAGCGGCGATATGGCGGGCATCGTCCACAAGAATCAGCAGATCTTTACTGAGATAAAACGTGAGAGAAAGGGAATTTTCCTGAAGAAACTTGTGATCAGGTACGCGCAGTGTTCCGATGATACAGTCTTTTAAGAGATCGGCTTTGCAGGATTGAATATTATGATGCCGCATGTTGCGTTCAAGAATCGAATAAAAAGGAAGCTGACTGTGCATATGTTCACATTCTTCTGTAGTTACAAGAGACACCAGAATATCTCCGTCTTTTTTCAGATAATCATCGTTCAGTTCTTTCATAGAACTGTTTAATAGATAATACATAAATACCTCCAGTAAATAAATTGATATGATGTTAACAGTATAGACCAATATCACCAAAAAGAACATAGAAAACATCTTTTCAAGAAAAGGAATGTATGATATATTAATATGTGGTATTGATTACTACATTTACTAGAGCGAGTACAGGGCAAAGCCCTTGGATATAAGAAGTATATGGAGGAGAAAAGCATGAGTTTTAAAATTATTATGGATAGCTGCGGCGAGATGACTTCTGAGATGAAACAGGATGAGAGATTTGAGGCGGTAGCTCTGACCCTGACTGTAGGCGGGGAAGATATTATTGATGATGAAAGTTTTGAGCAGAGTTCATTTTTGAAAAAAGTGGCGGACTGTCCAGAGTGTCCAAAATCTGCCTGCCCTTCTCCAGAGCGGTATATGAAAGGATTTGAAGCGGAAGCGGATCATTTGTATGCAGTGACGTTATCCTCAGAACTGAGCGGCTCTTATAACAGCGCAGTATTGGGAAAAGAGCTGATTTTGGAAAAGCATCCTGCAAAAAAAATCCATGTATTTAATTCTAAGAGCGCATCTGTGGGAGAAACGCTGATTGCATTAAAGATTCAGGAGTGCGAAGAAGCAGGGATGGAATTTGAGCAGGTGGTAGAGACGGTAGAAGTGTATATTGAAACGCAGCACACCTATTTTGTATTGGAAAATCTGGAAACTTTGAGAAAGAATGGACGTCTTAGCCGCGTAAAAGCACTGGTAGCTTCCGCGCTGAAGATTAAGCCGGTGATGGGTTCCACTCCCGAGGGAACAATCTGCCAGTTGGATCAGGCGAGAGGAATCAACAAAGCGCTGGTGAAAATGGTGGATCATGTTGTGGGGGATCTGACGGACAGCAGCGAAAGAGTATTAGCTATTTCCCATTGCAACTGTCCAGACAGAGCGCAGTTGGTAAAGGCAGCGATTCTGGATAGGATTTCCGTAAAGAGAGTGGAAGTTTTAGATACTGCAGGCGTAAGCTCCATGTATGCCAATGACGGCGGAATTATCGTGGCGATCTGAGAATTTAAAATAATCTTTCGATTGGCTTTTAAATAATAGTATGCTATAATGAACCCAGAGTGCAGATCTCAATATCAAAGCACAAGGAGTAATGATCAAAGGAGTGTAAAGCATGAGTCAGGCGAAGGTTGATAAATATAAAAAGGAAAAAGCAAATCGCCAGAAGATTATGAAAAATCAGAAATGGATGCATCGTTTTGAGATGACAGGGATTGCGCTGGTGGCGGTTCTGGTCGTGGGATGGATCGGTTATTCGGTGTACGATAAGGCAGCCAGCGGCGATGGTTCGAAGGAGACGGTTGTTTTTGATGCCGGTGCAGTTCAGGATTATCTGTCGGATTTAATGGCAGAATAAAAAACAAAAGAAGGAGCATTCACTTTATGAAACGTGTATTGTTAAAATTAAGCGGCGAGGCTCTTGCCGGTGAAAAAAAGACAGGCTTTGATGAAGCAACCGTAACAGAGGTGGCAAAACAAGTAAAGGTTCTTGCGGAAGAAGGCATGGAGATCGGCGTAGTGATCGGCGGCGGCAACTTCTGGAGAGGAAGAAGCAGTGAGACGATCGACAGAACGAAGGCGGATCAGATCGGTATGCTGGCAACGGTGATGAATTGTATTTATGTATCTGAGATCTTCCGTTCCGTGGGAATGAAAACAGAGATTCTGACGCCTTTCGTGTGCGGTGCATTTACCAAGTTGTTTTCCAAGGATGAGGCAAATAAGTGTTTTGCAGAAGGAAAGGTGACTTTCTTTGCAGGTGGAACAGGTCATCCATATTTTTCCACAGATACGACTACCGTTTTGCGGGCGATTGAGATTGAAGCGGAAACGATTTTACTGGCAAAGGCTGTAGACGGCGTATATGACAGCGATCCGAAGACTAATCCAGAGGCAAAGAAATACGACAGCGTTCATATTCAGGAAGTTATTGATAAGAAGCTGGCGGTTGTGGATCTTACAGCATCCATTCTCTGTATGGAAAATAAAATGCCGATGATGGTATTTGGACTGAATGAAGAAAACAGTATTGTGAAGACAGCCCGGGGAGATTTTCATGGAACCCGTGTGCTTGTAGATTAAAAGAAATCAGGAGGAAACAGACACATGGATGAAAGAATTGCAAAATATGAAGAGAAAATGACAAAGACACTGGCTAATCTGGAAAGTGAATTCGGTACGATCCGCGCGGGAAGAGCGAATCCTCACGTACTGGACCGTATTACGGTAGATTATTACGGAGCGCCGACGCCTCTGCAGCAGGTGGCAAATATTTCCGTACCGGAGGCAAGAATGATCCAGATCCAGCCATGGGAAGCTTCTCTGGTAAAGGCGATTGAGAAAGCGATCAATATGTCCGATCTGGGAATCAATCCTACCAACGATGGAAAAGTGATCCGTCTGGTATTTCCAGAGCTTACAGAAGAGCGCAGAAAAGATCTGGTGAAGGATGTTAAGAAAAAAGGCGAGGCAGCGAAGGTTGCAGTGAGAAACATCCGTCGGGACGCCAACGATATGCTGAAGAAGCTGGGCAAAGAGGATGTATCTGAGGATGAGATCGCAGAGCAGGAAGAGAACGTACAGAAGATGACAGATAAGTTTATCAAAGAAATAGACAAATCTGTAGAAGTAAAATCAAAAGAAATCTTAACTGTTTAATTTTGAAACCAAAGGGTAAGAAAACGGAGTGTTTTCGGACAAAGGTCATGAGGGAGGCGTCAGGCATATGGAGCAAACTCCATTGTATGGCGCCTCTTTTAAGGAGGAACTATGAAAGTACCAAATCATATCGCCATTATTCTGGACGGAAACGGAAGATGGGCGAAAAGTAAAGGAATGCCCCGAAGTTACGGGCATGTAAAGGGCTGCGAAAATCTGGAAGATATCTGTGAGGTGGCAAAAGAGCTGGGGGTAAAATACCTTACCGTCTATGCGTTTTCCACGGAAAACTGGAAACGGTCCCGGGAAGAAGTGGAGGGGCTGATGCGATTATTCAGAAATTATCTGAAAAAATGTATCAAGATCTCCCAGAAAAATCATATGCGTGTGCGGGTTATCGGCGATCCTACAGCATTTGATCAGGATATTCAGGATAAAATCCGGGAGCTGGAGGAATTTTCAAAGGATTTTGATGAACTGCATTTTCAGATCGCATTAAATTACGGCAGCAGAGATGAGATTACCAGAGCGGTAAATAAGATGTTGGAGGATCAGAAAGAGGGAAGGCTGCAGGGACCGGTGACGGAGGAAACGATTTCTGATTATCTTGATACGGCGGGACTTCCCGATCCCGATCTTTTAATCCGTACCAGCGGGGAGGAGAGACTTTCCAATTATCTGCTGTGGCAGTTGGCATATACGGAGTTTTATTTTACGAATGTGCCGTGGCCCGATTTCAAAAAGGATGAATTAGTAAAAGCTATTGAGAAATATAATGAAAGAGACCGGAGATACGGCGGGGTGAAGGAGGATACAAATGTTTAAAACACGACTTTTCAGTGGGATTATACTGGTACTCATAGCGCTGGTCACGATTATTTCAGGCGGTCCTGTACTTTTTGTCACCCTGTTATGTGTATCGTTTATTGGTATGCAGGAATTGTATAAAGCCTGCGGAGTGCGGAAGGAAAAGTTTGAATTGTTGGAGATCACAGGATATCTGGGGATTCTTGCTTATTATCTGTCCCTGTTGTTTCTCCCGGAGAAGTACCATCTTTTGGCAGTGATTTTTGGACTCTTACTTCTCATGTTTGTTTATGTGTTTACTTATCCCAGATATCAGTCCCAACAGGTCATGGCATCCTTTTTCGGGATTGTTTATGTGGGCGTCATGTTGTCGTATATTTATCAGACAAGAATGCTGGAAGGCGGCGTTTATCTGGTGTGGATGATATTTTTGTGTTCCTGGGGCTGCGATACCTGTGCATACTGCGTAGGGGTACTGATCGGCAAACATAAAATGGCTCCGGTGCTGAGTCCGAAAAAATCCATCGAAGGAGCAGTGGGCGGCGTTTTGGGAGCAGCTTTGCTGGGCGGTTTATATGCATGGGCAATCTCCGGTTATAATCCAAATTCGGCTCATACCCCCTTGATTTATGCGATTATTTGCGCGGTGGGAGCTCTGGTTTCCATGGTAGGGGATCTGGCAGCGTCGGCAATCAAACGTCAGCAGAATATTAAGGATTACGGAAAGCTGATTCCCGGTCACGGCGGAATATTAGATCGGTTTGACAGCGTGATCTTTACGGCGCCGATTATTTATTTTCTGGCGGTTGCGCTGATCTGAGAAAAATATCATTTTATAAAATAGAAAAGAAAGGGAATACTATGGAGAAGACCATTGCAATTTTGGGTTCCACCGGTTCCATAGGAACACAGACTCTGGAAGTTGTACGAGAAAATAAGGATCTGAAAGTGGCGGCATTAAGCGCAGGATCGAATATAGAGCTTTTGGAAGCGCAGATCCGGGAATTTCATCCAGAGCTGGCAGCCGTATGGGAGAAGGAAAAAGCGGAAGAGCTGGCGGTAAAGGTGGCGGATTTGGATGTGCGGATCGTCAGCGGCATGGAAGGTCTGCTGGAACTGGCAAGACTGCCAAAGGCGGAGATTTTGGTGACGGCGATTGTGGGGATGATCGGTATTCGTCCCACGATTGCGGCGATTGAAGCGGGAAAGGATATTGCGTTGGCAAATAAGGAGACGCTGGTGACCGCGGGGCATCTGATTATGCCTCTCGCAAAGAAAAGAGGCGTACAGATTCTCCCGGTGGACAGTGAGCATAGTGCGATTTTTCAGGTGCTTCACGGGGAGCAGAAAAGAGAGATTCACAAGCTTCTAATTACCGCTTCCGGGGGACCGTTCCGGGGAAAGAAGAGAGAGGAACTGGAACAGGTACAGGTGGAGGACGCTCTGAAACATCCGAATTGGGCGATGGGGCAGAAGATCACTATTGATTCTGCCACTTTGGTCAATAAGGGATTGGAAGTTATGGAGGCAAAATGGCTGTTTGATGTAGATTTGGATCAGATTCAGGTAGTTGTGCAGCCGAAAAGTATCATTCATTCCATGGTGGAGTTTGTGGACGGCGCAGTGCTGGCGCAGATGGGAACTCCCGATATGAAACTTCCGATCCAGTATGCGCTGTATTATCCGGAGCGGAGATATCTGCCAGGGGAACGGCTGGATTTTGGAAAATTAAAAGAAATTACTTTTGAAGAACCAGATATGGATACATTTCTTGGACTGCCGCTGGCAATGAAAGCGTCCAGAATCGGAGGCAGCATGCCGACCGTATTTAATGCGGCGAATGAACGGGCAGTGGCAAAATTTCTGAAGAGAAAAATCGGATTTCTGGATATTTACAGGATTATTGAAGAGGCAATGGAACACCATGCTTTTGTTGAAAATCCTGCTCTGGAACAGATCCTTGAGGCAGAAGCGAAGACGTATGAATGGATTGAAGGCAGGTGGAAAGATTGAGTATACTCATTGCGGTGTTAATATTAGGCGTGGTGATCATAGTTCATGAGTTTGGTCATTTTATTCTGGCTAAGACGAATGGAATCGTAGTGGAGGAATTTTCCGTGGGGATGGGTCCCCGCCTCCTTTCGGTAGTAAAAGGAGGAACACGATATTCTCTGAAACTGATTCCCTTTGGAGGTTCCTGTATGATGCGGGGGGAGGACGGAGAAGATACGGAAGAGGGAAGCTTTAACAGCAGATCTGTATGGCGAAGAATTTCTGTTATTGTTGCCGGGCCTCTGTTTAATTTTGTGCTTGCTTTTTTTGGAGCGATGATCATTATCAGTATCATAGGCTATGATCCACCCGAGGTGCTGCAAGTGGCGGAAGGCTCCCCGGAGGAAAGAGCGGGACTCCAGGCAGGAGATGTGATTACGGAGTTTAACGGAAAGAATATCTATCTGGGAAGAGATCTGGATACGTATCTGATGCTGGAAGGAATGCCGGAGGAGGAGATTACGGTAAAAGTTGAGCGGGATGGGAAAGAACATGCGATCTCCTATACCCCTCAGAAACAGTTTCGCTATATGCTGGGATTTACCTACTATGAAACAGAGGAGCAGCCTCAGGTCGCTACGCTTTCGGTGGGAGGTGTGTTGGAAAAAGCCGGGCTTCAGGTAGGAGACTATATTTATGCGATCAATGGTCAGCAGGTAAAAACAGGAATAGAACTGAAGAAGTATTTTGACGAACATCCGCTGGGAGAGGACGCGATCACGCTCACTTATCTGCGGGATGGTCTGGAATATGATGTGGAGGTGACTCCTGAGGCTACGGATTATGTGGAAAGAGGATTTGTGTATAATCTGGGACGGGTGAAGACGAATCCGCTGGGTGTGCTGAAATATAGCGCCTTGGAGGTGCGTTATTGGATCAATACCACTTTGCAGAGCTTTAAAATGTTGTTTACCGGAAAAATAGGTCTGGACAGTCTGTCAGGACCGGTGGGTGTGGTAAATGTGATTGGTGACGCTTACGAGGAAAGTAAGAGCGAAGGAAGTCTGATCACCTGGATGACGATGCTGAATCTGCTGATCTTTATTTCTGCCAATCTGGGAGTGGCAAACCTTTTACCGCTTCCTGCACTGGATGGAGGAAGACTGGTATTTTTGCTGATCGAGGCGGTGAGGGGAAAACCGGTGAAACGGGAAGTAGAAGGAATGGTACATTTTGCCGGACTGTTACTTTTGATGGGCTTGCTGCTGGTAGTAACCTTCCGGGATATAAGAAATCTGTTTTAGTGTCATTTTTTTCCAGAAGACGGCATATACTGGGATAACTGTGAAATCAGAGGTTCGATCATGTCGCCAATATCATTAAAGTCCATGCAGGAGAGTCAGCCGGACAAAGGAAAATTACAGATTCAGGTGAAAACGAAGATACAAAGCCGCCCTATCGTGGGGGCAAAAATCAGTATTTCCTATAAGGGAGCGCCCGACAGTACGCTGGAAGAAGTAGAGACGGATAGGAATGGGCAGACAGAAGTTTTGGAGCTCCCCACTCCGCCGGTGGAGTACAGTCTTACCCCCTCCGAACAGCAGCCATATTCGGAATATAATCTTCGGGTACAGGCGCCGGGTTATGAGCCGGTGGAAGTGTCGGGAGCGGAGCTTTTGTCGGGGGAAACCAGTATCCAGCAAGTTGCTATGGAACCATCGGAGCAGGGACCTTTTCAGGATATTGTGATCCCGGATCATACCCTTTATGGAAATTATCCGGAGAAAATCCCTGAGGCAGAGATAAAACCCATGAATGAAACGGGAGAGATTGTCTTGAGCCGGGTAGTGGTGCCGGAATATGTGGTGGTGCATGACGGAGCGCCTTCCGACTCTACTGCGCAAAATTATTTTGTGCGCTATAAAGATTATATAAAAAATGTGGCAAGCAGTGAAATCTATGCCACTTGGCCGCTGGAGACGATACGGGCAAATGTGCTGGCAATCATGTCTTTTACTATGAACAGGGTATATACCGAATGGTATAGAAATAAAGGATACAGCTTTACAATCACATCTTCTACAGCCTTCGATCACAAATGGATCTTTGGCAGAAATATTTTTGAGAGTATCTCTCAGGTGGTGGATGAGTTGTTTGAAAATTATCTTTCCCGCCCGAATGTAAGACAGCCGATTTTGACCCAGTACTGCGACGGGCAGAGGGTGCGGTGCGATGGTTGGATGTCACAGTGGGGAAGCAAATATCTGGGCGATCAGAATTATTCTGCCATCGAGATTCTCAGAAATTATTACGGGGACAATATGTATATCAATTCTGCAGAAGAGATTTCCGGTATTCCTATTTCCTGGCCCGGTTATGATCTGGATATTGGAAGCAGCGGGATAAAAGTGCGGCAGATTCAGGAGCAGTTAAATGGTATCAGTGAAGCTTATCCTGCGATTCCTTCGGTAAATCCTGACGGGATTTACGGGGAAGAAACCAAAGAGGCGGTGCGGGAATTTCAATCTGTGTTTGGGCTTCCGGAAACCGGAGTGGTGGACTATCCAACCTGGTATAAGATTCAGGAAATCTATGTAGGTGTGAGCAGGATTGCAGAACTGAATTGAGTTGAATTTTCAGGAATAATCAAAAAAATAAAAAAATTCAAAAAGGTGTTGACTTTAAGAGAGCCTGATGCTATAATAACTCTTGTCTTTCGGAGAGAACCGAAAGAGGTAAGCGGGAGTGCTGGAATTGGCAGACAGGCAAGACTAAGGATCTTGTGGGTGTATGCTCGTGTGGGTTCAAGTCCCATCTCCCGCATACAAAGACCCCTGTATCTGTTGAAGATACAGGGGATTTTTTTATCCTTGCCAAAACGGAAAAAGTGTTATAAGATTTCTATAACAGACAAAAGAAAGGTGGGTGAGAAGATGCAGATCGATCTGATAGAGATAGATTTCAACAGCGACGAGGCGATTTATATGCAGCTTCGAAACCAGATTATTCTTGGGATTGCAGCCTCCCGTATTCATGACGGAGACACTCTTCCGTCGGTGCGGCAGCTGGCAGATCTTATCGGAATTAACATGCATACGGTAAACAAAGCATATTCTGTATTGAGACAGGAGGGCATCGTTTCTATCGACCGAAGAAAAGGCGCGATCATCTGTATCGATTCCAATAAATTGTTTGCTATGGAAGAGTTAAAGGAAGATTTGCAGGTGGCTTTAGCAAAAGGAATTTGTAAAAATATCAGCCGACAGGAAGTGCATGAATTGATTGACGAGATTTATGCCGAATATGACAGAAATATAAAATAAGTAATCAGAGGGAATGGAGGACATACATGAAAACACAGTATACGGATCAGGCCCAGACTGCGATAATGTATGCGGAAAGAATTGCCCGCAGATGCAGACATAATTATATCGGGACAGAACATTTGCTGATGGGACTTGTTCATGAGGAACATGGTACAGCGGGAATGGTTCTGCGGGAACAGGAAGTGGGAGAAGAGAAGCTTATGGAACTTATAGAAAAGCTGATCGCTCCTCCTCAGGGGATTATGACAGCGGAAAAAAGAGGATATACGCCCAGAGCGGAGAAAGTACTGGAAAATAGCCGCAGGGAATCCATGAATTTTAAAAGTGTAAAGACTGGTACGGAGCATTTGCTTCTGGCAATGTTAAAAGAAGTGGATTGTGTGGGAACAAGACTTCTCCACACCATGGGGATCAGCATTCAGAAACTGCAGATGGAGGTTCTGACGGCGATGGGAGAGGATTCCGCTGCCCGGGAAGAGTACGGAAAGAAAAATACAAAGGGGGCTTTGGTAGGAACTCCTACCTTGGATCAGTACAGCCGGGATCTGACAGAACTTGCAAGACAGGGCAAGATGGACCCGGTGATCGGACGGGAAAATGAAATTGCCCGCCTGATTCAGATTTTGAGCAGACGTACCAAGAATAATCCCTGTCTGATCGGAGAGCCGGGAGTGGGAAAAACCGCTATAGCAGAGGGACTGGCGCAGAGGATCGTACAGGATATGGTTCCTGATATCATCCGGGATAAGAGAGTGGTTGTACTGGATCTGTCCGGCATGGTGGCAGGTTCCAAGTACAGGGGTGAATTTGAAGAGAGAATAAAAAAAGTGGTTTCTGAGGTGATGGAACACAAAGAAATTATTTTGTTTATCGACGAACTTCATACCATTATCGGTGCAGGGGGCGCAGAGGGAGCTTTGGATGCATCGAATATTCTGAAACCATCTCTTTCCAGAGGTGAGATTCAGATGATCGGCGCTACTACTCTGGAGGAATATCGGAAATATATCGAAAAAGATGCGGCTTTGGAACGGAGATTTCAGCCGGTCATGGTGGAAGAACCCACGGAAGAACAGGCGATAGAGATCTTGAAAGGGATTCGTACATATTATGAGCAGCACCATGGCGTACAGATTGCAGATGAGGCGATCGATGCAGCGGTAAAGATGTCTGTGCGATATATAAATGATCGTTTTTTGCCGGATAAGGCGATTGATCTGATGGATGAAGCGGCGTCCAGGGTGCAGTTGGAAGGATTTTCCGTGCCGGAAGGAGTTCGTCAGGCAGAAAGAGAGCTGCAGGAACTGGGAAGGAAAAAAGAAGAGGCGATTAAAGAGGGAGATTTTGCGCTGGCAAAAGAAATTCAGAATCAGCAGGCGGATACGGAGAAGGCTTATCAGAGCGCGAAAAAGCGATTTGAAAATAGAAACAGATCAAAGAATCTGGTTGTAACGGAAGAAAATATTGCTCAGATCGTATCGGGATGGACAAAGATTCCGGTGCAGAAGCTGGCAGAAAAAGAGACGAAACGACTGGCGCGTCTGGAAAAAATACTTCATCAGAGAGTGATCGGACAGAAGGAAGCGGTAGCAGCAGTGGCGAAGGCTATTAAAAGAGGCAGGGTAGGATTGAAAGACCCGGCAAGACCTATTGGTTCGTTTCTGTTTCTGGGACCTACCGGTGTAGGTAAGACAGAACTTTCCAAGGCGTTGGCAGAGGCAGTATTCGGGACGGAGCAGGCGCTGATCCGGGTAGATATGTCGGAATATATGGAAAAACACAGTGTATCCAAGATGATCGGCTCGCCGCCAGGATATGTGGGATATGAGGAAGGCGGTCAGCTCTCCGAAAAGGTGAGAAGAAATCCGTACAGTGTGATTCTTTTTGATGAGATTGAAAAGGCGCACCCAGATGTATTCAATATTTTGCTGCAGGTGCTGGATGATGGTCATATAACCGATGCTCAGGGGCGGAAGGTGGATTTTAAGCAGACTTGTATTATCATGACCTCCAATGCCGGCGCGCAGAGTATCGTGGAGCCGAAGCGTCTGGGATTTTCTTCCGGGGAAGATGCAAAAAAAGATTATGAGCAGATGAAAAGCGGAGTGATGGAAGAGGTTAAGCGGATTTTTAAACCGGAATTTCTGAATCGAATTGACGAAGTGCTTGTTTTCCATACACTGGGAAAAGAAGAGATTAAACAGATTGTGACAATTCTTCTGAAAAAGTTTCAAACAAGGTGCAAAGAGCAGTTGAAGATTGAACTGACAGTGCGCAGCAGCGTGAAAGAATATCTGGCGGAAGAGGGATTTGACAGTAAATATGGAGCAAGACCTTTGAAGAGAGCGATTCAGAGCAAAATAGAAGATATGATGGCAGAAGAGATTCTGGAGGGAAGAATCCATCGGGGAGATCATGTGATTCTGTCCATGTCTAAAAAAGTTATAAAATTTACAGTGGCTGACTAGAAGTTTTTGTGAATATATTATATAATAGTGCCAAGGTAAAGGATTATTCTTTTCCCGCAGTTTCATATAAAGTGTGGGAGAGACTTTCGCTGAATATAAAAATAGAAATGTACAAGAGATAGAACTAGGAGGTTATTATGGCAACGATCAAAGAATTAATCAGAACGGAAGCTGCTGGAGGAATCAGTTTTGGAAACTATGAACTGAATACTAAGTCAAAATTATCAGATTTTGAATATAATGGAGATTTATATAAAGTAAAAACGTTCTGTGAGATCACCAAACTGGAAAGAAATGAAATGTTTGTCTATGAATCAGTGCCGGGAACGACTGTATTAGATATGAAAATCAGTGACAATGGCATGATTTTCTCGGTAGAAGGAACAGACAATACGCAGATTACTGTAGAATTGGAGGCAGACTGCGAATATAAAGTAATTCTGGATGGTATGAGTCTTGGCCATATGAAAACGAATTTGGGCGGTAAATTATCATTTAGCGTAGATTTGAATCCTGATAAAGCCGTTCAGGTGGAGATCGACAGATTATAATCGGAATAAAGGAATGGTAAAAAGGGGCTGTCGCACGTAGACATTTTTGAAAAAATGCGGAATGCGGCATCCCCTTTTTCTAATGGAGGTGCTATGGCGAAAGGAAAAAAGACGGTGTTTTTCTGTCAGGAATGTGGTTACGAATCACCGAAATGGATGGGGCAGTGCCCGGCATGCAGACAATGGAATACTTTTGTGGAGGAGACAGTTTCTCCCCAGACTGGAAAAAGTGGGACAGCAGGAAATATTCATACGCCAGCGGCTGAACCGGTGTCTCTGTCACAGGTAGAGATTACCGCAGAAGAAAGACTGCATACCGGAATTCGTGAATTGGACCGGGTGCTGGGAGGCGGGATTGTGGGAGGTTCTATGACGCTGGTAGGAGGAGATCCCGGAATAGGAAAATCAACCCTTCTTTTGCAGGTTTGCAGAAATTTAGCCGAAAAAGCCCAGGTGTTATATATTTCAGGGGAAGAATCCTTAAAGCAGATCAAGCTGAGAGCCCAGAGAATCGGCGCTTTCAGTGATCGGATGCTTCTTCTTTGTGAGACCAATTTGAATACAATCCGGCAGGTAATCGAAAAAAAGCATCCAGATGTGGTGGTGATCGATTCCATTCAGACGATGTTTAATGAAGAGGTTTCTTCAGCTCCAGGCAGTGTTTCCCAGGTGAGAGAATCCACCGGCGTATTGATGCAGATTGCGAAAGGGCTGGGAATTTCTGTATTTATCGTAGGCCATGTGACGAAAGACGGCAATGTTGCAGGACCTCGGGTATTGGAGCATATGGTAGATACAGTACTTTATTTTGAAGGAGACCGTCATGCTTCCTACAGGATTTTGCGGGGAGTGAAGAATCGTTTTGGCTCTACCAATGAGATCGGCGTTTTTGAAATGCGGGAAGAAGGTCTGATCGAGGTGGAGAATCCATCGGAATATATGTTGAATGGGAAACCGGAAGGCGCTTCTGGTTCCGTGGTCGCCTGCTCTATGGAAGGGACAAGACCTATTTTGATAGAAGTTCAGGCATTGGTGTGTGGCAGTAATTTTGGAATTCCCAGACGGACGGCGGCGGGAACAGATTTTAACAGGGTCAATCTTCTGATGGCAGTACTGGAAAAAAGACTGGGAATGAATCTGTCTTCCAGCGACGCTTATGTGAATATTGCCGGAGGGATCCGTATGAATGAACCTGCTATTGATCTGGGAATTTTGCTGGCGATTGTGTCCAGTTATAAGGATATTGTGATCGGTGATAAGGTGTTGGTGTTTGGAGAAGTAGGACTGAGTGGAGAGGTACGGGCGGTAAGTATGGCAGAACAGCGTGTATTAGAAGCGAAAAAATTAGGATTTACCACCATTATACTTCCGGCGGTTTGTCTGAAAACCGTGAGAAATATTACGGATGTATGTCTGATACCGGTAGAAACAATCAAGGATGCAGTGGATTTTCTTTATAGACAATCAAAGAATTAGAAGAATGGTGCAGGAAAAATGATAGAAATAAGATATGTGGAAAGGGAAGACAGGCAGTTTTGGCAGCGTCTGGACAGACACTTGCCGGATGGAGAATTTGAAGATAAAGTGCGGAGAAAAAGGGGCTATGTGATCCTGAAAGATCATGTTCCAGTAGGCTTGCTGCGCTATAATCTTTTTTGGGATCAGATACCATTTTGTACTATGCTGTATATAGATGCGCCTTTTCAGGGGAAAGGGCATGGGAAAAAAATGATGGAATATTGGGAAATGGATATGAAACGGCAGGGACATGGCATGGTTTTGACTTCCACGCAGACAGATGAGACAGCCCAGCACTTTTATCGAAAACTCGGATATCAAGACTGTGGTGGGCTGGTGATGAATATTCCGGGATATGTTCAGCCTATGGAAATATTTTTGGCAAAAGAGATTTAGAACCCAAAGTTATTTTTGAGCGCAAAAAAAGGGGGGATCATTTTACAGGAGATTTCACCAGAAAATATATACAAATTCAGAAAAATAAAAAAGTTTCACTACTTTTTTCGCGAAAAAATAGTGAAACTTTTTTAAATACATCAAAATGTGCACTTTTCAACAGAAAAAACAGGAATTTCCAGAGGGGAAAAGTGGAAAAAGTAGTGAAATTTTTCGAAAACCTGCGAAATGTGCACTTTTATCTTGAAAATTACTGATTCATATTATGGAACTGTTCTGGTACATTCACCCCTTTTGTCTTAGTATAATGAATGGCGCGAACTGAACTGTTACATTGTAAAGAAAAAATAGCAGAGATTTCGCTTTTAAAAATAAAAAAGCCTTGTTTTAGCTGATATATTCTGGGTAAAATGGGGATTTTGATTTTAAAGAAAAAGTTACTGCTTTTTCTGTATAATACATCAAAAAGGACACCTTTTATTGTATAATTATGTTACCAAAACAAACATACGAAAGAAGGTGTCCTGAATGAAAAATTAGCATTGAAGAAACTGCTAACTTATATGAAAATTGTATATAAAATCCCGCAAAAAATCAAGTGTTTTTCGGATCCAAGAAAAAGAAAATCAATCCCTCTGTTTAACATTGTTATGCCAGTACTGGTTTTCCTGATGTTACAATATGAAAGTTTTCGTACTGTTTTTTCAGCACCGGAAAGCATGTCAAAAAGATTGAAAAACTGCATCAAAGGAAAAATTCCCAAGATAGACGCAGTAAGGGATCTGCTCACAAAAATGGATAGGGAGGAGATCCGCAGGCTTCATGAGGAAACCATAGATACCCTGAAGCGTAACAGGGTATTCCGTGAAGGAACCATCGTGGGATATGTAGTAGTGGGGCTTGACGGGGTGGAACTGTTCAGCAGCACAAAAAAATCTTGCCCTGCCTGTCTCAGCCGTAAAAACCGTAATGGGGAAATGGAACATTTCCACTATAGCGTGGTATGCATGACCGTAGGGAGATCACCGCATGTGATCCTGGGGCAGGAGATGTTAAAGCCAAAGGATGGGGGAGGGAAAGATGAGGGGGAACTGACCGGAGGGAAACGTCTGATCGAACGTCTGAGGAAGAGACATGGACATTTTGCAGATGTGATCGTAGCAGATGCCTTATACTTGAATGCTCCCTTTATCAATACGATCAAGGAGAACGGATTGGAAGCGGTGATCCGATTAAAGGATGAGAGACGTCTTGTGTTTCAGGATGCGGAAGGTCTGTTCAACCGAGGGGAAGGAAAAAAGAAAACTTTTGAAAAAGGGAAAAAGAAGGTGGAGGTATGGGATCTATCGGGATTTGCCATGCAAAACTGCCCCCATAGACTGCGTATCGTCCGTTACCATGAAATGTGGGAAGAAAAGAGCAGGAAAAAGAAGGCGGAGAAAAAAGAGCGGTGGATATGGTTGGTGACAACGCTGGAAGAGGCAGGATATGAAGTGTTATGGGAGATGATGAACCATCGTTGGGACATAGAGGAGAACGGGTTCCATCAATTAAAAACATATTATCATGCGAAACATTGTTACTGCCATGAGGCGACAGAGGTGATATTTTATCTACAGATCATAGGATTCAATATGAGGGAATTATATCTGTACCGTAGGATACGTGCATTTGAAGGAAGTAGTGTGAGCCGAAAGAGTGTGAGCCGGATTTTTTGTGATGAACTGCAGATAGAGAAGGTAAAGAATATCTTGTATGGAGAAGGCGGATAGAAAAGGGAAATTATAAGGAACATTGAAAGCGGGATAGGCATAGCAAAAATCTATAAAAGATGTGACAGGGGGAGTTTGTGTGAATGAAACCGTAAGAAAAAAGAAAGAGCAGAAAGCAGACGGGAAGATAGGGATTTTATAAATATACAGAGTCAAAAGCGAAATCCCTGAAAAAATAGAAAAGTTGTTGACAAAGGAAGAAAGAGATGATATTATAAACGAGTTCTGTTCG
>HF995375.1:0-59737 GCA_000432335.1 Firmicutes bacterium CAG:646
GGAGCCCGCCGGAGCTGATCTGGTAACTAACGCTTCTCCCCTGAGGCGATAGAGAATCCCTGGTAGAAATACCGGGGATTTTGTTATACAATTAATAAAACATACTGTAATGAGGTGAATCAATATTATGCCAACTACGCAGAACGAATCGAAAAATCCGGTGAGTGAATGGGATAGAACATATAGAGGAGAAGAACACAGGATATTAAAAAACATAAAAAATTAAAATAGAACTTGAGGTGATAAAATGGCAAGAGCACCAAATGAAAAAATAAAAAAAGCAAAAGAACTTTATTTAAGCGGAAAGCGTTTGGTAGATATTGCCAGTGAGCTTGGAGTCCCAGAAGGGACGGTAAGAAGATGGAAGAGTACACATAAGTGGGATGGCGAACGTTCGGATAAAAAAAGCGAACGTTCGAAAAAGAAAAAGAACGAAGAAAAAAAGAAAGTTGCTGATGAAGTCGGACAAGTTATGGAAAATCCAGAATTGACCGATAAACAGCGACTTTTTTGCATTTTATATATTCGGTGCTTTAATGCTACAAAAGCATACAAAAAGGCATATGGATGCAGCTATGAAACAGCAATGACAGAAGGATGCAACCTCCTAAGAAATCCTAAGATTCAGAGCACGATAAAAGAACTGAAGCAGGCACGATTAAACAGGGAAATGTTGGATGTCCATGATATTTTTCAAAAGTATATGGATATCGCTTTTGCAGATATCACAGATTACCTGGAATTTGGGCAGCAGGAAGTCCCGGTGATGGCGATGTACGGTCCTGTTATGGTAAAAGATCCAGAAACCGGGGAACAGAAGCAGTTAACCAAAATAGCCAACGTAGTACGCTTCCGAGAATCGGATCAAGTAGACGGGACTATTGTATCTGAGGTAAAACAAGGAAAAGATGGAGCAAGCATAAAACTGGCAGACCGAATGAAAGCCCTGCAATGGTTGACCGATCATATGGATCTGGCTACGGAAGAACAACGGGCAAAAATCGAGGCATGGAAAGCAAAATCCCAGAAGCAGGAAGAAAAACAAATAGAAGTTACCTTTGTGAAAGCAAGTGAGAGAGATGGAAAAAATACAGATGGCTCTAAATGATCATTTTTACGATTTTGTCAACGACTGGAACCATAAAATATATTTTTGTGTTGGGGGATACGGAAGCTCAAAAAGCTACCATATTGCAACTAAACTCATAAAAAAACTGGCAGAGGAAAAAAGAAAGGCTTTAGTTGTCCGTGAAGTGTTCGATACCATCCGGGATTCTTGCTTTGACCTCTTACAAGAGGTTACGGGTGCTATGGGGTTAGAAGATTTTACAGAATTTACCGTAAGCCCTATGCAGGTACGATTTGCCAATGGAAGCAAAATCATCTTTAAAGGTATGGACAAGCCTGAAAAACTGAAATCTTTGAATAGAGTATCGATTGTCTGGATTGAAGAGTGCTCAGAAGTCAAATATGCGGGATTTAAAGAGATTTTAGGTAGATTAAGACACCCGACTTTAAGCAACCATATTATTTTGTCCACTAATCCGGTAAGCAAAGGAAACTGGTGTTATAAATATTTTTTTCAGGACAAGAAAAATAAATTCTTTGTGTTAAATGATGAGGAATTATATAAAAAAAGGATCATGGTCATAGGCGATACCTATTATCATCATAGCACAGTAGACGATAATTTCTTTGTGCCAGAAGAATATGTGGAACAGCTGGATGATCTGAAGAATCATGATCCTGACCTGTACCGTGTGGCGAGAAAAGGGAGATTTGGTGTCAATGGAACACTGGTATTCCCACAATTTGAAGTACATCCGGCAGATCTCGTAGAAAAAGAGATGAGAGAAGTCAAAAACCCACTGGAAAAGAATGGAATAGATTTTGGATTTGTCACTTCATACAATGCAGCTTTACGGATGCTGGTAGATCACGATAATAAAATTCTTTACATTTACCAGGAATACTACAGCAGGGGTAAAACAGATCCGGAGATTGCAAAAGACCTTGCGGACTGGAAGGATATCATAATAAAGGCAGATTGCGCAGAACCAAAAGCGATCCGGTTTTATAAGCAGGAAGGATTTCGAATGAAACCCTGTAAGAAATTCAAGGGCAGCCGCACAATGTACACGAAGAAAGTGAAGAGATTCAAGAAAATTATTTGTTCTGATACCTGCCCGAATACGATCGATGAGTTGCAGGATCTGACCTTTGCAGTAGACAAGGATGGGGAGATCATAGAGGATGAATTTTCTATTGACCCACATACTTTGTCAGCAATCTGGTATGGACTGGATGATTATGAGGTATCAGATCTTAAAGGCAGCGGTATTCGGATATTAAAATAAAGGAGAAAGTATGGAACTGGAACAGGCGAGAGAACTTATCAAAAAATGTGTGGAGGGACACGCTTATTTTATTTGGGATGCAGAACAGGCAGAAAGGTATTACAGGAAAGAGAATGATATATTAAAAACGGAACGCAAGCAGAAAGAAGAGGACGATCCCTTACATCAGGCAGATAACAAGATTCCGAGTAATTATTTTAAATTACTGGTAAATCAAAAGACGGCGTACGCTTTTACGGTACCGCCTAAATTTGATGTAGGCGAGGATGAAATAAACGAGAAAATCCGTGAAACGCTTGGGGATGCGTGGAAAAAGAAATGCAAGACCCTATGCAAAGAAGCGGCAAAAAAGAAAGTTGCGTGGCTCCATTACTGGAAAGGGAAAAATGGAGAATTTAAGTATGCAGCCGTGAAGCCGGAACAGGTGGTGCCGGTCTGGACGCCGGATCTGGAAAAAGAGTTACTGGCAGTTTTGCGGTATTATCATGACATCGATCAAAAAACAGGGAAAACCTATGAAATCTATGAGATCTGGACAGATAAAGAATGTCAGACATTCCGAAGACGGGTAGATCTGGAGTGGGAAGCTTTGGAGGAATACCCCAATTTCCTAATTTTGGATATAGATACCAACACAACAGAAAATACCAATATTTACAAACATGATTTTCAAGAAGTACCCTTTATCTTTTTTAATAATAATGATGAGATGCAGAGTGATCTGGATGATATTAAAGAGCTGATTGATTCTTACGATAAAGTATATTCTGGATTTATCAATGACATGGAAGACATTCAGGAGATTATTTTTATTCTCACAAATTATGGAGGGGAAAAGGACAGCGCCAAAGAAGTTTTGCAACAAATGAAAAATAAGATCATCTTGGTGGACAATGATGGTCCAGACGATAAATCAGGTGTTTCGACCCTGAGCATTGAAATTCCAGTAGAGGCCAGAAGAGAGGTCTTAAAGATCACCAGAAACGCTATCTTTGAACAAGGTATGGGGATTGATCCAGATCCGCAGAATTTTGGTGATAGTTCTGGGGTTGCATTAAAATACCTGTACTCTTTGCTGGAATTAAAAACAGGAATGATGGAAACGGAATTTGAACCATCTTTCAATCGCTTAATACGTGCCATTTGTAGATTTTATGGATATACACCTAAAAAGATTACGCAGACATGGAAAAGGACGTCTGTTACCAATAATGTGGAGCTGGCGCAGATTTGCAATCAGAGTAAGGGAATCATTTCTGACGAAACCATAATAAGAAATCACCCATTGGTAACAGATCCAGATAAGGAAATTAAACTTTTGAAAGAGCAAAACGAAAGAGAACTGGAGAAAGAATCTCATGAATGGGATAAAATCCCCGTAATTCCGGAGGATGGAGATGGAAAAGAATAGAAATCAGGAGTACTGGGAGAAAAGAATCGCCAATAAGATTTGGAAAATCTATAATTCCATGGAAATGAAAAACAAAGCCCTGATTGAATTTTATCTGGAAGCCAGTAAAGAAATCCGAATGGAATTATATGAGCTTGCCGAGAAGATCGGAGAGGATGGGATCATAAGTCGGACAGAAATGTACACTCAGCAGAGACTTCAAAAATTAGAAAAAAGGTATCGGGAAATAGCCTATGAATTAGGACGGCAGATAGAAGAGATGGAAACCGAGAATATGCAGCAGGGCTTTCAAGAGGCGTATGAGATCACAACGGAAGCGATCGAAAAGCCAGATTTTGCTCTTCCAGATAAGAATCTTATGGAGAAACTTTTGGAAGAACCATGGCGAGGTGGTAATTTCTCTTCCCGGCTATGGGACAATCAGAAGAAATTGACAGCTGCACTCCATGTAATATTGACGACAGGCTTGCAGCAGGGGAAATCAGTGACAAATATGGCAAAAGAGCTCAATATGGTCATGGGAAAAGGTTTGAATGCCGCTCATCGGCTAGTAAGGACTGAGACGATGCATTACCTGAATCAGTCTATCCTACAAGGCTATCAGGATGCAGAAATAAAAAATGTACAGTTTTTAGCAGCAAAAGATGAAAGAACCTGTGAAATCTGCGGAGCCATGCATGGAAATGTCTATGAGATTGAAAAAGCGCCGATTCTTCCACTGCATCCAAATTGCCGTTGTACCTATTTACCGGTGATGGAAGAAAATCCTGTTGAAAAGAACGCGGATGATGATATAATGAAATTACCACGATATCAGGAGGCAGCAATACCGATAGAAAAGTTTACACAATATGCCCTGAATCCGGAAAAAGACATAAATAAAGCAAAAGCTTTTGAAAAGGCTCTGGGATATACAAAAGAGAATGCAGAGGAACTTATACAACAGATACGGAAGAAACTTCCGGATAGTGAGGCTGTAGAAAAAGGAGACAGAGGTTGGGGTATGACGCATCAGGTGATTATGGAAATCGAAGGGCGGAATGGAAAAACGGCAAAAGTATTGACTGCATGGATCGATGATAAGATAACAGGAAAAATGCGTTTAACAACGGTACATGTTGATTAGGAGGGACGCAATGTTAGAATTGTATGAAAGATATAGGTTAAAGGATGGCAGGACAGGACGTGCGGTGGATATTCTGGGAAAAGGGGAAGCTTGCATCTTTGAGGTGGATAAAGCGGAGATCAGTGAAAAGGTAATCACGGTCACTGAAGATGAAATAAAAGAGAAAATAGAAAAACAGTAAACATCCAAAAAGCGTATTTAAAGCAGAATAGTTAAAAGTTTAAGAGGGGGATAAGATGAAAAAAGTCTTTAGAATATTAATGGTAGCATTGTTATTCGGCGGTATTTTAGTAGGATGTGGAACGACAGAAAACCATCTTCCACATAATAAAAATATTGAATTATCTGCAACAAAAAAGGAAATTATTGAAAAAGATAATTTAGAGGAACTTACTAAGGATAATCCGTCTTATGATTACTTAACACAAATTTCTGCTACTTATCAAAATGCGGAAAAAGAACTTGGAAAACAGTACATAAAAGAAAAAGATTCCAAAGTAAATATAGAGGGGTATGAATTCCGTGTTTCGTATATTCTGAATGATGAAGATGGATTGAGACGAACCCGTTACAGAGGAAGCAATATTGATGAAAATGGTCAACAGGAATTATTGGAATATTTAATTGGAATATATGGTGAAGAGATAAAAAATGCTGAGTTTGCCATGTATAACGAGTACCACGAGATAAAAGTGGAAAAAGAAAATCAAATATATAATGTTACTATGGGGATTCCGGAGGCGTATCCGGATGAAGTTTGGATAGAAATTTATTTGCTGAAAAAATAATAGGAACAATAGGAGCCGTCGGTAAATGAGCCGGCGGTTTTTACTTGGAAAGTGCCCGGGAAACCGAGTGCTTTTTTATTGCGAAAGGAGAAAAAATGAAGACAGTAAACGTGTTGGGCGAGGAGTATAAGATTCTGGTGGATGAGTTTAATACTCTGGAATTAAAAGGGAAAAACAGGAGCGGTTATTGTGCTTTCTATGCAAAAGAGATACATATCGCCAATTTAGATACGGACCCGGATTGTAAAGATGAGTCGGAAAAAGTAAAAGAGAGATTGAGAAAAGAAATTCTCCGACATGAAATCCTGCACGCTTTTTTGAGAGAGTCCGGATTGCAGCAGAATACAGCAGAAACCTACGCCTGGGCTGAAAACGAAGAGATGATAGACTGGTTTGCAGTACAGTACCCAAAGATCCAGAATGCCTTTAAAGAGGCAGGAGCAATATAGGAAGGAGGGAAAAGATCCAACTATGGGTAAAATAGCAGCGACACACGTTAATCGTGTGCTATTTTTATGCCCGGTAAGGCGTTAAACTGCCCTCTCTGCTATGAGCATAACTAGCGAATCCCAAACCGAGAGAGTCGGAATATAAAATCTATGGAGGATAAGAAATGGAATTTATCAGAGCAATTTTGGAAAAGGCAGTCGTTAAGGATGGGAAATTGGATGTAGAAGCAGCCATGGAACAGATCAACGAAGAGTTTCCAAAGCATGCAGTACCGAAAGAGGACTACAATGGAAAAATGAAGGAACTAACAACAGCCAATGAAACCATCGAAAACCTGAAAAAAAAGAATAAGGGAAATGACGAGCTGCAGAAGACGATCCAGACGCACGAAGAAACGATCAAAACCCTGCAGAAAGAAAACAGCGATATGAAAAAAGAATATGCGCTGAAAGCGGCTATTGAAAAAACAGGCTGCACAGATCCGGGGTACCTGATCTACAAGCATGGCGGTCTGGAAAAATTTACGTTTGACCAGGAGGGGAAACCGGTAGGAGTGGAAAATGTGGTGGAAACATACAAAAAAGAAAACCCCATCCTTTTCCCAACCAATAAAACCGAACAGAAATATAAGCCGGCTGGTGGCGGAGATCCAACCAGTAACCCCTTTGCAAAAGAAACCTTCAACATGACGGAACAGGGAAAACTGTTCCGGGAGAACCCTGAGAGAGCCAGAACTTTAGCGGCAGCAGCAGGAGTAGAAATTTAAGAAAGGAAAGGTAAAAAATATGCCAGGAGTAACATTAAAAGACGTAATCGTACCGGAGTTATTTACTCCCTATGTAATCAACAAAACCATGGAATTATCCGCACTGTTCCGGAGCGGCATCGTAAC
Source organism: Firmicutes bacterium CAG:646 (assembly GCA_000432335.1). Taxonomy (GTDB): domain Bacteria; phylum Bacillota; class Clostridia; order Lachnospirales; family Lachnospiraceae; genus Oliverpabstia. Next base: position 7,025 of record HF995375.1, read on the forward strand.
CAACAATAGCGAGTTCAATACGCTTGCATCACAGGCGTCTCCTTTAGTGACAATGCCGTTTTTTGAGGATCTTACAGGAGAATCCGAGCCAGTAGTGGAAGGACAGGATCTTAAGGCTGATGGGATCAGCTCTAAAGCAGACGTGGCAGCGATCATCCGTAGAGGAAAAATGTGGTCAGCTACTGATTTATCTGCGGCGCTGGCAGGAAAGGATCCTATGGAGGCGATTGCTTCCCTGGTGGCGGGATTTTGGGCGAGAGATATGCAGAAAGAATTGGTAGCAATCTTGAAAGGAATTTTTGGGACAATCCCTGAAGTAGAAGAAGAGCCTACTTCTCCAGCAGAAACCAGATTAGCAAGTAACATCCTTGATATCTCAGGACAAGCAGGGAATGCGGCGAAATGGTCTGGAGCTGCATTTATCGATGCAGAACAGTGTTTGGGAGATGCAAAAACTCTTCTTACGGGAATTTGTATGCATAGTGCAGTCGAAGCAGCGCTGAAAAAACAGAACCTGATCGAGACTGTACAGCCGTCCAACGATGTGGCGTTTGGTACTTATCAGGGAAAACGTGTCATTGTAGATGATGGATGTCCATTCACTGGAAGCGGTACCAATATGGTATTTTCTACGTATCTGTTCGGCGAAGGGGCAATCGCATTAGGAAACGGAAATCCTGTCGGATTTGTACCGACAGAGACAGATAGAGATAAAAAGAAAGGTTCCGGCGTTGATTACTTAATCAACAGAAAAACCAGTATTCTGCATCCGCGAGGCGTTTCTTTTACACAGGCGGAAGTGGCGAATACAAAAGAAGGACCTACCAGATTGGAATTGGCAAACCCGAAAAACTGGAAGCCGGTATACGAGTCAAAACAGATTCGTATTGTGGAATTCCGGCATAAAATTTGATTGCTGTAGAAGATATCCTGAAAAGTGTTAAACTTCGTCCGGGAATGCAGGATGCAAATGATGAGCTCCTAATAGAAATGATCGAGGAATGTATCTGGGAGACGAAGGATTTCTTGAATTATAAGGAAACAGATGAATTACCTGATACATTGCGTGGTGTAATAAAAGATCTTGTGTGCCGTAAGTATAACCTTGACGGCACACAGGGAATCCAGTCAGAACATCATAGCAGCGGCGGGTCTACAACTTATCTGCAGGATATCACGCCGGAAATAAAACGATTATTGTACCGCCACAGGAAAATGCGGAGGGGATAAGATGTCAATCAACAGGGATATGAGTCTGTGGATGTTACAAAGAAACGACGAGACACGAACCCCTTCCGGGGCATCCCGGGAAAAATGGGTGGATGTTGAAACCATCATGGCAGCAGTATACAAAAAAGATGAGATGCGTGTTACTTCCAATGTGCGGTATCAGGAAGCATCTCATACAGGACTTACCTACTACAAAGCGTTCGCTAAAAAAAAAGAATACCGGCTGGTAAGAGAAGAACAATATTTGCAGATAACCTCCTGCAACATAGAAGGGCGCCTTACCAACCTGCTTTTGAAGGAGATGGAGGATTATGGTGGATAACAGTGACTTTTTATATTCTTTGCAAAAATGTAAAAATGAACTATTGCAAAAAATGTTCTCTAACATGGAGCAGGCTTGTATTTTTGTACAAGGCGAGGCTATGGAAAATTGTCCGGTCGATATGGGAATCTTACGAGCGTCTATCCACCATGAGACCATAATTACTCCGACAAGTATTATTGGAACCGTGGGAAGTAACCTGGAATATGCTCCTTATGTTCACCAAGGGACAGGAATTTATGCCGTAGATGAAAACGGGAGAAAAACACCGTGGGGCTATGAGGTGCATTTTGGGAAATATAAGGGGTTTCACTGGACACATGGACAGAAACCCCAGCCCTTCCTTAAAAATGCTGTATTTGACAATATAGCCCAAATAGAAAGGATTTTAAAAGGATGATAGATATCAAAGAATACATCGAAAAAGAAATCCCTGCTTTAAAAGGGCGACTTTTCCCACTTTTTACTACGGACACCAGTAAGATCAGCATAGTATATACATTCTCGCCTTTTTCGGGAGGTCATTTAAAGCAAACGCAAATGGAACTGCGGGTAATCGGGAAAGACTACGATTACTGCAAAGAAGTAGGAAAATCACTAATAGACCTGCTGGATATGGAAGAGGATGAACCCTTTGTACTGGCAGGAAAAACCCGTTTTCACTCAATGTTGAGTGGCGGAGGAGAACTTTTTAATGACGAGATCCAGTTTATGGAGCTCACGTATCTATTTGTAATAAAATGGAGGGAAATAAAGTGAAAGATAAAGATGAAATTATTTTGGGTGCCGGTGAAGTGTACATAACTGAATTTACCGGAGATGCGATCCCGGAAGATACAGAAATTGAAAAAGAAGAAAGTAACGTAGGACATTGTTCTGGCGGCTTTTCGGTAAATTACAAGCCTACGAAATATGATGTGGTTAACCAATACGACAAGGTCGTAAAATCCTTTATCACAAAAGAAGAGATTACGGCAAAAACCGGAATTTTAACTTGGAACTTAAAAAATATGATGATGCTTTCCACCGCAGAGTTAAAGGAAGAAAAAGAAAAGAAAAAGAGAACCCTCACTTTTACAGGAAAAGGGAAATCTTTAAAAACAGTCCTGTTCCGTTTTGTCCATGTAAAAGAAAATGGAAAAAAACTCAGGTTTACTATGATCGGACAGGGAGGCTCTGGATTTGCACTGGAATTTTCCAGCAAGGAACTGACGATTGATGCAGAAATCTCAGCAATCAGCAAATTAGACGGATTCCTGGCATCTTTTGAAGAGGAATTGACGGAAGAAGAAGTAGCAGCTTTAGCAAAAAGCTCCAGCTGAAGCAGTAAAAACGACTAAGAAAGCAGAGGAAAATACAGAGTGTTAGATCTGGATAAATACATCGAAAATGAATTAGAGGTAAAAATCTTTGGAAAGAAAGTCCATGTAAAAGAGATCACCGCCAGAATGATGTCCCGTATCAATGTGATCGAAAAAGGTATGCATTCGGGAAACATTGGTGAAAAAAGAACAGAGGTGGCGATATTTGTTTTGAACAACAATCGGGAGGGAATTGTCTTCGAAGAAAGGGATTTTGAAAACATCCCTTATGTTGTTGTAGACAAAATCGCAGAAGAAGTATCAAAAATGAAAAAAAGAGTGGAAGAAGACCCAAACTCAAAATCCCCATCCCGGAAGGAGAAATAGGAGCAGCCTTTGCGGAAAAATATTTCCATTCTGAGGCATGGGAAGCGGAGTATTATTTGAGTACAGGAAGTTTAGCGAGAATAAGGAGGTATTCAGGATTGAATTTTAATGAGATTCTGGATCTTCCTTATTCTTTTTATTTGCTTTTGAATAAAGAAAGCTGGATTGACAGTTTTCGCGGAACTCCGGAGGGAGCTGAAATCTTGAAGAGCCTGTGGAGACTAAAACAGACGGAGGCAGACTACCAAAAAGTAAGGGAATACGAAGGGAAGTGACAGAATGGAAGGATCTTTAAGTATGGCGCCGTTACGGACGCAGATGATCGTAGATTATGACAACTTTCAAAAAGATCTGGAGACAGCCGGGAAAATTGGCGTAAATCAAGCAGAACGAATTTCTCAAGGAATGAACAAAACTCTGAAGGCAGGAGAGAAACTCACTAAAGTAGGAGATGGACTTACCAAGTATGTAAGTCTGCCGCTGGCGGGAGTTGGGACAGCGTCCGTAAAAGCAGCAATAGACTTTGAGGATTCTTTTGCAAAAGTAACAACGATCGCCGATACTACAAAAATTTCGGCAGAAGAATTGAAAAATGGAGTAAAAGAACTTTCCTCGGAAACCGGATTGGCAGCAGAAGATTTAAATGAAGCCTTATATGAAGCAATTTCAGCATCTGTAGATACTGCGGATGCTATGGATTTTTTGAAAGTGGCAACAATGGCAGCGAAAGGTGGATTTACAGATACTCAGACCGCTGTAGATGGACTTACCACTGTATTAAATTCTTACGGATTGGAAGCCAGCGAAGCGGATCGGATCGCCAATGAAATGCTTGTCACACAGAACCTTGGAAAAACCACTTTTGGAGAACTGGCGTCCTCCATGGGACAAGTAACTCCTGTAGCGGCGGCGCTTAATATTGGAACCAACGAACTTTTTTCTTCCCTTGCAGTAACTACCGCGCAAGGACTTGGTACCAGCGAGGCGATCACTGGATTAAAGGCAGCCATGAGCAATATCATCAAACCAACTGCAGAAGCGAGCGAAGCAGCTGAGACATTGGGAATTGATTTTTCGGTGTCTGCTTTACAGTCTAAAGGTTGGATTGGATTTTTGTCAGATATGAGAAATGAGCTGGAAGAAGCATCTCCAAAGTTTGTAGAGTTATCCGATAAAGTCAATGCAGGCACACAAAAGCTGGAAAAAATGAAAGAGGCTGGACAAGATAACACCGAAGAATATAAGAGCCTGAAAAAAGAAGTGGAAGCTACCACAAAAGAAATGGAATCTATAGAACAGGCAAGCGATTCTACAATCGGAGGGTTTGCTACCATGTTCGGATCTGTGGAAGGTCTGAATTCCATCCTGATGCTTACCAGCGAACAAGGAATGGAAGCTTACAATACAGCCATGGAGGAAATGGAGGGGAATACTACAGCCCTAAAGGATGCTTATGACAAAATGGATAAAGCGCCCGGAGAAAACATGAAAAAAGCTCTGAATGAAATCAAGTTAGCTGCCATTGAGATCGGAGATCAGGTACTTCCGATTTTTAGTGATGTTATAGAATATGTTCGAGATATGGTAAAAGATTTTAATGATCTATCAGATGAACAAAAACAGAATATTGTAAAATGGACTGGAATTGCAACTGCAGCAGGACCAGCTTTAAAAGTCCTTGGGACTGGAATTACCACCTGCAGTAAATTAACTTCCGTAATCAAAGGGGCATCAAAAGCGATAGGAATCGGAGGGGCTGGACTGGTTGGAAACCTTGGAGGTTTATCAACTGTAGCAACCCCCTTAGGAGCTGTACTGGGAGGGGTAGGTATTGCCATTTACGGTGTCCATGAATATGCAGACCTTATGAATGATACTGTGTTGACATCAACGGAAGAAATGTCGGGAATGGAAAAAATACTGGCAAAATTTACCGATACAACACATTACACCAAAGAAGAACTGGAAGAAATGGGGTTTGTACATAAGGAATTTTCCGAAAATATCAGTCCGGAGTTTCAGGAAGCGGCACAAAAATCAGCAGAGGATATCCAACAGTTGGGCGTGTTTATGAAGGAGATCGGATTCGACGGAGTAATCACCGAAGAGGAAAGCGACGCATTTAACACCCGAATTGAAAATACCTGTAATGAAGCAATCAACATCATCAATAGTAAAAAGGAAGAGACTAATGGAGGCTTAACGGAGTTGTTTATGGCAGATGACGGAACCCTCGATGAAGGAGAACAGCAGCTTTTAGATTATCTGAATTCCTCTTATGACACCAGTGTAAAAAGAATTACGGAATTAAAGGATGATGTCTACGATATTAAGCAAAAAGCCTTAGAAGAGGGGCGGGAACTAAACGAAGAGGAAATTCAGGATATCGAAGATAAAATGGCGACGGTACGCCGGCTCCAGATGGAATCTATGGTAGCCTCGGAAGAGGAAATGTTGTATGCGAAAAATGAATTTACTCAGAGAGCCAAAAACATGGATCTTCAGGAAGCTTCGAAACTGGTAGCGGAAAAAGCAAAAATCCGAGAAGATGAAGTCATTAAAATCAACGCCCTTTACGATACTCAGATTGATATGTTAAAAACAAGGCTTCCAGAAATGAATGCCGTAGAGAGGGAAAATGCTGAAAAACAGATTGAAGACCTGGAGGCGGACAAAGAAAAAAAGATCGCTCAGCAGCAGGAATTATACGAAGAATACCTGAACATTATCGAGGAAAATAATCCGAAAATGCTGGAAGAGATCAACGAATTTAACGGCAAAATTTTAACCAACGAAGACAAACATAGCCAGGAGCTCATGAAAGAACTGAGCAGCCGGTATGATGGTCTGGATAAGATTACAGAATCTGGATGCTATACCATGTACAATAAGGTAACGGGGAATAATGAGGTAGTGGCAGTAAGTTATGATCAATCAGGGAAAAAGATCACCGGCATTTATAATTATGTGACAGATGAGGTAGGGGGATATTCGGAAGAAATCGCGAAAGATACAAGAAACATGGCGCTGAGTCATAAAGGCTCCTTTGATCTTGTAGGAGATTCTTTGGCTACTTATGTGGATGAGGCGGGAGATGTCCATAATGCCAGTGGTGTAATTGTAGGATCCTTACAAGATGTAAAAGAGAATGCCGATGGAACCAGAACAGGAATTGTAGATCTTAACGGAACGCCGGTACAGGTCACAGTAAATAAAGATGGAACCATACGGTCTTTGAATGAGATTGATGCAGCAGCAAACAATGCCGCCAGAAACAGAACCATGACAATAACAGCGACTTTGAGTGGTGTCAGTGCGGTGGTAGAGGCTGGTAATGCGTTAAAAAGGAGTCTGGGGCATTATAATGGCTTAGATTATGTACCATATGACGGATATATCGCCAGACTGCACAAAGGCGAGCGTGTATTAACGGCAAAAGAAAACCAGCAATATACAAAACAGCCTGGACTTACAGCAGAGGGCATAAGCCGTATCATAGATAAAAAAATGAATGGCTTTGTAATGAAGATCAATCAGAGGGAGCTTGGCAGAGTGATCCGAGAGGAGGTGGGAAGATAATGGAACTTTATTACCAGAATGCAGCAGGGGAGAAGATAGATTTTACCAGAGAGCCTTATGTGGCAAAAGATATCAATGCGTTGATTAATTATGGATGGAGCTATGGAACCGTACAAGGCAGGATCCGGAAGTTTACCAAAGAGATCACGGAGATTCCTATAGAGATCAATATCTATGCAGACGATCAAAACTATTTTGAACAGGCAGCGAACCGATTCTTCCGGATTATTGAAAAAGATGTCATTGATGGAATGAAAGGGAGACTGTATTATCAAGGACAATACATGGAGGGATTCTTTAAAGGGAATGATAAGATAGACTGGTGCAAAGATGTCCCTTTTTGCATTGCAGGACTTACTTTTGTTACAGATAGACCATGGTGGATCAAAGAAACTCATTATGATTTTTACGCCAACAATGCATATGCTGGCGGCAGTAAAAAATATGCATACCGTTATCCTTACCGCTACAGTAACGGACTTACCGGAGACTACCTTATCAATGAGCACTTTGATAAGGTAGATTTTAAAATGGTGATCTTTGGTCCCGTAGTAAATCCGTTGGTTATTATCGGAGGGCATAAGTACCAGGTCAATATCCTTCTAGAATCAGGGGAACACCTGGAATTGGATTCCGAAAAGGGTACAGTGATAAAAGTCATGAATTCCGGCCAGATCGTCAATGCCTTTCACAATCGCGAAAAATCCAGCGATCCTTTTGCACCGATCATCCCGGGACGGCATCCGGTGGAATGGACCGGGAAGTTTGACTGGAATATTACTCTATACGCAAAAAGGAGTGAACCGGAATGGCAATAAAAGAGGTACAGGCGTCCGTAGCAAATGTAAAAGAGTCTTTGGAGCATCAAGGCGGGACTTTATACACCGGGGAGTGGACGGTGCCACAAAGACAACTAAAAACGCCGGAGAAGAAAACCTATTATCCTGTTGTCGTGACGGTAAAGGATGATTCGGGGTTGATCGATACCGACAGCTCTCAGGTGCTGGAAGTGTACGAGACCAGCGTATTTCCGAAAGAATTTATCCTCGCCACCCCGGAAGGGGAAGAACAGGGATTTTTGAGGGATGTGCAACTGGATTTGGAAGCGGGAGATACCAACGATTTTGAATTGATCGTACCATTGGAGGAAAATATCTGGAAAGGATACCAGATCTATATGCCGGACACGGAATATGGAGGATTGATCGAGGAGTGCGAGGTACACATGGATGAATCCGCCACATACCTGCGGGGATATACCTGGCGAGGGTTATTGTCCCAAAAGGTGGTAGAGCCACCTACCGGACAGGACTATTTGATCTTATCTGGGGAATTGAATGAAATACTGGAAAAGTTATTGGGGGACCGTTTTGGTCCTCTTTTTGTGGTGAATCCAATCAATACAGGAATCACGGTGCAAAATTGGAAAGTGGACCGGTATGTGACCTTATATGATGCTATGGTCAAATTACTCGCACATTACAATTACCGACTCAATATCACCTACAAACAAGGTCCGGGTCTGGAATACGGAGCCGTCCACCTGCAGGCGGTACCAATCAAGGACTGGTCAGAGGAGCTGGAATACAGTCAGGACAGTAAGATCAATTTTACGGTAAAAGATTACCGCCGGGGGATCAATCACCTGATCTGTCTGGGTGAAGGAGAGTTAAAAGACCGGCTGGTGGTCCATTTGTATGTGCAGGAGGATGGGAGCATCGGAAAAAGCCGATTTTATACCGGCTTGCAGGAGCGCACTGCCACCTATGAGCTGAGCTCTGAAAGCGATCCAATAAAACTGGAGGAAGACGGTCGGGAAAAACTGAAGGAACTCCAAAATTATAAAAAAATTGAGATGGCTGTAGACGATGTTGACGTAGAGATCGGAGACATTGTCGGAGCCAGAGAGCGGATCACCGGAATCTATTTCAAAAAGCCCGTGGTGCGCAAAATTTTAAACTTAAAAGACGGAACAATCACTGTAGATTACAAAGTACAAGGAGATGATTAAATGGGATTTAAAGCGATCACAAGAAACACGCCTCCAGAAGATGCACCACATATCTTATCAGAAGATGATGCAGCCATTTATCGGGGAATTTTAGGACAGGATGGCGTCTTAAACATCGGAAGCAAGTTAAAATCAACAGTAATAAGCAATAACAAAGTACGAGTAGGGGACGGCGTGATAAACGTAGACGGACATATCGGCAGAAACGCATATGCCGATTACGAAGATTTAACGATTGAAAACGGCGCTGCCGGGAAGAAACGTCATGATCTTATCGTAGCGAGCTTTTCCACAACCGGTTCAGGAGGACTGGACACATATGAATTAAAAGTAATCAAAGGTGTCGCCGGTGATACGGGGGCAGATCCAGCAGTCACAAAACAGGATATTTATGCAGGAGGCAAACTCCGGGAGTACCCTCTGTATCGAGTAAAATTGGATGGGCTGAGTATCGTGGCGGTAGATCAGATGTTTGAAGTGATCCCGACGGTACCGGAATTGGAGACAAAATATAATGAGCTAAACTCCGATTTATCTAAAAAATCAAACACTGATCATCTTCATGACGGAAGATATTATACAGAATCAGAAATTGATGAAAAAATTAATTCTATTAATTCCAAATTTTCCAGTGAGCTTACTCAGGGAACTTCAGGTTCCCCCGGCAATCAGGGAGTTTTTAAAGGGCAATCGGGAATTATGATTATTTGGGGAGCGCATCCGACTACGGCTTTTGCTTATGATTCAGGAGCAAATTATTATTATGCAGATATTTCTTTTCGAACGGCGTTCGAAGAGAATCCTATCGTTATGGCGACTCCTCGATTTTCAGGAGGTATCCCAGAAAATGTCGGGACGTTATCGGTTACTCCATCAAAATTGAGACTTGGATGTAATGTGCAAGCGTCTGGATTGTACATTGAATGGATTGCAGTTGGTAAATGGAAATAATTCTTGCACTAATGCGGAGTCTTGCACTGCAACAAAAAATGAAGAGAATCAGAGCAAGACCAAACTATAACAATCCGACAAACTGAAAGAAAGGAGAAAACTAATGGCATTAAAAGATATGAATATCACTGTCGACGGACAGCGATATGATATCCCGATAGACACCAAACAAAAACAAATCAATGCCCCGGGAAGATCCAGCTACAGTCAGCCAAACCATGTATATGCAATGGTGCTACAACTGACTGACCAGGCTGGAAACGTCACTGTAATCGACCAAAATCACCCAACGTTTGGTGCGGCTATGAAGTTGCGGGTGAAGGAAAAGAAAGCTCCGGTAATCAGCATCACGAATCCGGGAGCAGGAGCGTACCTTACAAACCAGAGCGTTACAATCGAGTTTACAGTGACAGATGATGATTCTGGGGTCAATCCAGACACCATTAAGCTGCAGATCGATGAGACTCCGGCAGTCACGCCAACAAAAGCAACTATATCTGGCGGCTATCGTTGTACCCACTCGCTGACCTTAAAGGATGGAAAACATACCATCAAGGTCAATGCGCAGGATTTTGACGGTAATGCGGCAACCCAAAAAACAGCGACATTTACTGTAGACACTGTACCGCCCACTCTTAATATCGCCGCACCGCCAGAGACGCTGATTACAAACAAGCAGAGCTATACAGTATCGGGCAGTACCAATGACTCTACGAGCGCACCTGTAACGATCACCATGACATTAAATGGCAATGATCTGGGAGCTGTCACGGTACAGTCCAGCGGAGCCTTTACCAAAGCGGTCACATGGGCGGAGGGAACCAATACATTGATTGTAAAAGCCACGGACAAAGCTGGTAAAGTATCCACGGTAACCCGGACAGTAGTATATGATGCGGATGCGCCGGTAGTATTAAAAGTTGAGTTAGACAAAAATCCAGTAGATGCCGGGATGCCATTTACGATCACTGTGGAGGCTACGGACTAAGGGAGGGCGCCATGTTATATGTAGATGATATCATTATCGAGCCGAACCCCGTAGAGGTAGGGGAACCCGTGACAATTACTATTGTCACCCACGAGACAAACGAGGGAGCGAAACGGTATGCATACCGTTATCCCTATAGATATGCAGCGAAGGAGGAAAAAGAGTGAAAGAACTGATTTTTGCAGATGGAAGAAAAGTGAATATCCAGTCCGTAACAGAAGCTGAAGGGGTCATGCACATTAGGATGATCTTAATCACCGCCGAAGAGATCAAAGCTCTGTTTGGAGATGAATTTGCCACATCCAGAATGGTATTGACGGAAAACTATCAGGAAAAAGAGGTATATAAAAATTACACCGACTTGAAGTACATAAAAGAAGAGACTGGTGGGATCTGGGAAGCAGAGATACGCCAGACACAGGCAGATAGCGACACCCGACTCGACAAGTTGGAAGAAAAATCCAAAGAACAGGAAGAAACGCTGGAAAAGCAGGGAGAAAGCATTAAATCTCAAGGGAAGGAAATTGAAAAACATACCCAGACCCTTACAGAACGGGGAAAAGAGATCGAAAAAATCAAAGAGGATATGCAGCAGGGTGGATCTAATCCGGAGTGGCAGGCGGCTGTTGTGGTAGCAAAATATAACGCTCAATCGCTTCCGGATCAAGTAGCTTTGGAGGCGAAAGTCCTTTATGAAACCTTTGACCAACTGGTGGAACAAAAATTTACAGCAAAAGAACAAGGGTATAAATTCCGGGACGGCGAAGATCTGTATAAGACTGCTCAGGACAATGTAACCTTCCAGGAACAGTACCGGCCGGGTCCAGGAACAGAAAGCCTTTATACACGCATTGACGAGACGCACGCCGGAACGCTGGAAGATCCGATTCCGTGGAAGGTTAATATGCAGCCGGAAGCTGGCAAGTATTACAAAGAAGGAGATTTAATTGCGAAGTGTATCGAAGATCCTGGGCAGGCACTGCATAATTCACTGGCAGAATTATGTCCTGGAAGATACTTCGAAAAGGCGTAAGAAAGGAAAGTGAGGTTTATGAAGAAAATGAATTCAGAAGCAATTATTGATGGATATAATGCCGTAGTGGGAACCGTGATCGCGGTTCTCTCTTACGTTTTAGGAGAGCATTGGTTTTTATTTGTAATGTTCTTGTTTTTAAATGTAGTAGATTGGATCACCGGATGGATGAAGAGCCGCATGGCTGGGAAAGAAAATTCCATGAAAGGCTGGAAAGGTGTACTCAAAAAACTGGGATATTGGCTTATGATCATGGTAGCGTTTGGAGCGTCTGCCGTATTTATTGAGATTGGCACAGTTATCGGGGTGGATTTAGGAATTACTACATTGCTGGGCTGGTTTGTACTGTCATCCTTGCTGATCAATGAGATCAGATCCATTCTGGAAAATTTTGTAGAGGCTGGTTATAATGTACCGATGATTTTGATCAAAGGATTGGAAGTAGCAGATAAAGTAGTAAATAAAGACAACGATTCAGAGGGCGAGTGATCGCCCTCTTTGAGGAAAGGAGAAGAAAATGAAATTTGAGCAGGCTTTAAAAGAAATGAAACGAGGAATTCCGATGAAACTTCCGTCATGGGGAGGATATTGGTGCTGGGACGAAGAAAAACAGACGATTATCATGCACACCAAGGATAATCAGTGTTTAGACATCAGGGAAACGCAGAGAGTGGAATATACACTGCAAAATATACTTTCGGCCGAATGGATTTATGCAGATGAAAGGAATTGTCCGATTCTGGGAGGAACAGTAGAGTTTTCTTTTGGGGAAGCTATTAAATACCTGAAACGGGAAATGAAAGTTGCCCGCAAAGGTTGGAACGGGAAGAATCAGTACATTGAGCTTGCATCAGGAATTGGTTACGTAAATCCGAATGGAGAACTTATAAATCCAGACCACGAAGCGATCGGAAATAAAGCGATTGCATTTGTAGGAACTTCCGGGGTGCAGCTGGGTTGGTTGGCATCCCAGGCGGATATGTTGGCGGAAGATTGGGTATTTGCGGAGGAAAATCATGGGAAGTAAAGAATTTTTAGATATTTGCAGAGAAAAGGTAGCGGGATATTTTAATTCCAACAAGGACAAAACAGACAGGACGGAAGACCTGTCCAAAGACGATGTTTTTGTCGTGTGGTATTGTAAGACACTACAGAACCACAAAGCCTTGTTGAGTACACCGGTATCAGACGGTATGTACTACGAGCTTACATACAACGGAGATAAAAATGAGCTGTACATGGATGCCTACAAAAAATGGGAAAACATCAAATTTGATTTATAAGAGCCTGGAAACAGGCTCTCTTTTATTGAAAAAAGGAGAAAAATATGGAAGAATTACGGATTTTTAACTCAGAGGAATTTGGACAGATAAGAACAGTAGTTATTGATAACGAGCCGTGGCTTTGCCTGGCAGATATATGTAAGGCATTGGAATTAACTCAGCCATCCAAAGTAAAAGAACGATTAAAGGAAAAGGGTGTGCGTAGTATTCCCACCCTTACGAATGGCGGTACACAAAACTTGCTTTACGTTGATGAAGGGAACTTGTATAAGACAATCTTTCAAAGCCGCAAGGAATCAGCAGAGAAATTTTCGGACTGGGTGACATCGGATGTGTTGCCGTCAATCAGAGCTCATGGAATCTATGCAACGGATAATGTGATAGATCAGATCATGAACAACCCGGATTTTGGAATCCAGTTGCTGACAAAACTAAAAGAAGAGCGTACCGCCCGGGCGGAGGCAGAAAAGAAAAATGCGATCCTCATGCATGTGAATAAGACCTATACAGCCACGGAGATCGCAAAGGAGCTGGGACTTAAATCAGCAACACAGTTAAACAAAATCTTGGAAGAGAAGAAGATCCAGTATCATGTAAACGGAACGTGGGTTATGTATTCCAAGTACAGTAATTTAGGTTACGAAGAAATAAAACAGGAGGTACTTGACTCCGGAAAGGTAATCTATCACAGAAGAATCACCCAGATGGGAAGAGAATTTATCCTGAAATTATTTGGAGGTATGCAGAATGAAAATAATTAATAAGATCAACAATACGCACGTACCAAAGTGGGGAAATCAGAAAAAGTATATTGCTGTCCATTACTTAGGGGTGGACGGCCAGAACAATAAAGTGGATGCTGGTGGGTATGGGGCGCATTTTTATATCTACTGGGATGGCACTACATACCAGGCAGCAGATCTGGATGCGATTCTCTGGCAAGTGGGAACCGGCAATTATTACACCCAGAAACACCCCAAAGCCCGCAACAGTAACACGATCGGAATAGAAATGTGCTGCCACTGTGACGGAAATGAGGGAGCAGCAGGATCGGACTGGTGGTTTACAGAGGAGACCCAGAAAGCCTGTGTGGAGCTGGTGCGATACCTTATGGATAAATTGGGGATTCCGGAAGAAAACGTCTTACGGCATTATGATATCGTAAATAAAACCTGTCCTGCGCCGTATGTCCACAACAACCGTTACCGGGGCACCTGGACGTGGGAGGATTTTAAAGCAAAGGTAAGAGGCACAGAAGTTCCGCCGGCGAAACCAACAGAACGGTGGTACCGGATCCGGAAGACCTGGAAGGATGCCGGCAGTCAGATCGGAGCATATAAAAATCTGAATAATGCCAAGAAAGCCTGTCCGGCAGGATACACTGTCTTTGACTGGAATGGAAAAGCAGTTTACAGCAAAGGAGGAGAAGCATATCCTTATGTTGGCAAATGTACCGGCAATAGCGTAAATATCCGGAAAGGTCCCGGGAAAGGCTACGGAAATATCTCAGGATGGCCTAAGCTCAACAAGGGCAATCTGGTGGATGTTCTAGGCAAGGAAGGGGCCTGGTATAAGATCCGGATTGCTGGGAAATACGAGGGATATATCTCAGAAGATTACCTGCAAAGAGTATAAGAAAACACCCCAGAGCGTAAGCTTTGGGGTGATAGAAAGTCAGCCTTATTTTTCTTTAACAATTATAAGTAATTCATATTCCAATTTGATGGTTTTAACAACCACGTATTTTTCATAATCTTCGTATTTGATTTTCAGTTTTTTTCCTGCTTCATTTTCGAATTTGTAAGGGTCACAGTTGTAAAAAAAGTTTTTAATTATCCAATCTTTTAATGTTTCCATGTCTGGTTCCTCCATTATTTATTATAAACATTTTTTTTGATGCTTTTATCAAGGGGACTTCCACTAAACATCATGCGACTATAAATGTTTTTGTAATATTCTTTTCCTGTCTCATTGATATTTATTAAGGCATCGATTACATCACCAGCGTAAGCGTTATTCATTTCTTTGTTCCAACCGTCTTTAACATCTATCCACATTTCTTTATATTGTTCTGGACAGATTTTGATTAAAGAATCAAATTCTTCATTCATTTTTAACATTAATTTTTCAGCGAATGCTTTTTGTTTATCGGTTCCTCTCATGTTCTTTTACCTCCTCTGATGGCGTCTGCCTTAACTTATAGTTGTATTATAAAACATAGCGCACTATATATCAATGGGCATAATAAATAAAATTAGCGCACTAATTTTGTGTATTATGCATATAGCGCACTATAAAAACGATGGTTATAATATTACTAAGAAGGAAGGTGAAAAAATGGCATACGATCAGAAACAAAAAGAATATACAATGAAATACCTAAAGAAGTTAAAAGAAGTCCGCTTCCGTGTGCAGATGGAAGAATATGAAAAGTACGAAGAAGCGGCAAAGCAAGCAGGATATCCGAGCATGAGGCAGTTTTATATGGATGCAATCCAAGAAAAAACAGAAAAAATATTAAATTAGCGCACTAATGATGTTGACATATAGCGCACTATATAGTATAATAAAGACAGTTAAGAAAGGCAAGGCTTAACGGAAAGGAGACAACGGAATGGAGGAAAATAGAGAAATGACAGAAAAAGAATTGAAAGACCAGACAATTAGAGAATATGTAAATATTCAAAGAATCAAATACGCATCTGACAAAGAAAAAGAATTGGAGTATCAGGAAAAAGTACTGAAAGCCAGACTCCAGTCATGGTGGATGTCCTTGGCAAGGAGGGAGCTTGGTATAAAATCAGAATCGCTGGGAAATACGAGGGATATATCTCAGAAGATTATTTGCAGAGAGTATAATTTATGATAAAGTAAATTATGAAGTATTTTAGATGCTGGTTACACCGTTTTGATAAATGGTGTAGTAATTAATATTTTACAGTAGAGTTTGAACCTTCAGCTACTGCCTTGGAAAAAGAGGGGGATGGTTACGTGGTGGCATCTCTGGGGGTGGATTCCGGCTACGTTCCGTACACATCTTACAGTGCGAAAACCAGTTATCTTGAGAAAAATCCTCAGGTTATTCAGAAATTTACAAACGCTCTTCAAAAAGGTGTTTTGTATGTAAATTCTCATACTCCGGAAGAAATTGCCAAGGTGATTCAGCCGCAATTTAAGGAAAATGATCTGGATACCATCACTACGATTGTGAGACGTTACCAGGAGCAGAATACATGGAAAGAAAATCTGATATTTGAAAAAGATAGTTTTGAACTGCTTCAGGATATTCTGGAAGAGGCAGGGGAACTGGAAAATCGGGCAGAATATGACAAATTGGTGACCACAGAATTTGCAAAAAAAGCAATAGACGAGAAGTAGAAATAAGAAGAGGGTGTCAAAAGTATTACATGGCTTTTGACACCCTCTTCTTATTTCATTTCATACTGCATCATTTCATAATGAACCATACAGCCTTCAAATATTTCCGGTGGAAGAAGGGCACGGGCGACGAGTTTTGGTTCTTCTTCCGGTAAATCTGTTCTCTGCAAATGGGCATAATCTCCATCAATGGAAATGATTTTGTAATCACAGGTCAGCAAAACAGCCACCTCCTTTTTCTTTACAGTATAGCAGAAAAAATCTGAATGTATATAGAAAATGAATCTATATAAAATTTAACATTGGAAAGAAGTATTTTACAGATTTCTAAACAAACTTTACGTAAATAGGATAGTTGCAGAAAAATCCCAATGATAGAATCATAGCTGTTGAACAGTATGAGAGGAGAAAAAAGTGATGAAAAAAAGAATGTTACAAGTAGCAGCAGGGTTTTGTGCAGCAGCAATGGTAATGACTGGATGTGGTGCAAAAGAAGCGGCAGAGTCCGTGGATTTAAGAGAGGTATCTCTTGATGAGATTATTGAGAAAGCAAAAGAAGAAGGAGAAATTGCTTCTGTAGGAATGCCTGCTGACTGGGCAAACTGGAAAGGAAGCTGGGAAGCATTTACAGAGAAATATGGAATTGCTCATGAAGATACAGATATGAGTTCAGCAGAAGAGTTGTCAACTTTCGATACGGAAAAGGATGCTCCTACAAAGGATATGGGAGATGTAGGACAGGCTTTCGGACCGACAGCAATGGAGATGGACGTAGTTCAGCCGTATAAAGCATCTACCTGGGATTCTATTCCGGATTGGGCAAAAGATCCCGATGGAAATTGGGTAATTACTTATCTGGGGACTATGAGCTGTATGCAAAATAATAAAAATGTAGATGAGACGATTGATTCCTGGAAAGCATTGGCAGACAGTGATTGTACAGTAACAATAGGAGATGTTGTTCGAGGAGCATCTTCTCAAATGGCAGTATTATCCTGCGCATATGCTTTGGGCGGAGATCTTGACAATCTGGATCCGGCTTTTGAATTTTTTGAAAAATTGGCAAAAGAAGGAAGACTGGATGCAGGAGCATATAGTCAGGAGAGAATGGAGCGAAATGAGATTGATGTGCTTTTGACATGGGATTATCTGACTTTGCAGTATCGGGATCTGACATTGGAAACCGTACCGGAAGCAAGTATTGATTGTCATGTTATGAAAGACGGAGCTATTCAGTCCGGATATTGTCTTGTGATTAATAAATATGCGCCTCATCCATATTCAGCAGCTTTGGCTGTAGAATATCTGTTAAGTGATGAAGGACAGATTGATCGGGCAAAAGGATATGCTCGTCCTATTCGTTCAGATGTGGAACTTCCGGAGGAATTACAGGCAAAGATGATTGATGATGCGGAATATACAGATACGATTCCTATGACTGACAACGATGCAGTTACGGAAGCCTGTACAGAAATTGCATCTCGTTGGGAAGAAGAAATTATTCCATTGATGAATTAAGTATAAGGAGTAAAAAAATGAAAAATTGGAAAAAAACAGGAGGCAGAATGGCACTTTTTCTGCCTTTTGCCTTTATTATTGTCTTATTTGAGTGTGTGCCTCTGATCAGTATGATTTTTAAAAGTTTTATAGATCAGGGACAAGTGACATTTGAGAATTTTGCACAGATTTTTGAAAAACCCATTTATCTTGTGGCGATTAAAAATAGTTTATGGGTAACAATGTTATCAGCAACTGTGGGATTGGTTTTGGATTTTTTTCTAGCTATGGCGTTAAGCAGAGATACCGGCAAGAAGAGAACCTGGTATTTATCACTGCTTAATCTGACATCTACTTTTTCCGGTGTCCCTTTGACGATTGCTTTTATTACCATGTTAGGAACCGCCGGCGTATTTGTTTTGTTGGGACAGAAGCTGGGATTTTCGCCGTTGTCTTCTTATAATTTATATTCCATGAAGGGAATGTTCATTATTTATGTGTATTTTCAGATTCCTATGGGGACATTGCTTTTACTCCCTGCTTTTGAAAAGGTAAAAAGAGAATGGAAGGAAGCAGCTCGACTGATGAATGCAGGAAGTATTCGTTTTTGGTTTCAGGTCGGAATTCCTGTAATGATGCCGGGAATTTTGGGAACATTTAATATGCTGTTTTCTAATGCTATCGCTACATATGCGACTCCGTATCTCCTGGTAAATAACAGTATTTCTTTGTTACCGGTTAAAATTGTGGATATGTTTGTGGGAGATGTGCGGCAGAGACCGGGAATGGGAAGTGCCCTTTCTATTATTTTGCTGGGAATCGTGTTACTGCAAATAGGGATTACTAATATGATTAAAAAATATTTTGAGAAGGGAATGACAAAATGAACAGAAATAGAAAAAGTTTCATAGCGCTTAAATTTATAGTGGCTGTCTTTTTGATGTTACCTTTGATTGTCACTTTAATCTATTCATTTTCGGAAAGATGGGTAACACTGCTTCCCGACGGATTTACAATTAAATACTATATAAAAACCATAACAAATCCACAGTTTCTTATGGGGGTTTTAAGAGGAATGGTAATTTCTGCTGTTCCGGTATTGATTACCAATATTAGTGTATTGCTGGCACTCTACGTGGTGATTGTGTATATGCCTAAAATGGAGAAAGTCATACAGATTTTCTGTCTGATTCCTACTACGATCAATGGG
This sequence comes from Firmicutes bacterium CAG:646, assembly GCA_000432335.1. GTDB lineage: Bacteria > Bacillota > Clostridia > Lachnospirales > Lachnospiraceae > Oliverpabstia. The sequence goes on from HF995375.1 coordinate 26,195, forward strand.
ATTATTCTGGCTACTTCCGTATTGGGAACTTATTCCGGTACAGATACGATTCTGGCTAATCGTATCGTAATGTTGGCACTAATTTACTGTGTTTTTATTTTACCTGTCACCTATCAGGGAATACGAAACAGTTTATATGCAGTAAATACTTCTGCATTATTGGAAGCGGCAGAAATGTTGGGATATCGGAAAATTCACAGCTATTTAACAATTGTAATACCTGCAATTCTTCCGGGGATTGCTTCGTCAGCGTTGATGAGTTTTGCAGGACTGTTTGGGGATTTTGCAATTATCAAAATTATTGCATCTTCTCAATTTGAAACGGCTCAGTCCTATTTATACAGAAACAGAGCAACGGATACGCAGGCATTGAGTGCTGCAGTAGTAATTCTTCTGATTATTACCGGTACAATTAACTATTTTGTGAATCGTAAAAACAACAGAAATGGGAGGGAAAAGTCATAATGGCTTATATAACATTTGAAAATATTAATAAATCATTTGGAAAAAATCATGTACTGAAAGGGATTGATCTGGAGGTGGAAAAAGGAGAACTTCTTACGCTTCTGGGGCCTTCCGGATGTGGAAAAAGTACCTTGCTGCGTTGCCTGGCCGGATTAGAAGAAGTACAGGAAGGGAAGATTCTGTTGGAAGGAAAAGATATTACGAATGTAGATGCCAGACTCCGCCAGATTGGAATGGTCTTTCAACAGTATAGTTTGTTTCCTAATATGACAGTGGAACAGAACCTGGCTTTTGGTTTGAAAATTAAAAAAATGGGAAAAGAAGAGATAAAAAAAGAGGTAGGACACATTTTGGATTTGGTGGGATTAAAGGAAAAGGCGAGAGCTTATCCTTCTCAGCTTTCCGGCGGACAGCAGCAGAGAGTAGCATTGGCCAGAGCGATTGTTACAAAACCTAAGGTATTGCTGTTGGATGAACCATTAAGCGCAATTGATGCAAAATTGAGAAAAAATCTTCAGATAGAAATCCGAAGGATTCAAAAGGAATTAAATATAACTACAATTTTTGTGACGCATGATCAGGATGAAGCTATGATAATGTCAGATAGAATCTGTTTGCTGAATGAAGGAAAAATTGAACAGCTTGGTACTCCTATAGATGTTTATACGGATCCGAAAACAAAATTTGCAGCTGGATTTATTGGAAATTATAATGTATTTACACCGGCGGAGTTTGCAACTGTGACGGGAGAAGAATATGAAAAAAGTCATGCAATAGTGATTCGTCCGGAAACAATTTCTATAAGAAAAGAAAAATATAACAGAGAAAATTGTTATGAATACCAGGGAACTGTGGTGGAGAGTATTCCCAGAGGAAATGTTCTTCGGTACAGAGTGGATGTAAACGGGGTACTTGTATCAGCAGATACTTTGTTTAGAAGTTTTTCCGTATTTGAGGAAGGCACTTCGGTATGGATGTCTGTGGAAAAAAGAAATTGCTTGGAAGTGGAGGATGCTATATGAGAAAGTGTATGTTCAGTGAAGAGGGGCAGTGGTATAAAGGAAATCTGCATTCTCATACCACAAATTCGGATGGAAGGTTAAAACCGGAAGAAGCTGTAAAATTATACAAAAATCATGGTTACCATTTTCTTTGTTTCAGTGAACATGATTTTTTTACAGATTTGAGAGAAAAATTTGATTGTGAAGATTTTATTCTTCTTCCCGGTGTGGAGGCATCTGCATATCTGGTGGATCCTGAGAAAAAAGGAGTAATTAAAACCCATCATATTCACGGGATTCTAGGAAATGAATGGATGCAGAAGCAGGCGGGAGAAAAAGTGTTTGCTCATGGCGAAAAGCTACAGCCGCCGGTTTATGTGGGAACTTGGGACGGGCTTATGGCTGCTCAGAAACTTTCTGACTGGTTGAGAGAAAAGGGATGTTTTACCACATATAATCATCCTATCTGGTCACGAGTGGAACTGCAAGAGGTAGAAAAGCTTACTGGAATCTGGGCAATGGAGATATATAATTATGGGACACAGATAGAGTGTGGAGAAGGATATGATACTGTATTTTGGGAACAGATGTTAAGAAAAGGAACAAAGATTATGGGATTTGCTTCAGATGATAATCATAATCCGGGAAAATTTTTTGATAGCCTGGGTGGTTATGTGATGGTGAAATCTAAGGAATTATCTCATGAATCCATTGTAAATCATTTGTTGGCGGGAGATTATTATTTTTCGGGAGGACCACATATTGAACAATGGGGAATAGAGGACGGAAAAATATTTGTGGAGTGTTCCGGAGTAGAACGGATTAATTTTATTGCTGGAGGAATGTTGGCTGGCAGTGAAACTATACTTAGTCATAATGGTCTTTTAAACAACGGGTTACATGAACTACGGGGAGATGAAACTTATGTGAGAGTGGAATGTATTGATCGGTATGGAAGAACAGCATGGACGAATCCGTTGTGGTTTTAAAAAGGTGTCGATTTACTTTATGAAATCAGTATGTTAGAATATCCAATAGGCAGAAGCGCATCATAGGATGATAGCTCGGCACAGATAGAAAATATATGTAACGGGAGGATTAAGTTATGAAAGTAGGGTTTATTGGATGTGGCAATATGGCTTCGGCTATGATAGGAGGCATCATAAGAAATCAGGTAGTAGCCCCACAGGATATTCTAGCATCAGCAAAGACAGAGGCAAGCAGAGAAAGAGCAGCAAAGAACCTGGGAATCCGTCTGACCGCTTCCAATAAGGAAGTAGCTTCTTTTGCAGATGTACTTATTTTGGCAATTAAACCGTTTTATTATCAGGAAGTTATCGCCCAGATTCAGGAGGATGTAAAAGAAGATACCGTAATCGTGTCCATTACACCGGGAAAAACGTTAGAATGGTTAGAAGAGCAGTTTGGAAGACCGATGAAAATTGTCCGAACTATGCCTAATACGCCGGCTTTGGTAGGTGAGGGAATCAGTTGTATCTGTCCGGGACCGGGAGCAACCCAGGAAGATACGGATAAAGTGTGTGAAATTTTCTCGGGATTTGGGAAAACAGAACTTGTTACAGAACCGATGATCGATGTGTTTGTGGGGGTAAGCGGAAGTTCTCCCGCCTATGTTTTCATGTTTATTGAAGCTTTGGCGGATGCAGGAGTTTCGGAAGGTATGCCAAGAGCGCAGGCGTATCGGTTTGCAGCACAGGCAGTTTTGGGAAGCGCCAAAATGGTGTTAGAAACAGGAAAGCATCCGGGAGAGCTGAAAGATATGGTATGTTCTCCGAAGGGAACAACGATAGAGGCGGTAAGGATACTGGAGGAGAAGGGATTGAGAAGCGCAGTATTTGAAGCGGCAAAGGCTTGTATTATCAAAGCAAGAGAAGTTTAGGAAAGGAAATTTATATATGAGTAAGGTATATGTTTTTTTAGCAGATGGTTTTGAAGAGATAGAAGGACTTACCGTGGTAGATCTTCTGAGAAGAGCCCAGGAAGAGGTGGTCACAGTTTCTATCATGGGTAGAAAAAATATCACAGGCTCTCACAACATTCAGGTACAGGCAGATGCTCTTTTTGAAGAGGTTGATTTTTCAGAAGGAAAATTGCTGGTTCTTCCGGGGGGAATGCCGGGTACCTTGCACCTGAAAGAACATGAAGGTCTTACCCAGCTTTTGAGAAAATGGAATGAAGATCATAAAATGATGGCGGCGATTTGTGCGGCGCCCACAGTGTTTGGCGGTTTGGGCTTCCTTCAGGGAAAAACAGCGGTATGTTATTCCGGTATGGAAGAAGGACTTACAGGCGCTGTGGAAGGCTCCGGTCCGGTGGCTGTTGACGGAAATATTACCACCAGCAGGGGCATGGGAACGGCAATAGACTTTTCTTTATCTTTGATCGAACAACTTCAAAATAAAGAAAAGGCTGAAGAAATTAAAAAATCCATTATTTATAGGCTTTTCTGAGAAAAAAATGCTGGCGTTTTTGAGGGGCTTGTGTTATACTCCTTAGATGTATGAGTATGGAAGAGTGTAATCACCTATACATGAATGAGAAAATGTCGGAGTCAGAAGACGCCGGACGAATTTCCATAGAATAAAGGAGGAACTACAGCAATGAGCGTAACAGTAGAAAAGCTGGAGAAGAACATGGCGAAACTTACAATCGAAGTTTCCGCAGAAGATTTGGAAAAAGCAATTCAGGGAGCATACCTGAAACAGAAAAACAGAATTAATATCCCGGGATTCCGTAAAGGAAAAGCTCCGAGAGCTATGATCGAAAAAATGTACGGAGCAGGTATTTTCTATGAAGATGCAGCAAATGCACTGATTCCGGAAGCATATTCCAAAGCAGTCGATGAGTGTGAGGAGACAATCGTTTCTCAGCCTTCTATCGATGTGGTTCAGTTAGAAAAAGGCAAAGCATTTATTTTCACAGCAGAGGTTGCTCTGAAACCGGAAGTAACTCTGGGTGAGTACAAAGGAGTAGAAGTTCCGAAGAGTGATCTGGAAGTAACAGAAGAAGAGATCGCAGGCGAACTGAAAAGAGAGCAGGAAAATAATTCCAGAACGATCGATGTAGATGACAGAGCTGTTGCAGATGGCGACAAAGTAACTCTGGATTTTGAGGGATTTGTTGATGGAGAAGCTTTCGAGGGTGGAAAAGGAACAGATTATCCTCTGACTATCGGTTCCGGAGCATTCATTCCTGGATTTGAAGAGCAGCTGGTTGGCGCTGAAATCGGAAAAGAGACAGAAGTAAATGTTACTTTCCCGGAAGAGTATCAGGCAAAAGAACTGGCTGGAAAAGCAGCAGTATTCAAATGCACAGTAAAGAAAATCGAAGTGAAAGAACTGCCTGAACTGGATGACGAGTTCGCAAAAGATGTTTCTGAATTCGATACTCTGGAAGAGTACAAAGCAGACATCAAAAAGAATCTGGAAGAGAAGAAAGCAGACGCTGCAAAACGTGCAAAAGAAGATGCAGCAGTTGCAGCAGCAGTAGAAAACGCTCAGATGGAGATTCCGGACGCTATGCTGAATACACAGGTAAATCAGATGATCGAAGACTTCGCAAGAAGAATTCAGTCTCAGGGTCTGACCATGGAGCAGTATCTGCAGTTTACAGGTTCCACACCTGCATCCTTACAGGAGCAGATGAAACCGCAGGCTATGCAGAGAATCCAGAGCAGACTGGTTCTGGAGAAGATCGCAGAAGCTGAGAATATTCAGATTGCTGATGAAAAAGTAGATGAAGAAATCGCTAAGATGGCAGAAATGTACAAGATGGAAGTTGAAAAACTGAAATCTATGCTGGGGGACGCAGAGAAAGAGCAGATGAAAGCAGATATGGCAGTTCAGGAAGCAGTTACTCTGATCGCAGAAGCAGCAAAAGAAGTTGAGAAAACAGAAGAATAAGAGATTGTGATTTTCATAGAAGGAAGGCTTGATTATGAGTTTAGTACCTTATGTCATTGAACAGACCAGCAGAGGAGAAAGAAATTATGATATTTACTCCCGTCTGCTGAAGGATCGTATCATTTTTCTGGGAGAAGAAGTGAACGATGTGAGCGCAAATCTCATTGTTGCGCAGCTTCTGTTTCTGGAATCAGAGGATCCGGGAAAAGATATCCAGCTGTATATTAACAGCCCGGGAGGATCTGTGACTGCAGGTATGGCGATTTATGATACCATGCAGTATGTAAAATGTGATGTATCTACGATTTGTATGGGTCTGGCAGCCAGCATGGGAGCTTTCCTGCTGGCAGGAGGAACAAAAGGCAAACGTCTCGCCCTGCCGAATGCCGAGATTATGATACATCAGCCATCCGGCGGCGCAAGAGGACAGGCTACGGAGATTCAGATTGTGGCAGATCAGATTTTGAAGACAAAACACAGACTGAATACGATTCTGGCAGCAAATACCGGTCAGCCGCTGGACAAAATAGCACTGGATACAGAACGTGATAACTATATGACTGCAGAAGAGGCGAAAGCATATGGTTTGATCGACAGTGTGATTACCAACAGATAAGGAAAAGCAGAATAAGAGGGGGCTGCCTGGGGCAGCACCCTCTTATAAAATTAGAAAGAATGAAAGGGAATACCAAAATGGCGATAAAAAATGGAGAGCCAAAGGTTCACTGTTCTTTTTGCGGAAAACCGGAAGAACAGGTTCGGAAACTGATCGCAGGCCCGGGGGGAGCGTATATTTGTGATGAATGTGTGGAGATATGTTCCGAGATCATCAATGAAGAATTTTCAGGAGAATATCCTGAGGGCAGCGATATCAATCTGATGACCCCCAAAGAGATGAAAGAATTTCTGGATGAATATGTGGTTGGACAGGAGGATGCAAAAAAGGTTCTTTCTGTAGCTGTATATAATCATTATAAGAGAATTCTTTCCGCGGGAACCAGTAAGGTAGAATTGCAGAAAAGCAATATCCTCATGTTGGGACCTACAGGTTCCGGAAAAACATTTCTGGCGCAGAATCTGGCGAGAATGTTAAACGTACCGTTTGCCATTGCTGACGCTACCACGCTGACAGAGGCAGGCTATGTGGGAGAAGATGTGGAAAATATTCTGCTGAAGATCATTCAGGCGGCAGATTACGATATCGAACGGGCGCAGCATGGAATTATTTATATCGATGAAATTGATAAAATTACCAGAAAGTCTGAAAATGCGTCTATTACCCGGGATGTGTCTGGAGAGGGCGTACAGCAGGCGTTGTTGAAAATTCTGGAGGGTACGGTTGCGTCTGTTCCGCCGCAGGGTGGCAGAAAGCATCCCCATCAGGAATTTATCCAGATCGACACGACAGATATTTTATTTATCTGCGGCGGAGCTTTTGAAGGGCTGGAAAAAATCATCGAAACCCGTATGGATACAAAATCCATTGGATTTAATGGTTCTCTTGGCATGAAGCATGAGAAAAATGTGGGAGAGATTTTAAAAGAGGTAATGCCACAGGATTTCATTAAGTTTGGTCTGATTCCTGAGTTTATCGGTCGTGTGCCGGTAGTGGTATCTCTGGACGCTCTGAATGAAGAGGCGTTGGTGCGTATTTTAAAAGAGCCGAGAAATTCTCTGGTAAAACAGTATCAGGCGCTTATGGATATGGACGGTGTGGAACTGGAATTTGAAGAGGAAGCGCTGCAGGAAGTGGCGAAAGTGGCAATGGATCGCAAGACGGGAGCCAGAGGACTTCGTTCCGTCATTGAAAAGACCATGAATGACGTGATGTATGAATCCCCTTCCGACAAGACGATCCAGAAGTGTATTATTACAAAAGAGGCGGTAAAAGGGGTAAAAGGTCCCAAACTGATTCACGGAGAGGTGAAAGTCTCCAAGAGAAGAGCATCAGCGAAAAGAGCGGGAAGACCTGAAACCGCCTGATGTGGAGGAATTAGATGGACAATTTGATAAAAGTAATGCCGGCGATCGCGCTTCGGGGAACAACGATTCTTCCGGATATGATCGTGCATTTTGACATCAGCAGACCAAAATCCATAAAGGCAGTGGAAGAAGCTATGACCCAGGATCAGAAGATTTTTCTGGTAACCCAGAAAGATCCCCAGATAGAAAATCCGGGAATGGCTGACCTGTATAAAGTGGGTACCGTGGCAGTGGTGAAGCAGGTGGTCAAGATGCCGAAGGAAGCTCTCCGGGTGCTGGTAGAGGGCGTAGAACGGGCAGAACTCGTGGGCATGGAAGAAGATCTTTCTTATCTGGAAGCAGAAATTGCCGGATTTGAAGAGGAAGAAAAGACGCTGTCCGGCAATGTGAAAGAGGCTATGCTGCGCAGTATGAAAGAAATTTTCATGGCATACTGCAAGGAAAATCCCAAGATTAGCAAAGAATTGATCGGGCAGATTCTGGATATCGAAGATGTAGAACGGCTGGTAGATCAGATTTGCATTAATCTTCCGCTGGATTATGAGCAGAGACAGCAGCTTCTGGAAGCGGTAGCTCTGGAGGAGCGGTATGAACTTCTGGGTGTGATCATGAGCAATGAGATTGAAGTGATGCAGCTTCGTATGGAAATCCAGTCCAAGGTAAAAGAACGGATTGATAAGAATCAGAGAGAATATATCTTGCGGGAACAGTTAAAACTGATCCGGGAAGAGCTGGGAGAAGATGATACGATATCGGATGCGGATCATTTTCAGCAGCAGGCGGAAGAACTGAAAGCGCCAAAAGAGATTAAGGAAAAGATTTATAAAGAAATCAAGCGTTTTAAAGGTCTGGGGATGAATAATTCCGAGAGCAGTGTGGTTCGGGGATATATTGAAACACTGCTTAAATTGCCGTGGGATAAATCTTCCCGGGATAATAATAATCTGAATAATGCAAAAAAAGTTCTGGAGGCGGATCATTACGGTCTGGAAAAAGTGAAGGAAAGAGTGCTGGAATATCTGGCGGTTCGAACCCTTACAAAGAAGGGAAGCAGTCCGATTCTCTGTCTTGTGGGACCTCCGGGAACAGGAAAAACGTCGATTGCCCGTTCCGTGGCGCGCGCTCTGAACAAAAAATATGTACGTATCTGTCTGGGCGGTGTGCGGGATGAAGCAGAAATTCGCGGTCATCGCAGAACGTATGTGGGAGCGATGCCGGGAAGAATTGCTTCCGGACTTATACAGGCGGGTGTAAAGAATCCGCTGATGCTGCTAGATGAGATTGATAAGGTGAGCAGCGATTATAAGGGAGATACCTCTTCTGCTCTTCTGGAAGTGCTGGATTCTGAACAGAATAATAAATTTGCCGATCACTATGTGGAGCTTCCGATTGATCTTTCCGAGGTGTTGTTTATTGCTACTGCCAATGATCCGCAGGCGATTCCCCGTCCTCTTTTGGATCGTATGGAAGTGATTGAGATCTCCAGTTACACGGAAAATGAAAAAGAACATATTGCGAGGGAACATCTGATCCCGAAACAGATTAAAGCAAATGGTCTGAAGGAGAAGCAGCTCACTATTACAGAGGAAGCGGTAAAAGGGATCATCAGCGGCTACACAAAAGAGGCGGGAGTCCGCAATCTGGAAAGAAAATTCGGTGAAATTTGTCGGAAAGCAGCCCGGAAAATTCTGCAGGATAAGCAGAGTCTTGTGGAAGTGACCGGGGAAAATCTGGAAGAATTTCTTGGGAAATCCCGCTACAATTACCGGAAGGTGAACGAAAAAGATGAGGTGGGTATTGTCCGCGGGCTGGCATGGACCAGCGTGGGAGGCGATACCCTGCAGATTGAAGTGAACCGTATGCCGGGCAAGGGAGAATTTCTTCTGACCGGTCAGTTGGGAGATGTGATGAAGGAATCCGCGCAGGCGGGAATCAGTTATATTCGTTCCGTGGCCGAAACGTATGGCATTGACGCAGAATTTTTCAATAAAAATGATCTTCATATTCATATTCCGGAAGGAGCTGTTCCGAAGGACGGTCCGTCCGCGGGAATTACGATGGCGACGGCAATGCTGTCTGCCATTACAGGAAGAGCGGTGAAAGCCAATCTTGCCATGACGGGTGAAATCACTCTGCGGGGAAGAGTTTTGCCTATCGGAGGACTGAAAGAAAAACTTCTGGCAGCGAAAGCGGCAGGAATTACGAAAGTATTAGTGCCGGTTCAGAATCAGCCGGATGTGGAAGAAATCGATACAGAGATCAAAGAGGGACTTCAGATCGTCTTTGTGGATAAGATGGAGGATGTACTGGAAGAAGCTCTGGCAGAATAGGAGAATAGAAAATGGTTATAAAAAATGTTTCTTTGGATATTGTGTGTGGAATTACCAGTACCCTTCCTTCTACCGGCAGACCGGAGGTGGCATTCGCAGGAAAGTCCAATGTGGGAAAATCTTCCCTGATCAACGTTTTGATGAACAGAAAATCTCTTGCCCGTACCAGCGCTGCGCCGGGAAAGACACAGACAATCAACTTTTATAATGTCAATGAAGAGATTTATCTTGTGGATCTTCCGGGATACGGTTATGCCCGGGCATCGGAAGAAATCAAGGCAAAATGGGGCAAGATGATCGAAGATTATCTGCATCAGTCACAGGAAATCCGCTGTGTATTTCTTCTTATTGATATCCGTCATGAACCGTCAAACAATGATAAGATCATGTATCAGTGGATTTTGGATCACGGTTATGAGCCGGTGATTATTGCAACAAAGCTGGACAAGATTAAGAGAAGTCAGATCCAGAAACAGTTGAAATTGATTCGCCAGGGTCTGCAGGTGGTTCCAGGTACACAGATTATTCCATTTTCAGCTCAGACGAAACAGGGAAGGGAAGAAATCTGGGAACTGATTGATGCGCTTACCGGAATGGCAGAGGAAGCCGAAGGAGAGAGGGACTAATGGGAATTATAAAAGCTGCGAAGCTGGCTTTTGATTATCTGAGATACGGAGAAGAGGGAGAAGAACCGGAGGTAAACCGCGCGATTGACCAGGTGGATCTGGACATTCAGGAAGGACAGTTTATCGCTATTCTAGGACACAATGGAAGCGGAAAATCCACGTTGGCAAAGCATATCAACGGTCTTTTGGTGCCTACCGAGGGAACGTTGTGGGTGGACCAGATGGATACCTCTTCTCAGAAAGATATCTGGGAAATCCGACAGAAAGCCGGAATGGTTTTTCAGAATCCGGACAATCAGATCATAGGTACGGTTGTGGAAGAGGACGTAGGATTTGGACCGGAAAATCTGGGAGTGCCAACGGAAGATATCTGGAAACGGGTGGATGAAAGTCTGGAAGCGGTAGGCATGACCGCTTACCGCCATCATTCGCCCAATAAGCTGTCCGGAGGACAGAAACAGAGGGTAGCTATCGCTGGAGTGATGGCGATGCATCCCAAATGTATTGTTCTGGACGAGCCCACCGCTATGCTGGACCCCAATGGAAGAAAAGAAGTTCTGCGTTCTGTACGGGAGTTAAATCAAAAAGAAAATGTGACGGTTATCCTGATCACTCATTATATGGAAGAAGTAATCTGGGCGGATGATGTCTATGTGATGGACAAAGGAAAAATCGTCATGCATGGCGAACCGCGAGAAATTTTCTCAAAGGTTGCGCAACTGAAAAAATATCGGTTGGACGTGCCGCAGGTGACACTACTGGCTTATGAACTGAAACAGGCAGGGGTAAAGATACCGGATGGGATTCTTACCATAGAAGAACTGGTTCATGCGCTGGAACAAAAAGAAGTGACAGCGCCGGCAGAGTGGAGAACTAAGATAGAATCAGTCGCTTTCGCCGGAGAAAAAGCGCCGGAGAGAGAAGAGAAAAAATCTCTGGAACTGGAACATATTTCTTATGTATATAATCCGGGAACGGCTTATGAAATGCATGCGCTGAAGGATATTAACCTGAATATTCCCCAGGGACAGTTTGTAGGGATCATCGGTCATACGGGAAGCGGAAAATCTACGCTGATTCAGCATTTTAATGGGCTTATGAAGCCCACGGACGGTCATATTTTCTTTGAGGGACAGGATATCTGGGCAGAACAGTTTCCATTAAGAGGTCTCAGAAGTCAGGTGGGACTGGTCTTTCAGTATCCGGAACATCAACTTTTTGAGACGGATGTGCTGACGGATGTATGTTTCGGACCCAAAAATCAGCATCTTACTCAGGAAGAGTGTGAGAAAAGGGCAAAAGAAGCTCTGGAACACGTGGGATTGGATGAAAGTTATTATGCAAAATCACCCTTTGAGCTGTCAGGAGGACAGAAAAGAAGGGTGGCGATTGCAGGAGTTCTTGCCATGAATCCAAAAGTATTGATTTTGGACGAACCTACGGCAGGTCTGGACCCGATGGGCAGGGATGAAATCCTGGATCAGATTGCGCTGCTTCACAAGACCCGGGGAATCACCATTATTCTGGTATCTCACAGTATGGAAGATATCGCTAGATATGTGGAACGGATTATTGTTATGAACCACGGGGAAAAAGCTTTTGATGATACTCCGAAAAAGGTATTTGCTCACTATAAAGAATTGGAAAGCATCGGACTGGCGGCTCCTGAGATCACTTATATTGTTCATGCATTGCAGGAGAAAGGGCTTAAGGTGGATACGACGGCAACAACGATAGAAGAAGCAAAACTGACGATTCTGGAAGCGTTGGAGAAAAGAGGTGCGGTATGATTCGGGATATTACCATTGGACAGTACTATCCGGCTGATTCCATCCTTCACAGGTTGGACCCACGGGTAAAATTCGTAAGCACTCTGGTGTATATTGTATCGCTGTTTCTGTTTTCTTCCTGGCTGGGATACGGTGTGGCAGCTATTTTTCTGATCGCTTTGATCGGACTTTCCAAGGTTCCTTTCAAATTTATGGTGAAGGGGCTGAAGCCCTTAGTGATTTTGATGGTGATTACCATGTTTTTCAATATGATCTTCACTCCCGGAGAGACAATCTTCTCTTTTTGGATCATTACTATCACCAAAGAAGGAGTGCAGATGGCGGTGAAAATCAGCATCCGTCTGGTCTTTTTGATCATAGGCGCATCGCTGATGACGCTGACTACTACGCCTAATCAACTCACCGATGGACTGGAGCGGCTCTTGCGGCCATTAAATAAGCTTCATGTGCCGGTACATGATATTGCCATGATGATGTCCATTGCCCTTCGGTTTATTCCGATTTTATTGGACGAGACAGATAAGATCATGAAAGCGCAGACAGCCAGAGGAGCAGATTTTGAAAGCGGTGGACTGATCCAGAAGGTGAAGAGTATGGTGCCGCTTCTGGTGCCATTGTTTGTCTCTGCTTTTCGACGAGCCAATGACCTGGCTATGGCCATGGAAGCCAGATGCTACCATGGAGGGGACGGAAGAACTCAGATGAAACCGCTCACCTATAAGAAGAGAGATTATCTGGCTTATTTGATCGTATTTGCGTATCTGGGCGTCAGTATCGTATTTCGTGCAGCGGGGATCTGAGTATGAAAAGAGTGAAACTAACAGTAGCTTATGATGGTACGAATTACTGTGGGTGGCAGGTTCAGCCCAATGGGCTGGCAGTTCAGGAGGTGCTGAATCGGTGTCTTTCTGAGTTTTTGGGAGAGCAGATCACCACGATCGGAGCCAGCAGAACAGATGCGGGAGTCCATGCGTTGGGAAATGTAGCGGTATTTGATACGGAAGCCAGAATGCCGGCGGACCGGATTTCCTATGCTTTGAATACCCGGCTTCCCGAGGATATTAAGATTCGGGAGTCCCGGGAAGTTCCGCTGGACTTTCATCCAAGATTTCAGCAGACAGTAAAAACATACGAATACAAGATTTATAATCAGCGTTTTCCAGATCCCACCAGGCGGCTGTATACTTACTTTTACTATTATCCTTTAGATGTGAAGAAAATGCAGGAAGCTGCGGACTATCTGGTGGGAGAGCATGATTTCAAAAGCTTTTCCACCTATAAGCCGGAGGTGGAGAGCACAGTGCGTACCATTTATGACCTTCAAGTGGAGCGGCAGGAAGACGTGATCACCATCCGAATCCGTGGAAATGGATTTTTGTATAATATGGTGCGTATCATTGCCGGCACATTGATACGGGTGGGAGGAGGCTTCTATCCGCCTGGGCAGGTACAGACGATTCTGGAAGGAAAGAACCGGGAACTGGCGGGAGAGACGGCGCGACCGGAGGGACTGACACTGGTAAAAATCGAATATCCGGAGTGGGAAGAATAGATTTTTGGCAGAATTGTGGAAGTGCGCAGCACGAAACAATTCGTCAGGCATCTTTTGACCTCAGCATCATGTGGATGATGCGATTATGAAAATGTGGAAAAGTTCCTGAAAAATCTTCGACACAGTGGAAAACATAAATAAAATCGGCGTAAAAATCAAAAAAGATGTTGACACACACGGGACAGTATAATATAATTAGTCAATGTGACGTAGTGAGAAAATGTCTTTACCAAAAGCCCCGGAAAAGGCGTTTTACATTATAGATAATTACAGTTAAAGTTTAAATAACAGGAGGGAAATCCATGAACAGTTTTATGGCTAATCCAGATAAGATTGAAAGAAAATGGTATGTAGTAGATGCTGAAGGATGTACTCTGGGACGTCTTACTTCTCAGATCGCAAGTGTACTGAGAGGAAAAAACAAACCGGTATTTACTCCTCATGTAGATACAGGCGATTATGTTATCGTAATCAATGCTGAGAAAATTAAAGTTACAGGTAAAAAACTGGATCAGAAGATTTATTACAATCATTCTGACTATGTTGGTGGAATGAAAGAGACAACTCTGAGAGAGCTGATGGCTAAGAAACCTGAGAAGGTTATCGAACTTGCAGTAAAAGGTATGCTGCCAAAGGGACCTCTGGGAAGACAGATGATTAAAAAACTTCACGTATACGCTGGTGCTGAACATGCTCATGAGGCTCAGAAACCAGAAGTATTAACATTTTAATGAGGAGGTAAAGAACATTGGCTAATACAAAATTCTACGGAACAGGAAGAAGAAAAAAATCTATCGCAAGAGTATATCTGGTACCGGGTACTGGTAAAATCACAATCAATAAAAGAGATATTGATGAGTATTTCGGTCTGGAAACTCTGAAAGTAGTTGTACGTCAGCCACTGACAGCTACAGAGACAACAGATAAATTTGATGTTCTGGTAAATGTTCACGGTGGTGGATTTACAGGACAGGCTGGAGCAATCCGTCACGGACTTTCCCGCGCGCTGCTTCAGGCAGACGCTGAGTACAGACCAGTTCTGAAAAAAGCTGGATACCTGACTCGTGACCCAAGAATGAAAGAGCGTAAGAAATACGGTCTCAAGGCAGCTCGTAGAGCACCTCAGTTCAGCAAACGTTAATCATACGTTTCAGAACGTACAATTTCAAAAAGATTTTACAAACCTCTCAGGGAATGTTCCTTGGGAGGTTTTTTTGTGTATTTCTAAGAGCGAATATGATAAAATAACTGTATTACAAAATATTGGAGGGTGAATCATGGAACAAACTTTTTTGACGAATATTGAAATAAAAAAGGTTCGTCATTTAGAGAATATTTCAATTCCTTTAGATAAAAATAAAAGAAAACATTTGATTTTGACCGGTAAAAATGGAAGTGGAAAAACAAGTGTATTGGAAGAGCTAGTACAGCATTTTAATTATATTCTTTCAGATCAATTCGATAGCTATGATGAGATGAAGGAAGATCAGAGATTTTATATAGATAGAATTGAACAGGCAGAGAAAATATCTGATTTAGAAAAAAGAAGAAAATCCATACAAGAAGCAAAAAAATGTTAGAGTGGATAGAAGATAAAATGAAAAATTGGCTGGAAGGTGTTGTTTCAAACTTTACTTCCTATATGGTATTGCGAGAAAAATATCAAAAGGGAAATTTTATTTTTGCATACTATAAAGCTGAAAGAGAATTTCAAGTGGAAGAATACAAAAATATCGAAAAAATAGAATTTCAGGATAAGTATAGTATTGCTGAAAATCCAGGGACAAAATTCACAAAATATCTTGTAGACGTGAAAGCTACTCAAGCTTTCACAAAGAATAAGGAAAAAGCTGAAAAGATAGATAAATGGTTTCAGGCATTTGAGGATATTTTAAGGAGGATTTTCAATGATAAAAATCTCCAATTAAAATTTGATGATGAAACATTTCAGTTTTCTATTTGTGAGACAGATAGAGACCCTTTTGATTTTAACACAATGTCTAGTGGTTATTCGGCAGTATTTGATATTATTAATGATTTGATTATAAGAATGGAGGCAAAGTCTGGACTGCGAACGGAATTTGATATGGAAGGTGTTGTTTTAGTAGATGAAATAAAAACACATTTGCATCTTGAATTGCAGACAATGTCTGTATTCTCGGAGAATCAGATTCCGGAAAATCTTACCTTGCAAAAGCTATCGGCATAAAGGCCTGCAACCGATATAACGTCGGTTACTTTCACAGCGAGGAACTTTTGGAAAGCATAAAAAAAGAAAGGCGGGCTTGCCACCGCCTGAAAGGAGAAGAAAAAAACAGATGACAATATATAGAAATTATGGAGTGACAGGGGCTGAAAAAAGAAGTGTATATACATACGGCGAACAACATGCGTGGGCTGTATGCAGTGACAAAATAGAGGTAGAAATACCGGAAGGATGGAAGACCTTTAAAAATTATATGGATCAAACGATGGTGGAATCTCCTTGGGGAGAATGCTATGAAATCAATGAAGTCCTGCAGGGAAATGAAAAACCATGTTTTTATGCGCTTGATGCAAATATGAAAGGGCATCGGGTATATCTGAAAGAAATTGAATGATGAAAAAAAATAATATGCTTCCGCGGATTTGTCGTGAGTGCGGGCGAACGTTTATGGGAGGACCGCGCGCCTGGTATTGCCCGGAATGCCGGGAAGGGAGAAGAAAAAAAGCAGAAAAGGAATTCAGGGAACGAAGAAGAGCTGGTAAAGTAATACCAAACGGATCGCTTATAAAGTGCGAAATTTGCGGGAAAGAAATGATTAAAAATGGAGGCTTACACCGGTTTTGTGATGAGTGTGCAAAGATCCATCTAAAGGAGATCGATAATGCACAGTCGCTGAGTTGGAAACGCGAAAACCCGGAAAAAGTAAAAGAATCAAAACGTAAAGCTTCGAAAAGGCGCTGCGCGGAGCCTGGAAAAGAATCAGGGCGTGTAGGAGTAAGATGGGACAAAGGAAAAAGACGATGGAGAGCGTATATAAATTTTAAAGGGAAGCAATATCTATTATTGCAGACAAGCGATAAAGATAGGGCGATTCAAATTCGCAACGAAGCAGAAGATGTTATAAAAAATGGAAACTTTGAGACGTGGATAAAAATGAAAAGAGGAAAAATGGATAAAATAATAGACTTGATTCAGGATGCCCTTAAATATGAAGACTATAATTTTAGAATCAATTTAATTATAGCTGGTTTGATATCAGAAGAAAATAATGATACATCCGAAAAAGAAAAACAGAATCGGGAGTGGTTGGAGGAAATCAAAAAGTTTTGCGATTGCTACGACGGAGAAAAGAAAGAGTATATTGCACATATCAAAGAAACGATAGAAAGATTTTTGAAATCAAATTAGACAAAAAAGATTATACACTGAGAGCATAACGAATCCCCGGAGCTTGCACTCCGGGGAAAAATATTGTATCATCTTACGGGCGTTGCAATAGTAGTCCCCTTTTTATCCCCTTTTTTAAAAATAAAGGGGATAAAAGTACCAGAAACACCTTATATATAGGCGTTTTTGAGAAGGACTAAAGTTTTATAAAAAAAATCTTAAGAAAATAGGGAAATAGTTATGCAAAACAGGATAAAAAAGCTGAGAGAGCAAAAACATATTACCCAAACTGTATTAGCTGTAGAAGTTGGATGCTCCCAAAATGTGATCAGTAAAATTGAGAATGGGAAGTGTGATCCCAAAAGCAGTGTTCTGGCGGAAATAGCGGATTATTTTGATGTGTCGGTAGATTACCTTCTGGGCAGGACAAAGAACAAATATTTATATGAAGCGTATCTGGGAAACAGAGAAAAGTTGGAGCTGTATAGAGAATATGTAAATGGATACGCCCAGCTGAGTAAAGAGAGTAGAAACATGGTAGATGCTTTAGTTCATCATCTGGAAGAATTAGAGAAAAACAAAATGGAAAAGCAGAAGGAAAAACGGATGTGAATATCTTGTGTTTTTTGGGGGGTATGGTACAATGAACACGTAGTGTGAATTGTACCATTGCGCATAAGCGTTTTCTTCTGAACAGCAGAAATTCGCTGCGCATAAAGTATATATCCAAAATACACGGGAAGGATCGGACCATGAAGGCAAGAAAAAAGAAAAAATTAAAAAAACAGAGAGTGGAGCGGGCAAATGTCGAGAAGAAAGAAGAGCAGATTCTAAAAAAGGAAATACGAGAAGACGTATTTGAAATCAGGATGTCCCGTCATTACGAGGAATTGAAGTGGCTTTACTGTGAACTATATCCAGGGCAGCAGTGGGCGTTTGAAGACCTCTGCAGGAATCTGGAAAATATGTATAGAGCAAGGAAGGATGCTCTGAAGGAGCTGGACCGGAAGCGGGAAGCTTGTTCTGACTGGTATAAAAAGAATGATATTCTGGGAATGATGATGTACGTGGATGCATTTGCAGGAAATCTTAAGGGAGTAAAGGAAAAGCTGGATTATATTCAGGAGTGTAAGGTGAATTATTTGCATCTTATGCCGCTTTTGGAGTCTCCTGAGGGAAAAAGCGATGGGGGCTACGCTGTATCGGATTTTCGGAAGGTTCAGCCGGAATTGGGAACCATGGAGGATCTGGAGGATTTGGCAGATGAATGCCGTTTAAGAGGTATCAGTCTGTGTCTGGATTTTGTCATGAATCATACGTCAGAGGATCATGCGTGGGCGCTGAGAGCCAGAGCTGGTGAGAAAGAATATATGGATCGGTATTATTTCTATGATAATTACGATGTGCCGGAGCAGTTTGAGCAGACGGTTCCGCAGGTATTTCCCACTACGGCTCCAGGAAATTTCACCTGGCTTCCAGACAGGAACCAATTTGTGATGACTACTTTTTATCCGTATCAGTGGGATCTGAATTATTGGAATCCTGTAGTATTTAATGAAATGATTTATAATATGCTGAATCTCACCAATAAGGGAATCGATGTAATACGGATTGATGCAGTTCCCTACATATGGAAACAGTTAGGGACAAACTGTCGGAATCTTCCTCAGGTACATACGATTGTGCGTATGATGCGTATGATCAGTGAAATCGTGTGTCCGGGCGTACTTCTTCTGGGAGAAGTGGTGATGGAACCGGAGAAGGTAGTTCCTTACTTTGGAAGTGTGGAGAAGCCGGAATGCCATATGTTGTATAATGTGACAACAATGGCAACGACATGGAATACGGTAGCTACCAGGGATGCAAGGCTTCTGAGAAGACAGATGGATATTGTAAATGGGCTGCCTAAGCAGTATGTATTTTTAAATTATCTCCGTTGCCACGACGATATTGGCTGGGGGCTGGATTATGAATGGCTGAAACAGTTCGGGATCGATCAGGTGGCTCATAAAAAATATCTTAGTGACTTTTTTACAGGGAAATTCCCAGGATCTTTCGGAAGAGGGGAACTGTATAATGCAGATCCGACCTCCGGCGATGCTCGGCAGTGTGGAACAACGGCTTCTTTGTGCGGGATAGAAAAAGCAGCTTATGAAAAAGATGAAAAAGCCCTTGAAAAGGCGGTGCGTCTGGATCTGATGCTCCATGCATATATGCTGACACAGGCAGGAATCCCGGTTATTTACAGCGGCGATGAAATTGGTCAGGAAAATGATTACACCTACCATGAAAATCTGAAAAAATGTGATGATTCCCGCTATCTTCACCGGGGAAAGTTCCAGTGGGAGAAGGCGCAGCTTCGCCATACAGAGGGAAGTATTCAGCGGGAAATCTTCCAGGGAATCCATAAATTAGAAACATTGAGAGCTGCTCATGCAGTTTTTGAAGGGGACGCCGTTTGCTATACCATAGATGCCTGGGATGATTCAATTCTGGCGCTGGTAAAAGAAAAAAACGGAGAGAAGCTGGTGGCTTTGTTTAATTTCAGTGAATATGATAAGGTTGCCTGGATCAACGAGGAAGACGGTATGTATCGGGATCTGATCACCGGAAGAGAAATGGAAGCAAGGGGCGTACAGATTCCGGCATACGGCTGTTACTGGCTGTTAAAAGAGTAGGATTAGCTTTATAACAACAAATTATTAGCACTCACTTAAAATGAGTGCTAATTTTATCTTGACATTTCTTTTGGAGCGTATTACTATAAGATTCAGTGAAGGGAATATCCCTTAAGAATATGATGATAATACAAAAAGGAGTGTGTGTGACCATGGGAGCAAGACATGGCAATTTATCAATTAACAGTGACAATATTTTTCCAATTATAAAAAAATGGCTGTATTCAGACCACGATATTTTTGTGAGAGAGCTGGTTTCTAATGGCTGTGACGCTATCACGAAGCTGAAAAAATTGGAAGTGATGGGAGAGTATACGTTCCCGGAAAATTATAAGAACAAGATTCAGGTTATTGTAAATCCAGAAAAGAAAACCCTTAAGTTTATCGATACTGGTATCGGTATGACGGCAGACGAAGTGGAAGAGTATATTACGCAGATCGCATTTTCCGGCGCAACACAGTTTTTAGAGAAGTATAAAGATAAAACCAACGAAGATCAGATCATTGGACATTTTGGTTTGGGATTCTATTCTGCATTTATGGTAGCAGACGAAGTGCACATTGACACGCTGTCTTATAAAGAAGGGGCTGTTCCGGTACATTGGGAATGTGACGGCGGCACAGAGTATGATATGCAGGATGGCGATAAGACTACCATCGGTACAGAAATCACTCTGTTTTTGAATGAAGAGAGTGTGGAATTTGCAAATGAATATCGAGTGAGAGAGGTTTTGGAAAAATACTGTTCTTTCATGCCGGTAGAGATTTTCCTCTCCAAAGAAAATGCAGAGCAGGAATATGAGACAATCGACGAATCCGAATTGAGAGAAGACGATGTAGTTGTAGAGCATATTCATGAAGATGCAAAAACAGAAGAAAAAGAGAATGAAAATGGTGAGAAGGAAGTTGTAGAAGTTTCTCCAGCGAGAGAGCGTGTGAAGATCAACAAACGTCCGGTATCTCTCAGCGACATCCATCCGCTGTGGATGAAACATCCTAATGAGTGTACCGATGAGGAATACAAAGCATTCTACAGAAAAGTATTCATGGATTATAAGGAGCCTCTGTTCTGGATTCATCTGAATATGGATTATCCGTTTAATCTGAAAGGTATTCTGTATTTCCCGAAAATCAATACAGAGTATGATTCCATCGAGGGAACGATCAAGCTGTATAACAATCAGGTATTTATCGCAGATAATATCAAAGAAGTTATTCCAGAATTTTTGATGTTGTTAAAAGGTGTGATCGACTGTCCGGATCTGCCGCTGAACGTATCCAGAAGCGCGCTGCAAAATGATGGATTTGTAAAGAAGATTTCTGATTATATCAGCAAGAAAGTTGCAGACAAGCTCACTGGTATGTGTAAGACAGCAAGAGAAGATTATGAAAAATATTGGGATGATATCAACCCATTTATCAAATTTGGCTGCATCAAAGACAGCAAATTTGCAGATAAGATGAATGATTATATTCTCTTTAAGAATCTGGACAACAAGTATCTGACTCTGAAAGACTGTATTGAGGCAAACAAGAAGGAAGAGCCGGAGCAGGCACAGGAAACTACAGAAGAGACAGCAGAAAAGAAAGACGACAGTAAAGAAGAGAAAGAAAAGACTACAATCTTCTATGTGACTGATGAGGTTCAGCAGAGCCAGTACATTAATATGTTCAAAGAAGAGGGTATGGATGCAGTAATTCTGAAACATAATATCGATTCTGCTTTCATCACACATCTGGAGCAGAGAAATGAAGAATTGAAATTCCAGAGAATTGACGCAGATCTGACAGATAATTTCAAAGAAGAGGGAGAAGATCTGAAGGAACTGACAGAAACGCTGGGAGACGTATTTAAAAAGACTCTGCATCAGGATAAGCTGGATGTGAAAGTAGAGAAACTGAAAAATGAGAATATTTCCTCTATGATGACGCTGTCTGAGGAGAGCCGCCGTATGCAGGATATGATGAAGATGTACGGTATGGATGCCAATATGTTCGGCGATACGCAGACAACGCTGGTGCTGAATGCAAATCATCCACTGGTAAAATATGTGGCAGAGCACAAAGAAGATACAGAAAATGTTCCAGTAATCTGCGAACAGCTTTATGATCTGGCAATGATGGCGCATAAGCAGCTGAACCCCGATGAAATGACAAGATTCATTGAGAGAAGTAATAAGATCCTGCTGATGCTGGCAAAATAAGAAAGGTTTGACTTTATCTCGGCATAGTGTTAGACTATGAAGAAACGAAAGGTGTTGCTGGGAACAGTAACCGAAATATTCAGAATATGCGAGGTAAGGGAAATGATCAATGATAAAAAAGTGCTTTTCAGCGGTATGCAGGCCACCGGTAATCTGACTCTGGGTAATTATCTGGGAGCGCTGAAAAACTGGGTGACATTGAGTGATGAATATGAGTGTTTTTACAGCGTGGTAGATATGCATTCCATCACCGTGCGTCAGGATCCGGCAACGCTCAGAAAACGTGCCCGGGCGCTGTTGACTTTATATATTGCGGCAGGTCTTGATCCAGAGAAAAATTGTATTTATTATCAGTCTCACGTATCCGGTCATGCGGAGCTGGCATGGATCCTGAACTGTTTTACTTATATGGGTGAATTGAACCGTATGACACAGTTTAAGGATAAGTCTGCAAAGCATGCAGATAACATCAATGCGGGATTGTTTACTTATCCGGTTTTGATGGCGGCAGATATTCTGCTGTATCAGGCGGATGTGGTTCCAGTGGGCATCGATCAGATGCAGCATCTGGAACTGACAAGAGATATCGCTACCCGTTTCAATAATATTTACGGCGATGTATTTACGATTCCAGATGCTTATATCGGTAAGGTGGGAGCAAAGATCATGAGCCTTCAGGACCCGGCAAAGAAAATGTCTAAGTCTGATGAGAATCCGAATGGAAGTATTTATCTGATGGATGATCCTGATACCATCATGCGAAAATGCAAACGTGCGGTGACAGATTCCGAAGCCTGTGTGGCTTATCGTGACGAGCAGCCGGGAGTCAAGAATCTGATCGATATCTACAGCGCATGCACCGGCAAGACTCGGGCAGAAGTTGTAAGAGAGTTTGAGGGAAGAGGCTATGGCGACTTTAAGATGGCAGTGGGCGAATCTGTTATCAGCGTATTGAAACCACTTCAGGATCGTGTCAAAGAGTTGGAAAAAGATAAGAGCTATATCGACAGTGTGATTAAAAATAATAGCGAAAAGGCACAGTATTTTGCTAACAAGACATTGCGGAAAGTACAGAAAAAAGTAGGATTTCCTGAGAGAATCCGTTAAATCACTTTTTATCCGTTGAAAATGGAAAATGGCAGTTGGTTGGAAATGTTCCGACAACTGCCATTTTTTTGTGTGCTTTGCGATTGTTATTGTTATACTGGATTTTAAGAGCTTTATACCGCCCGGATTCTGGGAACTTCCGCTACGTGCAGGTATTTGCTGATGCATTTTACTAGAAGGTCATGATCGGATACGTGATCCAGACCGGATACAGCGATAGTTCCAATTACGCCAACTTCTTCGACACGAATGGGGAAACCGCCTCCGCATGCAGCGTATTCTCTGGGATCAAGGAATCGCTCTTCCATATTTTCCTGAGACTGGCGCAGATCCATATAAAAACGCAGGCTGCTCTGTTCGGTAACCCGCACAGTATTTTCCTTTCGTGTCAGCCACTGTTCATTATATAAAGTGGTGCCGTCCATGCCGTACTGAAATACGGTATAGCCGTTGTTTAAGCGGATCCGCAGGGTGATAGATACGCCCAATCTTCGGGCTTCCATCACGATCATGGTACCCAGCTCCCAGGCGTCAGCGTTGGTAAAACTGGAAAATTGAAGGATTTCTTCCTGTATCTCTAAAACGTTTCCAAGTTCTTCTACTGTCATATACATCCCTCCTAAGATTTAATAGCATTATTATAGATCTTTTTTATGATTTTTTCAAATTTTAATTGAATGTCGTACCGCGTGCTTATCGTGGCTGAAATGTTACGGGAAAAATCGTTCCATGTCTGCGGGCAAAGGGGCAGTAAAGGACATTTTTTCTCCGGTAACAGGGTGAAAAAATTCCAGTGAGAAAGAGTGAAGCGCCTGCCGTTTCATTAATTGGGTGGAAGGGTTGTAAAGGGTATCTCCGATCAGAGGATGTCCGAGATAAGTCATGTGTACTCGAATCTGGTGAGTGCGTCCCGTTTCCAACTGTAACTTTGCCAGAGAAATTCCCTGGGGAGGAAAGCCGTCCTGCTGAGGGAAAGTTCCGTTAGGAGCGAAAGCTAGCCGTTGATAATGGGTGACAGCGTGTTCGCCGCGCTCAAAGTCCACCTGACGGGTGATCAGGGAGTCGGCAGTGCGGGCGATAGGAGCCGAGACGGTTCCTTGTTCTGAAAGTTCCCCTTCTACAAGGGCAAGATAGGTTCGATGGATTTTGCGTTCTTTCATCTGCTGGGAGAGGAGAGCGCCGCTTAGCATATTTTTGGCAAGAATCAAGAGTCCCGTGGTATCGCGATCCAGACGATTGATACAGCGGAAAACAAAGGGCTTTCCCTGGGAGGCATAATACCAGGCAACTCCGTTGGCAAGGGTATTTTCATAATTGCCGATGGAGGGATGAACCGGGGTATCTGCTGCTTTATTCAAAATTAAAAGGTCTTCGTCCTCGTATACAATATTCAGAGGAAGAGGAACAGGCACGATATTTTCTGAAGATTCTTCTTCGATAAGACGAACAGTGAGCAGATCGCCAGCCTGTAGTTTCTGATAAGAAAGGGCGGGGGCGTCATTTAAAAGAAGCGAGTCACTGTGCTGCTTGATCCAGGTACGGATGTGCCGGGAATACCCTTTTCCAGCGAGAAAGTCGCGGATGGCTTTTGATTCCTGTTCTTTGGTGATCTGGTACGTTAAAATACGATTCATGGTAAACTCCTGCGTTCTCATATTAGGGCAAGGGATGCCCCTGACATCTTTATATTATTATATTTTTTTTTGTTTGGGAAGAAATAATTGTAGAATTTCAAAAAATATGTTAAAATGAGGAACAGATAAGTCAGAACTAAAAAGAAGCATTACAAATTTAGCCGGAAAGGGTGGGATGATTATGGAAAATGAGAGATATGTTGCCTATGTGGGAACTTATACTCACGGAAGCAGTATCGGGATTCATTTATATGACGTGGATGTGAAGGAGGGAACACTTTCAGAGCGAAAGGTGATTCCCGTAAATAATTCTTCCTATGTAGTGAAGTCACAAAATGGAAAATATCTGTATTCCATTGCAGACGAGGGAGTAGCAGTTTTTGCCATTAAGCCGGACGGCGACCTTTTACCTATCAATAAAGTAGATATTGATGGTATGAGAGGGTGCTATTTATCAGTGGATAACAGTGGAAAATATTTGTTCGTGGGCGGCTATCATGACGGTAAGATCACAGCAGTTCATACCCATAAGGACGGGCGTTTGGGAAGAGTGTTTGACGGGGTATTTCACAAAGGAATTGGAAGTGTGGCAGAGCGGAACTTTCGACCCCATGTAAGTTGTGTGGCGACCACTCCGGAAGGAAAATATGTATGTGCTGTAGATAATGGAATTGATCAGATCAAATTTTACAGGATCAACACGGTGAGAAATCGTCTGGAATTAGTGGACATCCTTCGCTGCAAGAGAGAATCCGGTCCGAGAGAGATCGTATTCAGCAAAGACGGCAGATATGCGTATGTATTATTTGAGCTTATAAATCTGGTGGGGGTATTTACTTATAAAGATACGGGAAAATCACCGGAATTTGAGCTGATCCAGACCGTGGAGACGTTGTCGGATGCGCTGGACCCTCTTCATGATTGCGCCGCAGCGATCGTGATCTCCCCAGACGGAAAATACCTGTTTACCTCCACCGCAGGAGATAATTCCGTGGCAATGTTTTCTATCGATCAGGAGACGGGAATGCTCACAAAGGAATTTGCGCTGCCTATCAGTGGAGAATATCCCAAAGATATCGCATTATTCCCGGATGGAAAGCATATTGCAGTGGTAAATCACGAGTCCAACAGTGTAACTACATTCACCATTGATTATGAAAAGAAAGTACTGGTGATGAAGGGAAAACCTATGAAGGTGGAAACGCCGAATTGTATTTTACTGACAGATGTAAGTGTATAATTTTCATTTTTAAATAATATAGCAGCACCACTTTCAGGAATAGGGGCAGATTTGACTCGTGTGATTCAAATCTGCCCCTGTTTGGAACTATCTATTTTCCCGATAGCCCTGTTTTTGAGAAGAGATTTCGTTAATCTATTTTTTGTAAATGGTTTCCAGGTAGTCCATACGGGCGCTCATATTCAAAAGCAGAGCGTCAGCCAGAACAAGGGCTGCCATGGATTCTACCACTACCACTGCCCGGGGAACGATGATGGGATCATGGCGACCATGGATGGAAACGGAAATCGGTTTTTTGTCACGGTCTACAGTTTCCTGTACGGCGGCGATGGACGGGGTGGGTTTAATGGCAGTTCGGAAAAAGATTTCGCTTCCATCGCTGATTCCACCCAGAATCCCTCCAGCATGGTTGGTTTTCTTGCCGATCGAACCGTCCGGCAGCCGGGTGAAACGGTCATTGTTGGTAAGACCGGAAGCGGATGCAGCACTCATGCCGGAACCAATCTCAAATCCTTTTACTGCGCCGATCGAGAATATGGCTTTTGCCAGATTGGCGTCCAGTTTTTCAAATACGGGTTCTCCAAGTCCGGCGGGAAGTCCGGTGATACGGCATTCAATCATTCCTCCGGCAGAATTTTTCTCTTTCATACATTGTTCCAGATAAAGAGCTGCTTCTTTAGCGGCATCCGCATCCGGCATACAAAGTGGGTTGTTTGTGATTTCTTCCGGAACGTAGGAAGAGATCGACACCGGACCGATGGAAGAGGTATAAGCGCAGATGTGAATGCCTAGCTGAGAAAGCAGTTGGGAAGCGACAGCTCCGGCAGCTACACGACCAATGGTTTCCCGACCAGAAGAGCGGCCGCCGCCCCGGTAATCCCGGAATCCGTATTTTTGGTCAAAGGTATAATCTGCATGACCTGGGCGATAATAAGAAGCAATCTCCGAGTAATCCTGAGAACGCTGGGAAGTATTTCGCACCAGCAGGGAGATGGGAGTTCCGGTGGTACGTCCTTCAAAGACACCGGATAAAATCTCTACAGCATCGTCCTCTTTGCGAGGGGTAGAAAAACGGTTTTGCCCAGGTTTTCTACGGTTCAGGAAAGATTGTATTTCTTTTTCAGAGAGAGAAAGTCCCGCGGGACACCCGTCGATCACCACACCGATTCCGGCGCCGTGAGATTCCCCCCAGGTAGTAATTTTAAAAATAGTTCCCATTGATGAGCCAGCCATAAAATATCCTCCGTTCTGTTGGTATATTGATCACATGATATTAGGGGCAAAAGATACCTGACGAATTGTTTCGTGCTGCGCACTTTCACAATTCTGCCCTGGTATCACTACATTATAGAATAAGGAAGAAAGTTTGTAAAGAAATTGACAAAACAAGGGGTCGGGTTTTATAATGAGAATGAATTTTTATAAAAAAATGATGATGAGGTCAAAAGAGAGAGATGAAAGGAAGTGTTATTGAATGGAAGGCGGACCTGATCCTCGAAGTAGGAAGCTGAAAGAAAAAAACAAAAAATAAGGCAGTAAGCGGGGGACGGGGAAGTACTTTGAGCTGTTCGCAGCTTGCTGCAGACAGTGAAAGGAGATCAGTAACATGATTAAAATTTTCAGAACGATTGACAACAACGTACATCAGATCAATGAAGCACAGGAAGGAAGCTGGATCGCGCTGATTGATCCCACTGCTACGGAGCTGGTGGAGATCGCTGAAACCTATGGGATCGATGTAGATCATCTGAGAGCGCCGTTGGATGAGGAGGAGCGCTCCCGTATTGAGGTGGAGGATAATTACACCCTGATTTTGGTGGATATTCCCATCATTGAGGAACGAAATGATAAGGACTGGTATGGAACAATTCCCATGGGTATCGTAGTGACCGATCAGATGATCTTTACCGTTTGTCTGGAAGATACGCCGGTGCTCAGTTCCTTTATGGATGGTCGGGTGAGAAATTTCTTTACCTATAAGAGAACACGGTTTATTTTGCAGATTTTGTACAGAAATGCTTCTTTGTTCCTGCATTATCTGAGAATTATTGATAAGAAAAGCGATCAGGTGGAACAAAAGCTCCACAAGTCTCAGAGAAATCAGGAACTTATTGAACTTCTGGAGTTGGAGAAATCTCTGGTGTATTTCACCACTTCCCTTCGGTCTAACGAGGTGGTTTTGGAGAAGCTTTTGAAGGTGGAGAGTATCAAGCAGTATCCAGAGGATACGGAACTTCTGGAGGATGTTATCATCGAGAACAAGCAGGCTATCGAGATGGCGAATATTTACAGCGGTATCTTAAGCGGAACCATGGATGCCTTTGCATCGGTTATTTCCAATAACTTGAATATCGTCATGAAGTTTTTGGCTACCGTTACGATTGTAATGTCTATCCCTACCATGATATTCAGCGCTTACGGTATGAACTTGAATTCCAAGGGAATGCCCTTTGCAGATAATCCGCTGGGATTTTTGTATGTGATCATCTTTTCTTTGGTACTGAGTTTGTTGGTGGCTCTGATCTTCAGAAAGAAAGATTTATTTTAATAGTTGGAGGACGACATGAATTTTTTGGATAAAATGGAGAGAAAGTTTGGCAGATATGCAATATCTAATCTGTCTATCTACATCATTATCACCTATGCGGCGGGATATCTGCTCACAGCTTTGGCGCCGAATGTGGTCAGTTATCTGGTTTTGGAACCGGCTCTGATCCTTCGTGGACAGATCTGGAGGCTGGTGACCTGGCTTTTGATTCCGCCTGGAAGTCTTGATCTGTTTACAATCATTACCCTGATGTTTTATTACTCTATCGGCAGTTCGCTGGAACGCACCTGGGGAGCGTTCCGCTATAATGTCTATATATTTTCAGGAATCCTTATGAGCATTGTGGGATCTTTTATTCTGTATTTTATTTTCGGAGGCGGAACTACGCTGCTGCTTTATACGGGAACAGTATTCAGCACATACTACATTAGTATGTCTATTTTTCTGGCGTTTGCAGCCACTTACCCGAATATGCAGGTATTATTCATGATGATCATTCCGCTGAAGGTAAAATGGCTGGGAATCGCTTATGTGGTACTGATGCTGTGGGATATGATTACCGCAGGCTGGGGCGTACGGGTTATGCTTATCTGTTCTTTGATGAACTTTATTATATTCTTCTTTACCACAAGAAATATGAGCCGTTATAATCCCCGGGAAATTCACCGGAGACAGGCGTATAAGAAAGCGGTTCATCAAAGTCAGGTAAATGTAACAAAACATAAATGTGCAATTTGCGGCAGAACAGAGAAGGATGGAGAACATCTGGAATTTCGGTTCTGTTCCAAATGTAATGGCAACTATGAATATTGTCAGGATCATTTATTTACCCATACACACGTAAAATAGGGGGACACATATGAAGCGAACAAAAATTATCTGTACGATGGGACCGAATACAAATCATGAGGATATGATGAGAAAGCTGATGCAGGCAGGTATGGATATTGCCCGGTTTAATTTTTCTCATGGAACGCATGAGGAGCAGAAAGAGCGAATTGATCTTTTAAAGAGAGTGCGCGAGGAATTGAAGCTTCCCATAGCGATCCTTTTAGATACGAAAGGTCCTGAGATCCGTACCGGTCTTCTGGAAAATGGTGAAAAGGTTACTCTTCAGGAGGGCGAGGTTTTTACGCTTACCACGGAAAATATTGTGGGAAATGAAAAACGGTGCAGCCAGACGTATGAAGGGCTTCCAACAGATGTGAATAAAGGAGATACGATTCTGATCGATGACGGTCTGATCCAGTTGTCAGTGGAAGAGACGACAGAGACAGATGTGGTCTGCCGTGTAGTAAATGGAGGAGAGCTGGGACAGCAGAAGGGAATCAATGTTCCCAATGTTAAGGTGAATCTTCCTGCGATTACAGAGCAGGATAAGCAGGATATTCTTTTTGGAATCCAGCAGGGGATCGACTTTATTGCAGCGTCCTTTGTTCGCGGCAGTGAGGCAGTGAAAGAAATCAAAGAACTGCTTCATGAAAACGGCGGTGACAGAATTGATGTGATCGCAAAGATTGAAAATGCAGAAGGTGTGCAGAATATAGACAGGATCATTAAGGTGGCAGATGGGATCATGGTTGCCCGGGGCGATCTGGGCGTGGAGATCCCGGCGCATGAAGTTCCGCATATCCAGAAAATGATCATAAAGAAATGTAACGAAGCGTATAAGCCGGTTATCACTGCAACACAGATGTTGGATTCCATGATTCGAAATCCACGTCCCACAAGAGCAGAGGTGACGGACGTAGCCAATGCAATCTATGACGGGACGGATGCGATCATGCTTTCCGGTGAGACGGCAGTGGGAAAATATCCCATAAAAGCAGTAAAAATGATGGTGCAGATTGCCCAGTCCACCGAACCGTATCTGGATTATATCAGCCATCTGGACTATCGGGCGCTGCGGGGGAGCAAAAATGTATCAAGTTCCGTGGGAATTGCAGCAGTTCAGACAACGGAAAATCTGGGAGCTGCGTGTATCGTCACTCCTACCATCTCCGGGCAGACTGCTCGTCTGATCTCGAATTTCCGTCCGAAGGTGCCGATTTATGGTGTGAGCCCGAATGACTGGGCAAGAAGAAAAATGCAGATTTACTGGGGCGTTATGCCGATCACCGGGTACGAGGAGGATTCTACAGAAAATATTATTTCCCATTCTATGTATATGGTAAAACGTCAGAAACTGGTGAAAAAGGGAGATATGGTAGTTCTTACAGCAGGCGATCCGGCTACGAATATCGTCAAGGGCGAGGGCGCTATGACAAATATCATGCAGGTGATTCAGGTAAAATAACAGGTCAAAAAACAGGTCAAAAGAGGAGATTATGAAAAAAATGAAGAAACAGCCATTTGTCACAAAAGAGAAACTGGAAGAAATTATTGCCGAATTTCCAACCCCTTTTCATCTTTATGACGAAAAAGGGCTTCGGGAGAATGCGCAGGCGCTGAAGGAGGCTTTTTCGTGGAATCCGGGGTTTAAAGAGTATTTTGCAGTGAAAGCCTGCCCGAATCCCCGTCTGATCCAGATTCTTCGGGAATATGGATGTGGGTGTGACTGTTCTTCGCTGACAGAGCTGATGCTTGCCCGGGGGATCGGGTGTGAGGGAGAAGACGTTATGTTTTCCTCCAACGCTACACCGGCGGAGGAGTTTATCTATGCAGATCAGATGGGAGCGGTGATCAATCTGGATGATATCACGCACATCGAGTTTCTGGAGAAGGCAATCGGTCATATCCCGGAGACGATCAGCTGTAGATTTAATCCGGGAGGACTTTTCCAGATCAGTAACGATATTATGGACAATCCCGGGGACGCCAAGTATGGCATGACAGAGGAACAGCTTTTTCAGGCGTTTCGCATCTTAAAGGAAAAAGGGGCGAAACGGTTTGGGATTCATGCATTTTTGGCAAGCAATACGGTGACAAATGAATATTACCCTATGCTGGCAAAGATTTTGTTTGAACTGGCAGTGAGGCTGGAGAAAGAGACAGGGGCAGATATTTGTTTTATCAATCTTTCCGGCGGAATCGGCATTCCTTATCGTCCCGATCAGGAACCGAATGATATCCGTGTGATCGGTGAAGGAGTTCGCAGAGTATATGAGGAAGTCCTGACACCGGCGGGAATGGGCGATGTGGCGATATTTACAGAGCTGGGACGTTTTATGACGGGTCCTTACGGCTGCCTGGTGACAAAGGCAATTCATGCAAAACATACGTATAAGGAATATATCGGCTGTGATGCCTGTGCGGTGAATCTGATGCGTCCAGCCATGTACGGAGCGTACCATCATATTACGGTGATGGGAAAAGAAGATGCTGCCTGCGATCACAAATACGATATTACGGGCTCTCTCTGTGAAAATAATGATAAATTTGCCATCGATCGGATGCTTCCGGAAATTGAAATCGGGGATCTTCTGGTCATTCATGATACGGGAGCCCATGGACATGCCATGGGATATAATTATAATGGAAAATTAAAATCCGCTGAGATTTTGCTGAGAGAGGACGGCAGTTTTGAACTGATCCGCCGGGCAGAGACGCCGGCAGACTATTTTGCAACACTGGACTGCTTCCCTGTATATCAGAAAATGTTTGAGAAAAGATAACCATGGGGGCTGTCGTTACTGCGGCAGCTTCCTTTTTCGCTAAATAAAAATAGTTTGCGGATGGCATGGAATGATGCTATAATAAAAATCACTAATTGTCGAAATTTGGAGGAGATCATCATGAAAAAACTTGAAGAATATGTGAGAAGCATTCCGGATTTCCCGGAACCAGGTATAATTTTCCGGGATGTGACAAGTATTTTACAGGATGCAGACGGTCTGCAGCTTGCTATTGATTCGATTCAGGAATTGTTGAAGGATACGGAAGTAGATCTCATTGCGGGAACAGAATCCCGGGGATTTATTTTTGGAATGCCGGTGGCATATAATCTTCACAAACCCTTTGTTCCGGTACGGAAAAAAGGAAAACTGCCTTGTGAGACGATTTCTCAGGAATACGATCTGGAATATGGAAGCGCTGAGATCGAGATGCATAAGGATGCTGTAAAACCGGGACAGAAAGTAGTTGTGATTGATGATCTGATCGCCACGGGAGGAACCGTGGAAGCGGCGGTGAAGATGATTGAAAAGCTGGGCGGAGAAGTGGTGAAGATCATTTTTCTGATGGAACTGGCTGGACTGAAGGGAAGAGAACGTTTGAAGGACTATGACGTTGAATCTGTAATCTGTTATGAAGGTAAATAGTTGAGATAGGCGGGATTCTATGGAAGCAGGAAAACAAAGGTATGATATGGACGAGCGGCAGATGGAAGTGGAGGCTGTAGAGGCCAGTGTAAAACGTATGAAAGATTTTACCAGTCCGGAAGATCTGTATACAGAACTAATACAAAGTATCCGGAAATACCACCCTTCTACGGATATCTCCATGATCGAGAAGGCTTACCGAGTCGCATCGGAAGCCCATAAAGAGCAAAAGAGAAAATCAGGGGAGCCCTATATTATCCATCCCTTATGTGTGGCGATCATTCTGGCAGATCTGGAACTGGATAAGGAGACGATTGCGGCAGGACTTCTCCATGATGTGGTGGAAGACACGGTGATGACAGAAGAGGATCTTACCCGGGAGTTTGGGGAAGAGGTATCTGTTCTGGTAAGCGGCGTGACGAAGCTGGGACAGTTGAGTTATTCGGCAGATAAGGTAGAGGTACAGGCGGAAAATCTCAGAAAGATGTTTCTTGCCATGGCAAAGGACATCCGTGTGATTCTTGTTAAATTGGCGGACCGTCTGCACAATATGCGGACAGCCATGTACTGGAAACCGGAAAAACAGGTGGAAAAAGCCAGAGAGACGATGGATATCTATGCCCCCATTGCTCAGCGACTGGGTATTTCCAAGGTGAAGATCGAGCTGGACGATCTGTCGTTAAAATATCTGAAACCGGATGTGTATTATGATCTGGTGGAAAAGATCAATCTGAGAAAAAGTGAGAGGGAAGCTCTCGTTCAGGGAATCGTAGATGAAGTAAAACAGCATATGCAGGAAGCGCAGATCGATGCGGAAGTCAACGGCAGGG
>HF995375.1:59819-62959 GCA_000432335.1 Firmicutes bacterium CAG:646
GATCTATGATCTGTTTGCAGTGCGGATCATCGTGGAGAGTGTGAAAGATTGTTATGCGGCGTTGGGTGTGATCCATGAATTGTATACGCCGATTCCAGGACGTTTTAAGGATTATATTGCCATGCCGAAGCCGAATATGTACCAGTCACTGCATACTACGCTGATCGGGCCAAACGGACAGCCGTTTGAGATTCAGATACGTACATTTGAGATGCACCGGACAGCGGAGTTTGGTATTGCCGCTCACTGGAAATACAAAGAAGCTTCCGATGGAAAGAAACCGGTACCGCAGCAGGAAGAAGAGAAACTCAGCTGGCTGAGACAGATTCTGGAATGGCAGAAGGATATGTCGGATAACCGGGAGTTTTTGAGCCTTTTAAAGAGTGATCTGGATCTGTTCAATGAGAACGTCTATTGCTTCAGCCCGGCAGGAGATGTAAAAACGCTGCCCCGGGGATCAACAACCGTGGATTTTGCATATAGTGTTCACAGTGCGGTGGGCAATAAGATGGTAGGAGCCAGGGTCAACGGAAAGCTGGTGCCTATTGAGTATGAGATCCGCAACGGTGATCGGGTGGAAATCATCACTTCCCAGAATTCCAAAGGGCCCAGCCGGGACTGGCTGAAACTGGTGAAGAGCACGCAGGCAAAGAATAAGATCAATCAGTGGTTTAAGCAGGAACTGAAGGAAGATAATATCTTAAAAGGCAAGGAAATGCTCAGTAATTATGCCAAGTTAAAGGGCAAGGTGCTGGGAGAATACACGAAACCGAAATACATGGAAGCCGTTATGCGAAAGTATGGATTCCGCGACTGGGAAAGTGTACTGGCAGCTTTGGGGCATGGAGGTCTGAAAGAGGGACAGATCCTGAATAAGCTGGTGGAGGCTTACGAGAAAGAACATAAGAAAGAGATAACCGATGAAAAAGTACTGGAAGCAGTGTCAGAAGCTAAGGAAAAACTGCCGATCGTAAAAGAAAAGGGCGGCATCGTGGTGAAGGGCATTGACGATGTGGCAGTGCGGTTTGCAAAATGCTGCAGTCCGATTCCGGGAGATGAGATTGTGGGATTTGTGACGAGAGGTCGGGGCGTGACTATTCACAGAACCGATTGTGTGAATGTGATGAATCTTACGGAATCAGACCGGGTGCGGCTGATCGATGCGGAGTGGCAGGGAAGTAATTTCTCCAATGGGCTGTATACTGCGGAGATCAACGTATATGCCAATAACCGGACGGGTCTTCTGGTGGATATTTCCAAGATCTTTACCGAGAAGAAGATCGATCTGGCGGCTATCAACAGCCGGATCAGCAAGCAGGGAACGGCAACTATTTCCATGACTTTTGATGTACACAGTACGGAAGAACTGAACAGTCTGGTGGAGAAGATCCGTCAGGTGGACAGTGTTCTGGATATAGAACGGACGACAGGGTGAGAAATATGAAAAGTAAGATAGAACAGCTCGTACTGGGAATGGTGTCTACCAATACCTGGTTTCTGATGAATACACAAAGTAAAGAAATGGTGCTCCTTGATCCGGCAGATGAGGCGGAGCGGATTGAACAGAAAATAGCGCAGATGGAGGGGATTCCCAAAGCAGTGCTGCTCACCCATGGACATTTTGATCATATGATGGCGGCAGAGGCTTTGCAGCAAAGGTACGGTATTTCCGTGTATGCTTTGCGGGAAGAAAAAGCACTTTTGGAGAACCCGGGGATGAATCTTTCCGGGCTTTGGGCGAAACCTTACAGCTTTACGCCGGATCAATGGGTGACGGATGGTGAGGAGTTATCGCTGGCTGGATTTTCCATTCATGTTTTCCATACTCCGGGACATACGGCGGGAAGCTGTTGCTATTATATAAAAGAAGAACATGTGTTGTTTTCCGGTGATACGCTGTTTGCGGGCAGTGTGGGAAGAACGGATTTTCCTACTTCCGATGGAGGAAAGATGCGGGAGAGTGTGCATTTCCTTCTGGAAAAGTTTCCGGATGAGACGAGAGTGTACCCGGGACACAATGAAGAGACAACCATAGGATATGAAAAGAGGTATAATCCCTTTGCTTAATAATATTGAAATTCGATTTAACAGAAAAGATTTTGAATATGATGTGTATTCTCTGGTGAAAGCCTTTTATCCTCAAAGTCAGGTAGAGATGTTTTATGGGGATGAGAAAGGGAAAGGAGAATATGAGCTTGTACTCCTGGTTACTTACGGTGATCAGGAGATTTGCGTGGAGGCAGAAAAAGATAAAAAGGTGATCGGCAGGCAACGGGCAGCCGTAGCGTATGAAAAGGGTAGAAAAGAGACGAAAAATGTGCTGAAACAGCTGGTATACGATCTGCTCTGTAAGCAGACGGGACATACGCTGCCCTGGGGAAATCTCACCGGAATACGTCCCACTAAGATACCTATGAAACTTCTGGAGAACGGGTGGAAGAATACGGAAATTGCCGCATATCTGAGGGAAACGTACGGTGTGAGTAAGGAAAAGACGGCTTTGGCAGTGGCAATCGCCAATCGGGAGAAGGCGCTGCTTGATGAGCTGGATTATGAGAAGGGTTACAGTCTTTATGTGGGAATCCCGTTTTGCCCCAGTATTTGCCTGTATTGTTCTTTTGGCTCTCATCCGCTGGAGCGGTGGAAAAAACGGGTGGATGAATATCTGGATGCCCTTTGCAGGGAACTGACCTTTATCGGAGAAGAGATGAAAGGGCGGAGTCTGAATACGGTGTATATCGGAGGAGGAACGCCTACCACGCTGGAACCGGAACAACTGCGCCGGCTTTTGGGGCATATACAGAAAACTTTTGATTTTTCCAAGGTGAGAGAGTATACCGTTGAGGCGGGAAGACCCGACAGTATCACCCGGGAGAAGTTACAGGCGCTCAGAGAATTTCCAGTGACAAGAATTTCTGTAAATCCGCAGACGATGAACCAAAAGACACTGGATATTATAGGAAGAAAACATACGGTGGAAGATACGGTAGAGATTTTCCATATGGCGCGGGATCTGGGATTTGAGAATATTAATATGGATCTGATCATTGGGCTTCCGGGAGAAGGAAAGGCTGAAGTGGAGCATACGCTGGAAGAGATCAGGAAACTGCATCCGGACAGTCTGACGATTCATTCTCTTG
>HF995375.1:63064-74910 GCA_000432335.1 Firmicutes bacterium CAG:646
GCAGCAGTGCGCCCAGGATCTGGGGCTGAATCCCTATTATCTGTACCGGCAGAAAAATATGGCGGGAAATTTTGAGAATGTGGGATACGCAGAGGTTGACAAAGAAGGAATTTACAATATACTGATTATGGAAGAAAAGCAGACAATCCTGGCAGCAGGAGCGGGCGCTTCCACAAAATTTGTTTTCCAGCATGGCGAGCGGATTGAGCGGGTGGAAAACGTAAAGGATGTGAACCAGTACATCCAGCGTCTTGATGAAATGCTGGAGAGAAAGCGGGCGGGGATTGCCGCTTATCTTGAGTAGGCGGTTCTTATTCGCAGAAATGAAGTTGGAGGAAAGGGCATGTCCGCGGAAATGAAGTATGTGAATGAAAAACATATGCTGCAGTATAGTCTGAAGGAGCAGTTGGTTCACGGGATGCGGGTGAGTAATCTGGCATATGGAGTGGCAAAAGAACTGAGAATGTCTCAGGAATTTTGTCAGGATATGGCTGTGGCGGGAATGCTCCATGATATAGGAAAAGAGCTGGTGTCCAGCGAACTGGAGAAAGAGGAAGAGAGACTTTTAGTGGAAGAGATTCATTATGTACGTCTGCATCCTCAGGCCGGCTATGAGATTTTGGAAAGAAGGGGTTATTCTCAGCGGGTTCTTGAAACCGTACGTTATCATCATGAAAATATGGATGGCAGCGGTTATCCGGAAAATCTGGCTGGAGAGGGCATTCCTCTGGGAGCCCGGATCGTGCGGGTGTGCGACGTTTATGCGGCGCTGACCTCCGATCGCCCCTATCGTACTGCATTTGATAAAAAGACGGCGGTGGAACTTATGATCGAATCTGTCAAAGACTTTGATGTGAAAGTTTTTCTGGCATTTCAGCATTATATCCACAGTCGGGAGGAAAAGAAGATCATATTACCTGATATCGTTGTAAAGTCCGCAGGAACAGACGATCAGATGATGGAAAAAGGAGACGAACTATGGCATTAAAGAAAAAACCGGTTACCGGAATGAAAGATATTTTGCCGGCAGAGATGGCAGTGAGGGATTATGTGATCCGTCAGATCAAGGAGACTTACAGTACTTTTGGATTTTCATCCATTGAGACCCCTTGTGTGGAGCACATTGAAAATCTGTCCAGTAAGCAGGGCGGAGAGAATGAAAAATTGATCTTTAAGATTCTGAAAAGAGGAGAGAAACTGAAACTGGATACGGCGGAATGTGAGGCGGATCTGGTGGATGGCGGACTGCGCTATGATCTTACCGTACCGCTTTCCCGTTATTATTCCAATCATGCCAATGAACTTCCGTCTCCTTTTAAGGCGCTGCAGATGGGAAATGTGTGGAGAGCAGACAGACCCCAGAGGGGACGTTACCGTCAGTTTATGCAGTGTGATATTGATATTCTGGGAGAACCGACCAATCTGGCAGAGATTGAACTGATTCTGGCAACCACGACGCTGTTGGGAAAACTGGATTTTAAGAATTTTACCATTCGTATCAACGACAGAAGAATCCTGAAAGCGATGGCTGCGTACAGTGGATTTGCACCGGAATCTTACGATACGGTCTTTATTATTCTGGATAAGATGGATAAGATCGGTCTGGAAGGCGTCAGGGGAGAGCTGGAGAAGGAAGGATTTGCCAAAGAATCCATCGATACGTATCTGGCAATGTTTGAGGAGATTACCAGTGATGTCGCCGGAGTAAGATATGTGAAGGAAAAACTGGCAGGCGTCCTTGATCCTGCTTATGCAGAAGGTCTGGAGCTTATTATGAACAGCGTGGATGCAGTGAAAACAGCAGATTTTAAGCTGGCTTTTGATCCTACGCTGGTGCGGGGAATGTCTTATTATACAGGG
The DNA here is from genome assembly GCA_000432335.1 of Firmicutes bacterium CAG:646. Classification (GTDB taxonomy): domain Bacteria; phylum Bacillota; class Clostridia; order Lachnospirales; family Lachnospiraceae; genus Oliverpabstia. The sequence goes on from HF995375.1 coordinate 64,925, forward strand.
CCGATCTTTGAGATTTCTATGGATGAGTTCGGTGGCAGTGTGGGCGGCGGCGGTCGTTATGACGAAATGATTGGAAAATTCACTGGAAATGATACCTGCGCCTGCGGATTTTCTATTGGATTTGAGCGTATCATCATGCTTCTGATGGAGAGAGGGTTTCAGGTTCCTCAGGCAGGAGGAAAGAAAGCGCTTCTTATCGAGAAAAATATGCCGGCAGAAGGTATGATGAAGGTTTTAAAGCAGGCGGAGGAAGAGAGAAAGAATGGTTCTCAGGTAACGATCGCTGTGATGAAGAAAAATAAAAAGTTCCAGAAAGAACAGTTAAAAGAAGAAGGCTATGAAGAAATTATAGAGTTCTTTGCAGACAGAATGTAAGAATTGGAGGAGAGAAAAATGGCAGAATCAATGAAAGGTCTTAAGCGGACACATCGCTGTACGGAAGTCACCAAAGCGCAGATCGGTGAAACCGTTACGCTGATGGGCTGGGTACAAAAGAGCAGAAATAAGGGTGGAATTATTTTTGTGGATCTCAGAGATCGTTCCGGTATTATGCAGCTGATTTTTGAAAATGGAAGTATCAGTGAGAAAGGATTTGAAAAAGCCGCAAAGCTGAGAAGTGAATTTGTAATTGCCGTTACCGGTGTGGTGGAGGCCCGTTCCGGAGCAGTCAATGAAAATCTGAAAACAGGAGAAATAGAGATCAGAGCCAACGATCTGAGAATTCTTTCCGAGGCAGAGACACCGCCGTTTCCTATTGAGGAGAACAGCAAGACGAAAGAAGAACTGCGTCTGAAATATCGTTTCCTTGATCTTAGAAGACCGGATATCCAGAGAAATCTGATCATGAAATCCAAAGTATCTACATTGACCCGCCAGTTTATGGCGCAGGAAGGTTTTTTGGAGATCGAGACGCCGATGCTTACCAAGAGTACGCCGGAAGGGGCGAGAGATTATCTGGTGCCCAGCCGTGTACATCCGGGAAATTTCTATGCGCTTCCGCAGTCTCCGCAGTTGTTTAAACAGCTTCTGATGTGTTCCGGTTATGACCGTTATATTCAGATTGCCCGCTGCTTCCGTGACGAGGACCTGCGAGCAGACCGTCAGCCGGAATTTACCCAGATCGACATGGAGCTGTCTTTCGTAGATGTGGACGATGTGATCGATGTGAATGAGCGTCTGCTGGCATACCTGTTTAAAGAAGTATTGGACGTAGAAGTTCCGCTTCCGATCCAGAGAATGCCGTGGCAGGAAGCGATGGACCGTTTCGGATCTGACAAGCCGGATCTGCGGTTTGGTATGGAGCTTCAGAATGTGTCTGAGGTTGTGAAGGGCTGTGAATTTGCAGTATTTAAAAATGCGCTGGAAAACGGCGGTTCTGTTCGTGGTATCAATGCAAAAGGACAGGGCGCTATGCCGAGAAAGAAAATCGATAAGCTGGTAGACTTTGCAAAAGATTATGGCGCTAAGGGACTGGCTTATGTGGCAATCCAGCCGGATGGAACGGTAAAATCATCCTTTGCGAAATTCATGAAGGAGGAAGAGATGGACGCCCTCATCAAAGCGATGGACGGTGAGGCAGGAGACCTTCTTCTCTTTGCAGCAGATAAGAATAAAGTGGTGTGGGATGTGCTGGGAGCGCTTCGTCTGGAACTTGCCCGTCAGATGGAGCTTCTCGATAACTCCGAATACCGTTTCGTATGGATCACAGAATTTCCATTGCTGGAGTGGTCTGAGGAGGAAAATCGTTTCAAGGCGATGCATCATCCGTTCACGATGCCTATGGAGGAAGACCTTCCTTATATCGATTCCGATCCTGGAAGAGTGCGAGCAAAAGCGTATGATATCGTATTGAATGGTACGGAGATCGGCGGCGGAAGTGTGAGAATCCACCAGAATGATATTCAGGAGAAGATGTTCGAGGCGCTGGGCTTCACAAAAGAACAGGCGTATGAACAGTTCGGATTCCTTCTGACGGCATTCAAGTACGGTGTTCCTCCTCATGCAGGTCTGGCATATGGTCTGGATCGTCTGGTTATGCTTATGGCAAAACAGGAGAGTATTCGTGACGTAATCGCATTCCCGAAGGTGAAAGATGCATCTTGTCTGATGTCCGAGGCTCCGAATGTGGTAGATGAAAAACAGCTGGAAGAGCTGGGAATCGCTATCCGCAAGCAGGAAGAAGAATAAAAGAAAAAAAGAAAGAACTGCAGTTTAAAACGTATTTGGAATATTTATCCATGTTCCGCTCAGTCTGCGCTCACTTTGAGCTTGTAATCTCAAAGCGTGCTCCACAAATTCGCGGAAAATGGATACATATTTCTGAGCATTGTTTTATGCTGCAGTTCTTTTTGGCATCAAGGTTGAGAGGGGCTGTCGTTTAGTTTTGCAGATGGGTGGAAACTTCGTTGATTGCCTCTGGCAGATTGCCAAGGAGGGCATTTTCCACTTCATCGTTCATTTCCATAGTCCAGTTGGCGCCGTCATTTTTCATGGTGATGGTGACCGGGGTAGAGGTGGAAGCTGTATTTTCCGTGATACAGGAAATGAGGATTTCATTTGCCCGGGTAAGCCGTCCCCCTATCCCGTCCTGAAGCGCTTGAGCTGTTTGCGTGTATTCTGCAACCTGGGTCTGGTAATTGCTCATCATGGACCGGCAATCGCAGCTGGTAAGTTCCAGTTGAACAACGGCGCTCACACCGTCAGCGGAAATTTCTTCCGACAGAATGGAATAATCCAGATAGGTGAGAAGCTGTGCAGCGAGAGCACGGGAGATGGTGCGGCGATATTCGGCGTCTCCGGTGAAAATACTGTCCAGATTCAGATAACGGCTGAGCTGTTCGGAGTCAAATTCTTTTAAGGTATCCAGATGGATGGAAATGATTTCCGAAGGCGTAAACAGGTTGACATCCGATACATGGGAGGAAAAATTACCGGTGAGAGCGGTGGTAAGATCTCCGGGGGCATCAATACTCCAGACCTTATCAGAGCGTGTCAGCGAAATTGTATAGAGGGAGGTGACCGTGTCTGCCGGCTGATCTTTTAGCACCTTTCCCAGCAGAAGATAGCAATCTTCCAGTGAAAAAGAGACGCTGGAGGGCGTAGCAGTATTTTGAATCTGCTTGCGCATCGCCTGCTGGGAATAATTTTTGGCAAGCTGCTTTCCGTCAATGGTAGTAAGCTGTACGGTGACGAGAGCGTGGCTGCCGTCCTTTTCTACTTTTTTGATCTGGTAGGAAAAGTCCTTGTAAAATCCTGAGAAAATATCTTTGATTCCATCCGGAATGGTTTTATCGGAGGATTCCGTGGGGAAGAGGTCTTCATAGGAAAGATAGTTTTCCAGTTCCTCAGAATCGGTCTCTTTTAAGAGCGAGAGTTCATGGCGGACTAATTTTACCGGGTCCTGGTCATAAGGGATCTGTTTTTCCATATAAATAAAAAGAAAAATCAGACCTGTCAGTTCAAGGATCAGGATCAGAGGGATGCCGATGGTGAATTTTTTGTGCCGGGTCTTATGATGAAACGCATACATACCCAAAAGACATCCGGGAGCGCCGCCTAAAAGGGCAAACAGAAAAAGCACAGATTCCCGGATGCGCCAGCGGTTGTGGATGGCTTTATATTTGTCCAGGGCAAACGCAAAGATTCCTCCCAGATTGATCAAAAGAAAATAAATAATAAGGTAACGCATGGTATGTCCTCCTGAAAGTTTTGACTGGTTTCAGTTTATCAGAAAGGAGAAAAATGTCAACTGGGAGGAGAAAGAGAGAGATTATTATATAAAGAGTAAGGGAAAAGTAAGGAACTGCCAGAAGGATAATGATATAATGAAAGCGAGTGAGCGGGAAAAGACCGCGTGTGTGCAAGAGGATTTGTTCAGGAGGATCATAAATGAAGAAAAAGACATTGGTAATAGGAAGCCTGGCGGGAGCAGGAGTTCTTGTGGCAGGCGTAGGGATCTGGGCAGTAGTGGGAAGAGGAGATGGAAACACTTCCGATAATGTGGTGTATGTAAATTCGGTGGAAAATATTATGAATCCCGGCAGTGGGAGTGGAGCGATCAATCGTTTTGCCGGTGTCGTGGAGACGCAGCAGAAGTTGGAGATCCAGGTAGAACAGGATAAAACGGTTAAGGAAGTATTTGTGGAGGAAGGGCAAACTGTGGAGGTGGGGACTCCTCTGTTTGAGTATGATACGGAAAAGACGGAAGAAGAACTCAGCAAAGCGAAACTGGAACTGGAAAGGATCAGCAATACCATAGGAAATAAGTATAATGAGATTGCTGCGCTGGAAAAGGAAAAAAACAGCGCCGATCAGGAAGCAAAACTGGATTATACCATGCAGATTCAGAGCGCGCAGATGGAATTAAAACAAAGTGAGTATGAGAAGAAGAGTAAGCAGGTGGAGATTCAGAAATTACAGGATACTCTGGAAAATGCTCAGGTAGAGAGCGAGATGGCGGGGGTTGTAAAATCTATCAACGACGGTTCTTCCGGTGAGATGAATTACAATGGAGAAAGTCAGGCTTTTATGACGATCATAGCCATGGGTGACTTTCGGATCAAGGGGAAGATCAACGAACAGAATATGGGAGCGATCATTTCTGGACAGCCGGTGATCATTCATTCCCGGGTGGATGAAGATGTGACCTGGAAGGGAACCATGGGAGAAGTGGATATGCAGAATCCGGGCAATGACAGCGGCAACTTTTATATGTCCAGTGGAGACGGAACTACCCAGTCAAACTCTTATCCGTTCTATGTGAATCTGGATTCCTCCGAGGGGCTGATGCTGGGGCAGCATGTATATATTGAGGCAGATTACGGTCAGGAAGAAAAGAAAGCGGGAATCTGGCTGGACGAATCTTTCGTGTGTGATGTGGATGCTGAGCCTTATGTGTGGGTGGATAACGGAAAAGGAAAATTGGAGAAAAGAGAGATTACTCTGGGGCAGCATGACGAAGAATTGTTCCAGTATGAGATTGCAGACGGTCTCACTGCAGAAGATCTGATTACCTATCCGGAAGACGGATTAAAAGAGGGAATGGCAACGGCAAAGGGAGAGAATGGCAGAATGGGACAGAGTAATCCTGAGATGCCGGAAGGAGATCCTGGTCTGGAAATGCCGGACACAGAATCCGTACCGGAAGGAGAGACGGTTCCAGAAGAGGGAGATGCTCCGGCAGATGACGGAATGCTTTTGTATGACGGTGAGACGGAAGGCGCAGAGGGCGCAGCAGACAAGTCGAATGAAATAAGCGGTGGAACGGAGGATGGACAGTGATTCTTGAATTAAAAGATATCTGTAAAGATTATATTCAGGGGAAAATGGTGATTCCGGTGTTGAAACATGTGGATTTTCACATGGAAAAGGGAGAATATGTGGCGATCATGGGACCTTCCGGTTCTGGAAAAACCACATTGATGAATATTGTAGGTTGTCTGGATCAGGCAACTTCCGGACAGGTGATCCTGGATGGGCAGGATATCAGCAAGTGTACGGATAATGAAATGTCAGATCTGCGTTTGCATAAGATCGGCTTTGTATTTCAGAATTTTCAGCTTCTGCCCAAGCAGACGGCGTTGGAAAATGTGGAACTGCCGCTTACCTATGCGGGAATCCCTAAAAAAGAGAGAAAAGAGAGAGCGCTGGCAGCACTGAAACGAGTTGGTCTGGAGGAACGAGTGGATTTTCAGCCCAATCAGTTATCGGGAGGTCAGAAGCAGAGAGTGGCGATTGCCCGGGCTATGGTGAATAACCCCAGGATTCTTCTGGCGGATGAGCCGACAGGAGCTCTGGACAGCGCTTCCGGTGAACAGGTGATGGAGCTTTTCCAGCGGCTGAACGATGAGGGAGTCAGTATTTTGATGATCACTCATGACAGTGAAATTGCAGGATATGCACAGAGAAAAGTGGTCATTCGTGATGGAATCTTAAAAAAGGAGGGATAACCCGTGAAAAAGAAATGGATAGTGGCTGGTACGGTGGCGGGGGTCATCCTTCTTACCGGGGTGACCGTATATGCGGTGAAGAAAAGCAATGAGGAAAAGGTAAAGGTTGTATCTGTACAGGAGATGATGGGGTATGGAGGCGATATGAGTAATACCAGCATGTCTGGAAATATCACCTCCGATGTGTCTCAGGACATTTATCTGACGGACAGCCAGGTGGTAGACGAGATCTTTGTAGAGGAAGGTCAGACGGTTAAAGAAGGAGATAAGCTGATCTCCTATGATATGACGCTGGTGAATCTGCAGATGGAAATGAAGAAATTAAGTAAGGAAAGTATTGAACTTAATATAAAAAAAGCGCAGCGGGAAATCAAGAAGCTGAAAAACACAACACCTGCCAGTGGAAATGGAGGGATGGATGATCCTGGCTTTATGGATCCGGGACTGGAAGAGCCCATGGAACCGGAAGAACCTATGGAGCCGGAAGAACCGGAGACAGAACCTGCTGCAGCGCTGGCGCAGCTGGATCAGGAGTCAGAACCATACATGGGATCTGGCACAGAAGAAGACCCCTATCATTTCCTTTGCAGTCAGAAAGGCGTTGTGCTGGGAAGTTTTCTGAATCGTATGGCAGAAGAACAGTGCTTTTTTCTGATCGAAGTGCGAGAGGGAGATTTGAGTAATGGAGCGCTGATGAAGGTTTGGGGACAGAAAATCAGCGAGGAAAATTTCAGCGCCGATCCAGAGATGAAATATCGGGTGGCGCTGGGAATCTTTGAGGAAGAGGAAGAAATTCTTCATCCTCAGGCATTTTCGCGGCTTACAGCGCAAGATATAGAGCAGAAGAACTGGTGCAAGGGAGATGGCAGTCGGGAAAAACCGTATGTATTTCTTGTGACAGCCGATGGAACGGTGGAAGGCAGCTTTTTTAATAAAATGAAAGAGCTGGGCGGATATTTTCGTATTGAGGTGAGAGAAGACGGCGTATACAGCGGCATCTTGCTGAAAGCATGGGAACAGGATGCTGAGAATCTGGGAGAATTTGAAGATGGGACGGTGTATGTGGTTGGACTGGAAGAAAAGAAAGCGGAGCCAACGCCAACGCCAGAACCAACGGGAACGCCGGAACCAACGACAACGCCGGAACCAACAGGAACACCGGAACCAACGACAACACCAGAGCCGTCAGCGACGCCGGAGCCAACGACAACACCAGAGCCGCCAGCGACACCGGAACCAACGACAACACCGGAGCCGTCTGGAACACCAGAAGCGACACCGACGCCAGAAACGCCGACAGATGCACCGGTCAATCCAATGACAGCCTCATCCGCTGTTTATCGGAAGGTTATTCCTCTGGCAAATGAGAATACGGTGGATGGAGCTATGGGTTCCATGGGAACGGTGGGATCTGTTCCTGAGGGAAGTATGACGAAGGAAGAGATTCAAAAACAGATTGAAGAGAAAGAAAAAGAGATCAGAGATTATCAGCTGGATCTGAAAGAAGCAGATCTGGAATTGAAAAAGATCAATAAAGAGCTGAAAAATCAGACAATAACCAGTACGCTGAACGGCGTGGTAAAGACCGTGGGAGACCCGAAAAAGAAGAATACCGATGGAAAACCGCTGATTCAGGTGGTGAGCAGTGAAGGGCTTTACATTCAGGGAAATATCAGTGAGATGCAGCTGGATAAGCTTCAGGTGGGACAGATTTTAAATGGTTTTTCCTATGACACGGGAGTAAACTTTACCGCTGAAGTAAAGGAAATTTCTCCGTATCCATCGGAAGGTAATGACTATAATAATGCAAATGCGTCCATGTATCCTTTTACCGCATATATCCAAAATGCGGAGGGACTGAAAAATAACAGTTATGCAGAGCTGACTTTTGGGGATGACGGCGGTGATTTATCCGGTGGAGGAATCACGATTGAAAAAGCTTTTGTCAGGACAGAAAATGGTCAGTATTACGTTATGGCAGAGGATGGAAAAGGACGTCTGGAAAAGAGACCGGTGCAGGTTGCGCGTATTTGGTATGGCTCTCAGTATGAGATTTCCAGCGGTTTGACGATGGAAGATAAGATTGCATTTCCTTATGGCAAAAAAGTGAAAGAAGGAGCTAAGACAGAAGAAGGATCTATGCAGGATCTGTACAGGTAGGAGGGAAAAGAATGTTTGAAAATATAAGGCTGGCTTTTGGAGGAATCTGGTCTCATAAAATGCGGTCATTTCTTACCATGCTGGGAATTATTATTGGAATTGCATCGATTATTTCCATCGTTTCAACTATTCGTGGAACGAATGAACAGATTAAGCAGAATCTGATCGGGGCAGGAAATAATAACGTGGATGTAAAACTCTATCAGGGGGAAGGCGAGTACTATATGGATCAGGGAAACCCTGAGGGAGTTATGGTGGTTCAGAAAGAACAGAAGAAAAAAATCCGGGCTCTGGATGGTGTAAAAAGCGCAACTTTTTATAATAGAAGAAGCTATGCGGATGGGATAACGTATCAGGACGTTTCTCTGGATGGAGGAAGTATTTACGGAGTAGATCAGGACTTTCTGAAGACCAAAGGATATGTGGTACAAAACGGAAGAGGATTTGTGGAGGCTGATTATACTGGTATCCGCAAAGTGGCGCTGCTGGATGATGTGGCGGTGCAGACACTTTTTCCGGGAGAAGATCCTGTGGGGAAAACAATGGAAGTGCGGGGAGAACCTTTTACCATTGTAGGATGTATTCGAAAATCTGATGCATTCGAGCCGGTGATCAACAGTATGGAAGATTATTATATGTATAATCAAAATTCTCAGGGGATGCTTCTGATCCCTCAGGTTACCTGGCCGATTATCTATAATTTTGACGAACCGATGGATGTGAGTGTCATGGCAGAAGACACAGACAGTATGAGCAGTATCGGAAAAAAAGTAGAAGATATTATGAACGAACTGGTGGTATCAGCGGGAGCTTCTCAGGAAGGAGAAGCAGATAACAGTATCTCTTATAAAGCTGCAGATCTTTTGAAAACAGTGAAAGATTTGCAGAAAGTCAGTGAAAATACAAATAAGCAGCTGTTGTGGATCGCAAGCATTTCTCTTCTGGTGGGCGGTATCGGCGTTATGAATATCATGCTGGTATCAGTGACAGAGAGAACCAGTGAGATTGGTCTGAAAAAAGCGATTGGTGCGAGAAAGAAAAAGATTCTCTGGCAGTTTTTGACAGAGGCAGCGGTGCTTACAAGTATAGGAGGAATCTTGGGCGTGATCGCAGGAATCATACTGTCTCAGGTTATTGCCAAGATGTCTCAGACTCCGGTTTCCATCAGCGTGCCGGCAAGTGTTCTGGCGGTTGTGTTTTCCATGGCTATCGGTATTATTTTCGGTTTGCTTCCATCTATTAAGGCGGCAAATCTGAACCCGATCGATGCGCTGCGCCATGAGTAAGATAGGAAAAAAGGATACTTAAGAAAAAAATAATATTTTTTTCACAGCGATTTCACCAAAAGAGCAGGGAAATGGTATATAATGACATCAGTGAATTTAACGGGGGTTTTTGTATGAATATATTATTTTTTTTGACACCAAAGAGTGAAGTGGCACATGTATGTAACGACGATACGCTTCGGCAGGTACTGGAGAAGATTGAATATCATAAGTATACGGCGATTCCCATGCTGAATAAGCATGGAAAGTATGTGGGAACGGTGACGGAAGGAGATCTTCTGCGCTATATTAAGGAAAAGTATTCTCTGAATCTTAAGAATGCAGAGGATTGTGCGATCAGCCGTGTTCCTCTCCGGTGGAAATATATGCCGGTGAGTATTGATTGTGATATGGAAGATCTGGTGGAAGTCGCCATGAGACAGAATTTTGTTCCGGTAGTGGATGATGCAGATAACTTCATTGGGATTATCAGAAGAAGCGATATTTTGAAATATTGTTACACAAAGAGTAAAGGGGAGAGTCGAACAGTGACAGTTTCCCCGAAAGAGCGAGAAAAGCTGCTGGTGTAAAGAAAGACAGTAATTAGACGTGT
>HF995375.1:74956-79012 GCA_000432335.1 Firmicutes bacterium CAG:646
CGGAACCCGGTGTAATTTTTTCGACTGGGTTTTTCGATTGCCATTCTTTGGAGATAATGATATAATGGGAAAATGAGAAGTGAAAAGTAACTGGAGGAAAACATGAATACAATCATTGAGTTAATTACAGAAGAAGTAAAGAATGCATTTCAGAAAGCAGGATATGATGCGTCTTATGGAAGAGTAACACTTTCCAACCGTCCTGATTTGTGTGAATATCAGTGCAATGGAGCTATGGCTGCTGCAAAAGAGTATAGAAAAGCGCCGGCTATGATCGCAAAAGATGTGGTGGAACATCTTGCAGAATCCAAAGCTCTGGAGATGGCGGAAGCGGTGAATCCGGGATTTATCAATCTGAAGGTATCCGGCGACTTTTTGGCTCAGTATTTGCAGAATATGAAAACAGCAGAGAATCTGGGTGTGGAGAAAGCGAAGAAATCGAAAAAGATGGTTTTGGATTATGGCGGACCGAATGTGGCAAAACCTCTCCATGTAGGACATCTGCGGTCTGCGATTATCGGCGAGAGCATCAAGAGAATGGGAAGATTTCTGGGACATGAGATCATTGGAGATGTTCATCTGGGAGACTGGGGATTACAGATGGGTCTGATCATCACCGAACTTCGAAAAAGACAGCCAGATCTGGTGTACTTTGATGAAAATTATCAGGGAGAATATCCGGAGGAAGCGCCGTTCACCATTGGAGAACTGGAGGAGATTTACCCTTGCGCTAATGGAAAATCAAAAGAGGATGAGGCGTATAAGGCAGAAGCTTTGGAAGCGACTCATCAGCTTCAGATGGGAAACAGAGGTTATCGCGCTTTGTGGCAGCATATTTTGCGTGTTTCTGTTGCCGATCTGAAGAGAAACTATGCAAATCTGAATGTGGATTTTGATCTGTGGAACGGAGAGTCCGACGTTCAGGATTATATCGCGCCCATGGTAAAAGATCTGAAAGACAGAGGACTGGCATACGAAGATCAGGGAGCAGTGGTGGTGGATGTGAAGGAAGAGACAGATACCAAGGAAGTACCGCCCTGTATGATTCTTAAGTCTGACGGAGCTGCTTTATATACCACAACAGATCTGGCTACAATCGTAGAGCGCATGGAGAAGTATCAGCCGGATGAGATCTTATATGTGGTGGATAAACGTCAGGAGATGCATTTTGTACAGGTATTCCGCTGCGCAAGAAAAGCAGGAATGGTGAAAGAAGATACCAAATTATCTTTCCTGGGCTTTGGCACCATGAATGGAAAGGACGGAAAGCCGTTTAAAACCAGAGATGGCGGAGTTATGCGTCTGGAGAACCTGATCCGGGAGATCAATGAAGAAATGTACAAAAAGATCGTAGATAATCGGAGCATCAAGGAAGAAGATGCAAGAGCTACTGCGAAAATCGTAGGATTATCCGCGATTAAATACGGCGATCTTTCCAATCAGGCGTCTAAGGATTACATTTTTGATATTGAAAGATTTACCTCTTTTGAAGGAAATACAGGACCGTATATTTTGTATACAACAGTTCGTATCAAATCTATTTTGAGCAGATATGAGGAAGAAGGACAGAAAGCGGAAGAAGCAGTGATGAAAGCGCCGGTAAGCGCCAGTGAAAAAGCGCTGATGCTGGAAACGGCAAGATTTAACAGTGTGGTTGTGAATGCTTTTGAGGAAAAGGCGCCGCACAAGATCTGTTCCTATATTTATGAACTGGCGAATGCATTTAATCGTTTTTATCACGAGACAAAGATTCTTGCAGAGGAAGATCAGGAGCAGAAAAAGTCCTTTATCGCTTTGTTGGTGCTGGTGAGAAATGTTTTGGAAGCATGCATTGAGATGTTGGGATTTGGCGCTCCGGAGAGAATGTAAGCGTATTAAAGAAATGAAAAGAAAACATAGTTTTTTATGTATCCTGCTGCTTTTTGTCCTGTTTGTTTTTGGGATTCTTACAGGATGCGGGGAGATGGAAAAAAGCAGTGAGAGAAAAGAGCGTACCGAGCAGGAAAGCGAGGAGAGCGCTTTGACGCCGGAGCCTTCTTTGGAGCCAGAACCTACGGAAACGGAAGAAGCGGAGGAGCTTGTTCAGGAAGAAGAAGCTGTTCCGGTTCTTACGCCGGAAGAGCCGGAGATTCTGGAAACTGGCTGGAAGGTTGCGATTGACCCGGGACATCAGGCGAAGGGAAACAGTGAGCAGGAACCAGTGGGACCTGGAGCTTCAGAGATGAAGGCAAAGGTAGCGTCCGGTACGTCTGGAAGAACCACGGGGGTTGCAGAATATGAACTGAACCTTGCAGTGGGATTGAAGTTAAAAGAAGAGCTTCTGAACCGGGGATATGAGGTTTATATGATCCGTGAGACCCATGACGTGGATATCAGCAACGCCCAGAGAGCGCAGCTGGCAGCAGAATCGGGAGCGGATATTTTAGTGAGGATTCATGCAAATGGTTCGGAAAACAGTTCCGTTGCGGGGGCTTTGACTATGGCGCCCTCCTCTGTCAATCCCTACATGGGAGGGGAATTGGTGGAACAGTGTCAGAAACTGTCGGAGATTATTATTGAGTCCTTTTGTGAGACGACGGGAGCGAAAAATCAGGGTGTTTATCAGACAGATACCATGAGCGGTCTGAACTGGTGTACCATTCCGGCAACAATCGTGGAGATGGGATATATGACCAATCCGGAAGAAGATACGAAAATGCAGACGGAGGAATATCAGAGTATGATGGTCCAGGGAATTGCCAACGGCATTGACCGGTACTTTCATTCTTCGTAGAGTTTTGAGGCTCAGCTTAGGCAGTTTGCAAATTTATAAGCGGAAAGAGAGCAGTCATTTATGTCACAAGTTATATTATTTGATCTGGATGGTACTTTGACGGAGTCAGGTGAAGGTATCACCAAAAGTGTACAATATGCATTGGAAAAAATGGGTCATACAGAAGAAAATCTGGATCGGCTGCGCTGCTTTGTGGGTCCGCCTTTAAAAGAACAGTTTATGAGATTTTGCGGATTTGATGAAGAACAGGCAGAGCAGGCGGTGGCGTACTACCGGGAAAGATATACCGGTGTGGGAATCTTTGAAAATAAGTTATACCCCCAGATTCCAGAGCTTTTGGAGGTACTGAAAATCAATGATAAAATTCTGGGAGTGGCGTCATCAAAACCGGAAGTTTTTGTAAAACAGATTCTGGAATATTTTAATATTGCACAGTATTTTCAAGTGATCACCGGCAGCGAGCTGGACGGAAGAAGAACGGATAAGGCGGAAGTGATCGAGGAAGCTTTGCATCGTCTCCATATGGAAAATGAACGGGACAAGGTTCTTATGGTGGGAGACAAAGAACACGATGTATTGGGAGCAAAAAGCTGCGGAATACAGTGTGTAGGTGTAGCTTACGGATATGGAACCCGTGAAGAACTGGAAAAAGCAGGCGCTGTTTATATTGCGGAAGACGTGGAGGATCTGGGGATTCTTGCCAGCCCTAACGATGAAGAAACGACAGAGTATGTAGAATCTGTAAGAAAACCTTTGCGGATGCAAAGAAAGAAAAAAATCACCAGATCGGGGAATGAGGAAAGAAAATCAGTGGCAGTTCCGTCTGAAAACTCCGATGCAGCTTTTGCTGGAAGTAAAAATACCGCATTGTTTATCTGGCGGCTGATCTATCCGGTCCTGATTCATTATGGAGCGGCGATTGTTTCGATTTTGATATTTCTGGCATATTATACGTGGCGGATGGACAGTAGTTCCCTGATAGAAAATCCGCTGATCATCCAACAAAAATTACTGGATTCCACGTTGCAGCAGTTGATGCTGACTTCAGTGACGGCGGGACTGATCTGTTTTGGGCTTTACAGAAAAGATCAGACCAGAAGAAAAGAAGGTTCTCTGGGAAGAGGGATAGATTTCGTATGGAGTCCGCCGGTGGTATGGTTTTCAGTGATTGTTTTGGCGGTGGCGGGAAGCCAGTTACTGAATGATCTGATCATAATTTTCCATCTGAATGATATCTTCCCCTCGTATCAGGAAATGACAAGTGTTTCCATGGCGGGGCAGCC
>HF995375.1:79058-80995 GCA_000432335.1 Firmicutes bacterium CAG:646
GTGGGTATTTTTGCGCCTGTTACAGAAGAACTGGTATTTCGTGGTCTGGTCTTTCGGAGGATGAAGGATGAAATGAAGACGGTAACGGCGATTGTTTTATCTTCTCTTATCTTTGGACTTTATCATGGAAATATGGTGCAATTTTTGTATGCATCTCTGCTAGGAAGCCTTCTGGCAGTTATTTATCACAGAACAGGAACGCTGTGGACTTCGATTCTGGCGCATATGGCGGCAAATCTGTGGAGTCTGTTTGGCGGGATCTGGTGGGCAAAATTACAGGAAAGCCTTCCGTTTGGAGTGGGAATTGGAATTTTGCTGGAACTTTTGCTGTGTGTGATACCTGCATATTGGATCTTTGCAAATAAAAGAAAATAAAAAGGAAAACGCAAGTTGAAATTTGCTTGACAAGATTCGACTTGCGTTTTATAATGAATGTTATCAGTTCATATTTTATCAATTCAGGGAGTTCTCCCGATGATTTCACAAGAGAAAAAAGAGAACAGGAGGTGAGGAATTGCAGCTTGGGACAGGAGTCTGTCTGCAGGAAAGATATTTTCTTATGGAAGTTCTGGGAATAGGAGGAACCAGTACGGTTTTCCTTGCCATGGATGAAAGAATTCAGCGGAAAAGAGCAGTGAAAGCGATTCGAAAAGCAAAATTTTCAGGACAGAGGCTCTGGGAAAAGGAAAGCTTGCTGCTCAAACGGCTTCATCATAGAAATATTGCTGAGATTTTTGATATTCTGGAAGATGAGGAATTCATTTATTTCGTGATGGAATATGTGGAGGGATATACGCTTCGGGAACTTATGTCTACCGGGCATCGTTTTTCACAGAAAAAAGTAGTTGATCTGGGTGTTCAGATCTGCGAGGTGTTGAGTTATTTGCATGGGCAGAAAGCGCCGATTCTTTATGGAGATTTGAAACCGGAAAATCTGATGCTGGAAAAAACCGGAAGGATTGTTCTAATTGACTTTGGAGCTTCCCGCTTCCTTGATAAACCGGACAGAGTGTGCTGGGGAACAGAAAGATATGCGGCTCCGGAACAGAAAGAAGATTGGGAAAGCGGGGATGCGAGATCAGACTTGTACAGTCTGGGAATTATTTTGTATGAGATGTACTATGGGAAGAATTTTTCAGGGACATTTTCAGACAAACCGATCTCGGATTTGGAGAAGATTATAGAAAAATGCATCCGGCGGATTCCTAAGGAGAGATATCAGAGCGCTCAGGCGGTGAAAAGAGAATTAAAATGCTCCGGTAAAGGAAATTCATATAAAATGAAAATTTTCTGTTTTGGGACAGTTTGCAGTTTGTCAATAGGGCTGCTGGTTCTTTCGAGGATTTTTTCGCAGCAGGCAGAGATTTTATTCCGGGAAGGATATGAACGCTATATGACAGCGGGAAGACGAGGAATGGAAACAGAAGAGAGAGTTGGGGCATTTTTGAAAGCGATAGACCTGAATCCCTGGAAACCGGATGGATATGCTGCTTTGTTGGAAGAATATCGCCAGGACGGATTTTCTCAGGAGGAATATAAAACCTTTTTGGAACTTCTGGGGAAAGAAAGCGGGCAGGGAATTTCTTATGAGGAGTGTCTTGCTCAGTCGGAAGAAGCCTATGGAAGATTATCGTATGAGTTGGGACTTGCCTGCTATTTTGAATGGGAGGGGTATGGAAATAAACAGTATGCGTTCCCATGGCTGGAGCAGGCGGGAAAATGCGAGAAAATTACCGGAGAGGAGCGACAAATGAGTATGTGTCTGGCGTCGATTGCAGCGTATCACGGAAGGATAAAGATGCAGGAGGGAGAGCTTACTCATCCAGAGCAAGAGCTTATCCGCAGATATTGGAAGGATCTGCAGAAAATGCTGGACATACCAAGATCGGCGGAATTGGAGAGGCTTGTCTGTAAAGAAGTGGCAGGACAGATCCTAC
>HF995375.1:81027-85699 GCA_000432335.1 Firmicutes bacterium CAG:646
CAGGAATGTGGCATTGAGGGACAGGAATTGAAAAACTGTCTGGAAGAGATACGAACCAAGGATGGGGAATTGGAAACAGTGATCCGGGAAGGGGAAGGATTGCTGGAACTGATGGATGTGGCAGAAGAAAAGACCTGAAGAGAGAAAGGAGAGGGTATGGAACTTCGGGTAATCGCAGAGAGAATGCGCACGACCTCCGAGTATCTGAGAGGAGCGGCGTGGATTGGTATGGGTATTTCTTTTTTGCGAGCGATTTCTATGGGAAAATATTTATGGAAAGCCAAAAACAAGAGAAAAATGCGATTTGGGAAAAAGAGCAAAAAAGTGGAAAAGCTTTTGTATACACTGGTTTTAGCAGGCGGATGTGGAGCTTTTTTTACAGGAGATCCCATATATGGAGCAGAGATTTCTGAACCACTGCGGATAGAGTGGGTGGAATCTCCGCATTTGGAAAGAGAAGGAGTCTGGTATTATAATCAGGAATTTGGAATCCGGCTGCTGGAAGAGAAAAATGAGGAAGAACAGGAGGAGAAGGAAGAAGTTTCTTCTGAGAAACTTTCAAACATAGAAATTCAGATACGGCAGAAAAATACAGGCGGTGAATGGGAGGAGATAGAGGAAGAGCAATTTTCAGAAAAAGGGATAATGATATTACAGGAAGAGGAGAGGTGTTGGGAAATTCGATTTGCCAAACCGATACAGTGTCAGGTAATCGGCAGATGGGAAGAAGAAAATGCAGACTCTGATTTTTCAGTTCAGCAGGAGGTGGCTTTGGATCAGAACGCGCCTGTGATTCTGGAAACAGAAGTGCTGCATGAAAATACAGGGGAACAGGCGGTGCCGGAAAAGGGAGCATTCTTTTCCAGAGACAGGCTTAAGGCAAGGCTCGTCTCTCAGGACGAAACGGGAATAGAAAAAATTCTTTGTGAAGGGGTAGACAGTACTAGCGGAGAAATGATTTTTCAGCAGAAAATGGAGGGAGAAGGATGGATTTTGCTGCCGCAGGATTTTTGCGGGCACCTTATATGGAAGATAGAAGATTACAGCGGAAATGAACTGGTTTGGGAGCAGCCGGAGATTTTTTGTATTGAATCGCTGCAAATACACAGAGAGCATAGTGGACTTCGCATGGAGATCACGGAAGAGACTTCCGAAGGGGCGCTGTTGAAGATGGGGGTATGGGATCATTGGTCAGGAATCCGAAAGATATGGCTGAAAAAGGATGGCAGAGTCTTTTGGGAAGAATGGCTGGATCAGAAGAATGACAGAATATACACATGGGAAAATTTTGTGGAAGTTACAGTTACCGATGAGAAAGATATAACGGTGACACTGGTATTTGAGGACAGAGCAGGATATCAGAATGAATGCAGCGTGACCGTGGAAGGAAAAGAAACACCGCAGGAGGAGCCGGAAGAGGATAAAGCGGAAGAAGAGGAGCCAGTGCCGGAGAAGGAGCCGGAAACAGAACAGGAAGACCCGCCGATTCCATGGAAGGACGATCGACAGGCGCCGAAGATCATGATTTCCGGTGTGGAAGAGGGAAAAAGTTATAGCGGTCAAGTTTCGTTTTTGGCAACAATACAGGATGCATGGTTAGACT
The DNA here is from genome assembly GCA_000432335.1 of Firmicutes bacterium CAG:646. Lineage (GTDB taxonomy): Bacteria > Bacillota > Clostridia > Lachnospirales > Lachnospiraceae > Oliverpabstia. Next base: position 82,631 of record HF995375.1, read on the forward strand.
GGGAGAAATCGGAGGGAATCTTGTATGGAGAGCGTCAGGGAGCAATTCCATTGGAAAAGACGAAAGAAGGGCAATTCTTTTGGAAGACGGAAGAGAAGGACAATCGAGATGATGTGTATCGTCTGCTGATTCAGGCATGGGATCGAAATGGAAATGTTGCGAAAGCGGAAGTGAATTTTTTGATCAACCAGCGAGGCTCGGTATTCAGAATCGAACAGGGGGAGAAAAAAGAAAATTTATCTGAAACTTTCGAACTTCTTGTAACGGAAGAGAACAGAAGTGAGGTGACTCATCGTACAGTTATGTGTATCTGGGAGGGGCGTCCGAAAGTGCTGCAGGAGACAGTAGATTATACCATGGATGTGAAACAGGACAGTGGAAAATGGATCTATCAGTATCGGTTTCTGCCGCAGGTGTTCCAGAAAGAAGGTCGATATACGATTCATCTGGTTACAGCAGACCAGGCAGGAAACAGGAGAAGTAATTTACACTTTTATGATGAACAGAAGCAGTATAGAAAACTTCCCATAGAATTTTGCATAAGCAGCAAAAAGGAACAGGAAGGAGCTGAACAGATGAAAAACAGCCTGCTATATTTCCGACAAAAGAAAGCGACGGAGAAAGAAAATATTGTAGAGAGCAGTAAAAAGGAAGAAAGTTTTTCACAAAATAAAGAAACCGATAAAATGGTGCTACGGGAAACAACGGAAAAAGAGAAAAGAGGGGAATCTGTCAAAGGGGGCGCAGAGAAAGAAAGAGAAAAAATATTTTTAGGAAGAGGAGAGAGCGGAGGACTTGGAGAAATAAGGCAAATAGGAAAGTGGATACTTCTTTGCGGATCAGTTGTTCTACATCGGATGAAACGACGGATTTTCCGCTGAAAATCCTAAAAAGTGCTTGTAACACTTATATCTTTATGATATAATTCGAATGTTGCATAAAACACCCGTATCGATTCCGAGAAGGTGCCTGCAAGTCAGGTCTCGAAAAGAATAAGAAGTACGGGGAAGATTAAAACCAAAAAAGGAGATTGAAATCATGAGTGTTATTTCAATGAAACAGTTACTGGAAGCAGGTGTACATTTTGGACACCAGACAAGAAGATGGAACCCGAAAATGGCTGAGTACATCTACACAGAGAGAAACGGAATCTACATCATTGACCTTCAGAAATCCGTTGGAATGGTAGATGACGCTTACAAAGCAGTATCTGATATTGCGGCAGAAGGCGGCACAATCCTGTTCGTAGGAACAAAAAAACAGGCTCAGGATGCAATCAAGGCAGAAGCAGAGCGTTGTGGAATGTTCTATGTTAACGAGAGATGGCTGGGTGGTATGCTGACCAACTTCAAGACAATCCAGAGCAGAATTGAAAGACTGAAAGAAATCGAAGCTATGGAAGCAGACGGAACATTTGAAGTTCTGCCTAAGAAAGAAGTTATCGCTCTGAAGAAAGAGCTGGATAAACTGCAGAAAAATCTGGGCGGAATCAAAGAAATGAAGAGAATTCCGGATGCAATCTTTATTGTAGACCCGAAAAAAGAAAGAATCTGTGTTCAGGAAGCACACACACTGGGTATTCCGCTGATCGGTATCTGCGATACCAACTGTGATCCGGAAGAACTGGATTATGTAATTCCAGGTAACGACGATGCAATCCGCGCAGTAAAACTGATCGTTTCCAAGATGGCAGACGCTGTTATCGAAGCAAATCAGGGAACAACTGGCGAAGAAGAATTCGTTGAGGAAGCAGTTGAAGAGACAGTAGAAGAGTAATGTATTCATTACCTTGATTAGGAGGAAATCACAATGGCTATTACAGCAGCAATGGTAAAAGAATTGAGAGAAATGAGTGGCGCAGGTATGATGGACTGTAAGAAAGCTCTTACAGCTACAGAAGGTGACATGGAAAAAGCTATGGAATTTCTGAGAGAAAAAGGACTTGCTACCGCACAGAAAAAAGCTGGCAGAATCGCAGCAGAAGGTATCGTTATGCTGAAAGTTTCTGAGGATGGCAAAAAAGCAGTAGCTGTTGAAGTAAATGCTGAGACAGACTTCGTAGCAAAGAACGAAAAATTCCAGGGATATGTTGCACAGGTTACAGAGCAGGCTCTGGAGACTACAGCAGCTGATATTGATGCATTCTTAGCTGAGCCTTGGAAATTTGATACCAGCAAGACTGTAAATGAAGAGCTGGCTGGACAGATTTCTGTTATCGGTGAAAACATGAAGATTCGTCGTTTCCAGCAGGTAGAAGAAGCAAATGGTTTTGTAGCTTCTTATACTCATATGGGTGGAAAAATCGGTGTTCTGGTTGATGTAGAGACAGATGTTGTAAATGACGCTGTAAAAGAGATGGCAAAAAATGTAGCTATGCAGATTGCAGCTCTGAAACCTCAGTACACAAACAGCTCCGAAGTAAGCGCAGAGTATATTGAGCATGAGAAAGAGATTCTTCTGGCACAGATCATGAACGATCCGAAAGAATCCCAGAAACCGGAAAAGGTTATCCAGGGTATGATCAACGGACGTATCAACAAAGAGCTGAAAGAAATCTGTCTGATGGATCAGGTATATGTAAAAGCAGAAGACGGAAAACAGTCTGTAGGCAAATACATCGAAGAAGTTGCAAAAGCTAACGGCGCTAACATCACTGTAAAAGGATTTGTTCGTTTCGAGACTGGCGAAGGTATCGAAAAGAAAGAAGAAGACTTTGCAGCAGAAGTAGCAAAGCAGATGGGAAACTAATCTGATATTTGCAAATCTTTAATAAGACCCATAAAACCCTTGAAAACCCAGTGTTTTCAAGGGTTTTTCTTATATTATTCACTTCATATTTTGCATTATAAATTCATGTAACTTTTTGGGCGGATTTTCGTAAAATGTTCGTCAGTGTTTTCGTAAAGCTTCTGTACGAATTCATTAACGCAAACTTCACATGATTTTTTATAAAAAATTATTACTTTTTTCTCTCAGATGCCGGAAAGGAAATCATATGGCAAGAGTAATTTCTATTGTAAATCAAAAGGGGGGAACTGGAAAGTCCGCATGTACAGCTAATTTAGCAGT
>HF995376.1 GCA_000432335.1 Firmicutes bacterium CAG:646
TGTCTATTTCTTTCATTGTCAGGATTACTTCACCCATGGTTTCTCCTTTCCTGCCTGTCCTGCATGATTAATTTCTTCTCTTACGGCTGCGCACATCCGCATATACCGCCAGGATAACGATAATTCCTGTGATCACATACTGCCAGTCTTTCTGGAATCCCATCGCCAGAATACCTTCCTGTAAAAGAGAGATGATCATAACGCCGATAAAGGTTCCTCCCATGGATGCCAGTCCACCGGACATGGAGGTTCCTCCCATAACGCAGCTGGCGATCGCATCGTTATTATACGTATCACCGAGACCCGGCTGTACGATCGAGTAAGCGCCTACAAAGAAGATTGCTGCGATCCCTGCCAGCGTTCCGCAGAGAATATATGCGGTGCACTCCCATTTTTTTACATTTACACCAGAAAGCCGCACTGCTTCTTTATTACTTCCCAGACACAAGATATAACGCCCTGCTTTCGTTTTGTTCAGGATGATGGAACAGAGGATCGCCACAACCGCCAGACAGATCAGCCCGGTGGGGATTGCTGCCGTTCCCACATTGATCTTTACCAGATCTCGGAACCATCCTCCCTGCGCTGCCTGCGGCCAGCTCACCGCCTGTGCCTTTGTAAAGGCTGTACCAATTCCCTTGGACAAAAGCATACTCGCCATAGAAGAAATAAAGGAAGGCAGCCCCATGTATGCCACCATGATCCCGTTTAAGACTCCGAAGGTCGTACCCACCAGAATACAGACGATCAATGCCGCCGCCAGAGGCAGATTATTCTTTGTCAGAAGCTGTCCGGAGATCAGTGCTGAACAGAACATGACCGTACCAATGGAAAAATCAATCCCTCCGGTAGCGATAACAAAGGTAGCTCCCAGTGCAAGGAACCCAAGGAAGTACGCATAGTTCAATGCACTCAAAATTCTCGGATAACTCAGGAACGTGGGTTCCAATACTGCAAAGATCACATACATCAGAACCAGTACGCACAGCAGTACGATCCGGTTAAATCCGATTTTTTTTACTATTGGATTATTTTTTATCTTGTTCACTTTCTCTTCCTCCTAATCTCTAAGCGTTGCCGC
>HF995377.1 GCA_000432335.1 Firmicutes bacterium CAG:646
TAAAAGTACAGTAAATACGATTCTTGCTGAGGCAGATATAAAGCCACATAAGATAACTTATTACTGCGAGAATAGAGATCCTTATTTTGATTCCAAAATGCATAATGTCCTGCTTGTGTATAAACAGCTCGAAATGCAGTTTGATGAATCTGGAAAGCTTATTGTATCTGAAGATACACCTGTTCATGTGCTGTCTTATGATAAAAAGCCAGGAATACAGGCTATTGCAACAACATCAGATGATTTAATGCCGGATGAAAAGCATTCCACCATCAGTAGAGATTACGAATACAAACGTTTGGGTGCTCTTTCATTATTAGCTGCAATTGATCTTCAAACAGGAGAAGCAATTCCTCTGGTAAGAGAAAAGCACAGCAGCAAGGAATACATTGAATTTTTGAAGCTATTAGACGACAAATATCCAAAGGGAGACAAAATCCGCATAGTACTCGATAATCTTAAAGTTCATACATCAGAGGCGACCAGAAAATACTTGACGACCGTACCGGGAAGATTCGAATTTGTATTCACTCCCAAACATGGGTCATGGCTCAATATGGTTGAAGGTTTCTTTAGCAAGATGACTCGTCAGATGCTCAGAGGTATTCGTGTCAAATCTAAAGACCAACTTACTGATCGTATCTACAAATATTTTGCAGAAATAAATGAAGAACCTATTGTGTTCCATTGGAAATATAATCTTGATGACATTGATGTATCGGAAGAAATCATTGTTGATACACTGCCTGTCAAAAAGTCGAGTTAATTAAAGGATGAAATACTAATATTTTCTATTTTATGATTCAGATTCGGATTCAATACTTTTTTATACATAAGATATTTCATCGTTACTATATAGCAATCTCTAGAAATGTTGTAACAGTTCAGCCATCAGACGTCCGTGCCGAATATCCCTTTACTGAAACTAT
>HF995378.1 GCA_000432335.1 Firmicutes bacterium CAG:646
CAGAGATTAAATAAAGTGGGGATTTCTTATGAGGGAATGGAGGAAAGTCCTCTGATTACATCCTAGTTTAGTATTGATCCCTCCAGAAAATTAGGGAAAAACATTACGCAGATGGTGACGGCAGGAGATGTGGACGAGAAGGCATTTTCTATTGGAGAAAGTGTGATTCTGGCAATTCCCCTTTATGAAGAAGGAGAAGCAAAGAACAATACAAAGGAACAGACCGGTAACGTAAAGGATGATGAGATGTTCTCCTATGTATTGGAAAAATATGCCGGATATACGCTTTCTTATGATAAGGCGGACAGTGGCAGGATGCAGAGGGATTCTTCTATCGCACCGGGAGATACGGTCCGTCTGTCTGTGGAGCGGCAGGAAATGACCGCAACCCCAAAACCGATCACGTATGACTCCTGGGAGGTAAGGGTAGATGGGATTATCTACTATACGCCGGGGGAAAAGAGTTTTCCATTTTTTGCTGATGAAAATGGTTTTCTGGTGTTTGGTTCTCCTCTGTTTTTGAAAAAACTGTCTATAAAG
>HF995379.1:0-11247 GCA_000432335.1 Firmicutes bacterium CAG:646
GGCAGTGTTCGTCTTTGATCTGTTGGGATATGATCATTGGCTGCCAAAAGAGGATCAGGTGGAGCGTGCGGTGATCTGCAGTGATTCTCTCTGGTGGACTTATCCAGATGGAAGCAGAACGACAGAAGAGTATCTGGAGAAAAATATGGAAAGCATTCAGGGAAAAGCTATTTTGGAGCTTGCCCGGGAAGGTGTGGAGAATCTGGACAGGACAGAGTGGGATGATTCTTCTTACAGCAGTGTGGACGTCTATTTCCGAATGAAGAATGGGAAAATCAAAGAGCGCTCTTACATGGTCAGTGACAAGACTCTGCGGGAGACGGAGCGCCAGTTATATCAAGAAGAAGCTTACAAACAGGCAGTACTGCCAGTTTTACTTTTAGAGGCGGAAGATATTCATGTGGAAGAGATTCGCCGATTCGAGGAATATCTTTCCCTGGATTTTCTCAGCACAAAAGAGAAAACAGAATTTGTGAAATTGTATCAGGAAGATCTGAAAGCGCTGGATTATGATGAAATCTATGCAGATAACAGCAGCTTTATGGTCTTGTATGACGAAGCTTATCATTATACGGAAAACTATCCGCTGAACGAAAATTTTGAAAAATCCACTGCTTATCTGAAGAGCAAGGGGCTGGATGCGGTATCTCCTCTGGATGCAGATAAAGTTCGGAGCATACGATTGGTTGATAACCGGACAGTGGGAGAGACAGAACCGGAGATAGAAGAGGATGTTGCAGAGACGGTAGAAGGAAAAACAATGCAGGATCCAGAACTGATCAGAAAGGCTCTGGAAAATCCGGAAGATCTGGTGTATACAGGTTGTTCCTATGAGAATAAAACAGACATGGAAAAACTGTGTACGGATCTTCTGGTGGATATCACCTATGAGATGGAAAATGGGGATCTGATCTCCTCCTCCTGGGCGTATGTGGATGGAAAAATTCCTCAGGCAATAGAAGAATTTTTGAAAAAATAGAGGATGAACAGGAGAAACCGTGGCGAAAAATGCTGCGGTTTCTTTTTTTGCACTTTTATGTTGACAACTTTCTTTGTTAATGATATAGTGAGTGCATAAAGAAATGACAATAAAAGTTGTCATAAAGACAAGAATATATGTCATACGGTGTGTTATATTATTCAGTGCTGATAGTTGGAAAAAGTGAATGAGACAACATGTGGGTGTGACAGAGAGAAAGGAGCGAGAGGAATGCCACTTAGGAACCGTTTGAAGGAGCACAGAGCCCGGTTGGGAGTGAATCAAAGTGAGTTGGGAAAACTGGCAGGAGTTTCCCGGCAGACGATCAGTCTGATCGAACGGGGAGATTATTCACCCTCTGTAACATTGGCTTTGAAGCTGGCAGGGATTTTCGGAACCAGTGTGGAGGAGATATTCAGTTATGAGGAGGATGCAGAATGAAAAAAGGGAAGAGTTATCTGAAGTTATTGGGAGCGCTTATTTTAGGCGGCATGATCGGTGGAGGGGCCAGCACGGCTGTATTCTGGACATATGACGAACTTTTAGAAGCAGCGAAGGGAGCCGATGGATTCTTCCGGGAAACGGGAATTATGATTGAGACGGTAGTTGTTCTGGCATTTATAGCGGTAGTTACCAGTATTTACTTATATGCCCGCAGTTTTTGGAAGAAAGAGGAGACGGCGGAGAATGAACTGGCAGATGTTTACGGTGAGAAGTTTGAAAAATGGTCTCAGATAGGACTTATCACTTCGGAAGTGGCGGCGGGATGCATTATTATTTTGGGCTTTATCTTTACACCGACCCACAAGTTAGAGATAGCCGGAACAGAAATTTATTATGGGGCGCTCACAGCGATGATGCTGGGCGGAGCTATTTATATGGCAATTATAGAGATTATGTATTATCATCTGATACAGAAGCATGATCCGAAGAAGGAGGGAGATCCGGTAAGTCTGAGTTTCAATAAGAAATGGCTGGCAAGCTGTGATGAGACAGAAAAGCTGGTGATCTATCAGGCGGCCTATAAGGGCTTTGCCGGGATGCAGATTTTGCTTCTGATAGGAATTGTGCTGGCAGGCATTGGAAAATTTAGTTTTGACACGGGGAATTTTCCCATCCTTTTGCTGGGCAGCGTCTGGATTGCCGGAAATGTAATCTTTGGTATCTGGAAAATGAAGGGCTTGGAAAAGTAAGGAGGAGATCAGTATGAAACTGGAAGTGAGAAATTTGAAAAAAAGCTTTGGAGAAAAGGAAGTACTCCATGGAATTTCCTTTTCTATCGAAAGCGGAAAGGCGCTGGGCCTTCTGGGCAGAAATGGCGCAGGAAAAACTACCACCATCCGTATTCTGATGGATGTGTTTAAGGCAAATGAGGGAAGTATTACTCTGAATGGGAAAGAATTTTGTCCGAAAGATTATCAGATCGGGTATCTGCCGGAGGAGAGAGGTCTGTATCCCAAGAAAGGGGTGCAGGAACAGATTTTGTATCTGGCAGCGCTTCGAGGGCTGGATTCCCGTACAGCGAAGAAACAGACGGCTTACTGGTTAAATCGGCTGGGTGTGGAAGAGTACGCCGGGAAAAAGCTGGAGACGTTATCCAAGGGAAATCAGCAGAAGGTACAGTTGGCGCAGACGCTGGTGTGCGATCCTGATATCATTATTCTGGATGAACCTTTCAGCGGTCTTGATCCGGTAAATTCTCAGGTGTTAAAAGACGTGATCCGTGAGAGAATTCAGGCGGGGAAACTGGTAATATTTTCCAGTCATCAGATGAGCTATGTGGAGGAATTTTGCGAGGATATCGTATTGCTCAACCATGGAGATGTGGTGTTATCGGGCAATTTAAGAGATATCAAAAGAGAGTATGGAAAAGACCGTCTGGTGATCTCCCTGGAGGGCATGGATCTGGAAAATACTCTTTGCGCCATGAAGGAACAAATGGAGGGAAAACTTCAGATCATTGGTCAGCGGCAGCAGGAAGTGATCGTGGAGATGACAGCGGGAAATACCAGAAAGGAAATTCTGCAGGCGATGCTTGCCAAAGAGATGATACCGGAAACCTTTGGAAATTATGAGCCGTCGTTGACAGAGATATTTGTAGAAAGAGCAGGTGATCAGGCATGAAACAGTTTTTGCAGGTGTTAAAATTTGAATTGAATAACTATTTTAAAAATAAGAGTTTTCTTCTTACTACGGCGCTTCTGACTCTTTTGGCCGTAGGGCTTATCGCAGTGCCTGCCCTGTTCATGGGTGGGAAAAATTCGGAAGAAAAAGAAGAAACGGATGTAAGAGAGTTTGCGATTTTTGATGAGAAAGATTCGATCTCCAATCTGGAAGAGCTGAGCGCTGCCATGGGCGAAACTCTTTCCTGGAAGGAATGTGAAAGTGCAGATCAGGTAAGAGAACTGGTGAAAAAAGATCAGGTGGAAGGTGGATTTTTAGTGGAAGACCTTCTTCATTATACCTATGTTGTGGAAAATAATTCCATGACAGACAGTACAGACGGCGCTTTTGCACAGGCTTTGGCGAGTATGTACAGAACTCAGTATCTGGAGGAAAAAGGAATTGATGCTGAGGAGATCAGTCAGTTATATCAGGTGACGCCGGAATCCCAGATGGAGATTCTTGGTAAAAACAGTGTGAAAAATTATGCGTATACATATATGTTAGTTATGGTTTTATACTTCTTGCTGATTTTCTATGGACAGATGATCTCTGTATCCATAACCACAGAAAAGAGCAATCGGGCGATTGAGATTCTTGTGACCAGTGTAAACAGCAACAGCCTGATCTTCGGAAAAGTTCTGGCGGGGGCAGTTGCCGGCATCATTCAGTGTACGTTGATTCTGGGAAGTGCTGTGGCGGCGTACCAGATGTTCCGGGAGAGCTGGAATTACCAGCTGGATTTTCTGCTTCATATCCCGGGGAGCGTGTGGGCTGCTTTTGTGATCCTGGGATTGCTGGGCTATCTTCTGTATGCATTTTTCTTCGGGATGCTGGGCGCGCTGGTTTCCAAAACGGAGGATATCAGTAAGGCAGCCACGCCGATCATGCTGATTTATATGGCGTCATTCTTTATCGCTATCTTTGGAATGTATGACAGTGACAGCATTTTAATGCGTGTGGCGTCTTTTGTACCGTTTACTTCCAGTAACGCGATGCTGATCCGTGTAGCAATGGGAAGTGTGGAATTGTGGGAAGTTCTCATATCTGGTATACTGTTGGTGGTATCCTGTATTCTTTCAGGAGTGCTGGCGGCGAAAATTTTCCGTTTTGGAACACTGATGTATGGAAATCCGATTAAGTTTTCTGCCGCCTTGAAAAAAATCAGAGAAAAATAAACAGGGAGACAGGGAAGATGAAGAAGATTTTATTGCTGACAACAGGAGGAACAATCGCTTCCATAGAGACAGATCACGGTCTTGTCCCGGAAACCAGCGGAGAGGAAATTCTATCTTACGTTCCGCAGGCCAGAGAAATCTGTGACATACAGGTGAAGCAGATCCTGAATCTGGACAGCACGAATCTTCAGCCGGAGCATTGGCTGAAGATCGTAGAGGAGATTAAGAAAAATTATGAGGATTATGACGGGTTTGTGATCACCCATGGAACAGATACGATGGCGTATACGGCGTCTGCCCTGTCTTATCTGATTCAGAATCCGGGAAAACCCATTATACTTACGGGAGCGCAGAAACCCATCAGCGCTCCCATCACTGATGCGAGAAAAAATCTCATAGATAGTATTCGGTTTGCAGTGAAAGAAGGCGTCAAAGGGGTACATATCGTATTTGACGGAAAAGCGATTTTAGGAACCCGGGCAAGAAAGGTGAGAACGAAGAGCTACAGCGCTTTTGACAGTATCAACTATCCGGTGGTGGCATTTATCGATGAAAAGAGGATTCTTCAGTATGTGGAATCCGGGGAAGAGCAGGGAGAACTTCGGTTTTATGAAAAAGTAAATCCCAAGGTATTTTTGATGAAGCTGATTCCGGGGATGGAACCGGAGATTCTTCGGTATATCGGAAGCCGCTACGATGCGATTATTATTGAAAGCTATGGAGTGGGAGGAATTCCTTTTTATAATAAGAGGAATTTTCTTGCAGAGCTGGAACAGCTTACCCGGGAAGGGAAGATTGTGGTGATCGCTACGCAGGTGATGCTGGAGGGCAGCGATGCGGAAGTTTATGAGGTGGGATTTAAGGCGGTGAACCAGTACAATGTACTGCAGGCGTATGATATGACGGTGGAATCAGCAGCAGTGAAACTGATGTGGATATTGGCGGAGACCAGAAACTTTGAGAAAGTAAAGGAAGCGTTTTACGGTCCGGTGCATCATGATATTCTTTCCTGAGAAATGTTCGTTAAAACTGCCATATCGATTTTTCCTTCTGAAAGTGATATAATGCTTAGATATTGTGGTCAAAAAGGACGAAAGATAAAGGAATATAAGATATGAATGTTTTAATATTGTCCTGTAATACAGGAGAGGGGCATAATTCGGCAGGAAAAGCGGTGAAGGAATATATAGAAAGTCAGGGAGATACGGCAGAGTTCAGAGATATGATGCTGTTGGGAGGAAAGGGAACTTCCCAGGCGGTGGGCGGAGCCTATGTAAATGTGGTAAAACACTGTCCGTTCTTTTTTGGGCTGCTTTATCGCTTGGGGAGACTTATTTCCTCATCAAAAAGAAAATCACCGGTATATTTTGCCTGTTCCCTTTTGGGAAAACGGCTGAAAAAGTATTTGGATGAACATGCCTTTGATGTGATCGTTACGCCTCATTTGTATCCGGCAGAGACGCTCACATGGATGAAACGAAAAGGAATGCTCTCTCAGAAAACAGTGGCTATTGCCACAGATTATACCAGTATACCCTTCTGGGAAGAGACAGAGTGCGATTATTATATCATTCCCCACGAAGATCTTGCCGATGAATTTGCAGGGAGGGGGATTCCCCGGGAAAAATTACTGCCCTGGGGGATTCCGGTGCGGAAGGGATTTGAAGAAAAACATAACCGGAAGGAGTTGCGCCGCCGGTATGGTTTGCCGGAGGACGGACTGATTTATCTGGTTATGGGCGGAAGCATGGGATTTGGAAAAATTCAGATTTTTGTGCGGGAACTGGCGCGCAGATTAAAAGAAACGGAACAGATCGTTGTGATCTGTGGAAATAATCAAAAATTGGAAACGGTTCTTCGCAGAGAATTGGAGGAAAATGAAAAAGTCCATATTCTGGGCTTTACCGAGCAGGTAGCAGAATATATGGCCGCCTGTGATGTGATTTTTACAAAGCCGGGAGGACTGAGCAGTACAGAGGCTGCCATCAGCAGGATTCCTATTGTACATACCAATCCCATTCCGGGGTGTGAAAACTGTAATCTGGAATTTTTTCAGTCTCGGGGGATGTCGGTGGGACGGAAGAGCTTTTTCGGGCAGATGAGAGCAGGGCAGAGGATTCTTTCCAGAGAAAAGGTGAGGCAGGAGATGATCCTTGCTCAGGAAAGAAACAGCAAACCGGATGCGGCGCAGAGAATTTACTGTCATCTAAAGAGGCTGGCAGGAGAGGAAATCGTATGATTACCATCAATCATTTATTTTTTATCTTTTTGGGGTATCTGTCGGGAAGCGTACTGTATGCGTATCTTTTGCCAAAATATATAAAAAAAATTGATGTTACGAAAGAAAGTGCCGATGGAAATCCGGGAGCTGCCAACGCCATTCAACATGGAGGGATTCTTTTGGGCAGCGCCGCATTGGTTTTGGAACTTTTGAAAGGATATTTGCCCGTACATCTGGCGCTGGGGGTATTGAACCCGGAAGAATGGTGTTTCGGGCTGGTACTTGCAGCCCCTGTTTTGGGTCATGCATTTCCTTTCTGGAATCTGAAATTAGGCGGAAAATCCATTGCCGTTTCCTTCGGCGTACTGCTGGGGCTGATACCGGACTGGCAGCCCGTGCTTCTTCTGGCGGCGTGGTACTTACTATTTTCATTGGTGATTGTGATAAGACCGCATTTTTTCCGCTCTGTGTTTACCTTTTTGCTGTTTTGTGCAGGAATGATCTGGCAAAGAGCGGCAGCGGGGGTGCTTCTGGGAAGCGGTATCCTGTCCGGTGTGGTGATCTGGAAACATCTGGTACGGTATCAGAAGGAACGACTGGAAATCTGTTTTCCGCTTCTGATGAAGAGGCGATAGCTGATCAGGAATCCCGATATATTTTCCACTTCCGGGTTGACAACTCAGAAAAAGAATGGTATGTTTTAGATACCTTATATGACTGACGGAAGTGGAGTTTACCACAGGGAGTATAAGGGGTAGAAGCCGACCGTCTGGGCAATCTCGCTCGGATTGTAGGCTTTTTTGTTTTATGAGAAGATACATGCGGGATTATTACAGTAGTAAGGTAAAGGAGACGTACTCATGAAAATGATATCACTGGAACAGGAACTGAAAGGAAATTCATATCCCGGAAGAGGAATCGTAATCGGAAAATCTGCGGATGGAAAGAAAGCGGCAGCAGCTTATTTCATTATGGGAAGAAGCGAGAACAGCCGCAACAGAATCTTCGTGGAAGATGGAGAAGGCATCCGTACCCAGGCATTTGATCCATCCAAGCTGGTAGATCCCAGCCTGATTATTTATGCGCCGGTGCGTGTACTGGGAAATGACACCATCGTTACCAACGGAGATCAGACAGATACTATTTATGAGGGACTGAAAGAAGGACTTACTTTTGAACAGAGCTTAAGAAGCAGAGAATTTGAGCCGGACGGACCGAATTACACCCCAAGAATTTCTGGTGTGATGCATATTGAAAATGGACAGTACGACTATGCAATGTCTATTTTAAAGAGTAATAACGGCAATCCGCAGGCATGTAATCGCTATACATTTTCTTATGAAAATTGCGTGGCGGGGGAAGGACATTTTATCCACACGTATCAGTGTGACGGCAACCCGTTGCCAAGCTTTGAAGGAGAACCGAAACTGGTGGCAATCCCGAATGATATAGAAGAATTTGCGCAGATGCTGTGGAGCAGTCTGAACGAAGAAAATAAAGTTTCTCTGTTTGTGCGCTATATCAATATTGAAGATGGAACTTACGAGACAAAGATCATAAATAAAAATAACTAGGAGGAAAGAAAAATGAATGAATTACTGTTAAAATATGGATGCAATCCCAATCAGAAACCTTCTAAGATCTATATGCAGGACGGTTCTGAACTGCCGATCAAAGTTCTTTCCGGAAAACCGGGTTATATCAACTTTTTGGATGCTTTTAATGGATGGCAGCTGGTTCGTGATCTGAAGAATGCAACAGGTATTCCTGCGGCAACTTCTTTTAAGCACGTATCTCCGGCAGGAGCAGCTGTGGGACTTCCGCTGACGGAAACTCTGGCTAAGATCTACTGGGTAGACGATATGGATTGGAAGAACTTTTCTCCGATTGCCTGCGCTTATGCGAGAGCTCGCGGAGCAGACAGAATGTCTTCCTTTGGCGATTTTATTTCTTTGTCTGATGTGTGTGACAAAGATACAGCGCTGTTGATCAAGAGAGAGGTATCTGACGGTGTGATCGCTCCCGGATATACAGAAGAAGCGCTGGAGATCTTAAGTCAGAAGAAAAAAGGAAATTATAATGTGATTCAGATCGATCCAGATTACGTTCCGGCTCCATTGGAACATAAAGAAGTTTTTGGGGTTACTTTTGAACAGGGACGTCAGGAACTGGCGATCAACGATGAACTGATCGCAAATATTGTCACTGAAAATAAAGAACTCACGGAAGAAGCGAAGAGAGATATGAAGATTTCTCTGATCACCCTGAAATATACCCAGTCCAATTCCGTATGTTTCGTAAAGGACGGACAGGCAATCGGTGTAGGCGCAGGACAGCAGTCCCGTGTACACTGTACTCGTCTTGCAGGTCAGAAAGCAGATAACTGGTGGCTGCGTCAGAGCCCGACAGTTTTAAATCTGCCGTTTAAAGAGGGAATTTCCCGGGCAGAACGTGACAATGCTATCGACGTATATATCGGCGAGGAATATATGGACGTGGTAGCAGATGGAAACTGGGAGAGAATTTTCTCCGTGAAACCGGAAGTATTTACAAGAGAAGCAAAAAGAGAATGGCTGGATAAATTGACAGACGTAACTCTTGGTTCCGATGCGTTCTTCCCATTTGCAGACAACATTGAGCGGGCGCATAAGAGCGGCGTGAAATATATCGCGGAGCCGGGCGGATCTGTTCGTGACGATCTGGTAATCGATACTTGCAATAAATATGATATGGTGATGGCATTTACAGGCATTCGTCTGTTCCATCATTAATCGGATATGAAAATTTTATAGAGGATTGAGAGACTGCTGCGACAGGGGAAACCTTGTTGCAGCAGTCTTTTTTCTTAATTTTGCGGAAATGTGGTAATTACAGATGTATTTTAATTATTCGCTATATCCATCTCATCTATAAGTTTTTGAAATTCTGGATTTTCCTTCAAGAGTACAGTGTTTTCATCTGCGTTGAGTGACTGTATAATTGCTTTTTGAAATTTTTGTCCCATTGTTTTATCAACTTTTTTAATTTGTATGTGTCGATATAGAGGTGAGCTGTTAATATCCCATTTTTGGGTTAGTGATTTTAACATAGGTAATAGGATTTTCAAAAATTGAGTTCTGTTTTTGGTGGCATCATAAAGTTGAAAATGTGCAACATAAGAATTATATTTCCATAAGTCAAATAACTGCGCTGCCTTCATATCAACATCAGCAATATATTCAGCATCATTTAATCTTTTTTCTTTCAGGGCAATCTCCATTAAGGTCATTAACGAAGAATGAATTTCATTTGTAGCAGACAGGAGTTTTTCTTCTATTAGTGTTGCTGCTGTTTCAAATTTTTCCTGTGCAATATATATATTTGCCTGTACTTGATTTCTGTCCACAGGACTTTTTTGAGGGAGCGTATTAAGTATTTTCTGGGCTTGCTCGTAATCTTCTTTTTCCATTAATTTAGAAATTAGACATGATTGCGCTTGCGCTTTGATAGTTGTATCTTCACTTTGGGCTGCGCGATAATATAGAGACTCAATTTTTTCTTTATACTTTTCTTTTGATTTATTTTTTGTGCCATGAATCAGTAATGCTCCATCTAACAGCATGGCTAAATTGCTTATCAACAAATCACAAGTAGGGTATTCCTTTAATTTCTCGATGGCAAGTGTATATCCTGCTTCAAAGCCGCGTTTATCGATTATTTCAGAAACTTCATTCATAAATAAAGCAACTTCTTTTTGCGACAAATTATCCTGAAAAGATAAAAGCGTATTTAAGTCTGTATCGAGAAGCCGGGCAAGTGCTGGTAATAAAACTATGTCAGGATACGATGTTCCTTTTTCCCATTTATTTACAGCAGGTGCAGAAACGCCAAGGTAATTGGCAATCTGTTCTTGTGTAAAGCCTTTTGCTAAGCGGCGTTCATGGATTATTTCATTTATTTTCATAACAGATATCTCCTTTATGGTTCAACTTTTTATAGACTTATTGTAACATTTTTTGTTTGTGACATCTATTGACCGTCTATTAATTTTTAAGAAGAAATATTAACCAGTATTTAGGTTTTCTATCAAAATATACTTGTCTATATAATAAATCTTCCAGTATAATATATTCGCACATATAGATAGGGATTTAGAAAAAGGAATGAAAGAGGATTGGGGAATGATGAAAAAGAGAGAATTTATCAGAGGGCTTCGGGATGGTTTTCCGGTGTGTTTGGGATATTTTTCCGTTTCAGTAGCTTTTGGCATGACGGCAGTACTTTCGGGGATGCCTTTATGGGCTGCAGTATTGATATCTTTGACAAATCTTACCAGCGCAGGACAATTTGCGGGAACAAATCTTCTGATCGCCGGAGGAACAATGGCGGAACTGGCAGTAACCACATTGATTATTAATATTCGATATTTTCTCATGTCCCTTTCTGTTTCGCAGAAAGTAGAGAGACAGATGAGTATTCCCAAGAGACTGGCAGTTTCATTTGGTATTACGGATGAGATTTTTGCAGTGTCCATGCAGCATCCGGGCGCATTGACGGGAGCGTATATGGCAGGTCTGATTCTTACGCCGGTGCTGGGATGGACGGGAGGAACTCTGGCGGGGGCAGCGGCAACCTCAGTAATGCCGGAGGCATTGTCCAATGCATTGGGGATTGCTCTGTATGGAATGTTTATTGCTATTATTATCCCTCCGGCAAGGGAACGAAAG
>HF995379.1:11301-62307 GCA_000432335.1 Firmicutes bacterium CAG:646
TGCAGGGAGCCTGCTTTTTGCCTATGTTCCTCAGTTACAGCATTTTAGCGGGGGATGGTCGGTGATTGTCATTACCGTGGCAGTCAGCGCCGTGGCAGCCTGGCTGTTTCCCATTACAGAAGAGGAAGAAGAGGAGTTGGAGAAATGAGTACGGGGTATATTTTAAAAGGAATTTTGGTGATGGCATTCGTTACTTACCTGATCAGAATGTTGCCGCTGGTGATTTTTAGAAAAAAGATCACCAACCGTAGATTGCGTTCTTTTCTGTATTACATACCGTATGCCGTATTAGCTGCTATGACATTTCCTGCAATTTTTACCAGTACAGGTTCGGCTGTCAGCGGAGCGGTGGGCTGCGGAGCAGCTATTATTCTGGCGTATTTCAGAAAAGGTCTGCTGATCGTGGCAGCCGGCGCTGCGGCTGCAGTATGGCTGGTACAGATGATGGGATTGTAGGTTAGTTTTTTAGAAGTTGGAGAATATTATTGGTTATTTTCCAGAACAGCCCATTTTCCGGGTGGAAGGAGACAACGTCATCGGGAAACCAGATGATGCGTATCAAATATACCACAAGGAAAAGAATCCCCAGTAGAATAACAGCCCAGCGGTATTTTTTAAAATCAATCCAGTCATCCAGAAGAAAACCCAGAATGATCAGAGGAACCGTAAAAAAGAGGGGGTGGTAGGAAAAAGCGCTGGCAAAGTCCAGATGCAGGGCGGCGAGCCACGCTCTTGTCATACCGCAGCCAGGGCAGGAGATTCCAGTGAAATATTTGATGGGGCATCCGGTAAACCAGGTAACCAGATAGTAAGTAATCCCGATGATAAGCAAAATTTTTATTTTTGAAAAAAGTATTTTTCTATAAGCGTCTGGTATTTTTTTCAAGAGAACACCTCCGTATTCAATGTTTGCTGAAATATTTCCGGTTTTTATTCAGTATAAAAGGAAAAGGAAAACAGGGCAAGAGGAACTGAGAAAAAAATCTTTTCCTAAGAAAGACTTAAGAGAAAATTTTGTTTGTAGAAGTTGCAGAAGTGAAATGTGGATGATATAATCAAGTAAGAAATCAGGTTACCGGAGTTTTCCGGATCATGAAAAGTGGGAAAGGGAGGATGTCTTTATGCAATTAAAAAGACGTGATGGACTTCTGAGTGCGATTTTTGGAGTTCTCACCTGTGGTTTGTACAACATTTATTTCTGGTATCGCTACGGCGAAGATGTAAATGTAATTTGCACGGATGATGGAAAGGAGACCATGAATTATATCGTGGCATGGCTGTTATCCCTTGTAACTTGTGGGATTTACGGAATGTACTGGACGTATATGCTGGCTTCCAGACTGGATACTGCCAGCAAGAAGTATGATGTAAATGTGGAGTCACCAGTATTTTTCACGCTGTTTATGAACATCCCATTCTTATCTTACTTTTATTCCTGCGATGTGATGAACAAGTTCCAGGAAAAGTATGAGAGAATGTACCCGAATAGTAACGGGGGATATGGAATGAATGGATATGGAGCGAACGGATATGGCGGAAATAATGTTCCTCCAGTATCTCCGAATGGCAGTGGTAATGGGCAGAGTTTGGGAGCTCAGATTGGTTCTCAGTTCAAGTCGGCAGTTCAGGATATGGGAAATGGCATTAAAAATTCAGCGCAGAATGTGATGCCTACCTGTAAGAATTGCGGAGCAATCGTTCCTCCGGGAAAGAACTACTGTAAAAACTGTGGCTATCCGGTGAATGGTCCGGCGCCGCAAAATGGCAGTCAGCCTACACCACCAAAAGGAACAAGCGGAAGCGCAGCTGCTCCGATGGGAACTTCTGTACCAAAGAGCGCTCCGGCGATGGCAAATGAAACAAAAACCCAGAGTGCGCCTCAGGAAAAAACAGCAGCAGACAGTGTTCCGAAGATGGAAAGTGAGAAGAAGGCAGAGACACAGACTCCAGTGATAAAAGAACAGCCTTCAGTAAATCCTGTTCCGCCGGTGGGAACTCCTGCGCCAAGGATGTGTCCGAAGTGTGGAAGTGCAGTGAAACCGGGAGATCGGTTCTGTATACATTGCGGAAGTAAAATCGAGTAAGAAGTTGTAAAAAAGTATCCTGTAGTTTGAGAAAACAAGGATACTTTTTTGCAGTTAGGCGCAAAATGAAACGATAGGAAGGCGTGAACATCATATGATAGATATATATACGGAAAAAAGAAATTCAAAGGATTGGATACTGCAAAATGACCTGTATTTTAACTTGAATACAAGTAATGAAGAAATGTCACAAAATGAAATTGATTTAATTCAGCAGGTAGATGAGGCGAATTTGACTCCGGATAAGCATATTGAAACGAAATATGGCTTAGGAACAATTCGTAATTTGTCATCAGGCTGCAAAACATTACTCAATATTGTGAAGCATCCGGATAAGGTGGTAAATGTAGAAGAATGTGGTCCGAATGTGCTTAGAATTATTTTTGCTATGGATGGTATAAAGCTTTATATGTCAAGACCAACGCTCTTTGATATTTCGGATGATACAAATATCAGATTTAATGATTCTGATATAGTGACTGGTGGAAGGGGTTATAACGCATGGTGGAGCAAGGAGTATGAAAGGAGGGAAAAAGATGATTTATAAGAGCATTACATTTAAAGCAGCTCCGTTTTCATACGACTTGGAATTTGATGACAGAATAACTCTTGTTGGTGGTGATAGTGGTACGGGTAAAACAGTGCTTTATGAACTGTTGGAAGATATAAGACTAACAGAAGAGTATAAGGCTATTAAATTATTTAATTACAAATCAGATAATTTTTTGGAAACAATAAAGAAATGCAGAGATAGTTTTATTGTGGTAGATAATGCAGATAATCTAATGAATGATGAGGTCAGAAAATTTGTTAATTTTGAGTCATCAAATCAATATATGCTTTTTTTACGAAACTGTGACGGACTCAATGTGTCTGATAAAAGTTTTAAGGTGTTAAAGTTTGATAATAATAAAATAACACTGGAAGAGGAGTTGTAATATGAGATTTTTATGGACAGAAGATACCGGTGCAGGGTTTCATTTCTGGAAATTGGTGAATCGACTTTTCTTTGGCGATGAGCTTTTGATTGAAAGTAAAGGAAGTAATCAGGGACTATTGGATGCAGTATCAGATTTGCAAATAAAAGGTGATGATAAATATTATATTGCATACGATTATGTGGTTGATAATCAGGATATTCGTAATAAATATCGTATGTTGAAATCAATAGAAGAAAAGTCAGAGGGACGGCTTATAATCCTGGACATGATTTGTTTTGAATACTTGATTCTTGCATTTGACAAACTGGTAGAATGGACTGGAACTGGAAAGGCAGATAAAATTCAAATTCGGGAGGAAGTTTTAGAGGCAGTTGAGAATCATAGAATTAATTTGTCAAAAATCAATGATGAGAAGACATTACAGTACATAGCTGGTTTTAAGAGATATTCTACAGAACGAGTAATGAAATCATTGGTTGGTGAATTTACGCAAAACGAGAAGTGGTCTGTAAAAGGTTCTCTTATGGGTGAGTGCTGGTACAAAGATTGTTGTGTGTCGGAACACCTGGATAGTCTTAGGTGTGGTAAACCTGAGATTGTGAATGGAGAAGAGAAAATGAGGTTATTGATACAGTCGGAGAAAGTGAAAAAGATGCTGGAAAAAGTTATTCGTTAGAGATTTTATTCTGCATACAATAAGAACGTTTATAGGCATATTCCAACAGGGGCAGATGCGATTTATATGAATCGCATCTGCCCCTGTTGAAATATGTAGAGAATTATTCTTTTCCGTTGAAACAATAGGTACACAGCTTACAAGGAGATAAGCCGATAGAAGCCACCATATCATCCAGACGATGGTAACGGAGGGTGGTGAATTTCAGTTGTTTTCCAATTTCGTCCAGCATACCCTGATAGTTATGGGAATCCGGATTAGAATAGTCTTCCAGAATTGCTTCTGTAATAGTACCTTCCCGTTTCTGAATAACCCGGCGGGTGATCAGATCCATATCGGAATTGGAACGGGAGAAATTCAGGTATTTACATCCGTATAAAAGCGGCGGGCAGGCCGGACGGATATGTACTTCTTTTGCGCCGCTGTCATATAAAAATTCTGTAGTCTGGCTCAGCTGAGTTCCTCTTACGATGGAATCGTCGATCAGCAGAAGACTTTTATCCTTGATCAGTTCTCGAACAGGAATCAGTTTCATGTGAGCGATCTGTTCCCGCTGGCTCTGATGGGCAGGCATGAAGGAACGGGGCCAGGTAGGCGTATATTTGATAAAGGGGCGCGCAAACGGAACTTTGGATCTATTGGCATAACCGATAGCGTGAGCAATACCGGAATCTGGCACACCTGCCACGATGTCAGGATTTACATTATCTCTCTGCGCCAGCATATCTCCGCAGGTATAACGCATCTGTTCCACATTGACGCCTTCATAGGTAGAAGTTGGATAACCGTAGTAAACCCAAAGGAAAGAACAGATCTTCATTTCTTCCTGCGGCGGAGCGATAGTTTCAGCGCCTTCCGGTGTAAAAAATACGATCTCAGCAGGTCCCAGTTCTTTATAATCGTGGTATCCCAGATTGAAATATGCAAAACTCTCAAAAGAAGCACAGACAGCATCCTCTTTCTTACCAAGAATGAGAGGAGTACGTCCCATGCGGTCTCTGGCGGCATAGATACCTTCCGGGGTCATGATCAGCATTGTCATGGAACCTTCGATCATTTCCTGCGCGTAGCGGATTCCCTCTACTAAAGTAGGTTTCTGGTTGATCAGAGAGGCTACCATTTCTGTCGCATTGATATTTCCGCCGCTCATTTCCAGAAAATGTGTACAGCCGTTTGCAAAGGAATGTTTCACAAGCTGATCCATATTGTTGATTTTTCCCACGGTAGTAATGGCAAAGCTTCCCAAGTGAGACTGAACCATCAGAGGCTGCGGATCAGAGTCTGAAATACAGCCGATTCCCAGTGTTCCTTCCAATTCTTCCACATCACGCTCAAACTTTGTACGGAATGGTGAGTTTTGAATATTGTGGATCGCCCGGTCGAATCCGTGTGATTTGTCATAGACTGCCATACCGCCTCTGCGGGTACCCAAGTGTGAATGATAATCTGTTCCAAAGAAAAGATCAGATACACAACTTTTTTTTGATGCAACTCCAAAAATTCCACCCATGATTGTTCTCCTTATGAATAACAGATATTTTGTTAGTAAACACGTATTTCATTATATAATGGGGAAAAGGGATGCGCAAGGAGAAAAATGCCCAAAAATGTCTCATTATCTTAAAAAGTGGAAGCCATTATTAAAAAATGAAAATTGAAAATATAGGAAATACACGGTAAAATGCAGTCAAGAAGAGTGGTGATTTCTTAGGAAGAATCAAATGGAACTGTATATATTGAATGATACTAATAGGAATAATGAACAAAAAATGACAATAATGTACAGGTAAAAAAATGAATATTGAAATTCTAGTATTTGATATATACAATTATTTCGAAACAGATATTTCAAAAAATGTTAAATGAATATAAATTTTAATTGGGTTGATGTTGGAAAGGAAAAGGGAGAATGGAAATTGTTCGATTGCCACGTATAAAAGGAGATTATTATGTTACTACATGTTGTATCTATGATTGTTTGGCCACAATCTGTAATTTTTAAAATAAAAAAATAAAATTGTAGATAAACTAAAACAAATTGAAAAATTAGAGAGAGAGTTGTTTACCAAGTTGATAAAAGAACTTTAACGGTAAAGAAAATGTTAGTTTTTTAGGGGAGGTGAATTTGTGGCATAGGAAAATCAGGATATTAGATAAGCGAGTTTTGTAAAAATAGTGTAACAGATAACATCATGACTTAGAAGGTCGAATTATTTTATCGGAGGAAATACAGAACATACAGAGAAAAGTGAAAGAAGATGAAGGTATTAGGGATGGATAAGAAGGAATTTATAATCAAACATCGCTTTATAAGAGAAAGTAATTATATGAAAGCACCATTGTTTATTCATATTGAATTGACAAAACGATGCCCTTTAAAATGTAGGCAGTGTTATGGAGAGTTTGATTGCGAAAATGAAGAAGAAATTGATTGGGAAATATGCCAAACAATTATTAAGCAGGCAAGTCAACTGGGGGTAGAACAAATTTCTTTGACAGGAGGGGAACCAATTTTATATAGTAGATTGTATGACTGTTTGAGACTCATTAAAGAACTGAATATGTATAGTGTGATTTCTAGTTCAGGCGTTGGAGTAAGTCAAGAAGTATGTAAGAAATTATTTGATGCGGGACTTAGTAAAATGTATATTTCTCTAAATGGATCAAAGTCTTCAGTACATAATTTGTCAAGGAGCCATTATGAAAATGCTATTCAAGCAATAAAAAATGTGAAACAAGAAAAAAAGTTTTGTGGTATAAATTGGGTGGCAAGAGCGGATAATGTAGACGATTTTTTTGAGTTGTGTAAGTTGGGATCAGAATTAAAAATTGATGAACTTACAATTCTAGCAAATAAAAGAAATTCGCAAGGTTTAATAGAGAGTGGTTTGACAGAAACGAAACAAAAACAATTGAGGGAAAGTATAATAAAAGCTCGCAGTTTTCCTTTTCAGATATCCGTAGATCCTTGTTATGAAAAAATAAATGATGAAACGAATTTTTTTATGAAAGGATGTTTAGGAGGAAGAATTTTTTTTGATGTATTGACTAACGGTGAAGTAATTCCATGTCGACATATGGAGAAAGTATATGCACTAGAAAAAACAACTTCCTTACAAGAATGGTGGAAATATTCGGAAAATTTAAAAAAACAAAGAACAAAAGCATATTTGTGCAGAAAATGTCAGGAGGATGAAAAATGAAAGAAGAGTATGTAGCATCGCAGTTTAATGTAAAAGTATCATTGGAGAATGGAGATATAATACTTCGTAATTTATTTCACAATTCATATATATATGTTGTAAAAGAAAATGTTACGAAGATAAATAATATTTTGGAACAATGTTGTGGTGGAAATGAAGAAATAGAAAAGATATTGCTACAAAAGGGGATGCTTGTACCAAAAGGAATAACAGAGTATCAACAGGTGGATTCATATAGGAGAAATATTAGTTATTCTTCTTCTAATTTGGATTTGACTATTTTACCAACGGATGCCTGTAATTTTAGATGTGCATATTGTTTTGAGAGTGAAGGAAAAACATATATGTCACAAGATACGGAAGAGCGATTGATAAAATTTATGGATTCTTCTTTTAAAAAATATAAAACTGTGTATATTCAGTGGTTTGGAGGAGAGCCACTGTTATGTAAAGCATTAATAAAAAGAGTAATGGTTAAAGCTAATGAATTTGCAAAACGTGATAAAGTTTCATTAGTTGCGGGGATTACGACAAATGGATATGAATTAGATCTTGAAACATATAAAGAATTGTGCAAATATGGTTTGATTTGGATACAGGTATCCGTAGATGGAACACGTGAATTACATAATAAACAACGACCGCATAAGACGGATAACGATTCATATAGCAGAATTATTCAAAATCTTAAAGAGATTAGAGATAAGACAGCTCCTGGTATTTGTAAAATTTATTATAGGGTAACTATATCAAAATCAACATTACCATTTATTGAACAAATTTTACAAACATATAAAGAAGATTTTTCTGAAGACAAACGATTTTGTTTATCACTTCAACCAGTAATGGATTGGGGTGGTGAACGAATTAAAAATATCTATGAGGAATTACCGATGGTAAATGAGACAGTTCAATGTATGATGAAAGCAGCAAGCTTAGGATTAATGCCAATAGGTCATCATACACAGGCATCATCAGGCTTGATATGTGAGTCTATAAGAAAAAACGCATATGTTATAGGTCCTACAAATGAAATTCATGCTTGTCCTATGGCTATATATAATCCAAATGAAAGTAATCTTTGCCGGGGAAAGCTTGGAGAAATAAATAATAAAGGGAAAATAGAAATTGATAAACAAATACAGTATGAGTGGATGGAGTGCGAGCCTGTTTTAGGGGATGTTTGTAAAAAGTGCAAATATTATGCTATTTGCCATGGTAATGTGACATGTCCATATTCTAGTAAATTTCAAGATAAAGAAAAGCAGACTTTATGTAAAAGAAAGATATATGAACACTTTATTCCAGCGGAAACATTAATGCAACATATGCTTGGAAGAATAGATACGATTATTTAAAGGGGTTAAAAAATATGAACGAAAAAAATTTAAAGATGATACTTAATGTTTTAGAAGAACATGGTATTGAAACAGAAGGTATGAATATGAATGATGAACTTGAAATGGATTCTATACAATATGTCTCAATTATTGTAGCACTTGAAGAAGTATTTGATACGTCAATATCGGATGAATACTTAGTGGATGATAAAATAACGATTGATAGTTTCTATAACATGGTGAAAGAATTATAGAAAACAATAAAGTATTTGTTCTAAAAAGTAATGGGATTTTCCTTTTACTAAATAAAAAATGGATAGGAGGTGAGATGCATGAGAAAAAAACTAAAAAGAAGAGCTAGAAAAAATACCGTGCAACTTTACAGAGTGAATGCAGAGTCAAGTTGTTGTACAATCTGGTAGAAATTCCTGAAGAGTGTTGGGGATCGCGTATCCTTGTTAAGGGATACGCGGTACTCATAATATATGAGGTAGATAATGCTAAAAACCTATGATGTAATAATTGTGGATAGTGGTATAGAACTTGAACATAAATATTTTCAAAATCTTTCGTATCATCCGGACAGTGTTTTTTTTGAAATGAATGAAAAGAAAGAAATCGTGGAAAAGAATCTTGTTACAGACAATATCGGACATGGAACAGCGATATGTTCTATAATATGTAGAAAAGAAATGCCATTACATGTATTGGTAGTTAAATTATTTGAAGACGAAACTGTTGAAGAGGAAAAGTTTCTTATTGCACTTAGATACATTAAGGAACATTATAAAGCAAAAATCATTCATTTCAGCATAGGAATTGTGTGTAGTGAGTGGAAAAAGGAATTACATAATTTATGTAAAGAACTTTCGGAAAATGGAAGTATTCTTGTTGCAGCTTTTAGTAATGATGGAGCCTTGTCATATCCAGCAGCATTTGATGAAGTTATTGGAGTGGATGTTAGTTTTCAATGTAGAAAAAAAGATGAGATGATATTTTTAGAAAATTCTCCCATTAATATAAGAACGATTGGAACAACACAAAGATTGCCTTGGAAAAATAATCAGTATAAATTTGTTATGGGAGCAAGTTTTGCTGCACCTCATGTTACATATAAGATTTTGCAATATTTGGATGAAGGTTTGAAAAAGAATGAAATAATAGAAAAGCTACGACATGAATCAAAAAAGGTGATAAAGCGTAACATAAATGGATGTAGTTTGCCTTCAAAATTATTTCGCATAAAGAAAGCAGTTGTAGTTCCATTTAATAAAGAAATTCATGCATTATTAAGGTTTTCAAATCAGTTAACTTTTGAAGTTGAAGGGATTTTTGACTATTCAGGGTTGGTGCGAAAAAACAGACAGTATTTTGAGCATATTAAAAAAGAAAATTATCAGCTATTAGGATGGGATGAGATTAAATGGGAAACTGATTTTGATACACTTATTATAGGACATATGATGCAACTTAATGAGTTACTACAACATGATTATTTGAAGGATTTTCTGGAAAAATGTATTAAATATCGAAAAAATGTTGTGTCATTTGATCCGCTACATAATTATGGTAAACAAGTTTCTCATTTGAAAAATAATGGGCAAGAAGTTTATTTTCCTGCTATTGAAAATAAGTTTGTAGATGACAATTGGTTAGGAAAAATGCCGGAAATAAGTACACCTGTGGTCATGATTGTAGGAACAGGGAAAAAACAAGGAAAATTTTCGCTACAGCTTTCCTTGCGGTATCAACTAGAATTGCAAGAGTATACTGTAGGGCAATTGAGTACAGAACCGTCAGGTGAATTGTTTGGGTGTGACTATGTGTATCCCATGGGATTTAATGCGCAGATAAGCACAACGGGATTAGATTCTATAGCAAATATTCGTTTTTTAATGAATCAGATAGCAGAAAAGGATTATGATATTATTATCACAGGGACACAGTCACAAACAATTTCACAAACACTGAATAATACAGCTGCTATTCCTTTCATGAATTATGAATTTATATTAGGAGCAGATCCAGAAGTATTTATTTTAGTGGTTGATGTATATGATGAATTAGAGTATATACAAAAGACCATACATTTTTGTGAATCAATATGTTTTGGAAAAGTGATTGCTGTTTGCATATCTCCTGTATTACAAAATGATTATTGGACTGTTTTGGGCAGTGAAGTAAAAAATATGGATTCATATTCAATATTTTTGAATAAAAAAGCTGAATTAGAATCATTGGAAATTCCTATTTTCTTCATGAATGAAGTAAAGCAGATATCAGAAACAATTATTGAATATTTAACTTGAATTCGATACACGGTAAAAGTGATTTAAAGTCACATTAACAAAGTGTTGGAAAAGTTTCAATGATTGACTGTGATGATTGAATGGTAACTGTTAAATAATGTGATAGAGAGGGATTTTATGAAAAAGAAACGATTTGCCAAAGAAGGGGGCATCCTGAAAAATTTTTTGTTTCTGATCCGACAATCCTGGCAGTTGGATAAGTGGCTGGTATTGTCCACGGCGGTTCAGATACCGCTGATTGTTTTGCTGCCGCTGCTGGAATCTTTTTTAGTGGCGGATCTTGTGGGGCTGGCAACGAAACAAGTGGCAATCCGGGTTATGCTGGGGCACATTCTTGGATTTTCTGCTGCATTGCTGGTTATACATATTTTGAAAAAATATACAGATGCCGGGATTCAGTGGAGAGCATTTGGAAACCGATTTTTGTATCTGAATCTGTGCTGTGAAAAAGTAATGAATATGGATTATCAGGAGCTGGAGCAGCCCAAAAATCAGGTAAAAATGGGAAAAGCTATGGGAAATCTTGCCGCTTTAAACAGCGGATTGCAACAGGCGTTTGCGCAGCTTGTCTCTTTGGGGTCTAATTTTCTTGGGATTTTCGTGTATTCCGCGTTGCTGATTTCCTTTGAACCGGTGGTTGTGCTGGTGCTTTTGGCGCTCAGTGTAGTGATCTATGTGACAAAGCAGAAATATGCGAACTGGCAATACGAGAACAAAGAGGAATGGGTCTCTACCAATCGGAAGTTGGATTATATCCGTCAGAAAAGTGGTGATTTTCAAGCCGCAAAGGATATTCGTCTGTATCGGATGAAGAATTTTTTCCAGAATTATATGGAAAAGCTTTTGACAGAGCGTTTAGGCTGGAAAAAGAAGGAAGAGCGTAAGGGCTTTTTGGTGGATTTTCTGGGAACGGTTCTTGCGGTTGTGCGCGATGGCTGCGCTTACGGCTTGCTGCTTTATCGGGTGATCAGCGGAGACATCAGCGCTACGGAATTTGTGTTTTATTTTCAAATCATGTCCCAGTATGCCACTTTGGTATTCGGGGTGTTGGATTCTTATTACCAGCTGAAATCTACCAGCAATAATATTCTGGAAGTGCGGGAATTTTTGGATATCCCCAATGTATTTTTCCATGGAAAGGGGGAGAAGGTACCGGAGACTTCGCCGGAAATTACGTTCCGTAATGTGACATTTCGTTACCCCGAAAGCGAAGAGCCGGTGTTGAAGGGGTTGAATTTTACGATTCGCGCGGGAGAAAAAATTGCTGTCGTGGGAATGAACGGCGCGGGAAAAACCACCTTGATCAAACTGCTTTGCGGACTCTATGAGCCAACGGAGGGAGAAATTCTGGTAGGCGGACAACCCATAAAGAAATTTAACCAGGAAGAATATTACCGGGCGCTTTCCGTCGTATTTCAGGAGGTGCGGGTACTGCCTGTTTCCGTGGTAAAAAATATCTGCCTGTGTGAGGAAAAGAGTGTGAATGAAGAAAAGTTTTGGAATGTGTTGGAATTGTCCGGGCTGGCAGAAAAAATAAAAACGTTCCCGCAAAAAGAAAAAACGTTGTTGTTAAAAGGTGTCGTGGAGGGCGGCGTGGAATTGTCTGGAGGTGAACTCCAAAAGCTTGCCATGGCAAGAGCGTTGTATAAAAATGCGCCTATCATGGTTCTGGATGAGCCTACTTCCGCCTTAGATCCTTTAGCGGAAAAGGATATTTATGAGAAATACTGGAAATTGACGGAAAAGTCCACGTCGGTATTTGTTTCCCACCGCCTTTCCAGCACTCAATTTTGCGACCGGATTTTCTTCATGAAAAATGGAAATATTCAGGAGGAAGGCAGCCATAAAGAATTGATGCAGCTGGCAGGGGGATATGCGGAAATGTTCCAGATTCAGAGTCAGTATTATAGAGAGGGGGCGGAAGAATGAAAAACGGAAGACATACGCTCGCAGTTTTAAGAAAAAGTACAAAGCTGATTCGGGAAATTTGCCCGGGAATTTTGGGGCTGACCATTTTGGGCGGTTTACTTTCCAGTATTCGACCGTTTGTACCCATCGTATTATCGGCTCAGATTTTAGAGGGAATTTTGAAAGGAGAAGAATTTTCCCGTCTGGTTTTTTACATTGTTCTCATGGTGGGCTTGAATTTTCTGATCACGGCGATCGTGCAGGGCTTACAGCGTTGCACATCTGTATTGCAGCTGGAATTTGACCAGCGTTATGAATTTTTATTAAATCAGAAAATTATGGATATGGATTATGCCAGAATCGAGGATGTTAAGACGCATCAGATGCGGGAAAAAATAGATGAAATCCGCAACATGAACGGCGGAGGAATCCATATGGTGCTGACAAATTTTCCGGTAGTTCTTCAGCATATGATGACCGTTGTAGTAGCGTTATCGCTTTTGCTGCCACTGATTGCTCATTCTGCGAACATAGAAAAAGGTGGAATTCTCGGCTTTGCGGCATCCGGCTGGGCGATTTTGCTCCTTGGAATCCTGTTTTTTATCAATATCGGAATCAGCATTTTCGCAAATACAGCGATGACGGGGCATATGTATGAGATTATGAACGATATTCTTCCCTTCAACAGAGTATTTGGATATTATCTGGATAACTATATCAGCACCTACCACGCAGGGAAGGACATTCGTATTTACGAAGAACAGCCGCTTATTCGGGAGGAATCCATGGCGCTTTTCGATGATTGCCGCAGAACTCTAAACCGGCTTTCCAGAAATGAGAAAAAGTATATGGGGTATGTGACATGTTCCTCCGTGATCGTCAATACGCTCATTTATTTGCTGGTGGGTCTTCGGGCTCTGGCAGGAACCGTGGCTGCCGGTATGATTCTTCAATATGTGGGAAGTCTGCAGGCTTTTCAGGAGGGCTTTCTGGGAATCATGACTTCCCTGGCTGAACTTCGGGCAAATACGAAGGCAATGGAAGCGCTGTACGATTTTCTGGAACTTCCCTCCAGTGTACAAAAGGGAGAAAAGACATTGGAACGGAAGGAATTTACGAAGGATACGGTCATTGAATTTAAAGACGTATCGTTCCACTATCCGGACAGTGAAGAAATGGTGTTAAAGCACCTGTCAGTGAAAATCAATGCCGGAACAAGTACGGCGATCGTGGGGGCAAATGGAAGTGGAAAAAGTACGTTTATCAAGTTACTTTGCCGTTTGTATGAGCCAACCGAAGGAGAAATTTTAATCAATGGCATTCCGGTGGAGCAATATGACAGAAAAGCATATCAAGACTGTCTTTCCGTGGTATTTCAGGACTTTTCTCTGTTTTCCTTTCCTCTGGAATGGAACGTCTCCAGTCAGTTTGCTGCGGATGAGGGGAAGGTGGAGCGTTGCCTGAGGGCGGCAGGCTTTGGTTCACGTCTGGAACGTTTGGAACAGGGAATCCACACGCCATTATATCGGGATTTTGATGAGCAGGGAGTAGAAATTTCCGGCGGTGAGGCGCAGAAAATTGCGCTGGCAAGAGCCTTATATAAAGATGCGCCTGTTGTCGTGCTTGACGAACCGACAGCAGCCCTAGATCCTTTGGCAGAATATGATTTTTATGTACATTTAAAGGAAATTGCAGAGGGAAAAACGAGTATCTATATCTCGCACCGACTGTCCAGCTGTAGATTCTGTCAGCAGATACTCGTGTTTGAAAAGGGAAAACTTGTGCAGCAGGGAAATCACGACAGCCTTGTAAGAGAGCAGGGTGGAACATACTATGAACTGTGGAATGCACAGGCGCAATATTATATGGAAAATGAAACAAGCGCGCAGGCGTAACATTCTGGATGCGGAGAGTGTATAAAATGTCTGAAATGACGTTAGTTTCTTGTCTACGGTCTGTCGAGAGTGCTTTTGGGCGTATGGCGGGAGATTTTCGGAAAAATTGCGATGAAAATACCCAATCCCCAAAACTTTCATACAAGGAAAGCAACTGTTGGAAACGGGGAATATGAGGATAGGATAATTCCCTGACGGGAGCGGATCTGATATTTGTCCAGACCAAGTTTCCCCTTGCGCTGTCTGAAAAATAATTCAATTGATCACTGATTCAGGGTGATCCCATTACAGGAAAGCATGACAGAAACCATCTGATGCCTGTAATCCTGACAGCCCCAATATGCCGTTTCTATGAGATGTATGGCCTGTGACGAAGGCCGTGTATGAGAAGCAATAGTATCATTAACAATATAGTAAATTGGTTGTCCAGAATTCTTTGCTTCGTTATAAATGATTTGTAGGATACTGCTTTTCAAGGTATTCTGTAAAGCAATATGATTCCATTTACCATGAAAAATTTCGTTATTATCCATACAAACGAAAATGATAGCGAACGGATTAAGAAAAGAATATTTGGAACGATTAAGAAGGTGGGGATAGTGATGTTAAAAAAAGA
Organism: Firmicutes bacterium CAG:646; assembly: GCA_000432335.1. Taxonomy (GTDB): domain Bacteria; phylum Bacillota; class Clostridia; order Lachnospirales; family Lachnospiraceae; genus Oliverpabstia. The sequence goes on from HF995379.1 coordinate 26,274, forward strand.
ATTGCCCTTGAAACATATTAAAATTAATTATGATCCTATTATTGATACACCGCTTGAAATCATAGCACAATATCCAGATTTATATGAGCAAAAAATTGCAGAAAACGGTATTGATACGATTATTTATGATAACGATATATCGGATAATGTAAGTTTTTATAATATTACATATGCATTAAATAAAGATTGTATGATGTTTATGAATTTACCATTAGAAGTAGCCCGATTTTCCATCAGCAATATGACAGATTATATTATTCAGTTGTTAGAAAAGTCCTATTATGTTCAATTTTTATGTGATCCTTATTGGGTTAGTAACTATGTATCGTACCAGAAAGAACATGATGAACACCCAATGTTGATATATGGATTCGACACGGTAAATAAATATTTTCTAGCGCAGGACTACTTTGACTACAAACAAAAGACAAAACAACTTGTTTCATTCAAAGATATTGATGCAAGTTATTATTATAGTTCTTTTTCACAGCGACCAGATGAATATCAGCTTTTGAATGCATGTGTATTGCATTGTAGTAAAATAGTCAATACAAAAGCGAAAGAAATCAATTGTGATTTAATTAAACAAAGTTTAATAAATTTTCTGAATTGTTATCCGTATACAAAAGTTGAAACAGAGGGAATTTATTATGGTATTCAATTTTTTGATATTTTGATTAATCGATATCATAATGACTCTGATTATGTTTCTTTAAAACATTGTCATTTTATCTTATCTCATATCCAATTGATGTTACAGCGTGTAAAAATTTTACAGAAGAATAAAATAGCATCACAAGAAGAATGGGAATTTATTTTACTACCGTTAACGGAATTAACAAAAAAAGTTTCAAGACTTGAATTGCGTATTTTAAAAATTAGGTTATCAGGTTGTAGATTTAATATTTCGTATGATTTAGAATTGCTTGATATAAAATCACAATATACAAGAATTATTGAGAATATAATAAGGGTATTATCATAGAATAAGCATTTGGTTCATATTTAATAGAGTGTGAAATGGAGAAAACGTTATGAACAAAGGGATCGTATTTTTATTGAAATATTCCTGGGGAAAAAGGAAATCATATATTATCTACAGTATTTTATTGCAGGTTTTAAAGACGGCAGTGCCGTTGGCGGATATCGTGATTCCGAAGTTTATGATTGATGAGTTGATTGGGGAATGTCGGCCGTCTTATTTACTTTTTTGGACGGGGCTGCTGTTGGGGATTACCCTTGTGGGAACGTTTTTGATTAATTTTTTATCGGGGCGTTGTTTTATTGCGAAAAATAAGATTTTTGCTTCTTTTCAGGGGGATTTATCAGAACGACTGTCCCGATGTGATTTTGAACGGCTGGAAGACTCTAATTTTCTGGATATTAAATCGAGAGCGGAAAAATTCCTGTATGCAAACGGACAGGGATTTGGCGTAGTCATGGACAATACGTTTAATATCTTTGGTAAGTTACTCACTTTTGCAGGGATTATCACCATCGTGTCTACGTTAAGTTTTTGGGTGGTATTGCTTTTTGTTCTTTTGATTCTTTTAAATTCCTGGTATGAATCCCGGGTGCGGAAAAATTATGTAAAATGAGATATGGAAAAAGTTCCCGTGGAGCGTAAAACCTCTTATCTTATCAATTTGGTCAGTGATTTTGCGTTCGGAAAAGAAATCAGAATTTTTGGTATTAAAGATTGGTTGTCTGAGAAAATCCGTTTTCATTTGGAGGAGTCCGCGGAATTTTATAAAAAGCAGGTAAAAACCCTGTATAAGGCAGAATATATGGCGGGCTTTATGAATTTTGTATTAAAAGGAATTACCTACGGCTATTTGATTTTTCAGGTGGCGTACCGTTCCCTGGGAATCGGCAATTTTACCATGTATACGACAGCTTTTATGAATTTTTCAGCGGCAATGAATGATGTGATGAAAAGTATTCTGGATATCCGTCAGTTTGGCGGCTATTATGAAGCACTAAAAGAATATATGGATATTCCTGAAAAAATGAGAACAGGGAAGCGCCTTTCCCTGCCACAGGAGAATTTTGAAATCCGTTTTGAGAACGTTTCTTTTCGTTATGCAGGGCAGAGTTCTTATGCTTTGAGAAACATCAATATTACCTTGGCTCCTGGAGAAAAGCTTTCTGTTGTAGGGGAGAACGGCGCAGGTTATTGAGTTATAATAAAACCAAGTTAGCAGAATACCTTTAAAATCAAGGGATTGCACCAACTTGGTCTTACTTTATTATATCATATTATGTGATAAATTTATAGCCTGGGAATAAATTTGAAGTAGGAAGAGTGCAAGACTTGAGGAAAAGGAGTCTGGCTGCTTAGTCCTACTTTTTTTATATCTGCAGAAGTTCTTTTCTGCGATGGCAGCAATGCCAGCAGTATACTGTTTTTAATAAATTGAATTACGGGGACTAAGTTAGTTGCATTTTCTGCTATCTGCTTAGTCCCCTCTATTTTTGTTTGGAGGATGGACAAATGATTATAATGATTGTGATTGGCATTTCATCATTTTTTGCACTTGCGTTTTGGGCGTGTTGTATAGCAGGTAAACGAGCTGATGAAGCAATGGATAAAATTAATAAAAAGCAATCTGAAATAGAAGGGTAGGTGGAAGTATGGAAAGTATTTTTACCTCCGGGAACAAGATTGTGGATCAAAGTTCACAGCTGAATATAAGCGGGAATATTATTCCTCAAACGTGGTACAGAAGTATTGTAAGAGAAAATGGAAAGCCACACTTAACTGCTATCGTAATACTAGCTGATATTGTTTATTGGTATAAGCCAACAGAAATAAGAGATGAAGGAAGCGGTCAATTAGTTGCTCTAAAGAAAAAGTTTAAAGCAGATCTTCTTCAGAGAAGTTATCAACAAATTTCTGATGAATTTGGGATCAGTAAAAAGGAAGCAACAAACGCAATCATATTTCTTGAAAAACTGGGAGTGATTCAGAGAGTATTTAGAAATCTTGTTGTAAATGGTATTACCGTTACCAATGTTTTGTTTATAGAGTTAAAGGTAGATCGGTTGAAAGAACTGACATACTTTACCCCACCCTCTTTAAAAAGGGATACCTGTGAGGGAAAAGAAGAGATATCATCGGAAAAGGAAAGTAATACATTTCCAAAAGAGCAGGGTGTCCCTTTAAAAAGGGGGAGGGTATCACAGAAAAAAGAGATACCTGCCTTTTTAAAAGAAAACCCCTCTGGTTATTCAGAAGAGCCACCTATCTATAAGGAAGGGGAAACAAATACAGAGAATACAACAGAGAATAACAACACAGAATACCCTATCCTATCTTATCAGGCAATCAAAGCTATTATGAAAAAAAGAATAGGATATGATGCGATACTGAATGATAGGCCATACGAGAAACACATGCTTGATGAAATTCTGGATATTATCGTAGAGATTATGTCCTCACAAAGTTCTACCATACGTGTGAATCGAGAGGAAAAACCGGCACAGGTTGTAAAAAGCACTTACTGGAAACTGGATATGGGAAGTGTATTATATGTGTTGGATTCTTTAAAGAACAGCGGACAGAAGGCACACAATATACGAGCTGTAATGATTACGGCATTGTATAATGCACCTATGACAATCAGCAATTATTACAGTAATTTGTATGCGTATCATCAGGCCAAAGGGGCTATCCCCCAAACGTAAGGGGGTGAAAGAGTAACAAGCTTAAAAGAGTTGAGAGTAACTCATGGAATGACTCAGGCGGAACTTGCGGATAAGCTGCATATCAGTTTGAGGACGTATCAGAGAATTGAATACGGGCAACAGAAACCGAATGTGTATGTTGTCATTTTATTACAAAAAATCTTTCAGAAAGATATAGAACAAATAATTAAGGCAGAATAAGCGAACAGCAATAAAGCGATCAAGTAAGGCATATAGGAGGTTAAACAGATGTTAGAACGAGAAGTTATCGGGATTGATCATGGAAACCGGAACATGAAAACAGTACATACAGATTTTTCAGCAGCAATTACAAAATTAGAGGTCAGACCGGATAATCTTGAAAATGTTTTGGAGTTTCAGGGGCAGTGTTTTAAAATTGGAGAAGGTGCCCCAGAATTAGAAACCGTAGATAAAACACAGAATATGAATTATTATCATTTGACTTTGGCTGCACTGGCAAAGGAATTGCATTACAGAGGTAAGACAGAAGCATTGGTTCGTATCGGAGCAGCGTTGCCTCCGAGAAGATATGGGCTACAGAAAAATGATTTCAAAAAGTACCTTTTGCAGTCAAAAAACCTAAAATTCCGTTATGAAGGAAGGAATTACCATGTAGAGATTGAAAATGCACATATTTTTATGCAGGGGCATGTGATTGTATTATTGCATCAGGAAGAACTGATGGGGGAATGTGTTCTCTGTGATATGGGTGAGGGAACAAATGATATTATGGGTTTGGTTGGTGGAAAACCGACAGGACAGCTGTTCATAGATAAAAATGCTGCTTTAACCTGCATCAACCATATTCGGGAGGTGGTAGAAGCAAAGACGGGAGAAACCATTTCCACCTATGCGTTAGAAAAGTTTATGGTAAATGGGGACTATGACTGTTCAGATGCTTATAGGAACATTATACAGGGTGAGTTAAAGCAGTATGCAGAACAGATTTATTTGATACTGAAGAAATTCGGTTATAACCTGGATCTTACTAAAATTGTGGAAGTCGGATATAAGTTCCGTCCGGAATTTATTATCGATCAGGGATATATGAATAATATGTATCGCATTCCTTCTAAAGAATTTTTGGATTTTACCGCATTCCAGAGAAGAGAAGTTACAAAATTAGCCAAAGAATTTGTGGATATTGTTCATGAATATGGAAAAGAAGCCATGATGTTTCTGGGAGACCACTGGATTGGTATGGAACCGTTTATGGAAGAATTTAAGTCCGTAGGTTTGGATGCTGTTGTTGGTTCCGTGGGAAATGGCGCTACGCTTCGTCTGATCAGTGATATTCCAGGAGTAAAATATACAGAAGGAAGATTTTTGCCATATTTCTTCCCGGATACTTTCTATGAGGGCGGTGATCCGGTAAAAGAGGCGAAAATAAATTGGGTGACAGCCCGTCGGGCTATTTTGAGAAAGCCGATTGACCGTATCGGATACGGCGGATATCTGAAACTGGCAGTACAGTTCCCGGATTTCATCGAATATGTGGAGAGCGTATGTAAAGAATTCCGTACACTGTATGAAAATATCAAAGGAACAACACCGTACTGTGTGAAGAAAGTAGCCGTTCTGAACAGTTGGGGAAAGATGCGCGCTTGGGGCAATCATATGGTGCACCATGCGATTTATCATAAACAGAATTATTCGTATGCGGGAATTATGGAAACTTTGAGCGGAGCTCCATTTGATGTGCAGTTTCTTACCTTCGATGAAGTAAAAGAGAATCCGGATATTTTAAAGGATATTGATGTGATCCTGAATGTGGGTGATGGAGATACTGCTTACACCGGCGGAGCAAACTGGGAGGATGCAGATCTGGTAGCGGCAATTAATCAGTTTGTCTACAATGGCGGCGGATTTATCGGTATTGGTGAGCCGACAGGTCATCAGTGGCAGGGAAAATATATCCAGCTGCGGAGTGTTCTCGGTGTGGAGCGGGAAAATGGTTTTGATCTGAATAAAGATAAATATAACTGGGAAGAGCATGATCACTTTATTATCCAAGACTGCAAGGGTGAGATTGATTTTGGCGAGGGCAAGAAAAATATGTACGCTATGCCAGATACTACAATTATCAAGCAGAAAGATAAAGAAGTACAAATGGCTGTAAATGAGTTTGGGGATGGTCGTGGGGTTTATATCAGCGGTCTGCCGTATAGCTTTGAAAATAGCCGTTTGTTGTATCGCGCAATTCTCTGGGCTTCTCACGATGAAGAGAATCTGCATAAATGGTTCAGTACAAACTATAATGTAGAAGTTCATGCATATGTAAAAAATGGCAAGTACTGTATTGTAAATAATACGTATGAACCTCAGAGTACTACGATTTATAAAGGTGATGGAACAAGCTTTGATCTGGATATGGAAGCAAATGAGATTATCTGGAAAGAAATCTGAGAAATTGAGAATTTTGCGTAGGATATACAGGTAGAATGCATAGAAAAACAGGAGGGCTGATCTGCAAAATATGTGGATCAGCCCTCCTGTTTTGATATGAAATGTCAAAAATAATTTGATTATAGTTTCTTAAAAATTGTAGTTGCATTTTTAAAATTTGCATGATATGATATGTTTAATAAAATCATAATTGTCAATCGACAGTTTATTAATATTTCAAGGCGGTTCCGCCAGATGTTTCCTAAAATAAAAAAAGTTAGTTTTGATTTTGTATGCAACAGTTGCAAAATAAAAAGTTGCAAACTATAATAAGAGTAAAGAATGGGAGGTCTATGAAACAAAAAGATGTGATTTTGAGAGCATATCTGTCTGATTCGGAACGGTATGCTGATTTGTGGAATGCTTATCTGGGAAAAGAAATGTTCGAAGCTCAGGAGTTAGAAGTTATGGATGCAGTGGGAATACAGAAGGGGGACAGGGGAGCACGGGGCAGAAGAATAGAACATGATCTTCTGAAAAAACATAAGAAAAGGTGATGAGTATCTTTCACGGATGAAGAAAACAGATCGTTTGTATCCGGTAATCATTTTGGTGTTATATTTTGGACGGGAGCCCTGGGATGGAACAAAAAAATTTAAAAGAACTTTTAAAACAAGAGAATTATCCAGAAGAATTTAGAGATATTGTTCCGGATTATCCGATGAATCTTCTGGAAATACAGAGATTTGAGCATTTGGAACGATTTCAGACTGATCTGTATCTGGTATTTGGATTTTTACAGAGGAGGTGGGATAAAGAAAAACTGAGAGAATTTATTGAGAAAAATAAAGAAAGATTTCAGGATTTAAGAGAAGATGCATATGACGTGATACAGGCATATGGAAAGGTTTCCGCATTAAAAAAGATAAAGGAAGTTTGTAGAACAAAGACAGGAGGGTATGATATGTGTCAAGCATGGAATGAGATTATGGAAGAAGAACGTATGAAGGGAAAAGAGATGGGATTACGGTTGGGGGAAAAGAAAGGAGAAAGACGAGGAGAAAAAAGAGGAGAAAAAAGAGGCGAAAAGAGAGGCGAAGAGTGAATGGGTCGCCTGATAGAAATTTTGGCAGAACAGAAAGATTTGGAGACTCTTCAGAAAGCGGCAAAGAATCGTACTTACAGGAAAAAACTATATAAAGAACTGGGAATTTAACAATGAGGATATAACGCAGGGGTGTCCCACAGCGGTATCTTTATATTGACAACAACAGTGCAAAATGTTATCATTTCTACAAAGAAATAACCAAAATATACTCAATATTTTAAAGAGAGGTGACATAATGGCACTGGTAACAATGAAAGAGCTACTCCATCGGGCAATCAGTGAAAATCGTGGATTTGGTGCTTTCAGTGTGGGGAATATGGAGATGGTCCGTGGAGCCGTACGGGCAGCAGAAGAGATGAATACACCGATTATTCTTCAAATTGCAGAAGTACGTTTTCCGAATTCGCCGCTGGAATTGATGGGACCTATGATGGTTCAGGCTGCAAAAGAAGCTTCTGTTGATATAGCGGTGCATTTGGATCATGGTCTGACACTGGAAACGGTGAAGAAAGCATTGGAACTGGGATTTACATCTGTTATGTTTGATGGTTCCCGAAAGCCTTTTGAAGAAAATATTTCCTGTACGAAACAGGTGGTAGAGATGGCAGCTTTGTATGGAGCTACTGTGGAAGCGGAATTAGGACTTGTAGGCGGAAGTGAGGATGGTAAAACAGATCATGGGATTCGCTGTACAGACCCGGAGGATGCGGTTGTTTTTTGTGAAAGAACAGGAGTGGATGCATTGGCGGTGGCGATTGGAAATGCTCATGGAGATTATCCGGTGGCACCTCATCTTGCATTTGATGTGCTGGAAGAGATTCATAAAAAAGTAAATATTCCTCTGGTTCTTCATGGAGGAAGCGGGATTTCGGATTTGGATTTTCAGAAGGCGATTTCCCTGGGAATCAGAAAGGTGAATATTGCCACTGCCAGTTTTAAGGCTTTAACTGAAAAAGCGGAAGAATACATGGCAAAAGGAGAAAAACATAATTTCTTTGATTTGAGCGAAGCGATGACACAGGGAACTTATGAAAATGTAAAACGTCATATTCAGGTATTTAACGACGCTAAGTATCTTTAGGAGGTACATGATGGAAAAAATCAAAGTGGGGATTGCAGGTCTGGGACGTTTGGGAAAGGTTCATGCCCATAATCTGGCATATAAGATTCCAAATGCCTGTTTGAAAGCAGCTTGTTCTATTGTTCCGGCAGAGCTGGAATATGCAAAAAACGAATTGGGTGTTACGGTAGAAGAATGCAAGATAGCCGAAAAAGCTGTAGAGCGTCACCCGGAATTGATTTTTTCCTGGGATTTATGAGGCGATTTGATCCCTCTTATGCATATGCTAAGCAAAAGATTCGGGAGGGAGTAATTGGCACACCTTATATGGTGAAAGCAGCTGGAATTGATCCTGAGGAACTGGTGGAGGGCGCAATTCGATTTGCATCAACCAGCGGAGGGATTTTTATAGATATGGCTATTCATGATATCGATCTGATGCGATGGTTTTTGGAAACGGATCCAGTGGAGGTGTATGCGGCAGGCGTCACATTCAAACATCCGGAATTTAAAGAGGCTGGAGATGATGAAACAGGAGCTGCCATGTATAAATGCGCAAACGGAGCCCTGGGCTTTGTGCATGTGGGAAGGACGGCTGCTCACGGGTATCATGTGGAGACAGAAATTGTGGGGACAGAAGGTACGCTTCGTATTAGTCCGGTACCAGAGAAGAATCTGTGTATGATTTATGACAAAAACGGAGCGGTAAAAGAGTGTGTTTCCGGTTTCCCAGAGAGATTTTCAGAAGCCTATCTTAGAGAAATGGAAGAATTTATCCATTGTGTGTCAACCGGGGTAAAGCCGGAAGTGACAGTTTATGACGGAACGAAGTCTACACAGATTGGATTTGCAACAACAGAAGCATGGAAAAAGGGTGGACTTGTAAAGATAACGTATTAAGTTTTAGAAACGTCAGATGAGAGGAGAAGAGTAAAATGTTAAACAAAGAAAGAGTAAAATTAGGAATTGCGCCGATTGCATGGACAAATGATGATATGCCAGATCTGGGAAAAGAAAATACTTTTGAGCAGTGTGTAAGTGAGATGGCACTGGCGGGATTTACCGGTTCTGAGGTGGGAAATAAATATCCTAAAGACCCGGAAGTATTGAAAAAAGCTTTGGAACTGAGGGGAGTGGAAATCTGTAATCAGTGGTTTTCTTCCTTCTTGATTACAAAACCTTTTGAAGAGGTGGAAAAGGAATTCCGGGCGCAGCTTACTTTCCTGAAAGCTATGGGTTCTAAAATTATCGGGGCTTCTGAGCAGAGTCACAGTGTACAGGGACAGATGGAGACTCCAGTATTCGGTCATAAATATGTGATGAATGATGAAGAATGGGAGCTTTTGTGTACTGGTCTGAATAAGCTGGGAAAAATTGCAAAAGAGGAGTATGGCATCAGTCTTACGTTCCATCATCACATGGGAACTGTGGTACAGACAGCAGAAGAAACTGCGCGTTTGATGGAAGGTACAGATCCGGAATATGTGAATTTGTTATTTGACAGTGGTCACTTTGCTTATTGTGGAGAAGATCCGGTAGCTATGGTGAAAAAATATGTGGATAGAATTAAACATGTTCATTTGAAAGATATTCGTCCGGATGTGGTTGCAAAAGTAAAAGCGGAGGATATGAGTTTTCTGGCTGGAGTGCGCGCAGGGGCATTTACCATTCCGGGAGATGGGTGTGTGGATTTTGATTCTATTTTCAAAGTGCTGGAAGAGGCAGATTATACCGGTTATATGGTAGTGGAAGCAGAGCAGGATCCTGCAAAGGCAAATCCGCTGGAATATGCGATTCGGGCAAGAAAATTTATTGCAGAAAAAACAGGATTATAAGATTTTATCATTGAGGAGCAGATAGAAATGGCTAGAGAATTTATTATGCCGGGACGGATTGTATCCGGTGAAAACGCATTACAGATGGCAGAGACAAATTTGAAGGAAATGGGTACGAAAGCTCTGATTGTTACAGATGAGGTAATGATTCGGCTGGGAAATGCAGCTCATGTGGAACAGGCGCTGAAAAATCAGAATATTAATTATGTGCTGTATTCTGGAATTAGTGGGGAGCCTACCGATCAGATGATTTATAAGGGGCTGGAATTGTATCAGTCAGAGGGGTGTGATTTTCTGGTGGCTCTGGGTGGAGGAAGTCCTATTGACTCCATGAAAGCTATCGGTGCGTTGGCGACGAATGGAGGAAAGATTTCCGATTACATGGGAAAAACTTTTGAAAAAGCAACGCCACCCATGGCAGCGATTCCTACTACGGCGGGAACAGGTTCTGAAGCAACCCAGTTTACCATTATCACCGATACGGAAAATGACGTGAAAATGTTACTGAAGGGCAGTGTTCTCATGCCAGATCTGGCGATTATCGATCCTCAGTTTACCATGACAGCTCCGCCGAAGATCACAGCAGCTACGGGGTTGGATGCGCTGACACACGCTATTGAAGCTTATACTTCCAGAAAAGCGCAGAGTTTATCAGATACATTTGCTACATCAGCAGTAAAACGTGTGTTCAAGTATCTGCCAAGAGCTTATAAAGATGGTTCTGATGTGAAGGCGAGAGACAGAATGGCAGTGGCAGCGCTGGAGGCAGGAATTGCATTCAATAACGCATCGGTAACAATCGTACATGGTATGAGCCGTCCTATCGGAGCACTTTTCCATGTGGCGCATGGTTTGTCTAACGCCATGCTTTTGAAAGAGTGTTTTACTTTTGTTCTGGAAAATGCAGATGAAGAGGTGTACGAGAGATTTGGGCAGTTGGGACGGTCGATTCATGTGGCAGGACGCCAGGATGATGATAAAACAGCCAGCTATCATTTCTTACAGGCAGTTATCGATCTCTGCGCAGAATTAGAGATTCCTACTCTAGAAGAATATGGAATCGAAAAAGAAAAATTCTTTGATGTTATTGATAAGATGGCAGAAGATGCCATGGCGAGCGGCAGTCCATCCAATACAAGAAAGGATCTTACGGTGGAAGATCTTAAAAAAATCTATAAAGCTCTGTGGTAATACCCTTTACAAATCGGGGCTCTTATGCTAATCTCTTTAATAGTGATGAAGAAAAACACTGTGATGAAGAGAGTACATGAGTAATTTCTGTTACAGAGAATTCCCGGCGGCTGAGAGGGATGCAGGAGGACTGATGGAAGATGGCTTCGGAGAGGCGCACTGAACTGTTCTGGAGATTTTCAGAGATTGTATAGAATGACCAGACAGCAAGGCTGCGACAGGTTCCGCCTGTTATAGCGGCAGGGTATCTAGTATACAGTGCACTGGTGTACCCGATGAGATTCGGATCGCGAGGTCTGGATGAATAGAAGTGGTAACACGGGAAATATCCCCGTCTTCTGAGAGGAAGACGGGGTTTTTTATGTGATAGGAGGAAAACGAAATGGCAAAAGAAAAATTTTATATGACAACTGCGATTGCCTATACATCTGGCAAACCGCATATCGGCAACACTTATGAAGTGGTTCTGGCAGACAGTATCGCGCGTTTTAAAAGACAGCAGGGATATGATGTGTTTTTCCAGACAGGAACAGACGAACATGGACAGAAGATCGAACTGAAAGCAGAGGAAGCGGGCGTAACTCCGAAAGAATTTGTGGATGGAGTGTCTTCTGAGATTAAGAGAATCTGGGATTTGATGAACACATCCTATGACAAATTTATCCGTACAACGGACGAGGATCATGAAAAGCAGGTACAGAAAATTTTCAAAAAGCTTTACGAGCAGGGCGATATTTATAAGGGACATTATGAGGGAATGTACTGTACTCCTTGTGAGTCTTTCTTCACCGAATCTCAGTTAGTAGATGGAAAATGTCCAGATTGCGGACGTCCCTGTACGCCTGCAAAGGAAGAAGCATATTTCTTTAAAATGAGTAAATATGCGCAGAGATTGATTGACCATATTAACAGTCATCCGGAGTTTATTCAGCCGGTATCCAGAAAAAATGAGATGATGAATAATTTCCTTCTTCCGGGTCTTCAGGATCTGTGTGTTTCCAGAACATCCTTTACTTGGGGAATTCCTGTAGAATTTGATCCGAAGCACGTAACTTATGTATGGTTGGACGCTTTGACAAATTATATCACCGGTATTGGCTATGACTGTGACGGCAACAGCACCGAGCAGTTTAAGAAAAACTGGCCGGCAGATCTTCATTTGATCGGAAAAGATATTATTCGTTTCCACACGATTTACTGGCCAATTTTCCTGATGGCTCTGGATTTACCTCTGCCAAAACAGATCTTCGGTCATCCGTGGCTTTTACAGGGAGACGGCAAGATGAGTAAATCCAAGGGAAATGTGCTGTATGCAGATGAATTGGTAGATTTCTTTGGTGTGGATGCAGTGCGTTATTTTGTACTTCATGAGATGCCGTTTGAAAATGATGGTGTGATTACCTGGGAGCTGATGGTAGAGCGCCTCAATTCTGATCTGGCAAATACTTTGGGTAATCTGGTAAATCGTACAATTTCCATGTCCAACAAGTATTTTTGCGGCGTGGTGACAAAAACAGGAGCAGAAGAAGAGGTGGATGCCGATCTGAAAGCTGTAGTGATCGGTACCAGAGATGCCGTGGCAGCAAAAATGGAAAATCTTCGTGTGGCAGACGCTATTACAGAAATCTTTAATCTGTTTAAACGCTGTAATAAATATATTGACGAGACAATGCCATGGGCGCTTGCAAAAGATGAGGCGAAGAAAGATCGTCTGGCAGAGGTACTATATAATCTGGTAGAGGGAATCAGTGTGGGAGCTTCTCTGTTGGAGTCCTTTATGCCGGAGACTACAGAGAAGATTCTGGCTCAGTTGAATAGCGCAAAGAGAGAATATGAAACATTGAATCAGTTCGGACTTTATGTATCAGGAACAAAGGTTACAGAAAAACCGGAGATTCTGTTCCAGCGTCTGGATCTGAAAGAAGTTCTGGAAAAAGTAGAAGCGAAAAAGGCAGAAACAGCAAAATCGGAAGAACCGGTAATTGATATTGAGGCAAAAGAAGAAATTACTTTTGAAGATTTTGAGAAAATGCAGTTCCAGGTGGGAGAAATCATTTCCTGCGAAGCAGTGAAAAAATCCAAAAAACTGCTGTGTTCTCAGGTGAGAATCGGAAGCGAAGTAAAACAGATCGTGTCTGGTATTAAAGCACATTATTCTCCGGAAGAGATGGTAGGAAAGAAAGTAATGGTTCTGGTAAACCTGAAACCGGCGAAACTGGCGGGCATATTGTCTGAGGGCATGATTCTGTGTGCAGAAGATGAAAAAGGTGAGCTGTCTTTGATGGTTCCTGAGAAAAAGATGCCGGCGGGTGCAGAAATCTGCTAAGAGAGTGTAAGATTCGGAGGTAGAACATGATTTTTGAGACGCATGCGCATTATGATGATGAAGCTTTTGACGAAGATCGGGAAGTGCTGCTTGCAACTTTGCAGCAGCAGGGGATTGAACGGGTGATTAATGTGTGCGCAGAAGTGGAACACTGGAATCGTACGGTAGAGTTGATGGAAAAATACCCATTTATCTATGGCGCCGTGGGAGTTCACCCCGATGATGTGGGCTCATTGAATGAAAAAAAGATAGAAGAGATGAAAAAAATCTGCCGCCACGAAAAAACCGTGGCGGTGGGTGAAATTGGTCTGGACTATTACTGGGATAAGGAGCAGCATGAATCACAGATTTTTTGGTTTGAACGGCAGCTTCAGATTGCCAGAGAAGAGCAGCTTCCTTTTATCATTCACAGCAGAGAGGTAGCCAGTGATACGCTGGAAGTTATGAAACGGATGAAGGCGGGAGATATTGGAGGTGTGGTTCACTGTTTTTCCTATGGAAAAGAGATGGCGCGGGAATACCTGAATATGGGACTGTATTTGGGAATCGGCGGCGTTGTTACCTTTAAAAATGGGAGAAAACTGAAAGAAGTAGTGGAATATGCGCCTTTGGAACAACTTCTGCTGGAGACGGATTCACCTTATCTGGCTCCGGTACCCAATCGGGGAAAAAGAAATTCCTCTTTGAACCTTCCCTGGGTAATACAGGCGATTGGAGAAATTAAAGGAATTTCCACAGAGAAAGTGGAAGAAGTGACCCGGGAAAATGCATACCGGGTATTTCATAAATGTTTGTAGGATAAGTGGAACTATTGGAGGGTCACATTGAATGCATATTCAGAATATTTATACATTTTGCGCTCAGTCCGCGCTCACTTTGAGCCTGAAGTCTCAAAGATGTGCTCGACAAATTCGTTTGAGTGTGCATAAATATTCTTTGTAATGTTTGCCCTGTAGTTCCACTTTCAGGTTGGTTAGCGTGTTCCAATTTTTCGTATAATGCAGAGGATTACACCCAGAAGGTTTAGCATGAAAAAGGATGTTCCCAGTCCGGCGATCACCGTGAAGATTTGTTTAATCCCGGTGAGAGGGGCAGGGGAAGACGGTATCAGAGGATTGAGATAGCCTGCAGCAAGATACAGTAAGATAAAAACGAGAAAGCCAAAGAATCCTCTTCCCATGTCAATTCTTCTTATTTTGCCTTGATCAGGCATTTTTTTACGGCTCAGCATCCATAGAGTCTGGAGGAGGCCAAAACCGACGATGCATAAAGCGCCTGCAAGGAAGATGCCCTGCGCATAGTTGTGTTCTTTGACGATACCAGAAATAGATCCCAGAGCGTTGCGGGAAATCCAGAATCCCTTAAAAAGGAAAAAGGAAGACAGAAGCATTGCGCCGCTGCAAAGCCATTGGGCAGCAAGAATGAAAAGTTTCCAGACGGAGCGGACACTTCCGGTAGTAAAAGAACCGGCAGTAGAAAGAACGTTCCGTTTTTTCTTCTTTTTTACCTTGTTTTTTTGTTTTACAGTTTGCCGGGAAGGTGTTGATGCGGACTTTTTTGTTGCCTTTCCGGAAGAGGCAGAACTTTTTTTGCGGGCGCCTGAAGACTTAGAATAAGCTTTTTCAGAAGTATATGGGTGGCTGGAAGCGGTAGTTTTTGTAGAATCTGCTGTTTGGGAGGGCTCCAGAAAAGCGCCGCAAAAACAACAGTAATTTCCGGTGACTTCTTCTCCACATTTTGGACAAAGCATATCATCACTCCTTTAAAACTTTAGATTTGTGCAATTATTATACCACGTGCGCAGAAAAGAAAGCGCCCGTAAGGGCATTTGCTTTTCAAGCCGTGGGCTGTCTGGTATAATCTGTCACGTCAGTGACAGCAAGCCAATGGAACATTGGCGTAAATTGCACTTTGTGCAATTATTATACCATGGGTTCCTGGTGGAAGGTCTTAAATTTCCGTGAAACTTTTCTGTAATTTTCCATAAGTTATGTAACTTTTAAATTACCTTGGATATTGTTCATAGCAACGATGGTGATTTCTGCTGATAGATGTGAGAAAGTATATTTTGTGGAAATTTTGAAAAAGTGTCACCATTTTTCGTGTTGTTATTGCAACAATTCCTTTGAAAAATAGAACAATTTTGTTGAGAAATATTACAAAATTACAGTTTGCAAAAAAATGTCACCATTTTTTTTAGGGAAAAGTGGTGACATTTTTTAATGAATACTGAAAAAGTATATATTCATGTAACGGACGGTATTTTGCGGTGGATTTGGCTATTTTTCTCATGGAGTTGTCATTGACACTCTCTATACCGATTGGTATAATAGATTCAGAAAGAAGATGCTCCTTTGTTTTAGGGAAGGGAGGCGTAAGAGTTTGGATAATAGAGAGGCGATCCTGCAGACAGCGCTGAAGTTGTTTTGCGCCCGTGGTTATGATGCGGTGGGAGTCCAGGAGATTGTGGATCAGGCAGGAATCACAAAACCCACTTTGTATTATTATTTTGGAAGTAAGCGGGGGCTTCTGGAAGAGATTCTCCGCTCCAACAGTGAGATTTTGGAAAACAGACTTCGAGAGGCGGTAGAGATTCCCGGACAGGTTCCTGAAGTTTTGTATCGTGTGGCAAGAGCTTATTTTGATTTTGCCGGCAGTCATTGGCAGTTTTATTTGTTTATGCTGAGTCAGTTTTATGCAGGGCGTGAGACGGAAGGATTTCGTGCGGTATATCCGCTGATTCATAAGTATTATGAGCTGGTAGTAAGGATTTTTGAAGATGCGGCAGATATGTTGGGAAATATGAGAGGACGGCAGGAGCAGTTTGCCGTTAGTTTTATGGGGATTCTCGATTCTCATATGATGATGTTGGGCAGGGAACGGGAAGAAACTGCCAGGCTGGTCATGACAGATGAGAAAACGTATGAGATTGTTCATCAGTTTCTCCATGGAATTTATTCATAAGGAGGGTATTTACGTGGCATTATGGTTTGAAGAAGCGGTATTTTATCATATCTATCCGATTGGTATGCTGGGAGCGCCCAGAGAGAATCAGCAGACAGAGATAACGCATCGGTTGCCGGAGCTGAAAAAATGGCTTCCCCATATCAGGAGTTTGGGGTGCAGCGGAATTTATATAGGTCCCCTTTTTGAATCCTCTGCCCATGGATATGATACGAGAGATTATCGGATGATTGACAGACGCTTGGGAGATGAAGAGGACTTTAGAAGTTTTGTACAGGAGGCGCATAAACAGGGCATCCGAGTCGTGGTGGATGGTGTGTTTAACCATACCGGACGGGAATTTTTCGCTTTTCAGGATATTCAGAAGAACAGGGAGCAGTCTCGGTATGTGAACTGGTATAAGGGAATCTGGTTTGGGGGAAATACCTGGTATAATGATGGATTTTCTTATGAAGCCTGGAGAAATTGTTTTGAACTGGTGAATCTGAATCTTCAGAATCCGGAAGTGAAAGAGTATCTGCTGGAAAGTATCCACGGTTGGATTCGGGATTTTGATATTGACGGTATTCGTCTGGACTGTGCGGATTGTCTGGATTTTGGATTTATGGAAGAATTGCGCCGCCGTACCGGAGAGTGGAAACAGGATTTCTGGTTGATGGGTGAGGTGATTCATGGCGATTACGCCCGATATATTCAGGATGGAACGAGACTTCTCCACAGTGTAACGAATTATGAGCTGCACAAGGGGCTGTATTCCGGTCACAACGATCATAATTATTTTGAAATCGCACATACGATTCGGCGGGAATTTGACAGTAACGGTGGTATTTACCGGGGAATGAAGCTTTATTCTTTTGTGGATAACCATGATGTAGACCGTCTGGCAAGCAAACTTCGGGTAAAAGAGCATTTACCGCTGGTGTATACGTTGCTGTATTTTTTGCCGGGAATCCCATCTGTATATTATGGATCGGAATGGGGGATCTCAGGAAGAAAAGAAGGGGGCAATGATGATCCTCTGCGACCGGCACTTAAGTTGGAGGAGATGGAAGCATCCAGTCCTAATCCAGAATTATGCGAATGGATCAGGGGCTTAGGGAAGATTCGTCAGGAACACCCGGAAAGTATTTTGGGAGCCTACAGGGAGCTTCTGCTTACCAACCGTCAGTACGCTTTTGCCCGGATACAGGAAGAGCAGGCGCTGGTGGTGGCAGTGAATAATGATGAGGGGCAGGGCACCGATCTTTGGATATCGGTTCCGATTGGAGGAAAGAAGTATGTTAATCTGCTGAATGGAGAGGTATGCCGGGAGGAAAATGGAAAACTGGTGATACATTTGCCGGAAAATGGCGCGGCGATTTTGGCAGCAGAGAGTAAATAGGCAATCAGGCAGTGGGATAGAAAAGGAGAAAGGTATGAAGAAAATGGAATTTGGGGAGCTGGATCAGTATTTGTTTGGGCAGGCAACACACTATGATATTTATAAAAAATTGGGAGCTCATGTTACAACGCAAAATAGGAAAAAGGGAGTGTATTTTGCAGTGTGGGCGCCGAATGCAAAAGAAGTGAGTGTTGTGGGGGATTTTAATGAGTGGAAGCCAGATGCGGCTCCTATGACAAAGACCGGACCTATCGGTGTCTGGGAAATTTTTGTTCCCGGAGTGAAAGTGGGAGATCTGTATAAGTTTTGTATTGTGACGCAGGATGGACGGGAACTTTACAAGGCAGATCCTTATGCGACCTGGTCTGAGATGCGTCCGGGAAATGCTTCCAGAGTAGCGGATATCAGCGGATTCCAGTGGGGAGACAGTAATTGGATCGAGAAACGGGGAGAGGCAGATCCCAAAAAAGAAGCCATTTCTATCTATGAAGTACATCCCGGTTCCTGGAGAAAGCATCCTGCCACGGAACAGGATCCTGACGGATTTTACAGTTATCGGGAGTTGGCGCATACGCTGGCGGATTATGTGAAACGGATGGGATATACTCATGTAGAATTGATGGGAATTGCAGAACATCCTTTTGACGGTTCCTGGGGATATCAGGTGACGGGATATTATGCGCCTACCGCCCGTTTCGGTTCGCCGGAGGATTTTAAATACATGGTGAACTATCTTCATAAAAATAAAATTGGCGTGATCCTTGACTGGGTGCCGGCGCATTTTCCAAAGGATGCTCATGGGCTGGCAGAGTTTGATGGAACGTGCATTTATGAGCATGCTGACCCGCGACAGGGAGAGCATCCGGACTGGGGTACGAAGATTTTTAATTATGGAAAGAATGAAGTGAAGAATTTCCTGCTGGCAAATGCCCTTTACTGGGTAGAAGAATTTCATGTGGATGGACTTCGGGTGGATGCGGTGGCTTCTATGCTGTATCTGGACTATGGAAAAGAGGACGGTCAGTGGGTTGCGAATAAATATGGCGGCAACCAGAATCTGGAGGCTATTGAGTTCTTCAAACATCTGAATACTCTGGTGCGGGGCAGAAATAAGGGCGTTATGATGATCGCGGAAGAGTCTACGGCATGGCCGAAGGTGACAGGCGATGTGGAAAAGGAGAATGGTCTGGGCTTTTCTTTCAAATGGAATATGGGCTGGATGCATGATTTCCTGGAATATATGAAATTAGATCCTTATTTTCGGAAATACAACCACAATAAAATGACATTTTCCATGACGTATGCGTTCAGCGAGAATTATGTACTGGTGCTTTCCCACGATGAGGTAGTGCATCTGAAGTGCTCTATGATCAATAAGATGCCGGGGCTTTATGATGATAAATTTGAGAATCTGAAGGCTGGTTACTCCTTTATGTTTGGGCATCCGGGCAAAAAGCTGCTGTTTATGGGGCAGGAATTTGGTCAGTTCCAGGAGTGGAGCGAAGCGAGAGAACTGGACTGGTATCTTCTGAGGGAAGCCCGTCATCAGCAGCTGCAGGAGTATGTGAAAGATCTTTTGCATATGTATAAGAAATATCCGGCTCTTTATGCAAATGATAATGGATATGAGGGATTTGAGTGGATCAATGCGGATGACGCAGACCGCAGTATCTACAGCTTTGTTCGCTGGTCACCGACGAAGAGAAATAATCTGTTGTTTGTATGTAACTTCACTCCGGTAGAACGAAAAGATTATTGGGTTGGGGTAGATAAAAAGAAACAGTATAAATTGATCATGAACAGCGCAGATCCCCAATATGGCGGAAATTCCCCGGTGGAAAATCCGGTGTTCAAAGCGGTAAAAGGAGAATGTGACGGAAAACCTTATCATCTGGAATATGAACTGCCGGCGTATGGAGTGGCGGTATTTGTGTTTTAAGTATTGCATATCTTGAATAACCGTGTTATATTGTAAATGTAAAGAGAGCAACCGCCCACAAGGGGTTGAGCGATTATAAGGTTACATAGAAAATGCCACCCTAAACTGGTCAAAGTTTTTTGAGGGTGGTTTTTCTATGCTTTAAACATTATCTGATAAACGTAAAAACGAATGTCAGTAATGCCAGAATGAACATTCCAAAGGTCATAAGGTCTTTAAAATCAAAATGATTATTGTTCATCAGCACCACCCCCATTCTATGTAAAATAAAATGAAGGTCGTCCACCCTGTAACACGATTGCTCTCTATGAATATTCTAACACATAAGATTGTTAATGACAACTTATAAATTGCATATATATAAAATAACATGGATATAAATAAATGGAACAGAAAAATAGCGCAAATTCAGCATTGACTGATTTTGCGCTATTTTTTTGTGGAATCAAAAGAGTCATGGAAAAATTATGGTATATGAAAATAAAAACAGACGGTAAAAAAACATGTGTTTATGTGTATGGTTTGTAAATGAGTAAATTTGATGACTTTTTGAGGAATGAGTCGTAATAGTTGTCAAACAGGGGAGTTCTGTCTTATAATGAAAATAATTACTTGTATAAGAAATGTGAGGGAGAGAACGTGTATCAAGTATTATTTGCAGAGGATGAACTTCTTGTAAGGCTGGGGCTTCAAAACTCTATTCCGTGGGAAAAATATAATATGAAATTGGCAGCACAGGCAGATAATGGTTTGACTGCATTTGAATTATTTCAGCAGATACGACCGGATGTGATTCTTACCGATATACGCATGGAAGGAATGGATGGGTATGAGCTGATACAAAGGATCAGGGAAATAGATGAAGACTGTGCTATTATTGTAATTTCTTGCCTGGATGATTTTGAAACTCTGAGAAAGATGATTCAGTATAATATCATTGGTTATATTTTGAAAGCCAGTATGAGTATGGATGAAATTTATGAAATGCTTCAGAAAGCAAAAGAATATCTTGAACTGAGAGGGAGAAAGGGAATCCCGGAGTCGGCAGAAGAAAAGAATCTTCAGATGGAAGATAGACTGCATCGGTACTTTGGGGGAGAAGAAACGATAATTTCGGTGGA
Organism: Firmicutes bacterium CAG:646; assembly: GCA_000432335.1. GTDB lineage: Bacteria > Bacillota > Clostridia > Lachnospirales > Lachnospiraceae > Oliverpabstia. The sequence goes on from HF995379.1 coordinate 47,292, forward strand.
AGAGGAGCGTTCCATAAAGAATTTATTAGATTTTTATCTCAGAGAAGAGGATCAGACCAAGATTAATGAGCTGGCCATGAAATTTGTATATGAACTGGTAAGCAGATCTATTCCGGAAGGGATTCTGGTAGAAACAGGTGAGAAGGAATTTGTTGTATTATTATCAGAATATGTGGATAGTCTGGAAGAACGGATTGACAGAATTAACCGTTCAGTAGAAGGTTTTTTGGGAGTGGATTTTTCTGTTGCACAGGGAAAAAGAGAACAGGAAGAAAGCTTGCGAAATTGGTATCTTCGTATTCGTGGCAGGCGAAAAGCTGAGAATCCCGAGGAAAGGCAATGGGATAAGATGATTCAAAAAGCAGTACATTATATGAGAGAACATTACCAGGAATCTCTCAGTTTGCAGGAAATTTCAGGAATATTGGGACTGAGTCCCAGTTATTTTTCACATTTTTTTAAGAAGGAAACAGGGATTAACTATATAGAATTTTTAAATGAAATACGTTTGGAAGCAGTACTTCGAGATTTGCAAACGAGTAAGGATAAGATTGCAGTAGTGGCAGAAAAGAATGGTTTTCACAACTTAGAGTATTTCAGCAGATTTTTCAAAAAGTCTATGGGGATTTCTCCAGCAAAATGGAGACAGGAGCATACATGAAGCGGATGAAGAAGATAAATTGGAAAACACGATTGCTGATTTCAATCTTAAGTGGGAGCCTGTTGGTGATTGTTCTTTTGTTTGGGATTACTTACGGATATTTTGTGAGAAAACTGACAGCGAATAATGAGAAAATAGTTTATCTTACCTTTCGGGAAGCGGAAAATGATTTAAAATCCATGATGGGAAAAGCAGAGGATCAGTTAAATCGGTTTTATAATAATGCTGTTGCGTGGAAATTTTCAGAAAACAAATATTCCAGTGAATTAGAAAAATCATTGACGACTCAGAAGATTGTAAAGGAATTTGATGAAATGCTTTCCGCAAGTATGGATAACTATGGATTTGCTATTGTCAGTGGAGATGGCAGATGTGTTGTTTCCACTGCAGAAAAAAAGAGCAGAACCGGAGAAATTGTACTTACAGATTCTATGAGAAGATTTATGATAGAGAGTAAGAAAAGCTATCCGTATGTGAGCTGGAAGGCAGAAGCAGATGTAGAAATTTCTGAAAACAGTGCGCTGTATGCTTTGGTAAATCGCCCGGTACTTTTGGGGATTAAATCATTGGAAGAATCTGGGAATCCTCAGGAAGACAGCTATCTGCTTGTAGCATTAGATGAGGAACGTGTGCAAAAAAGCTATGAGCAGGCGGGATATAATGGAAGTGAATCTATACTGCTCAACGAGGAGGGTAAGATTATTTCGGCTACAGAGAAAAAATTACTGGGGACAAGGTATGTACCGAAACAAGAAAATCAGAACATTGAATATGATATTTCTTATAAGAATTGGAAATTTATTAATATGATACCGAAGGCTACATATCTTTATGAAGCGAGATCACTTCGGAATTTCGGTATGATCCTTGCGGTGCTTGCGGTATTAGGCGTGACGGTTGTAGCAGTTTGGTGGAGCAGAAGATATACGCGTCCGATTCAGCTTCTCATGGAACAGATGGAGAACGTGGGAAGAGAGCAGTTGGACATCAAAAAACCGGAAAAGGTTGGTTTACCAGAGCTAGACAGATTGAATGAGGAATTTTATTCTACCATTCAGAAATTGAAAAGTTATATTAAAAAATTGCAGGAAGTAGAGCAGGAGAAAGGGCGGGAAGAGCTTCGAGCGCTTCAATACCAGATAAATCCTCATTTTTTATATAACTCATTAAACTCTATTCGCTGGATGGCGTTGATGACGAATAATACAAAAGTGGCAGATTCGCTGGTTACGCTCAGTAAAGTGATTATGCCAATTTTAAGGAATCCTGATTTGACATGGAAATTAGAAAATGAATTGGAATTTTTAAAAAATTACATGGATATGATGGAAATCCGTTATGGAAATACTATGGACTATCAATGGGAATGTGGAGAAAATCTGGAAGAAGAGATTATTCCTCGATTTATTTTGCAGCCGGTTATTGAGAATTGTTTTGTACATGGAGGAAGTAATACCGAGATAAGGAAGATCTTCCTGCGGATTGAAAAGAAAGATAAATTTTATATCGAGGTACAGAATACAGGTGTACAACTCAGTCAGGAAAAAGTAAAAGAAGTAAATCAGAGTATGGCGAGGCAGGAAAAAATGGGAAATCACATCGGGCTTGCTAATGTGTATAAAAGAATTAAGCTTTTATATGGCGATGCAGGTAATGTTTCAGTGGATTCTGATGAGAGAGGGGTTTTTGTGCATATTACCTTTTAATTATAAAAAAACAAATGGAGATTCGGTTGAATAACGGATCTCCTCTATTTTTGACTTTTTATAACTAAAACATAACGGACAATCAAAAGAAAAGTCAAGTTTATGACGACAAAATATACAAAAAAGTAAAAAAGAGCAAAAGGAAGAAAAGATAAATCATTTAAATTGGAGACAAGAAAAGATACAATAAAGACAACACGACGGAAGTGAAGTGCCCGGGAACTTCGCAAATGAAAAAGGAGGATTTATATGAAGGCAAAAAGACTGCTCGCACTGATTTGCTGTACAGCTTTGACTGCCGGTATGTTTGCAGGATGCGGTTCATCAGATGGAAAAAAAGACAATACTTCGGATGGGGCAAAGAAGGAAGTGACAGATGATTTATCAGAGCATCTTGACATTACCATAGGAGGTATTAATCTGAGCGATTCAGATTCTTTAGAGGGATATCCTACGGAAATTGTAGAGGATTTGGAAGAAAAGTTTAACGTGACTTTGAAAATTAAAAGTTATGACAATGAAAGTCTGAATCTTGATCTTTCCGGTGGAACTACCTGTGATATCGTACAGATCAATGATGACCATATAGAAGGCGTGCTGAAAGGAAAACATGCGGTAAATCTGGAAAATTACAAAGACACACTGGCAAAAAATATTTTCCGTGAAGATATGGAGTTCCGTAATAATGTAATGAAAACATTCAAGAGTAATGGAGAAGATGTACAGTATTTTGTGACTCCTCGTGTAACTTTTGGAGATACAGAAGCCAACTACGGAACGGTATTGAATAATGGGTATGTGGTTCGATGGGATTTGTATAAGGAAATTGGATGCCCGGAAATTAATAATGATGAGGATTACATAAAAGCGTTGAAAGCAATGAAAGAGATTTATCCGGAGACAGAAGATGGACTTCCGGTATATGCCATGAGTGCTTACAACGATTCTCAGTTGCATTCCTACTTTTATAATGGATGTCTGACACAGGGATTTGTAAATTTGGAAGGCGGTATTTATGTGCAGAGCGTGGAAAATAACGAACTGTATCCAGATATCTACGATGTGGGTAATCCTGATGTATTGACTCCATTCTGGTCCGGTGTACAATTCTATAATCAGTTGTACAGAGAAGGGTTGCTGGATCCGGACTGCTTTATCACAAAAGCAGAAGATCTTCAGGAAAAGTATACGAAAGGTCAGTATCTGGGCGGTAATGTGAATTGGCATTACGGAACGTATAATGAAAATCAGAGAGCGGAAGATCCTGAAACACTGAAAGAATATGTGACACTTCCAGCAAAATTGGGATGGGCAAATGAAAAGAATTTGGCTGGATGGTTTGGAAAATATTTCTTTGTTTCTTCTCATTCTCCGAATGTGGAACGTGCGATTATGATTCTGGATTACCTGCAGAGTGAAGAATTTTCCCGTAAAGCAGATTCTGGTGTAGAAGGACGCTGGGAAAAAGGAGAAGATGGAAAACCGGCTCTGACAGAAGATACCATTGCTATGAAGACAGATGGAAGTCGTTTGGACGAGTGGAAGAAAGCTGGAATTGGCGGTGCTTTATCAGACGCTTGCGGTGAAGATTATTATAACGTTGCAGAAGATGGTGGAAGAATTGATCTGTGGTTTGAAGAAGATGTACTTCCGAAGAGTATGACATTCGCGGAAAAAGATATGTGCGAAACTCTTGGTCTGGATGTTCCCAGTGATATGCTGAAAAAGAAAGTGGAAGCGGGAACTAGTATGGATCTTGGTAATTGTCTGAATGCGATTCAGATGGCGATGGAAACTACACCGAAGAATATCGTTCGTATTGACAGCAACTGTGAGGAAATTACTTTGAACGCTATTCCAAATCTGGTACAGGCTGAGACAGATGAAGAATTTGCAGCAGCAAAAGCGGCTCTTATGGAAGAACTGAAGGGCGCTGGTGCAGAGGAGTCTGTAGAGTGGTGGACCAATGCATGGAAAGAAGCTAAGACAGCGATCGAAGAATTAAGATAACGTGAGAATGGATGCTGCTGCGGATGGAGGACAAAAGCTCCCGCAGCAGCATTTTTTTGAAAGGAGAGAAGAGAATGGCAAAGGCAGTCGCAGTGAAGCATAAACCCAAAAAACGGTACAGCCTGTTGTTTATGGTTCTTCCGTTTATGTTGATTGTATTACTTTTTAATTATGTGCCGATTTTTGGATGGATTTATTCCGTGTTTGATTATATTCCTGGTGTTCCTCTGGTTGATTGTGATTTTATGGGACTGGAATATTTTAAAATGATTTTTACAGATGCGAACGTATGGAGAACTTTGAAAAATACAGTAATCTTTGCGGTAATCAGCATTTGTTTGACACCTCTTCCCATGATTTTTGCAATTTTGCTCAACGAGGTGAAAAATGGTCCAGTACGTAAGTTTGTACAGACATTTACAACACTGCCGAATTTTATCAGTTGGGTAATTATTTTCTCTTTGGCATTTGCGCTGTTTTCTACCGATGGTTTTTTGACTACGCTTATGGTGAAGGTTGGAATTATGGATGAACCTGTTTCCCTTCTCAGTTCAAAAGATTCTGTATATTGGTTCCAGACATTTTTGGCGCAGTGGAAGGTTTTGGGGTGGAACTCCATTATTTATCTGGCTGCAATCGCCGGAATCGATCAGGAGCAGTACGAGGCGGCAAAGGTAGACGGAGCGGGACATTTCCGCTGTGCTCTTCATGTAACGCTTCCTTCTATGATGGAAACGTATGTGGTGCTCTTCATTCTGAATATTGGTAACTTCCTTAACACAGGATATGAGCAGTATATGTTGTTTAAAAATGCAGTAACAGCGCCGAATATTGAGGTATTGGACCTGTATGTATATCGGATTGGTCTGGAAAATATGGATTATTCTTACGGTGTTGCTATCAGTATTGTGAAGTCGGTTGTAAGTATTGCGCTGGTAGTGATTGCGAATCTGGTTGCGAAAAAGGTTCGCGGTAATACGGTAATTTAAGGAGGGATAGACTGTTATGAAGAGAAAAGGTATCAAAACATCCCCGTCCAGAAAAGTATTTCTGGTATTGAACTATCTGCTTTTACTGGCAGTTACATTGATTTGTATTTATCCATTCTGGTATATTGTAATCTATACGTTCAGTGATGCCAGTCTTGCAGATGTGAATCCGCCTGTTTTTCTGCCGAGAGGCTTTTCTCTGGCAAATTATAAGGATATTTTTACTTTAGATGGATTTTTCCACTCCATGGGGGTGTCTGCCTTAAGAACAGTGGTAGGTACAGCATTATCGGTATTGGCATGTTCCTTTTTGGGATATCTGTTTACAAAAGATGAAATGCCGGGAAAGAAATTTCTGTATCGTTTTCTGATTTTAACGATGTATATTAACGGTGGTTTGATTTCCACATACATTGTGATTAAATCCTATGGTTTGTTGAATAATTTCTGGGTATATGTAATTCCTATGCTGCTTTCTGCTTATAATATTGTTCTGATCAAGACGTATGTGGAGCAGCTTCCGGCCTCTTTGGAAGAATCAGCCAGATTGGACGGGGCTGGATATGTGACGGTATTTACCAAGATTATTCTTCCGCTGTCTAAACCGATCATTGCCACAGTAGCTGTTTTTGTGGCGGTTGGACACTGGAATTCCTGGTTTGATAATCATATTTACACAAGAGGAAGTGAAGACCTTACAACTTTGCAATATTTGTTGTATAATTATCTGAACGAAGCGCAGCGGCTGGCGGATCAGATTAAGAATACATCGAATATGAATGGTGTGAGTCAGATGATGGCATCTATCTCACCGAAGGGCGTTCGTATGACGATCACAGTGCTGGCTTCCTTACCTATCTTTTTGGTATATCCTTTTATGCAAAAATATTTTGTAAAAGGTATCATGGTAGGTGCAGTAAAAGGCTGATAATGTAAGGAGGGCAAACATGTATATTTTACCACAGCCAAGGGAACAACAGATGACGGGTTCTTATTTTCTGCTGGATTATACCGCGTATCTTGTGGTAGATCCTGCATGCAGCGAAAGGATTCACCGTCAGGCATTTCTTCTGAGAGATGCCATTGAAAAGAACACCGGTTACTGCCTGCATCTGACGAGAGGTGAGGCGAGAAAAGGGGATATCCAGATCGGATATCTGGATCCCGACAAAGGGGATCAGTATTATGAACTTTCTGTTACGTCGGAGGGGGTAACGATCCGGGGAACGGAGACGAGTATTTTTTATGGGATGCAGACATTGATCCAGATTGTGGAGCAGTCAGGAGCTAAATTGCCGGGTGTGGAGATTAAGGATTTTCCGGCGTTGCCTCACCGAGGTTTTTATCATGATATGACCAGAGGAAGGATTCCTACACTGGCATGGATGAAGAAACTGGCAGATAAAATGGCTCGCTATAAGATGAATGAGCTTCAGCTTTATATGGAGCATACCTATCTGTTCCGGGATTTTAGCGAAGTGTGGAGAGATGACGACCCCATGGGACCGGAAGAGATTCTGGAGTTGGATGCGTATTGCAGGGAGCGTGGAATCGAATTGGTTCCGTCTATTTCCACTTGCAGTCATTTGTATAAATTACTGCGAACCAAGCAGTGGAAGCATCTTTGTGAGCTGGATGATTCGGATCGGGAACCGTTTAACGCCTGGGCGAAAATGGCTCACCATACCATTGATATTTCTAATGGGGAAAGTATAGAGCTGGTAAAGAAGATGCTGAGAGAGTTCCGACCGCTGTTTTACACGAAGAAGTTTAATATCTGCGGAGATGAGACATTTGATCTGGGGAAGGGAAAAAGCGCTTCCTACTGTGAAGAAAAGGGTCTGGGAAATGCTTATGTGGAATATGTCAGTGAGCTTTGCCGATTTGTAAAGACTCTGGGTTGCCAGCCAATGATGTGGGGAGATGTGGTCAGTGAATACCCGGATATGCTGGATCGTTTTCCAGACGACACGATTTTCCTGAACTGGGGTTATGACGGTGCAGTATCGGAGGAATCCACGAAGATTTTCGGGGAGAGAAAGGTAACCTTCTATAATTGTCCTGGTGTGAGCGGATGGTCCAGACTTTGCAACGATTATAAAAATGCTTATGAAAATATCCGCAGAATGGCAGAATATGCCAAGGCGAATCAGGGCGTGGGACTTCTGAATACGGACTGGGGTGATTTTTATCATACGGTACATCCGGAATTTTCCTTTATCGGCATGATCTACGGCGCGCAGTTTGCCTGGGGTGACTCTATGGAGAAGGAAGAGCTGAATCGGGCGGTTTCTGTACTGGAATTTGGAAGAGGTATGGGAGGGCTTACCGATATTTTCTGGAAAATTAATGAGAACAGTTTGTGTAACTGGATGAATTTCCCGATCATAAAAGAAAATCGTTTTGATGAAAAATTATTCCAGGATACGTTGAAGAGGGAGTTTGCCGATGAGGAGAAGGCAGAAAAACTGGAAAGTGTCAACAAGGCTTTGCTTGAAGTGAAAGAAGAGCTTTCCGCCTGCATGAAAGATGTGACGGAAGAACAGCGGAAGTTGGTGGCAGCCTATATTCTGGCGGCTGACGGATGCAGATACTGGAATGAACTGGCAACGTTTGTCCATAAGAAAGAGATTCAGAAACAGGAATTTGACAAAGAAAGCGCCGGAAGTTTAGCGGCAAATCTGGAACAGTGGTTCTATTATTATAAGAGACTGTGGAGAACAGTCAGCAGAGAATCTGAATTGTACCGGATTCAGGAGCTTGTGGGATGGTATTGCGATTATCTCAGGGACTAAAAATGATAGAAGAAGTATTGGAGGAGAAGAGATGATTGATTTTTTGAAGGAGGCGGCGCACGTAAAGCCGTCAGAGAGACAGCGGAAATGGTTTGATCTGGAAATGTATGCGTTTATTCATTTTGGACCAAATACCTTTACAGACAGAGAATGGGGTATGGGAAATGAGGACGAGAGCCTTTTTAATCCAGAAAAACTGGACTGCGATCAGTGGGTGGAAGCGATCAAAGCGGCAGGTCTTAAGGGAATGGTTCTTACAGCAAAACATCATGATGGATTTTGTTTATGGCCATCCAAATATACGGAGCATTCCGTGAAGAACAGCCCGTTGAAAAGAGACGTGGTGAGAGAAGCGGCAGAGGCATGTAAACGGGGCGGTATTAAGTTCGGGTTTTATCTGTCTCCCTGGGACAGAAATTCAAAGTATTATGGGACACCGGAATACAATGACTATTTCTGCAATCAGTTGACAGAACTTCTGACAGAATATGGTGATATTTTCTATGTATGGTTTGACAATGCCTGCGGAGAAGGACCGAATGGAAAGAAACAAGAGTATGATTTTCCGAGATATTTTGAACTGATCCGTAAATATCAGCCGAATGCGGTGATTTTTAATGACTTTGGCCCGGATATCCGCTGGTGTGGAAATGAGGCTGGTGTTGCCCGTCATTCGGAATGGGCGGTAGTGCCTTCGGAATTGTGCCATTACAGCGAGGTGCAGACGGGAGCCGGTCCTATGGCAGAGGAAGGAAGTCTGTCCTATATGTATAATACGGAGCAGGAACTGGGGACAATGCCGAATATTCTGTATTCTCAGGGCTTAGTATTTTGTCCTTCTGAAATTGATATGTCTATCCGTCCAGGCTGGTTCTGGCATAAAGAGGAAGATCCGCATTCTCTGGAAAGATTATTTAAGACTTATCTTACCAGCGTAGGTGCAAACTCCTGTCTGCATTTGAATCTGCCTCCTACCAGAGACGGACTTTTAGATGAGCGTGATGTGAAGCGTCTGAAAGAACTGGGAGATCTGATCAAAAAAGAATTTGGTCAGGCAGTCGCCGCTTCTGTAAAGAAGGAAGAAAATCAACCTGCTACGCAGCCGGTATATACCATCACTTTAGAGAAACCGATGCCTCTGGAAAAGTTGAAATATGTAGTTTTACAGGAAGATATTGCAGAGGGTCAGAGAGTAGAAAGTTTCCGTATTTCAGCAGAATTTACCAGCGGCGGACAGTACCCGCTGTTCCAGGGAACCTGCATTGGAAATAAAAAAATCTGTCAGCTTCAGGATCCATTTGCTTTGCAGAATCCGTTGATTGATGATTCGGATGAGACAATTTCCAAGCTGAAAGTACAGGTGACTGCGGCGAGAGATGAAGTGGTGATGAAAACGATTCAAGTGTATTAAGATAAAAGAGCTGTTACAGTAGAGCTTTCCAGAATATTTATGTCCTGTCAAAACAAATTCGTTTGGCAGGGCATAAATATTTCTTCAAGTTCTGGGTGCAGTTTCCTATACCCAAGCTTTCAGGTCTTCCAGGAAGGTATCGATATCTTCTTTCTTTGTAGCCCAGGAGGTCACCAACCGGATGCCTGTATGGGTTTTATCTACTTTTCTCCAGATTGTAATTTTATATTTAGACTGGATTTTTTTCACCAGATCATCCGGCAGAATAGGGAATAACTGGTTCGTAGGAGAGTCCGCATCAAAAGAATATCCGGAGCTTTGGAAGGCTTCTCGGATGGGATCCATCATTTCATTGGCGTGGCGCCCCAGTTCAAAGTATAATCCGTCTTCCAGGAGTGTCTGAAATTGTACCCCCAGCAGCCATCCCTTTGCTGTCAATGCGCCATGCTGTTTGATGTTAAAGCGGAAATCTTTTTTCAGAGAATCGTTGAGGAGAACCAGCGCCTCGCCAAAGAGCGCCCCTACTTTTGTTCCTCCAATATAAAAGGCGTCGGTGAGACGTCCCAGATCCGGGAGGGTAATTTCAGCTTCTTTCACCGCTAAAGCCATGGCGAGGCGTGCGCCGTCCAAAAACAGGAAAAGTCCTTTTTCGCGGCAATAAGCGCTGAGAGTTTCCAGTTCTTCCAAAGTATAAATAGTTCCTAATTCCGTGGGATTGGAAATATAGACCATGGCGGGAGATACCCAGTGTTCATCTTCGTGCTGTTCCAAAACAGGCTGAATCTGCTGTGGGGTTAATTTTCCGTCGTTTGTAAAAACTTCCACTACCTTATGTCCAGTAGCTTCGATCGCGCCTGTTTCATGGGTGTTGATATGTCCTGTCTGGGCGGCGATCACTGCCTGATAAGGGCGCAGGGCATGAGAAATCATAGTCAGATTGGTGATGGTGCCGCCGGGAAGAAAATGAACATCTGCCTCTTCTTTTTTTATCAGACTGCGGATCAGATCGGCAGCCTTACGGCAATAGGAATCTGTTCCATAGCCTGTATTTTGTTCCGTACCCATGGCAAGGAGATTATTGAGAATCCGGGGATGGGCACATTCACTGTAATCATTTAAAAAGCTATACATGGCTGGTACTCCTTTTTGAAAATAGTAATCGTTGAAAAGAGGTTATAAAATCCTCTTTTAGGACAAATCTCTTTCTATTATATCTGGCATATCCGGGAAAGACAACAGAAAGATGTTGTTCCTTGCTTTACTTTTAAGGAAAAGTTGCTATAATAAGGAAAGGTGCAAAAGATACAGGGCTGTGGCAATAAACATATAAGAATATTGATATGACATAAATGTTCTTGTATGTGTAAGTGCGACAGCTCCTTTAGTTGTTTGGAAAGGAAGAGTATTATGACAAAAATAGACATTATTTCAGGTTTTCTGGGAGCAGGCAAAACTACATTGATCAAAAAGCTGTTGTCTGAAGCTTTGAAAGGGCAGCAGGTAGTGTTGATTGAAAATGAATTTGGAGAGATCGGTATTGACGGAGGTTTTCTGAAGGAGTCTGGTATTGAGATCCGGGAGATGAATTCTGGCTGTATTTGCTGTTCTCTGGTGGGGGATTTTGGAACTTCTCTGAAGGAAGTGATCACTACCTATCATCCGGATCGGATCGTGATCGAGCCGTCTGGTGTGGGAAAATTGTCTGATGTGATCAAAGCGGTGAAGAATGTGGATGTGGACTGTGAGATCAGTCTGAATAGTTATACTACCGTGGTAGATGTGAACAAATGTAAGATGTATATGAGAAACTTTGGAGAGTTCTTTGAAAATCAGCTGGAGTATGCAAGAACCATTATTCTCAGCCGTACAGATACACCGAAGGCAACAGAGGAAAAAGTGGAGCGTACAGTGGAAATGATCCGCAAAGTGAATAAAGATGCGGTGATCATCACTACCCCAATCGAGGAATTGGCGGGAGATCAGATTCTGGAAGCGATGGAACATGGAAGGGAAGAGGAAGAAGTGATCTGCCCGGTATGTGGTCACGATCATCATGGTCACGAACATCATCACGAGGGTGAGTGTGGCTGCGGACATGACCACGATCATGAGCATCATCATAATGGAGAATGTGGCTGCGGACATGACCACGATCATGAGCATCATCACCATGATGGAGAATGTAGCTGTGGCTGTGGGCATGACCATGATCACGATCATCACCATCATCATGCAGATGAGGTGTTTACAAGCTGGGGACGGGAAACGGCGAAGAAGTATTCGAAGGAAGAGATCGAAAACATTTTGAAGACACTTTCCGAGGACGAAAGTTTTGGAACCATTCTCCGCGCTAAAGGTATGGTGGATGGAAAAGACGGTCAGTGGATCTATTTTGATATGGTTCCGGAAGAGTATGAAGTGCGTACCGGAGCGGCTCAGATCACAGGAAAGCTTTGTGTGATTGGTTCTAAAATGAACGAAGAAAAACTTGCAGAAATATTTGGGGTGAAATAGTCATGTTTGATAGAGATGTGCCAGTATATTTAATTACAGGATTTTTGGAGAGCGGTAAGACCCAGTTTTTGGATTTTACCATTCATCAGGAGTATTTTCAGATTCCGGAAAAGACGCTTTTGATCCTTTGTGAAGAGGGAGAGGAAGAGTATGATGAGGAAAGTCTGAAAAAATGCAACACGGTGCTGGAGATTGTGGAGGAGCCGGAAGATTTTAACGCAGATACCCTGCGGATGCTGGATAAAAAGCATAAGCCGGAGCGTGTTCTGATAGAGTTTAATCCTCTCTGGTCTACGGATAAGTTTTATGATATGGCTCTGCCCAGAGGATGGAATATGGCGCAGCATATTGTGACGGTGGATGCCAGCACTTTCCAGATTTACATGAATAATATGAAATCTCTTTTTGTAGAAATGATCCGGGGAGCGGATATGGTGATTTTCAATCGCTGTCAGCCGGAAAATCCTCTGGCGAATTTCCGTCGAAGTGTAAAAGTGGTGAATGCGGGAGCAGAGGTACTTTTTGAGGATGAAGAGGGCGAAATCGAGGATATTTTCCAGGATGAGATGCCTTATGATATGGATGCAGATGTAATAGAAATCGAAGATATCGATTTTGGTATCTGGTATGTGGATATGATGGATAATCTGCAGGATTATGTGGGGAAAACTGTGAAATTCAAAGGTCAGGTTCTGAAAAGCCGTGATCTGAATGCAGGATTTTTTGTCCCGGGAAGAATGGCGATGACTTGCTGCGCGGACGATACTCAGTTTATTGGATATGTGTGCAAGAATCCAGATGCCAAACGTCTGCGTATGGGTTCCTGGGTGGAAGTGACGGCAGAAGTCCGGGAAGAATATATGGAAGTATACGGTGATGAAGGACCGGTTTTGTATGGAAAAGAAATCGTGCCGGCAGAAAAACCAGAGCAGGAATTGGTTTATTTTACCTGAGAGGAGAACGCAAGATGTTTATCATAGTAGGTCTGGGAAATCCCGGGAAAAAATACGAAAACACCCGGCATAATGTGGGGTTTGATGCAATCGACTGCATGGTGAAGGAGTATCGGATTCCTTTTGCGGGGACACAGCATAAGGCAATGTATGGAAAAGGCATGATGGGCAGTGAGAAAGTGATTCTGGCAAAGCCGCTTACCTACATGAACTTAAGCGGAGAGTCCGTCCGGGCGCTGGTGGATTATTATAAGGTGGACCCGGAGCAGGAGCTTTTGGTGATTTATGACGATATCAGTCTGGAACCGGGGCAGATTCGTATTCGGAAAAAAGGAAGCGCCGGGGGACACAATGGAATTAAGAGTATTATTGCCCATCTGGGAACGCAGAATTTTCAGAGAATTAAAGTAGGCGTGGGAGAGAAACCGAAAAACTGGGATCTGGCAGATTATGTACTGGGGAACTTTTCACGGGAAGATCGCAAGCTGGTGGATGATGCTCTGGAGCGGACGGTAAAAGCAGCGGAACTTATAGTGCAGGGGGAAACAGATCGCGCCATGAATGAATTTAACGGCGGTCCCCGATAAAGCGGAAAGGAATATGTCAAGGAAATGGATGCATTGGTACAACCTTTATATAATCTGGCTGAATTCGAGGAAATTCAAAAACAGATCTTAAAACCGGGAATCGTACAGGTTTCCGGTTGTCTGGATGCTCAGAAAGCCCATTTTGCCAATGGGTTTTCCGGGGAATTTCCTTTTCGTCTGATTATTACGGAAAATGATCTGAAGGCGAAGGAGGTCTATGAGGATTATCGGCTGTATGATCCGGAGGTCTTATTCTATCCGGCTCGTGACCTTATTTTTTATCAGGCGGATATTCATGGAAATTTGATTACAAAACAGAGGATTCAGGTATTGCAGGCGCTTCTGGAGAGAAAAGAAGTGACGGTGATCGCATCGATTGACAGTTGTCTTGATTATCTGATTCCTCTGGAGTTATGGAAAAACAGAGCCATTCATTTCTACAATGACAGTGAAATTTCTCTGGATCAGATGAAAACGGAGCTGGTAGAGCTGGGATATGAGCGGACGACGCAGGTGGAGGTGCCGGGACAATTTTCTATCCGGGGCGGGATTATGGATATCTTTCCTCTTACGGAGGAAAATCCCTGGAGAATCGAGCTGTGGGGAGACGAGATCGACTCTATCCGAAGCTTTGATGTGGAAAGTCAGCGTTCCATTGAAAATCTGGAAGAAATTATTATTTATCCGGCTACGGAAATGGTTTTGGATGAGCAGACGATCGCTGCAGGGCTGAAAGCCATAGAGAAAGAAGCGAAAGCTCTGCAGAAGAAGCTGAGAGATGAATTTAAGACGGAAGAAGCAGCCCGGGTCAAAAATGTGGCGGAAGAAATTCAAGATCAGATGCGGGAATTTGAGCATTTTACAGGAGCAGAAAGCTTTATTCATTATTTCTACAAAAATACCGTAGGATTTTTGGATTATTTTCCGGAAAATACGCTGGTGGTGCTGGACGAGGTAGTGCGTCTGGGAGAACACGCGAAAGCCACCGAGGAAGAATTTCGGGAGAGTATGATTCATCGTCTGGAAAAGGGATATCTGCTTCCAGGACAGACGAATCTGATCTGTCGGTATCAGGAAATTCTTCATAAGTTTCATCAGATGCACACCCTTTCCCTGTCTTTGATGGAGCCGGTGGGTGTGGGCTGGGAGGTTGCCAGAGAGGTTCAGGTGACGGTAAAATCTGTCAACCCATATCACAATAGCTTTGAGATGCTTCTGAAAGATCTGAAGCAATGGAAAAAAGCGGGTTATCAGACGCTCCTTCTGTCGCCTTCCAGAACGAGAGCAGCCCGCCTGGCAGAAGAACTTCAGGGAGAAGACCTGGCGGCATTTTACAGTGAGGATCCCAAACGACTGATACAGCCGGGAGAGATCAAGGTGGTCTGCGGTC
>HF995379.1:62401-81973 GCA_000432335.1 Firmicutes bacterium CAG:646
AAAAAAAGAAGAAGAGAAAAAAATCAGAGTACAGCGGAAAAAGAATTCAGAATTTTTCGGAGCTTTCCGTAGGAGATTTTGTAGTTCATGAAAATCATGGTCTCGGCGTTTATCGGGGAATTGAGAAGATGGACGTGGACGGTGTGACGAAGGATTATATTAAGATTGAATATGAGGGAAAGAGCAATCTGTATATTCTTGCTACCCAGTTGGAGCTTCTTCAGAAGTATGCGGGAGCCGATGCAAAGCCTCCAAAATTAAATAAATTAGGCGGGCAGGAATGGAAAAAGACGAAGACCCGGGTGCGGGGCGCTGTAAAAAATATAGCAAAAGATCTGGTGGAACTTTATGCTGCCCGGGAAAAGGAAAATGGTTTTCAATACGGTCCGGATACCGTCTGGCAGAAGGAATTTGAGGAAATGTTTCCCTTTGAGGAGACGGAGGATCAGCTGCAGGCTATCGAAGCGGCGAAAAAGGATATGGAGAGCGGAAAGATCATGGATCGCCTGGTGTGCGGAGATGTGGGATACGGAAAGACGGAGATTGCCATCCGTATTGCTTTCAAAGCCGTTCAGGAGGAAAAACAGGTGGTGTATCTGGTTCCCACCACGATTCTGGCGCAGCAGCATTACAATACCTTTGTTCAGAGAATGAAGAATTTCCCGGTGCGGGTGGATCTTTTGTGCCGTTTTCGGACGCCGGCGCAGCAGAAGAAAACGCTGGAGGATCTGAAAAAAGGTCTGGTGGATATCGTGATCGGAACGCATCGGGTTTTGTCAAAGGATGTAAAGTATAAGGATCTGGGGATGCTGATTATTGATGAGGAGCAACGTTTTGGAGTGACTCACAAGGAAAAAATCAAGCAGATGAAGAAAAATATTGATGTGCTCACTCTGACGGCCACCCCGATTCCCAGAACCCTTCATATGAGCCTGATCGGAATCCGGGATATGAGCGTGCTGGAAGAGTCGCCGCAGGATCGAATGCCTATTCAGACGTATGTAATGGAATATAATGACGAGTTAGTGCGGGAGGCTATCAGCCGGGAAATGGCCCGGGGAGGTCAGGTGTACTATGTGTATAACCGGGTAAATAATATTGACGATATTACTAATCAGATCGCAAAATTAGTTCCCGAGGCGAATGTAGCCTTTGCTCATGGACAGATGAGCGAGCGGCAGTTGGAGAAGATCATGTATGGATTTATCAATGGAGATATTGACGTGCTGGTTTCTACTACGATCATTGAGACGGGGCTGGACATTTCCAATGTAAATACCATGATTATCCATGATGCGGATCAGTTGGGGCTTTCTCAGCTTTATCAGCTGCGGGGGCGTGTGGGAAGGTCTAATCGAACCGCCTATGCGTTTCTGATGTATCGGAGAAATAAGATGCTGAAAGAAATTGCGGAGAAACGTCTCCATGCTATCCGGGAATTTACAGAACTGGGAAGCGGAATCAAGATTGCTATGAGGGATCTGGAACTTCGAGGAGCAGGAAATCTTCTGGGAGCGGAGCAGCATGGGCATATGGAGGCAGTGGGGTACGATCTTTACTGCAAAATGCTCAATGAGGCGGTGCGAGAGGCGAAAGGCATCGAGGTGGAGGAAGAATTTGAAACTACCATCGATGTAAATGTGGATGCCTATATTCCGGAAAAATATATCCCCAACGAATATCTGAAACTGGATATTTATAAGAGAATTGCGGGTATTGAAAATAAAGAAGAATATGAGGACATGATGGAAGAACTGCTGGATCGCTTTGGCGAACCGCCGAAAACGGTGCAGAATCTGTTGGCTATCGCAAACCTGAAAGCTATGGCTCATCATATTTACCTGAAAGAAGTGAAACAGTTGGGAGAAGAATTGCGCCTTACCATGTACGAAAAAGCGAAGGTGGAACCGGCAAGAGTGCCGGAAATACTGGCGAAATATCCGGATGAACTGCAGTTTAAGGTGGAAGCCAATCCTTACTTCCTTTATCGCCCAAGAAAACGCAGGGCAAAGGAGAGCATTTCTATGATGGAAAAGGCAACGGAGCTTTTGGAAAATATGCAGTGTCTGGCAGAAAAACCAGAGGCTGAAAGTGTGAAAAAAGATTGAAATCAGGGAAAAAGGTTGCCCGGTTTTGGAAAATAGAATATAATGACTTCATGATGCCAGGGGCAAAATTGTGTGAGTGGAAGTACGGAACAATTTGTCTGGTATCTGTTTATGGTTAAAAACGGTTTACGGAGGAGCATATGAAGAAGATGAACGGAAAAATCGCATGTGGTATTCTAGCTTCCGCAATTTTGGCAGGAAGTTTCAGCGGATGCGGAAAATTAGATGGAACACAGACAGTAGCTACAGTAGACGGTGAGAAAGTAACGTTGGGGCTGGCAAATTATATTGTCCGGGATCAGCAGGCTCAGATGGAGAGCTATTATCAGATGATGGCGCAGAGCTATGGGATGGATATGTCCACCATGCAGATCTGGGATGAAAAGACGGAAGATGGAAAGACCATTGGCGAGTCAACGAAAGATGACGCTATGCAAACGATCCATACCCTGTATGCTATGAAGTCTCACGCAGATGAGTATGATGTGACGATCAGTGAGGAAGAAAAGAGCAAGATTGACGAAGCGGCTAAGAGCTTCATGGAGGCAAACAGCGCGGAAACACTGGAAAAATTAGCGGTGTCAGAAGGAGATATCGTTACGTATCTGGAGCTTCTTACATATCGTCAAAAGCTGCACGATCCGATGGTAGCCGATGTGGATCAGGAAGTGAGTGAAAAAGAGGCAAATCAGTCTACCGTCAGTGTGGTAAAATTCTCTACTGCGGGAACGGAGAAAGATGATGAAGGAAATACGATAGAGCTCACCGAGGAAGAGAAAAAAGCAAAAAAAGAACAGGCGCAGCAGCTTTTGGATAAACTGAAGGCTTCTGAAAATGTGGCAGAAGCGGATATGGATGCCATGGCGCAGGAGATAGATGAGAATCTCTATGCCTATACGCCAAGCTTTACAACGGCGGGCAGCGAGAATGACACTTTAGAGCAGAGTGTAATCAATGCAGTTGCAAATTTGGAGGACGGACAGTTAGTGCAGGAGGTTGTAGAGGGAGTAGACGCTTATTATGTGGTGCGTCTGGACAAAAAGTTAGATGAGGAAGCTACAGCCAACAAGAAAGAGTCTATTATTTCTGAGAGAGAGCAGGAACAGTATGATAAGCTGGTGGAGGACTGGACAAAAGACTCCAAATTAAAAGTGGAAAAAAATGTCTGGAAGAAAGTGGAAGTGACAGACAGCGTATCTTTCCAGTATAAGCCGGCAGAGCAGTCAGAGCCGGAAGAGGGATCTGAGGATGCTGGTTCAGAGGAACAATCTTCTGAGGAAGAAACAACACCGGAGGCAGAGCCGGAAACTTCTGAGGAAGAACCGACAACAGAGGCAGAATAATGGAGAAACGGTAGATGACGAGACAGGAATTTTTAGCAAGAGCAGCAGATCATGTTCTGCTTCTGGATGGCGCTACAGGGTCTAATCTGAGAAAAGCAGGAATGCCAGTGGGGATTTCTTCTGAAGAGTGGGTACTGAAAAATCCGGAAGTGCTGAAAGAACTGCAGAGAGCTTATGTGGAAGCGGGGAGCGAGATTGTGTATGCCCCTACTTTTGGAGCAAACAGAATCAGTCTTATGAATTTTGGACTGGAAAAGCAGGTAACAGAGATGAATCGGCGCCTTCTGGCAATATCTAAAGAGGCTGTGGGAGCGCGTGCGCTGGTGGCGGGAGATCTTACCACCACGGGAAAGCTTCTGGAGCCCAGAGGAGATCTCAGCTATGAGACGTTGTATCAGATTTATCAGGAACAGATCAAAGCGCTGGCTGATGCGGGGGCAGATCTTCTGGTGGCTGAGACGATGCTCAGTGTGGACGAGACGGTGGCAGCTTTGGATGCAGCGCAGTCTGTCTGTGATCTTCCGGTAATGTGTACCCTATCTTTGGAGGCGGATGGAACGGCTTTATATGGTGGAAATGCCGTGGAGGCTGTGATGACCTTACAGGAGATGGGGGCGGCAGCCGTGGGGCTTAACTGTTCTGTAGGACCAGATCAGCTGGAAGCCGTGGTGGCAAATATGAAAAAAGTGGCGCAGGTTCCCATTATCGCCAAGCCCAATGCAGGCATGCCGGTGATCAATGAAAAAGGCGAAGCGTCTTATAGCATGAATGCGCAGGATTTTGCCCGGTATACCAGAAAATTAGTGGAAGCGGGAGCTGGCATTGTGGGGGGATGCTGCGGCACCACCCCAGAGTACATCAGAGAACTTGCCAGAGTATTATAAAATGATGCAGAATTGTGGGAGTGCGTAGCACGAAACAATTCGTCAGGCATCTTTTGACTCCAACATCATAAAATGTGGCGGGAATATTTTTTCTGATATTCCGAAGGACTGATTCCAAAATAGCGGGTAAAATACCGGGTATAGTGGGAATGATCATAAAATCCTAAAGAGAGAGCTGTTTCAGTGATGGAGGAATTTTCCTCCAGAAGCTGGCAGCTCTTTTCTAATTTTGTTTCCAGAATAAGCTGAGAAAAGGTAGTATGGAAAGCGGATTTTACCAGTCGGTTCAGATATTGGGGATTCAGATGCAAAGTTTGAGAGATTTTCTGAATAATCTGAGAGACCGGAGTGTGGATATTTTCACAGATCATCTGCAGAATGCGAAGCTCCCGGGAGGAGTCGATTTCTTTGTCAGAGATTTCCAGATGTGAAATTTATCGGAGCATTCAATAAATTGGCGCTTTTGGAAGGATCGGAAGGGATAGACAGAGAATTTCAACGGTTGATGCCAGTGATCCGTCAGGGTGGCTATATACCGGGGCTGGATCATCAGGCAGCGCCGGATACACGGTTGGAAACTATAGATATTATATCAGAAAATTGAAAGAGGCAATGAAAGAAGCAGGAGCAGACCGGTAGGGCTCCTGCTTTTTTTATGCAAAAGTCACAATTTTCTATCGCTGCGAAACTGTGAGGGTGAAACTCCGATCGCCTGTTTGAATTTTCGGCGGAAGCTGGAAGCGTTCAGATATCCTACAGAAAGGCTGACGACATCTATCGGGAGGTCTGTAGTGAGCAGAAGTTCTTTTGCTTTTTCCAGTCGGAGGTTCCAGAGAAAATCGGAAAAATTCTGGTTCAGTTCTTTTTTGAATAAGTAACTCATATAAGAAACACTTACATGAAATTCATCTGCAAGTGCAGTGATGGAAAAGTCAGGGGAGGTATAATTAGTTTCCACAGTTTCTCGGATCTGATTGCCGGGGATTGCCGCATTTTCAATTTCCTGTTCCAGCAGGATTACCAGTTTTTCGGTGTTTTCATGGATTTCAGTTCGCTTTTCCTTATAGGAACAGCTTCGGCAGTAAAATAAGGTTTCAAAATACAGATTTTGATAAGATTTAAAGTTTATATTGCTTTGGTTTAAGGCATTTCCCAGCAGGGTAAGGATGTCGATCAATATACATCGCAGATAAAAATCGGGAAGAGAGCCTTCCTGTTCTGCGGAATGATCTATCTGCTGGAGCAGACGTTTCAGGTTCGCTCTGATTTTTTCAAAGTCAGTATCTTCCAATCCCTGTTCCAATTCGTCTAACTGCTCATAAGGGTAGGATAAATCTGGAGAATGTACTTTTTTGCGATTCAAATCAGAATAAGAGATTACAGGCGTGCCATTCTGATGTTTTCCGGCAAAGACAGCATTCTCATACAGGGATGGAATATCCAAAGGAGACGAGGAGCTGTTGCTGAAGGATGCCTGATATCCGCGGGTTTGATTCAATGTTTCCAACAAATCCATCAGAGCTGTTGCTGTATCCTGTTTGTCCCCTTTCATATTTAAAAGAAAAATCGCCTGATTTTCTTGCTGATGTAGTACGACACATGTGCTATTTTTTGGTAAAAGATTCTTGAGATCACGCAGCGCTTTTGCAAGAGGAAAAGTTTCCTGAGTAGATTGCAGGCATACGGCGAAAATCCGGTTTCCTGAATCCGTACTAAAAAATGCCTCCAGATCAGGAGTGTTTTCTGAAAGGGGCGGCTGATTACCCGACACAAGAGCATCCAGAACCGAACGCTGCATGGATAGGCGATATTTCTCGATTTTTAGTTGAAGCTGTTGATTTTCTGTCCGGGTGGAAGCGAAACTTTCTTCCAAAAGCCGCAGATAATTTTCCTTGGAATCCGGATGACGGATCACTTTATGTACCAATCGATGCAGAGGCAGGTACGTACTGCGCAGACTGAGAAATATCAGAAGAAAGCCAACTCCTGCAAGTAGCAGACAGAGCAGATAGGTACTGCGAAAAGTATCGTGTACCTGTTCCTTTAGATAACTGTTGGAAATAAGAGCAGCCAGAGAATATTCTCCGTACACATGGTTAGTTATGGCGAGGATGGTATCATCATCAACAACCTGAATACCGGGTGTCAGATTTTTTGAGGGGGGGGGTAAACGCATGTTCGAGTGTTTGGGCGTTTTTCTCGAGAGTGATTTTACCGTTCCCGTCAAGCAGGGCGATGGAAGTAATGCCATTTGTTACGGTATCTTTCAGCATCTGTTGAATTTCTGTTGTGTTTAAAATATAAAAAATAAAGTATCGGTCATTTGTCTCGGAATCGGGGCAATAGACCATAGATTGAAAAGAATCGTTTGATAGAAAAATCGGCTGTTCTGTCGTCAGATCATAATCTTCCGGACGAAAATGAAGGGAAGCATCCGTATCATAAATTTTAAAAATTCCATCCTGATATTCCACATATTTGTCGGAGGAGAGCAGATTTCCGCTTTTTTTATCCAGATAGACAATAGAATCCAGAAAAGAGTTTGCAACGGTATATTCTTTTAACTTCTTTTCTGCCTGATATTGCTTCCAGTTGTCGTTGGAAAAACGAAATTCGATCAGATCAATATTATTAATGAGAGAATTATGGATCTGGTTAATAGACGCAATTTCATTACGGAATTGCTGACCTGTATTTTCCAGTCTTTTCTGGGTTTGCCCGATGAGATCATCAAAATAAATTTCCGTAATTTGTCGCTGCACAAGGAGAAAAAAGCCTGCAAGTAAAAGGCAGACGATCAGAAAATAGGAAAGAAAATACCGCATCAGGGTAGAATGTTTTTTTGTTGAAGAGAATTTTTTTAAATGGCTCATAAGATCCTCGCAATATAAAAATCAGATAATAACTACTTTTACAGCATACCGCATTTAGGAAAAATAGACAAGAGCAAGGGACATTTTTTTGAAAAAAGCATAAAAATAATGTGCGTATTGTGAAAAACTCATAGAAAATTTGTGCGTTGTCATGTGTGGTTTGACGATTGTATGATACAGCTATCAGAAAAAACCTTAAAAGCGAAGGAGGTAGCAGTATGAATTACAAGAAAGTGACAGCTCTTATTTTGGCATCGGTGATGATGGCATCTGCATTCGTTGGATGCTCCGGCGGAGGAGACGAGAAAACAAGTAAGAGTGAAGGAAGCAAAACAGAGACGAATAGCAGTAAAGAGGAGACGTTGGAGGACATTTCTTTTCCATTGAAAGAGACGATGGAATTTACATCTTTCTCCGGCATGGATCAAGAGTATGCGCTGGATGAATGTCTTGCTATGCAGACGGCGATGGAAAATGCCAATATTAAGATTTCCTTTGATTCTGTTTTGGGAGCGGATCTAACAGAAAAGAGAAATTTGGTATTGGCTTCCGGGGATTATCCCGATATGTTTTTAAAGGCGAGTCTTGCTATGAGTGATCTGAATAAATATGGTTCTCAGGGGATTTTTATTCCGCTGGAAGATCTGATCCGGGAGTATGCGCCGAATCTTACAGCAAAGCTGGATGAGATGGACGCATGGGAATATATTACGTCTTCTGATGGACATATTTATTCCTTGCCGGAAATTTCCCGACCGAATGGTTCCAACCCGGCTTACTGGGTAAATAAAAAATGGATGGACAGTCTGGGATTACAGGAGCCGAAAAGTTTTGATGAATTGTATGAGGTG
Organism: Firmicutes bacterium CAG:646; assembly: GCA_000432335.1. Classification (GTDB taxonomy): domain Bacteria; phylum Bacillota; class Clostridia; order Lachnospirales; family Lachnospiraceae; genus Oliverpabstia. The sequence goes on from HF995379.1 coordinate 70,461, forward strand.
CTGAAAGCATTTAAAGAAGAGGATGCCAACGGTAACGGAGATCCGAGCGATGAAATTCCTATCACTTTTACAGATGTGGTGAAGCCGGAACTGCTTTTACAGTATGCAGATTATGGTTACGATACGGCGACAAGAACAGCGGTGATCGATGGAGAACTGACGTATCTGCCAACCAGTGAGGAATGGAAGGAGTTCATAGCTTATATTACAAAATTATATCAGGAAGGTTTGATGGATAAAAATTCTTTTACACAGAAACATGAACAGCAGGCAGCTATTGGACAGTCTGGGGATGTACTGGGAACTTTCTTTGATGCAGGAGCATTTTTAGCAGTAGGAAGAGATAATGACGATGATTATATCCTGCTGACCCCGTTCCAGGAAGGAACGTTTCCGAATAATACGGGAGTTACCCCTGGAACTTTGGCGATTACAGATGCCTGTGAGCATCCGGAGGTGATTGTTGCCTGGGCAGATCAGTTCTACTCAGAGGAAGGCGGTGTTCTGGCATGGCTGGGTGTAGAAGGAGAGACTTATAAGATTAACGAAGCTGGTGACTGGGAATGGATCGTTGGCGGAGAATATGGGGAGGATATTGCAACGGTTCGTTCTAAGGCAACGATTCAGGGAGCGCAGAATCACCCCTCTATTCAGCCGGATTTCTGGTTTGACAAGATGTCAGTCGAAGTCGATCCGGATGAGGTTTATCTGAATGAGCAGAGAGCAAAGGCAGCGGAGTTAGGAGCAATTCCTCTTCCGATGATGCAGTATAGTGATGAAGATATGAAAACAATTTCCACGCTGAAAACAGATCTGGATGCGTATATTGATCAGTATCTGGCGCAGGTAGCAACGGGAGAGCTGGATCTGGAAGAAAGCTGGGAAGAATATGTGGCAACGGCAAATGCTATGGGAGCGGAAGAACTTACCAGTATTTACCAGAAAACATACAGTGAAGCAATCAAATAGGAGATGCTTAAATGGTAAGAGGAAAGAAGATGAGTTTTTTTCAGCGTCTCTGGGAAAATATGAAGAAAAACTGGATTTTGTATGCAATGATCCTTCCTGTGGCTATCTACTATATTATTTTTGCTTATGCGCCCATGTATGGGATTCAGCTGGCATTTAAAGATTATCAGGTGAAAGAAGGAATTATGGGAAGTCCCTGGGTGGGGCTGGAACATTTTATTCGCTTCTTTAAATCCTATAATTTCGGACAGCTCTTAAAGAACACGATTGGAATCAGTGTGTACAGCCTTTTGGTGGGATTTCCGATACCTATTATTTTTGCGCTGATGCTGAATTATCTCAGAAATAAATTTTTGAAAAAGACAGTACAGATGGTGTCTTATGCGCCATATTTTATTTCTACTGTAGTTATGTGCGGTATGATTGCGATTTTTATGAATCCTGATACGGGTATTTTAAATGTGATTCGAAATTTTTTCGGAATGGAGTCGGTGGATTTTCTGGCAAAACCGGAATGGTTTAAAGATATTTATGTGTGGACCGGAGTATGGCAGGGAATGGGATGGAGTTCTATTATTTATATCTCTGCCCTTTCCGGTGTGGATTATCAACTCCATGAAGCGGCGATTATGGATGGAGCTACCAAAATACAGCGGATGATCCATGTGGATCTTCCATCCATTAAGCCTACGATTATCATGTTGCTGATTCTTCAGATTGGTTCGCTGATGAATGTGGGATTTGAAAAGGTATTCCTGTTACAGAATACGCTTAACAAATCAGCAGCTTCCGTTATTTCCACTTATACATATGAAGTGGGTCTGATCAATAGCGATTATGGATATTCAACGGCAGTCGGGTTATTTAACTCCTTGATTAATGTGATTTTGATCGTGGGCGCCAATCAGATCTGTAAGAAGCTGGCAGATGAAAGTCTGTTTTAGAAGGGGGGATGCGAAATGAAGAATAATGGCAGCAGGAGAAAATTCCTCCGTTCTGACAGGGTTTTTGACGTAGTTAATGTGGCGGTTATGATTTTTATGGTTATCCTCTTTGTGTGGCCGCTGTGGTTTGTGGTGATTGCTTCTGTCAGTGATCCCAATCAAGTATGGAGCGGAAATGTCATTTTGTGGCCGAAAGGTTTTACTACGGTGGCTTATGAAGCGTTGGCAGATTACAGTATGATCTGGGTGGGGTACCGGAATACCATTATTTATACCGTTGTGGGTACGCTGGTGAATCTGGTCATGACGGTGTGTGCGGCATACCCCCTTTCCCGAAAGGATTTTATGCCGAGAAATTTCTTTATGGTAATGTTCATGATTACCATGTATTTTGGTGGCGGGCTGATTCCTACCTATTTGGTGGTAAATAGTCTGAATCTGATCAACACGCCGTGGGCAATGATTATTCCCGGAGCATGTTCGATTTACAACGTGATTATCATGAGGACGTATTTTATCAACAGTATTCCCCATTCCTTGCAGGAAGCGGCAGAGCTGGACGGGGCAAATGCTTTCCAGTTTTTGATGAAAGTGGTACTGCCCCTGTCGAAACCGATCATTGCCGTTGTGGCTCTGTATTATGCGGTGGGGCATTGGAATGATTTCTATACGGCGTTGCTGTATATTAACGATCAGGATTTACTTCCTCTGCAGTCTTTCCTTAGGGATATTCTGATGTCGAATAAGATGTCTTTGAATGGTATGCAGGGCTTGGATGCGGCGGCTGCCGAAGCAAAGATGCAGTTATCGCAGACCTTGAAATATAGCGTGATTATTGTTTCTACGGTACCGGTGCTTTGCGTATATCCCTTCATCCAGAAATACTTTGTGAAAGGAATTATGATTGGGTCGGTAAAAGGGTAAAGATTTGTATAAATTTAAGAAGTCTGTGAGGAAAAATCAATCTTAACCGACAGACTTCTTAAATTTACAATTAAGTCTGCTGGAGTAAGGTGTGATAGTAATAAATAGGAAGTGCGCTCCAACCGTGGCATAAACTGCCTGCACCGTCAAAATCACTGGCTCCCTTTTCTGTTTCCCAGACTGTAGTGCCACCGGAATCAATCATGGGAGAATAAAGACGTTCAATATCCTGAAGAATCAATGAAGTATATCGTGTATAATCTGTCTTCAGCCATGCATCGTATTTAAAGCAGAGCATAGACAGGGAAATTGGAGTCATTTGTGGGTCATTTATCATTTGCTCACAGAGTCTTATGGATTCTTCAGCGGAAACAGCGCCACAGAGAATAGCTAAAGAATTTCCCAACTGGCTGTAGGAAGTATGGTCTGGATAGTCATAGACAATTCCCTTTGATTCATCAAAGAACATTTCTCGTATATGGTAATTTAATTTGGTTGCCTGTTCCGAATAATCATGTGCAATTCCCAGTTGTTCAGCAATGATTTCCATATTTTGCAAAGAAATTGACAAGAGAGAATTTAAAAGTACGTCATAGGAAAAAGTCTGCATCCCCTCATTGGATAGTCCATTTCTCCATTCATAAAAATTCCAATACGCAGAACCTTCAAAGGGAGAAACCAGTCCTGCTGTAGTAAGTCGGCGGGTAAAAGCTTCGATAATCGAAGAAAGTTTTGGATAAATTTCATTTAAAAATTCCTTATCATCGGTATACAGTAAGTATTCTTTGCATTCTGTAATGTAATGGAGCGAAAAGGAAGGAATTACGAAATTCATTTTTATGGGGTAACAAATAGATAATAAATGGTCTTCCCGCTGATCTTTGGAAATTAACTGCAGATTAGCTCGAGGGAATTCCTGCTCACCGAAAGCGTAATAGCCACAGAGCATCTGGTTGCGGCTGTCCATGGTATAAAGCGCCTGCTCGCGCCAGGGACAATCTTCATAGTGTTCGTGCATACAAAGACGCAGAGTTTCCACGCACATATCGTAAATGCGGGATTGTTGTTGAGTCAATAAAGGGCGAGATTGCTCTCTAAGTGGGTAAGTAGTTGGTATGATGGCAATCTTCTCGATTTTTACAGGAAATTCGGAATGAACTTCCAGGTAACGGCATCCCAATCGGCGGAAAGGATTGAAAAATATATTCTCTCCCTCTTTCGTTTTATAGAATATGCTGAAGTCACGGTTCCCTATCTTGCGGGGGACAAAGTCGGAAACAAGATGTTCACCGTAAGAAATGGTGATATTCTGGATGCAGGGTGATTGTAAGTGGAAACTTAAGAAACCTACCTGTTCGCTGGAGAGGTCGAAAATAATGTTCGTATCTGAATGACGCACATACTCTCTTCCAATAACTTCAGAAGAAAAAACCAGTTTTTTACAGGGACGGAGACGAAGCGGTAAGGATTGTTCTACAATAGTGGAAGAAGAAAAATCGGGCTGATTTTCTGTCAGCCAAGAATCTTCCCTGGAGGCATCGTATCCGTAACTGAATCCTAATTGTCCGGTAATAATATGCATACGGTGATTGAGGTATGCATGGCTCATTCGGGACAATGTTTTAGCGTTACTTCGGCATAAAATGTTTTCTTTATTGAAGACTTCATAAAAAAGCCCGGCGTTTCCGGGATAATATACCTGCGTTGTATCAATACCATAATACCACACAAGGATGGCAATACGGTTTTTGCCGGGTTTGCAAAAAGATGTAATGTCGACTTCATCATAAACTTTATCATAGGGAAAATCTGTATACTGTCCCCAGGCAGCCAGATTTCCATTGATATAGGCGGCATAATTACTGTCGCTGGAAATGCGAAGAAAAACATTTCCGGCATGGTAAGTGAAATGATCAACAAATTCTCCGTATTCGTCTGGTTTAGGGGAAGAATTACACCAGATCCATTCTGTAGTATTCATAAAAGTTATCCTCCGTTGTGTTTAATGTGATAGTTCCCTGACTGATTTCATTCTATATTCTTTAGGAGAGCATCCATAGAAAGCGCGAAATTTTTTATAGAAGTAAGTGGTAGTATCGTAACCTACAGCAAGAGCGATCTCTTCCACCGGCATAGTCGTATTTTCGAGGAGGGAAAGTGCACTGGAAAAGCGCTGCTTTTGAACCAATTCTCGGAAGGAGAGACCAGTAGCTTTCTTGAGCAATGTGGTAAGGTATGCAGGATGTATACCAAAGTGCTCTGCCAGAGAGGTTAGGGTGCAGTCCTGGTAATGGTTGCTGATGTAGTTCAGGATAGGGATCATATTTGCATTAGAGCAGGAGGACCCTGGAATGTTGGATATGTAGGAGTGTTTGGTGGGAAGAAGACTCATACATTCCAAAAAGATCAACTGCAGCAGATGTGTGATGACGTCTGTTGAGTTGATTGAGGGTTCCAGATGCTCGATCATCAACTCGTTCATATAAGTCGGCAGACGGCGGCTGTTTTCAGAACGAAAAAGGATGAAAGATGTATGGCTTCCCTGAACGGATATGGCATTGGATAAAAAGTCGGATAAAATATCTCCAGATGCCAGATGATGGAATACGGTGTTTTGTAAAAATTGTGGTTCAATCAGTACACTGATCAGAATATCATCTTCCTGTCCTATAGAATCGTGGGAGTGTGGAATATCGGAATCTACTAAGAGGAGTTGTCCTTTTTCTAAAGTATAGGAAACGTCACCTATCGTCATAGTATTTTTCCCGGAGTAAATATAGCTGATTTCCACGCCGTTGTGAATATGCGGCGGCATATTGGTAAAGCGGGAATTTTTGTGAAGAGAGATAAAGGGGTGAGGCTGATGACAAAAGGTTATGGAGGGACCGTTTTCCAGTAGAAGGTAGGATTTTCCGTTTTGTGTTTTTGTAGGTAATACACTGTAATCTGGGTGAGGAATTACATGGCTGCGTAAAAGCGCTTCCTGCGGTTCTAAGTCGCGTATGAGTTTGTCTAATCTATCGTAAGTCATAATAACCTCCATGAAAATATAAAAGTATGCCATATTATTTATTGTATAGTAAATGATTATAAAAGGCAAGAAATTTGTGGGAATTAACTAAAGAATGGACGTAGATATAAACATAGTAATTAACTTGTTGTGCTAGATAAAATACTGGCTGCTGCGGCATAAATCGCTATTTTGTTAGCTGAAATATTGAATTTTCAAGGAACAAGTCCCATTTGGGGTATGGGAAGTCTTAGACTTTTATTATTTTGCATTTGTATCTTACATAAAATAGGTCCGATTCCTTCAAAATACAGACCGCTTCCAGAGAATATATTATCCTGTTATAAAGTAAACCTTTTACAAATACTGTTGTTATATGATGTTTTGATGTTCCTGCTTCCAGAAAATAAATATCTTCAAATTGGTTTCTGGATAGTTGTGGTACATACCCTGCAAATGGGAATCGCGTATAAAAAAAAGGGGGTGAGATGATATGCATACAGTGAAACTGAATCTTGTTAATTCTCTGTGTCTTTATTTGATGAGAATTTCAAAAATTTTTGAGTGGAATGGAAGTTGTATTCTGTTCTTTGGAGAGCAGCCGTTTCCAAAAGAATGAGGTTGCATGGAATGAAGATATCTAAAAGGGATATCTGAAATGATTTGGGCAGATAAAATACACAATGCAAGTAAAGTTGGAAAGAGGTAAGGAAACTGTCCTGAAACCGTAATTCAGAGTGGTTCCCTTATCTCTTTTTAATAGTTAGTTAGTATGCTCTTTCTCGAGATTTTTTATAAAAAGACATAATATAAAAAAGAGAATAGAAGCTATAATAAAAGGCATTCGGAATAATGAATAATTAATAAAAAGACCTTCTGTATATGTTCCAAGAGAATCTCCCAAGTTATAAAACAAATTTGCAATTCCAGACATTTGCCCCATTTTTTCCTTGGGATAAAGTTTTAAAATAAATCGATTTATATGTGGAAACAAAAAAGAGGAAATAATTGTTACACATAAGAGTAAAATCACTTGTACTAATAGCTGTGGAAAGATTGCTAATAATCCATATAAAATAATACAAATAAAACTACAGGCACTTATTATATGTATCTCTTCAAAATAATCAAATAATTTTCCTAAAAGAATATTTGTTACAACAGGAAATATTTCAATTAATGTAATAATTATACTTATATTTTTTAAACTAATCTCATATTTGTTATTCAAGTATAAATTCATATATGGCGAAAAAAATAATAATAGTCCTAATATTAGGAATATAATTGAAAAAGCAGAAAATCGGGGTATAGATTTTGTTTTTTTGTTTTTGATCATTTTTGTGTCTGTTTTTTTTTCTTTCTTTTGAATAAATAATAATGGTACAATTGCAAAAAAATACGAAACGCTTGCTATAATGAATATATTTTGATATTGACTTCCATTTAGCTTTACACATGGATTTAATGGAATATAGCCTCCAATATATATTCCTAGTGTAGATGAAAATAATTTGCACGATGAACAAAGATTAAATGTGAATGCCTGATTTTTTTCATCTACATATTCTATAATAAACGGAGTGTGAATACTCATAAGAATTGAAAAGATTAATCCATAACATAAAGAAACTAAATACAATAAAGTTTTATCTGTTATAAAACATTCAAAAGCAAAAAAAATGCTGATAAAATTGTTGCTACTAATAGAATTCGTGTTTTGTTGTATTTGTCCAAAATTTTTCCGAAAATAACACCTCCAAGAGCCATTGCAATATTTCCTACCAAAAGGAAATTGCTTAAAAAGAATTTTGAAGATATAATAGAATTTATGTGTAAATTGAATGCAAGTGTAAATAAACCTATTGCAAAAGAAGTGAATGAGAGTGAGATAATATACATAATTGTCATAAAATTATATTTTTTCAATCTTTATACCATCCTTCCTATAATTTAAAGTCTTAATTTAACTCGTTGTGCTAGATGAAATTAAAATAATAAAGAAACTTCAACAAAATGTGCTATCCTATTTGTAGGCATACAAATTCGAAAGGAGGCATCATTATGCTGAAGTTCCAAAATAGTAATACCACTCTTATCGCAATTTTTGAAGAATCTATTTTAACTGTGTATGTTGTGATTGATGACCTATGTCATCAATTTGCTCCGCCTGAAGTGATTTCCAGACGACATGTTCTGGATGTCAAATTGTCTGATCTGGAAATTATCACCATCAGCATTTATGGTGAACTGGCTGGAATTGATTCGGAAAATGCCTGGTTTTCTTTTGTGAAAAAGAATTACCATATCTTTTTCACAATCTTTGCAGCCGAAGCCGTTTTAACAGAACAAGGCGTGCTCTGCTCCAGATAACAGAGCTGCTGCGTCAGAAAATGTCTCTGTTTTTCCTATACTATTCAGCCAATATTTTGTGATCGATAGTTTTCCGCTTGCGGTCTGTAAATTTGGGAGAGCGCAATACTGCCACTTTTTTCACAGTTCAGGTGCGGATTATGGAAAATGTTCTTCGAAAAAAGAAACATATTCTGGCTATAAGGTTCATGTCATAATCACTTTGGAAGGATATATTACCACGTTTGAAATCACACCCACATCTGCGGATGACCGAGAAGGTCTGAGGGATATGGTTGAAAGTCAGTCGGGTATTGTGATTCTCGGAGATAAAAGCTATATTGGAGAAAATCTTACAAAGGAAATGTCAGACCAAGGAATCTGTCTTATGGCACTCAAGCGTTCAAACAACAAAGTGAACTGGCCGAAACCGGTGCGTCAGTTAATCTTCCAACTTCGAAGGCGTGTAGAAACTGTATTTATCCAATTGAGCAAACAGTTACATACAGAAAGAGTGTTTGCAAAAGTTTTCAGGGTCTTTGCACTAGACTTGCTAACAAAATTTTAGCATACGATTTTTATCTGGCATTAAACAGTATTTTTATGAAACCTGTGAACTAGGAAAAATCAAACAGCTTATCTTCTGAAATTTAAAAATCAAGTCCTTTTATTTCCGAGGGGGACTTTGGGCTTTTACGAGGTTTCAATAACTTCAAATTGAATTAGCACAATGGGCTAATTTATTGATTTTTAGGCGCTTTTTTAAATATTTACCTTAAAACAAGAACTTAAAGCATAGAACATGAATTGTACCCTGTGCTGAATTCAACCTTCCGTGTTTCAGTTGTTGATCTTGTTGATGATGTAGTGCATTGCACACTCCAGATGGAGTTACGGGTTTCCTACCCAGAACCCTGTTGAATTTCAGATTCTCTGGAATATTTTATGCTGTTTTCTTATGATACCTGTTCTAGTTGCTCATTTGTATAATGAAAAACCAACAAACTAGGGAAGATTTATACTATATTTAATATATCACAAGAATATTTCAACAAGCAAGATTTAATTCAATGTGTTCAAAGATTTTTTTAAAACATCATATTGGCAAATGCAGTAACATTTTGGTTGGAAGAAGTATGTATATGCAGCAGCATACAAGGTTCTTTAAGGAATCACTCCACAAGAATACTTTTTATCATTTCCTCAATATTTGCAAAACAAACTGGCTCCGTTTTATTTTTGTTGTTGATATCGTTAATAAGGATATCAAAGATTTGATAGATGAAAAAAGGAAAAATATTTTCCTCATTGAGCTGGTAAAGCCCTTTGATAATAGAACTCTTACAGGGAAAAAACGTAAGCTTGCTCAGACAAAAGCACTAGGGACAATGATGACTTTGCTTGAGTTAAGAAAAGTAGCCAGCTCCAATACTCATACTATGAGGAACAACTGAATCTCAAAGAGATTTATTCCCGAAACAAAAATCGTTGTGGCAGGTCAAAGTATCTACTTTCTATTGACGATATGGGAGGAAAAGAGAATCCGATTCCTGCGAAGATTGTTTGTGTAAAAAATAAAGAGAACGGAAAGGATTGGCTTGCTTTTATCTGTATAGATAAGGATTTTCCGAATTTCAAAGGCGGATGGTCAGTTAAGGCTGGAAAGCGTACCTTGACTGACCATCCGGTATTTAACAAAATTTGGAGCGCAGGTCATCAGAACTTACACATTTTCTATTACACTCTTTAGTATTATATCGAAAGCCCCATATCATGTCATTAGTTTCTCTTAAAATGGTAGTCAATATGTTACTGTTTTATGAAATTTGTTCTACTAATTTTTCTATGTATGCACTGTATTCCTGGTATTTATTTATGATTTTTTCATTTGCTTTTGTATATTCTAAAGAAAAGACAGCAATTAGAGTATCAAATTCTTTTATATTCCAATTATATTCAATGAGATCAAGTATGCTCATGAAAAAGTTAAAAATTAGATGTTTAGATTTTCTTATTTCATCTTTTATTTCTGTTTCTCCATACTCTAGTTGGAGTAAAATATTATTGTTGTTATTTGAAATTTTTTCGATTTTTCGGTATATGAGATTAAGTTGTAGTTCTATATATACTATACCTTCGGATATTTCATTTAACAATTCAAATGGTAATCTTTCTGCCAAGCTAGTATATAAAAGTTCAACTTGGGGATCATCAAATCTATAATCATATACTTCATAATGAGAATATGTATCATATAATAAATTGGAATTTTTAACTTTATTCGTGATAGCTGCACCTGGATATAATGCCATTTTAGTTAGTAAGAACATTATTTTCCAATATTCTATTTTATTTAAAAAATTTGCATTTTGACGTAAATCTTCTATTTTAATAAAAGGGTGATACATTATAAAGCCAGACATTCCAAAATCAATTCTTTCTTTGCGTAAAAAGGATACAGCCTCAAAACTTTGATCTATGGAAATCCTCTTATTGTATACTGATAATCCTTTAGTGTTTCCTGCTTCTAAACCCATTTCGATTTGTACTAACCCACATTCTCTCAGTTTATGAATGCGTTCTTTGTGATGTACGATAGAGTCTACTCTTGTCATAATATAGAAAAATATGTCTAATTTTTTTTGTTCTAAGCTATTAATAAAATTATCTATCCAATATAATCCTTCTTGAGTTTCATTAATAAAGTTTAAATCACAGAAATTTATAATCTCATATAGATTTTCAAAAGTTCCATATGTGTTTAGCAATTCTATTAATTCTGATATTACAGTATCTACTTTTTTTACTCTCCAACTACAAGTATGATATGGATTAAAAATTTTGTTTCCAGTACAAAAACTGCAATTAAATATGCATCCTCTTCCCGCCATTATATTTATTGAACATGTTATACCCTCTTTTAATCCTTTTTCTAAAATATCACGGTTGATTTTTCCATAGTCTTCAATCTTTAAATTGGGTTTTCTCCAACCAGTATTAATGATTTTATTGCCTTTTCTGAAAACTAGTCCGGGAATATAATCTAATTCTATTTTTTTTTCTTTTGCATTTATTAAATCAATGATGGTAAACTCGCCCTCACCTAACATTACAGCATCGATATTTTCGTTTTCTTTTAAAATATCATTTGGACAAAATGATACATGTTGACCACCTACATAAACAAATATTGAAGGATTGTCTGGTGTTAGAATATAAATAGTACAAGTCAAAATGAGAATTCCTTATAAGAAAAATCATGGTACAATGTAGGTACCGCACTGAAGGAGGATCTCATTATGGCAAAACACTAT
>HF995380.1:0-3707 GCA_000432335.1 Firmicutes bacterium CAG:646
ACCGCCATCACTTTTGCCGGATTCGAGATAAAACTTTTCCGATACACCCGACCGCCCTCAAACTCCAGACGATCCAGGGCAATCCCTGTCTCCAGTTCCAGCTCCCGATATACCTTTTCCGGCTTTTCCTCCACTGCCACTGTCAGTCGCCCCATCGGAACCTGCGTACCATAATTGACCTTTTTTCCTGTACAGTTTTCCAGCAGAACCTCGCCTTCTGTATAATTTCCCTGTAAAAGCAGCTTCCTTGCTTTTTCCATGGATTCTTTTGCATTTTCCCTTAACGGATGTTCTTCATCTTTTCCTGACCAGCAGGTATTTTCTGACAGATCATATCGACCATCCGCTCCTCCGTAACACATAGCTCCCATGTGACCGTTTCCCAGAGGCAGCGCCTGGGTCCATTCTTTCGCTTCACTTTCATACCAAAGCTTCATAATTTTGTTCCATCCTCCCATTTCATTTCTTCTCTTTTTAAGTCTTTGCATTCCCCTTACCGTCATCCCTCATGACTGCATACAAATTCTTTTCTTTCCATGTCTGTTTTATCATATATTCTGTCAGCAAAAAAATCAATCATCACTTTTTTACCTGTGCAGAAGAATCAAATTTTGAACATTTTTATTTTCTGAACTTGTAATTTTTACCCAATTTTTTCAACTTTAAAAGGCAGATGCGACCTGCATCAGTCACATCTGCCCTTATTCAACTTTCGATATTAGAATGCCATCTTCTTCGCCAGATAAGCTTCCAGTTCTTCAATTTTCACTCTTTCCTGCTCCATGGTATCACGGTCACGAACAGTTACCGCACCGTCGGTCTCGGAATCAAAATCATAGGTCACGCAGAACGGTGTTCCAATCTCGTCCTGACGGCGATATCTCTTACCGATATTTCCTCTGTCATCAAATTCACAGTTCCATGTTTTAGACAGCATGGAGAATACTTTTTCCGCGCCTTCGTTCAGTTTTTTGGAGAGTGGCAGTACACCTACCTTTACCGGAGCCAGAGCCGGATGGAAATGAAGAACTGTTCTCATATCCGGTTTTTCTTCTGTTCCGATATTTTCCTCATCATAAGCGCTGCACAGGAATGCCAGAACCATACGGTCTGCTCCCAGGGAAGGCTCAATAACGTACGGAATATATTTTTTACCTTCCTCATCATCAAAATACGTCATATCCTGACCGGATACGTTCTGATGCTGTGTCAGGTCATAATCGGTACGATCTGCAATTCCCCACAACTCACCCCAACCAAAGGGGAACAAAAATTCCACATCGGTAGTTGCTTTACTATAGAAGGATAATTCTTCCGGATCGTGATCGCGGTAACGAACCTCTTCATCTTTCAGTCCCAGATCATGCAGCCAATCCAGACAGAACTGTTTCCAGTATGCGAACCACTCCAGATCGGTATCCGGTTTACAGAAGAATTCCAGCTCCATCTGCTCAAATTCTCTGGTACGGAAAGTAAAGTTACCCGGTGTGATCTCGTTACGGAAAGATTTTCCGATCTGTCCGATACCAAAAGGAAGTTTCTTTCTGGATGTTCTCTGTACGTTTTTGAAGTTTACAAAGATACCCTGCGCAGTCTCCGGTCTTAAGTATACCGTATTCTTCGCATCCTCGGTAACTCCCTGGAAGGTTTTGAACATCAGGTTAAACTGACGGATATCGGTGAAGTTATGTTTTCCACAAGTAGGACATGGAACCTGATGTTCCTCAATGAATGCAGTCATCTTTTCCTGACTCCAGGAGTCTACGCTCTCTTCCAGCGCAATTCCTTTCTCTGCACAGAAGTCTTCGATGATCTTATCCGCACGAAAACGTTCATGACATTCTTTACAATCCATCAGCGGATCGGAGAAACCACCCAGATGACCGGAAGCTACCCATGTCTGAGGATTCATAAGGATCGCACAATCCACACCTACGTTGTATGGATTTTCCTGAATGAACTTTTTCCACCATGCTCGCTTTACATTGTTCTTCAGTTCCACACCCAGATTTCCATAATCCCAAGTATTTGCCAGACCGCCGTAAATTTCAGAGCCTGGATATACAAAACCTCTGGATTTTGCCAATGCGACAATTTTTTCCATTGTTTTTTCCATAACTGATCTCCTTTTTTGTGTATATTTTATATAACTATGTAACTATTATTCCGCACTGTAGATCACATAGCCGTAGGCTTCTGTGACCGTCTGTGCGTTCTCATATGGAACCCGGGTATCGTTGGACAATTTTGCCTGATCCTTTCCCAGTATCTCCATATTTTCACTCACATAAAGAATATTGCCCGGAACCAGTACCTGCAGCGGCTCCTTAAGAATCAGTACCTGAGCGTCCTGACACTGACCGGGAACCTGCCCTTCTGTCGTTTTCTTCCCATTCTGATCCAAAAAAGCTCCTGAAAACGGATATTCCGCCTCCATGGCTTCTTTCACGGTGCCGGAAAAAAAGTCTGTCTGATTGAATCCCCGGTAATCCTCATCCGTCTCAAAATGCAACGTTACTTTTGCGGTTCCCTCCCGAACTTCCATCTGCTGGATCGTAACTCGCTCTTTTCCAACTTGCGCATTATACGATTTTACCAGCTTCTTTACACTGTCTTTCAGCTCCTCGGCATCGTAGTTTTCCGCTGAAAAATCCTCCACCAGAGCTTCTGTGACGGCTCCTTTTTTATCCACCGTCACTGTGGATTCTTTCACATTTTTCAAATCCTGGCAGCCAGTCATCCACAAACTCGCCAGCAATAAAACCAGAATCCCAAATAAGCCTGTAGTGGATTTTTTCATACCTCTTCCTCCAATATTCTCCAAATACCCTGTCTATTATACCTGCATGGACTTTATTTTTCAAGGAAAAATGACCGATACACTAACTCTCCATAAGCTTCAAAATTTCCAGACTTTTAAACCGCCGGTCTGTTCCCCGCTCCATATATCTCTCCATCCACTTTCCTGTCTCCCTGATAATCTCCGGTTTCAAAGTAAAGGTATAGAGTTTTTCAATGGGCGAACAGATGATATACTGCAGCGTATACAGCGCCGTGGCAGATATAGGGCGGGCATCCTTCACTGCATTTACGCACTGATCGCATACGCAGCCGGAATGCCCCATGGAGATATGGGTAAGTCCCTCCGTTCTTCCACACGCCACACATTCAAACAGGCGGGGATATTCTCCATTGATCACCATGGACTTTAATTCAAACACCGTTCTCACCAGACGATCTGGAATCTGTTCCTTCAGAAGCGCCTTCATGGTCACATACAGAAGGTTCAGCATATCCACATCTCGATTTCCTTCTCTTCCATAATAATCTGCAATTTCCAGAAAATAAAATCCATAATAGACCCCCGGCTGCTTTGTTGCCAGCTCCGTAAAATACTCACGGATTGTCGCCTGGGACAGGGTATATGCCGTCCTTCCCTCATAGAGCTGAAAACTTCCAAACACAAAGGGATTCGCAATCGCAAGGAACGGACTGTTGCTCCTTCTTGCTCCCCGGGCAAAAGCCGTAATCTTTCCTCTCTCTTTGGTGAGGATCACCATCCGTTTATCGTAATCTCCCACTGGCGCAGCGGATAATACCATGCCGGTAACGGTAATGGGTTCACTCATATTTTTCAGATCTCTTTTCTGTTATAACCAAAATTCTTCATCTGGATATCGCTGTCCCGCCAGTCTTTGCGCACCTTC
>HF995380.1:3751-20145 GCA_000432335.1 Firmicutes bacterium CAG:646
ACTTTTTCTTCCAGCATTTTTTCAATCTCAAACCGGGCGTTGCTTCCGATTTTCTTCAGCATCGTTCCCTGTTTTCCGATAATAATACCTTTATGAGAATCTCTCTCACAGATAATCGTGGCCTCAATATCCACAATCTTCTGCCCTTTTCTCTCCCGCATTTTCTCGATGGTCACTGCAATTCCGTGAGGAATTTCTTCATCCAGCGCATGCAGCGCCTTCTCACGGATGACTTCCGCTACGATCTGTCGCTGAGGCTGATCTGTCACCGTATCTTCATCATAGAACATGGGACCATAAGGCAGGTACTTAAACATAGAAGTAAGGATATCCTGCGTATTGATCTCCCTGAGAGCAGATACCGGAATAATCTCTGCAAAATCATATAATTTCCGATACGTATCGATCACCTGAAGAATTTCTTCTTTTTTAATGGTGTCAATTTTATTAATCACAAGGATCACCGGAAGCCGGGTTTTCTCCAACTGCTCCACGATATGTTTTTCCCCGGCTCCGATATAAGTGGTAGGTTCCACCAGCCACAAGATCACGTCCACATCTTTTAAGGTCTGTTCCGCCACATTCACCATATATTCGCCCAGCTTATTTTTCGCTTTGTGAATACCTGGCGTATCCAAAAATACGATCTGACCTTCCTCACAAGTATACACCGTCTGGATTTTATTTCTGGTAGTCTGCGGTTTCTTGGATGTTATGGCGATCTTCTGTCCGATCAGATGATTCATTAGCGTAGATTTTCCCACGTTCGGGCGACCAATAATAGCCGCAAATCCTGATTTAAAATTTTCTTTCAAACTTTTCTCCTTTTCAACGGTTCAATGGCTCTACCGTTTTTAATATTTCTCTGTTCTTTTCCAAAGCAGACTCACTTCCCACCACACAGATATTTTCCTGTTCCAGTACTGCCTGGATCAAATCTGCCAGCTTGCGGATAGCTTCCTGATCTGCTTCCAGAATTTCATCCCGCTCTCTCTGGAAGTCCTCTTCGTTAATCCCACTCAACCATGCCGTAAGCGCCAGTTCTCCCTGCGCACAAGGATTCATCGGCACATCCAGTTCACTGATAGTTCCGATAATATATTTTGTCATCTCACGCTCGTCCGCCTGAAAATTTCTCAGATATTCCGGCGTGTTTTCAAATACTTCCAGCGTCTGTTTCAGATGGGGATCCCGGTAAGATACCAGAAAACTGTCTCCCGTCCTTCGGAAATTACTCATACAGCCGTAAGCTCCGCCTTTGACGCGGATATTGATCCACAGATAATCGTAGCTTAAGATTACCTTCAGAATACGCAATGCGCCTGTATAAGAAAATCCCGCTTTTCTGAAGTTACCGCTCACTGCCGCATACTGCACCTGTCCCGCTGTGGAAAATCCTTCGTTTTTCTTCTCAAATCCATATCGGATTGCTCCGGTCTGCACCGGATTCTTATACAGCAGAGGAACCATCAGCGCCACCTGACTCTCAAAGCCTTCATAACCTTCCGCATCGGTAGTTACGCTCACCATCATATTTTCACTGCAGAAAATCATGTAGATCAGCTGCTGAAGTTTCTCCTTCAGATCCTCTTTTTTCTCTTCAAAATTCTTCTCCAGATCTTCCAGAAGGCGGAAATAATCGATTCCCCCAATACGATCCTGGAAATTTGATGCCGGAGAATAATAGGAAGCCGCCCGCAGTACTGCGGTGGAATGTCCTGCCTCACCCAAAGAGGATTCCAGCCGCGCTTTCTGTCTCGCTACGATTTCATAAAGCCGTTTATCATCATCCAGTTTAGAAGTAAACAAAATCTCCCGGATCATAGAGAACACAAAATTTTCTTTGTCTTTCAGATATTTCGCCCGAATGCCAAACATCCTCTGACAATCCTCCTGATCCTCAGGACGGGCAAATACCTGCAGACCGCAGTTAATACCGCCGCTTTGTGCATTGATCTCATGGAACAGTTCTCCATAAGTATAATGTGCCGTATCTACATAGCCCAGCACCGATTTTAAAATACCCATGTAAGAAACCAGTTCATCAGGAACACGTTTCGTATCAAATAAAAGACTCATATAAGTAATTCCATGAGTATCTACCTCATGATGAAGTACTGTTCTTCCATGAACCAGATGAGGAGTATTGTGAAGTGTTACCGTTTCTTTCCGAATGTCCGACCTCTTCAGCATAGGAATCCGGGCTTTTGCCTCCTCGGAATCTTCACTCTCCTGAAATTCTTTTAATTTTCTGGTTTTTTCCACCAGCTTTTCCAATTCTTCCCGGCTGCAGGAAGCCTTATAGGAAGCAAGCTTTTCTTCCGTCGCTTTCTCCTCTTCCATAGCCAGTCCTTTTTTCGGCACACCTAAAACCAGAGCCGTATGAGAATTATTTAACAGTGCGCTGCGGATCAACTCTTCAAAATAACCTTCCCCCGCTTTCTTCTTCAGACTCTCAAAAGCTCCCAGCCGTTCCAGATGGATAAACGGTTTTTCATCATCATAAAGCCAGCTGTCAAACACATCGATTCCATACATCAGACCCCGGGGGAAGGACGCATAATCTGCCTCCCGGAAACGAAATTCCAGAAAATTAATTCCCGCTGCCACTGCTTTTTTGTCGATTCCCTCTGCTGCAATATTCTCCAGTGTATCTCGGATTACCTGAACAAACCGCTCTTTATCCTCTGCCTCTCCATTTTTTACGATAACAGAGAAAAATGGCTGTAAAATCCCGTCGTCATATCCGCCCTGAACGTCCTTGCCCAGACCTGCATCTAAGAGCGCCTGACGAAGAGGAGCTCCCGGAGCAGACAAAAGTACATAATCCAGTACTTCAAAGGCAGTGCAAAGCTCCACATCCAAAGTATTTCCCACTACCATATTATAGGTCAGGTAAGTATTTCCTTCCTCACTACCTCCTTCTGAAACAGGATAGTAAACGGTATGCTCCAACGGTTTCTCAAAAGGCTTCTGATACGGAATGGCAGAATCCACCTGTATCTGGTCAAACTTGCTGAGATATTCCCGGTCCATCCATTCCAGTTTTTCTTCCACATTCATATTTCCATACAGATAAATGTAACTGTTGGAGGGATGATAATACCGACTGTGGAAAGCCAGAAAATCCTCATACGTCAGATCAGGAATCTTTCTGGGATCTCCGCCGGACTCTACCCCATACGGAGTGTCCGGAAACAGCACGTCAAAAATCTCTCTCTGAAGAATCTCATCCGGGGAGGAAAAAGCCCCTTTCATCTCGTTATACACCACGCCGTTATATTTGAGAGGCGCATCCAAATCTTCCAGCTGATAATTCCAGCCTTCCTGACGGAAAATCTCTTCTTTTTCATAAATATTCGGATAAAATACAGCATCCAGATATACATGCATCAGGTTCTGAAAATCCTGATCGTTGCAGCTTGCCACCGGATACATGGTTTTATCGGGATAAGTCATAGCATTCAAAAATGTATTCAAAGATCCCTTCACCAGTTCCACAAAAGGATCTTTCAACGGAAACTGCCGGGAACCACATAAAACACTGTGTTCCAAAATATGCGCCACACCGGTACTGTCCGCCGGCGGCGTACGAAAAGCAATATTAAATACTTTGTTGTCATCATCATTTTCCAGAATCATAATCCGGGCGCCGCTCTTTTTATGGCGCAAAAGATATCCATCTGCATGGATATCCTCAATCCTCTGGTGTTGTACTATCTCATAAGCCCTGCTTTCTTTCATCAGTCAAACACACCTCCCATTATCATTTCATGATGCCTTTATTTTTGTTCTGATTTTCCGTAATATTTCGTCAGAATCTCCATCTGTTCTTTTTTCATGATCAGATTAATGCTCTCCGGGTTCAACACATACCCTTCTACATCCTTAATCATATATCCCGGAAGCTGTTCAAACTTCACCTGTAACAAACGATGCTTCTGATCTTTTCCACGATAATGTTTCAGCAATTCACCGGTATCGGAAAAAATCGGCTGGAACTTCTCGCCCTTTTTATTCTGTACATAAAGCAGTCGGATATTTCCCGGACCATCCTTCTCTTCCTGTACCTCCACCGGCATCAGATACGTGGATTTCACCAGATTTACCGACATCTCTTCTTCCAGCTCTTTTAACGCCTCTTTATCCGGCTCTACCCCCGGCTTTCTCAGTTCCTGAAGGAAATAAATCGCAGAAAGCTGTAACTGCGGATTCAAAATAGGGCGCTGCTTTTCAGGAAGCTTATTATAATCCGGCATCTTCACCACCTGCGTCAGCTCCAGCTTATACTGATTGTCTCCATCCTGAAATACAATCTCATTGATTCCCATCGAAAAAAGATTCATATAAAACATCGGCGCCTCTGCTCTTTTCACCTTCACGCCCATAAGCAGAATCTTCTTCTCCGTATAGCTTTTCGCAAATTCCTGTACTTTATCCTGATCTGTAAAAATCCACACCTGATCGTTATACGTCTCTTCATCACAGGTGGCAAATGGCATTCTCGTCACCGATGAATACACGACAAACATTTCTTCCAAATTCTGTAACTTTTTAATAATAAATACCTTATCTACTGTCATACCCCTCGCAATTCCTTTCGTATGGGGGCTTTCTTTATCTGCCCCGCTTATTCTGCTTTGCATTCCAGTATAACATAAAACCACTGCGGAAACAACAAAAGAGACAGATAGATTTTTGACTCTTTTCCGTAAAATATTACATTGCAGTCCTACGCTTTTTGAATTATTATGAAAGTATATTTTATTACGAAAGGAGTACTACCTATGTTAAAAGGAATCCCTAAAATCTTATCTCCTGAATTATTAAAAGTGCTTTGTGAAATGGGTCACAGCGACCGCCTTGTGATCTCTGATGGAAATTTCCCTGCAGAATCTATGGGAAAAAATGCGATTGTCCTTCGCTGTGACGGACATGGCGTACCGGAAATTCTGGATGCGATCCTTCAGGTATTTCCACTGGACACTTATGTGGAACATCCTGTAAATCTCATGGAAGTTATGCCGGGAGATAACGTGGAAACCCCGATCTGGGACACTTACAAAGAAATTGTTGCCAAATATGATGACCGCGGCGCAAATGCCATTGGCAACATCGAAAGATTTGCTTTCTATGAGGAATCAAAAACTGCTTACGCAATCATTGCCACCAGCGAAAAAGCCTTATACGCCAATATCATGCTGCAAAAAGGTGTCGTGGTGGACTAAACGTTACACGAAATGGAAAAAGAGCGATCCCATAAACTGCATTCCCGGAATATTTATCCATTTTATGCTCAGTCTGCGCTCACTTTGAGCCTGAAGTCTCAAAGATGTGCTCGACAAATTCGCTAAAAATGGATAAATATTCCGGACAAGTAATTCTATACGACCGCTCCTTTTCATCTTTTCAACCAAAACAGGGATTATTCTTCCCGTTTTGTCGGCATAGGAATAGGCTCCTGTGCTTTCAGCACATATCCGCAATCACAAGTTACGTCCTCTACGATCCGTCCTCTGGAAGTATAATATTCCAGAACCTTTCCGCACTGAGGACAATCCATTTCCTCCAGCACCCATGTTTTCGCATTGCCTTCACATCCATCAAATACTGCCATAAGAAAAACCTCCTTTTATAATTTATTTTTTGTTTTCAGCTCTTTCGCTTTATCTGGATAGTTGGTAAAAATACCATCCACCTTCCATTCTGCCATCCGCTCCATATCTGTCTTCTTATTGACGGTCCATACATTGACCCCGATTCCTTTTCGATGGCAGTCTTCCACTTGATTCTCTGTCAGATAAGATTTGTCCGGGTGGTAATATTCCACCTGATATTCTTTGGCAAATGCTCCCATATTATCCACCCGAGTCTCAGAAAGAAATCCCATGGGAATCTCTGGTATCATCCGCTTACATTTTGTCACGGAAACCAGATTAAATGAAGAGAAAATTACACGATCTTCCATTCCCAGCTCCCGTACCATATCAATCACTTTCTCTTCCAGATTTTCATAATAGTACACACTGTTTTTTAATTCTATATTTGTGAGAAGTCCCGTATCTTTCACCCATTCCAGATATTCCTGCAGCGTAGGAATCCGCTGAAAGTCATACATTCCCGGAAACTTTCCGCAGCAGTCAAACGCACACAACTCCTCGTACGTATAGTCCCGCAAATTTCCCTTTCCGTTTGTTGTCCGGTCTATGGTTTCGTCATGCATGATCACGATCACACCATCTTTTGTAAGCTGAACATCCAGCTCTATGCCATCGCATCCCACTTCTGCCGCTTTTCGAAATGCCAGCATGGTGTTCTCAGGATATAAGCCGCTGAAACCTCTGTGCGCAAAGATTATCATAATCTTTTTCCCTTCTTTCTGCCTCTCTTACTTTTCTTTCTTTGGTGTAAAAATCACATATTCCTGTTTATAATTTCCCCAGATTGTACAAAGTTCTCCGGTAAAATAAAAAGTAAAAAATAAAAGTTCCCTGTCATTCAAAATGGTAGCTATGGACAATATTTCTTCATCCAAAGGAATCGCCACATCATCTGCTTTCATATCCAACTTCTTCAGATATTCCTGCTGCCTGGGACTTAGCATCTCCAAAACCATTTCCTGAGACTCCTTCTCTAAAAAAGGATAATAGCAGTCCACAAAAGAATTTTCCGGTCCATTCTTTTCCCACAACTGCCGGATATACTTTTCTGCTGATCTTGAACTCAGGTAACGGCTCTCCCAGGTATATTCCGCCATGCCGTTCTGTATCTTTTCAAAATAAATACCGCCCTTTGCAAGCAATGCTTCCTTTGTCATCTGCTTTTCACCCCCGAAGCCTCTTTCTGCTTACCTTCCATCGGCAAGCTTGTGTATGAAGCTATTTTATCACAAAGCAAAAAGCTTTACAATCAAAGTTCATCAAAAATACGCACTTTTCATGGTAACAATAGAATTGACTGTTTAATGGAGAAACTGCCATATGATACTATGTATACTTTTTTGATGTTTTGAAAAAGTGTCACTAGTTTTTGCGCCAAAAAGTGGTGACATTTTTTCAAAAAGTATTATTTCATATTATTTTTCAGCAAAAACCCACTATTTTTCAAGCAATTTGTTGCAAAAGCAACATAAAAATAGTGACATTTTTTCAAAAAAGCTATTTTAGTATTATTCCAAGAAAAGAGAGGGATAAATTATTGCAACATTTTCCCATTTTTATAAAAAGGAACCCATATTTTTCAAAAAACATGGGTTCCTTTTTCATTTATTTCATTTTATTTATATAATGGTCCATATGTCTGGCATGCTCTGTAATCTGCACCTTCTTTATCCATTCCAAAGGCATTCCATGCTGCTGGACGGAAGATTTTTTCTTCCGGTACGTTGTGCATACAAACAGGAATTCTCAGCATAGAGCACATGGTGATCAGATCTGCTCCGATATGTCCATAGGAAATTGCTCCATGGTTAGCTCCCCAGTTGTTCATCACATCGTAAGCGGTCTTGAATGCGCCTTCTCCTGTACATCTCGGTGCAAACCAGGTACATGGCCATGTGTAATCCGTACGTTTCCACAATTTATCAGAAACTTCTTCCGGCAGGTTTACTGTCCATCCTTCTGCAATCTGCAAAACAGGTCCCAGTCCTTTGACAAGATTTAGACGAATCATAGTAGCCGGCATCTCTGCTTTTGTAACAAATCTGGAGGAAAATCCGCCGCCACGGAAATATCCGTTATCTGCTGCATTCCATGTAGTAGCGTTCATAATCGCTTTCTGATCTTCCTCTGTTACGTTCCACCACTCTTTCATAACACCGTTGCCATTCTCGTCTTTTGCCTCTCCACAGGCATCCAGACAGCAAGCGCCGGAGTTGATCAGATGGATAAATCCACCGTTTTCTTTTGCAACGCCTTCCAGATCGTATCCAGTTGCTTTCTTAACTGCTTCCGGGCTCCAATATGTACGAACGTCTGCGAACATCTGCGCGCGATTTGTCAGAAGTTTCATAAACATCATACCCAGACCATTCAGTACGTCGTTTTCTGTCGCCAGAATATATGGCTCTCTTGCGCCATTCCAGTCAAAGGAAGTGTTCAGAACTGCCTCTGCGAAGTCGCCGTTTGGATAGAAATCTGTCCACTGTCTCTGTCCCTGGAAACCAGCTGCCAGAGCATTATGTCCAATAGCTTCCTCAGAGAACTTCGGATCCAGCTTATCGCAGCCGTTCATCAGTTCTTTGATGATAACTGCCATTTTTACTACAAATTCAAACTGCTCTTCTTTTTTCTCCGGGCTCATCTGCAATTCTTCCGGATTCTTATCAAATCCGATCTTGCAGGTTTCTTTTGCCCATTTCAGAGCTTTTTCAAATTCTTCATGATCGTAGATTCCTTCTGTCATACGACGGATAATTTCTACCTCGTCTACAGATTCCACTCGCATTCCCAGATAAGATTCAATGAAATCGGAATCAATAATAGAGCCGCCGATACCCATACAGATAGAACCAATCTGCAGATAGGATTTTCCTCTCATGGAAGCTGCTGCAACTGCCGCGCGACCGAAGCGAAGTAATTTTTCCTGAACGTCTTCTGGAATAGAAGTATCATCTGCTTCACATACATCGTGTCCATAAATACCAAATGCAGGAAGACCTTTCTGTGCATGTGTTGCCAGAACAGATGCCAGATATACAGCTCCCGGTCTTTCTGTACCGTTAAATCCCCATACCGCTTTGATGGTCTGTGGGTCCATATCCATCGTTTCAGAACCATAGCACCAACAAGGAGTGACTGTCACTGTGATGTCTACGCCCTCTCTTCTGAATTTATCTGCACATGCTGCTGACTCTCCCACACGTCCAATCGTAGAATCTGCGATCACAACTTTTACCGGCTCGCCGTTGGAATATCTCAGATTTTCTTCAAATAATTTTGCTGCGGATTTTGCCATATTCATGGTCTGCTCTTCCAGAGATCCGCGCACGTCCAAAGCGCCTCTTCTTCCATCAATGGTAGGTCTGATACCGATAACCGGATAAGCGCCAATTAATCTGCTCTCTGCCATAATAAAATACCTCCTGAAATTAGTCACAATACTGAACTGTGTTACTCAACATTTGATATTGTAATTATACTGCTGTTCTTTTCTTTCTTCTCGTGTTATAATAGCTAAAAACATAAGGATATTCACCTTTTTTATCATTCCGTCATTTTATCCAACTTTGGAGGTTGTTTTTTATGCAATATTACAATTACAGTGAAAATAAACAGAGAGGAACTTTCGATTTTCCCTTTGAACTTTATCATGTAGACAGTTCTCATGCCCGCTACGTCATGTCTTACCATTGGCATGTGGAATATGAGATTATCCGCATTCTGGAAGGCTCCCTTCACGTAACGATGGACGAGAAAGATTTTATCGCCGAGCCGGGGGATATTGTCTTCGTAAACAGCGGCGTCCTTCATTCTGGCGAACCTCTGGATTGCATTTACCAGTGTCTGGTCTTTGACTTAAATGCTTTTCAAAAGCAAAATGCCCGCTGTTCCACCTATATTCAAAAGATTCTCGATCATTCCGCTTTCGTCTATCACCATTTCACCTCGAAAAATGAGCAGGTACATCAGGTGATCTGGAATATTTTTGAAGCTATGGAAGGTAAAAAGAATGGTTATGAAATGATTGTGTTTGGAGAATTGTATCACTTTTTTGGTCTTATATTTTCCCACCATCTGTATTTTTCCGACTCCCCCCAGGATCGGAGAGATTATCGGAGGGTAATGCAATTAAAAAAAGTTCTGGACTACATGGAAGCCAATTATGCCTCTTCCGTGACCTTAGAACAGCTTTCCTCCTCCGTTCATATGTCACCGAAATATTTTTGCCGTTTTTTTTATCAGATGACACACCGAACTCCTATCGACTATCTGAATTATCAGCGGATCGAACACGCCAGCTACCAGCTTGCCACCACGGATGCCTCGGTAACGGAAGTGGCTTATAACTGCGGCTTTAATGACCTGAGTTATTTTATTAAGACTTACAAAAAATACAAGGGCGTCACCCCCGGTAAAATGAAAATCCGGATATAGAAAAACTGCCGCACTTGGAATTTCGCAGGAATATTTATGCACAATCAAACGAATTTGTCGAGCACATCTTTGAGACTTCAGGCTCAAAGTGAGCGCAGACTGAGTTTGATGGCATAAATATTCTTCTAAAATTCAAGTGCGGCAGCCTTATCTGTTCATAATCATTTATTTACTTCCACAAGTTCCAATCCTGTTTCTGTCTGAAAGGATTTTGCCCACTCCGGATCGCGATAAAATACAATGCACTCCTGATATCCATCTCCGGCAAAATATAGCTGTTTGCCATTTCCATATTTTTTTATGATCTCGTTTAATTCATTGGCAACATTCAGATCAAACCAATCATCTTCCACTGCTGCTTCCAATGTAAATTGTTTATTTTTCCATTCAAAGGTAACTGTTCGCTTCCCTGTTCCCTCTTCCCAATTCATTTGGCTGGTATCTTCCTGTATATTTTTAAAGTCAAGTTCTTCTTTATCTAAAGATGAAATCCCTGTTAAAAAATCTGTATACATTTTATCTACATTGAAAACCTCTGCATCAAATGCATACACACCATTTTCATCAGGAGTCCAGGTCATATTTTCAAAGTCATATTCCCCATCCCCCAAGACAGTTAATAAATCTGCTGCCTTATCAATTATGACTTCCGGCGGCATTTCCAGATACCATTTTTCCATTTTTTCAATCAGCTCCGGCGTTATTCCCTGTATCCCGTACTTTTCAAAAATTTCCCCATATTCTTTATAACTTTTTTGCATCTTCTTTTCTCCTCTCATATCCTTTGGCTGCAAACTACAGCCGCTAAAACATAATAAGATACTTACAAAAAACACGAAAATTCTTATAGCAAATACAGATCTCATCTTTTTCATTTTACCGGTACCTCATTTAATAATTTCCATATCCGCCGTTCTGGATGTTATAACCCGGTGCGATCTGATTGACCATATGAATCATCAAATAGTATCCATAATAGGTAGCCAAAGAACAGGTAATCATTCCCAGTAATCCCCACAAAAGCAATGTGCTTCCATTTTCCTGAAACTGTACTCCATATCGTCCTGCATTTGCCTGCAGTCGATTTCCCTGTTTGTACATCCAGTAATACGTGTAAATTCCACAGGTAAGGATTCCCAGAATGACTACTATAATGTAATTCGGTACATCCTGTCCGTCTCCTGCGCAGATTCTGTTTACATCTTCATTCCAGACGTACCAGAAAAACAATCCGTAAAGTCCGCAGGTAATAATATTGAGTATCAAGAACATTACAAAATCTCTCTGCTTTATCATGTCCTGCTTTCCCCTCCTAACACTTCCGGCAATATGGAAAGCGCATATTCTGCAAGGCTGTGGTCTTCCTCACCGGTTCCACCGGAAATTCCCAGCCCGCCGATGATCGCTCCCTGCCAGATCAGAGGAACACCGCCGCCAAAAATCACGATTTTTCCTCCATCCAGTCCTTCCAGCCCATAAAAGGTCTGTCCAGGCTGCGCCAATTTGGAAAGCTCCATGGTAGACATTTTCACTGCCACAGACGTATACGCTTTTTTCATCGCCACATCAAAACTTACAAGAAAGGCTCCGTCCATCACATGAACGGCGACGGGATTTCCCTCCGGTCCGCATACGGCGATCACCGCCCGTTTCCCTCTCCGCTTTGCTTCCTCCTCGATTTTCTGAATCAGTTTTTTGGAAAGCTCCAGCGTCATACGTCCCTGTCCCATCCGCAGCAATACCTGCTGGATCAGTTCTTCTTCTTTTCCTTTTTCCATGCTCCGCGCTTCTCCTGTCCCTGTTGTTTTCTGACTGCCGCTATCCTCAGCCTCATAAGACCGCGCCAGCACATAAAAATAATCTGCCAGTCGATTCATATATTTTCTGGCGCCTGTGTCGCTGCCAAATTTCACACTCACTGCCGCCAGACGTCTCTCTGCTCTTCTGGCAACGGTTCTTGTCACATCCAACTGCGCGGAAATGGGATTGGCTCCGGGAAGGATGAATTTCTTCGGCCGTTCAAAAGAAGCCTCCAAACGGTCAATCTCCTGTTCCAGTTCCAGAATCTTCTCTTCTTTCAGCTTGTATTTCATATTATAAGAATCTGCAATTCCCGCCATGATGGTCATGAGATTCTGCTGGATTTTTTCCAGAAAAGAAAGCGCCTGCCTATCCTGCAGTCTGGTTTTTAACAGACCGATATGACTGGTGAGCTCATCCATGGTTCCCATCACCTCTACCCGGTCATCGGATTTCGTTATATTTTTTGTATGGACCAGGCTGGTTGTGCCTGCATCTCCTGTTTTCGTGTAAATCTTCATTCCCGTTCATCTCCGAACTTTTGGTATAATTGCTTAAACGGCATTTTCTTTACCGCCCGAGCGCTGTTGGCGCCCAGATTTCTGCACTGCCAGAATCTTGGGGTGTCCAGTTCAAATACATTTCTCCCTTTAGGAAGACGGCTCATCTGCATGGCGATCCTTTCGCCGTCAATACCAATTCCGACCCCCAGCATAGATTCTGCCGCCGCCAAATATGCAAGTTCATCCAGACAGTCCTCTCTCTGGCGAACTTCATAGAGGACGCCTTCTTCTTCAATTCCAGCGCAGACTTCCCTCAGATAATCCTGGTCTGGATTCCTGCTGTATATGAGGATTGCCGGTTTTTGAACGATCATAAACCTTCCTCCCTTCCCAGACTGGAAAGAAGAAGCCCTGTTGCCACTGCATTTCTGGGACCTTCCTGTCCCCGGATATTTCCTCTGCCACACACGATGCGGTATTCTGCCAAGATCTGGGTGAGCATCTCAGGAATTTCAAAGTCCTCTGCCGAACCTCCCACCAGCACTACATTGGAAATATTTTTCAGGTTATGTTCCGGCGCCACTTTTTCCAGCGCTCGCAGCGCATTCGTCACAAATACCTTTTCCTTTGCTTCCCGGCGCACCTGACGGATACGTTCCATAGGAATATCTTCTTCTATTTTAAGGAGCTCCCCCGGCGCCAAAAGCACCACATGCCCGTAATAGCGGGGATCGATAGAATCCTGAAAAAATTCCATTGCGCCATTTTCCAGCCGCATATGAAACAGACTTTCTACCTTTGCCAGCGGATATTTTTTAATCTGCTCTGCCGTTGCCCGGCTCTTAAATCCCAATTCTGTCTGAATCAGCATGGATACCAGTTCACCGGCTCCCGCCTGATGAGTGGTTTTCACTGTTCCATCTGCATCCAACAAAGCTGCATCTGTAGAACCGCCGCCCATGTCCAGAATCGCCAGTGGCAGCTGCGTTCCCGGTGTGGTAAGCGCTCCCAGAGATGCCATCACCGCCTCCACCCCTGCCACTTTTCCTTTCAGATGCAATTCCTCTTCTAACTTCTCTGCGATCTGTTCCATGGGAAGATGATGGGTTTTTACCATAGCTGCGATTCCCACCGCTTTTTCCATGCAGGTTTCTCCTGCCAGAGAGCCGGATATTTCCACCGGCGCCATGGTATCTACTGCCAGAAGATCGGTGATCCGGATCTTCTCTTTCGTTTCCCCGGAAACTTTCGCCATATTTTCCCGAATATTGTGGAACATATTTCCCACATTCGTTTCCGGCTGTCCCACAATATCCAGAATATCTCCTGCTTTCTGAAGGCTTTTCATGATCTTTACGCCCCCTGCGTCGATACTCACGGAAACTTCCCGATCTCCCCGGATGGAAATTTCACCGGCGGGAAGCTGATGTTCCTGCACATTTCCATGGGGCGTACGGATCACCACGGCGCTGCGTTTCCCCACCAGACTCTTCGCTATGGGAGTCACCATTCTGGTCTCCTCCCCATCCAGCCCCAGCAGCGTAGCGATTCCATAAGGATTGGAAAGCATTCGGACACCCGTTCCCGGGAGCGCCACCTCGATAGCCGCCTGTTTTCCCTCCGGTATCCGGTCAATATAGCGTACCTCATCCACAATGGGAAGGTTGTCTTTCAGACGATTTTCCACCAGCACCGCCTCATCTGCCTGCAAAATCAGTCCTCGGATATTTTTCTCTGGAATATACTGGTTCAGCTTATCTGCTGCCGCTTCATAGGAAAAGGTTTCCGGTACAATCACCAGATACGGCTTTTCCCGCTCTGCCTGATACAGATGTTCCAGACGGATCAGCTCGCCTACCGCCTGTCCTTCCCCCGCAGGTGTGGAGGGGTTATGACCGATCATGGAGGACTCCGTGATGATTGTCTCGGTGATGGTTTCCATCGCCGTATCCCCGATTACCGGAGCCGCCTCGTTCAGGCGCACCTCGTCCAGATCTTCCAAAGTACAGTCAATCTTTTCCAGCGCCTCCAAAAGTGCCGCTTTGACTCCCTGTACATTTGGCAGTGTTCCCTTCGTCCCCGTAGTCATCCGGGAGGCAGAAGCCAGAAAACGAAAAGCTCCATTTTCCTCTAAACTGCCGATACACACCTCTGTTGTGGAATTTCCAATATCAACACCTGCGATCAGTTTCACTTTCTTACCTCGTTATCCCTCTTTTTTCGTAAATCTCCGCCGCTTCCAGCACCAGCTTTGCGCAGTGCGGCGCATGATAAACTTCCAGAAGTTCTTTCGCCATTTCTACCAGTTCCATCTTCGTACAGCGGTTGGGGCGCAGTTTGTTGTACATCTTTAATATCACCTCATCCGGCACGTCCACCAGCTCTGCCGCCCGCTCAAAATTTCCCGCCATGGCGGGGTTATCCGCCTCTCTTGCCACCTGCCCCTGACGATGGAGCATTTCCTTGGAAATCTTGATATCATCCGCCTGAACATTTCCTTTTTTCACTTCCTCCAGTGTAATCTGAGAAAGCTTTTTCCCTGTTTTGGAGGTAATGGAATCTGCCTCATTTTTTCCTAATGGATAATTGCTCATTTCCTGCCCTCCCATTCTATAATCTTTTTCTCCGGATCCAGCTGTTCTGTTTCCATGATATGCATCAATGCCGCCTTCACCTGAAATTTTGCCCGAACCATGGGATCGTTGGTACACTCGATAGGCGTTACCTTTTCTCCCTTTACATATTTTGCCGAGTTCTGTCCGATTTTCCGGTAAATCTCCAGTGTAATCGACGGCGCCTGAGGAAAGAGTTCCAGATTGGTAAGCGGATACAGATCTTTCTGATGGATCACCGTAGTCCCCTTGGACTGAATACCAATGCCAATCCCGGAACCTGCCAGTTTTGCAGATTCCAGCGCCATAAATGCCACATCAGAGGTATCCAACACTTTTACTACCCGGGAATGAATCCCCTCCTCCTCAATTCCAGCTCTTACGTTTTCAATAACTGCCTCCAGAGGCAGACCGCTGATCGTTTTCGTAATCTCTTCCTGAAAAGCCGCTCCCACGCCGATTACAATCTCTTTCGGGTCCGTTCCCTGTTTTGCCTGAGGATATCCCTCATAGGAATGTTTCGGGCGCATTCTTGTTTTTCCTTCCAGGGACACCGGTTTTTCTTCCACGGAGGGCTGTTTCTGCAGCTGTTCCAGTACTGCCTGGGTGATCGCCTGAACTAATTTTTCATTCATTTCCATCCCTGAAACCCTCCCTAAAATTCATTGATATTCATTCGGTGGGGGATCGCTTTGATCTCCTCCCAACGTTTTCCGTCTACACGATATCCGGTACCCGGTCCCATATAATCATTGGGGGTGTTCACCCCGGACATCACCTGGAAGTTCTCATCCAAAATCGCCGCGGTATGCATATAATCTCCGATCACCCTCTGTTTGAGCATGTTGAGAATACTCTCCGCCAATTCCTCAAATCCGCTTTCCGCCAGAGCCTTCACAATGTCCACGCCGGTGATCTTTCTTTTCATCAGATCATCCGCCGCCATCAGATCGGAAGCTACATCTCGTTTCAGCGTATCGTGGCTTCCATGAGCATAAGTCACCGCTTCCACCTGCTCGTCAGTCACTTCCGTAAGTCCCAGATATTTGAATACCGCCTGTACAGCTTTTCCTGCTTCCCGGCGAACCCGGATCACTTCTTCTTCCGTCACCGGACGAAGACCGCCGTCCACCTGCATATCTCTCTGCAATACGTTATAATCGTCAAAATCTTCTGCGTCAAAGTTGGAACCTGCAAACATATTATCGTAATTGGGCTCCCCTGCATAACCGGAAAAAATAAAATCGGTTCCCGGCATGAACTGCAGCATAGTTCTTGCCGTTCTTCTCATATCCGAATGAGAAAAACTCTGATCGTTGGAGGACGCACATTCCAGCCCCAGCAAAGATGCCACCAGATTTTCTCCTATGATTTCCCGGATGCCT
>HF995380.1:20186-38769 GCA_000432335.1 Firmicutes bacterium CAG:646
CCGCCACACCCACACAGCTTACCGAACCGTTCTGAATCCCCTGACTTCCCGCTCCCTTGGTAACATACAGACAGCGGCACTCCAGATACAGCATGGACTTCTTCTCACTGCTTCCCATCAGCACCTCAGAACCGGAACCAGAGGTAAATCTTACCTTCAATCCCCGGGAGCCGTAGGCTGCATTCAAAAATGCTTTGGAGTACGGCGTATCGTCTCCATCTACAAATACTTTCTCTGTTCCATATACGGATAGGGTTTCCGCATAGGTTGTCAGCCCCCGGATTCCCAGTTCCAGTTCCACTGCCTCTTCCACTGCACACTGGGTCAGCACGCCGCGGCGTCCCACCTGAGAACCGATCAGAAGAGCGATGGCATTAAAGGGGGCGTATCTTGCCACTCCTGTAGTAGTCTCCTCTTCGCTGAATCCCCGCAGAGCTCCCTCCGCCGCATCCGCTGCGATCTGTACCGGATCATCCTTCAGATTGGTGATATGCGCCTGATTTCCCGGCACTCTCCGGGCGCGCATTTTCTGCATACCCATCATCATTTCCACCACATTTAACTGATTGATGACCTCCGACATCTTTGCCGGAGTGATACCGGATACCAGTTCCAGTACTTCTTTTCTTGAAACATTGATATCCACGATCTTTCGCGCAATATCCACGGAAGAAATTCCCATGGACTGTTCTGCCCGGTCAATACGGATGGCGTAATCTGCAATGAACTGATCCAGAAAGTCAAAATCTTTTCTTTCCTTTCCGTCCAGTTCCATAATCTTTCCATTTTCAATTCTGATGGACGGTTTGGGATCATAAGGACTTTTCATTGCCACAAATCCCATCTCCGGCCATTCATCGATAAACCCGTCTTTATTCACCGGACGGTTGTCCAGTATTTCTATACGCTTTGATTTCATACTTCTGATCCCTCTCGCTTTTGGCTGTATCTGCGTCCTTTCTGTCTGCATTCCGTTTCAGAACGACCACAGCTTCGTATAGATCCTGATAATATCTTCTTTCGTTGGAACTCTTGGATTGGTGGGGGTACAGGCATCTGCCAGCGCCGCCTCCGCCATCTTATCCACCGCCGCAAAATAAGCGTCCGGCGTAATCGTCCCTATCTCCTGTATGGTCAACGGAATATTCATTTCCTTCTGCATAAACTGAATCCAGTTTACCAGCGACCTTACGCTCATCACTTCATTATAATTACTCAATCCCAGAATATGAGCAATATTCGCATATCGCTTAACTGCCGGAAGATATTCCTTCTGACTTCTGGAATGTTTATTGATATTCGCATTAAACTCTACAATATGGGGCAGGAGCATCGCATTCGCCCGCCCATGAGGAATATGAAACAGCGCTCCCAACTGATGCGCCATACTATGGGTAATTCCCAGGGACGCCGAATTAAACGCCAGCCCAGCCAGACAGGACGCCACGTGCATCTTCTGTCTCGCATGCATATCATTTCCGTCCAGATACGCTCTCAGCAGAAATACTCCGCAGATTTCAATAGCTTTTTCTGAAAGCGCCGAGGAAAATTCATTGTGCTCTGTGCTCACATAAGATTCCAGCGCATGGGTAAATACATCCATTCCCGTATCTGCGGTAATGGCGGGAGGAACACTTTTCACCAGCTCCGCATCCAAAATCGCTTCATCTGCCGTAAGCCCTTCCGATACCAGCGGATACTTGGTCTTTGCCACCGTATCGTTTACAACTGCAAAAGAAGTTACCTCCGAACCGGTTCCACTGGTAGTTGGAACAGCAATCAATCCTACCTGTCCATAATTATGAATCTTCAGAGCAAATTCCCGAATCGCTTTGGAAGAGTCGATGGCCGATCCGCCTCCCACTGCCACGATCGCTTCCGGCTGATACTCCAGAAATTTTTTCACTCCATTGGAGATTTTATCAATAGGTGCATCCGGCACTACGTCATCAAAAATCTCATACTGGATACCGCCTGCCCGAAGAGGCTCCGTGATCAGGTTTACCATCCCGCTTTGTACCACGAAAGGGTCAGTGATCACCAGAACTTTTCTGTATGGAATTTCTTTCAGACGGAGCAACGCGCCGTCCCCAAAATAAATCTGCGTTTTTATTCCAAAACAATCCATGGTTTTCGCCTTTCTTTATTTCGGATAATAACATTTTATCTGATGCGCTGCAAAAAATTCCATCCATCCATCCGACGGTTTTTCATCGGTCACCACCGCCGTCAGATTTTGAATATCCGTTACTTTCGCAAACGCGGTATTGTCAAATTTACTGTGATCCACAGCCAGAATACTCTCTCTTGCCGAATCCATCATGCTCTGCTTTGCCTGAGCAAAAAGATCATTGGAATCCATAATCCCCCGCTGCATATCCAGAGCCTTGCAGGATACAAACGCTTTATCTACAAAATAAGACCGAAGCGCCGTCTCTGTTTTGGAACCCAGCAGCGCAAGATACCCTTCCTTCATGATGCCTCCGGTGGAAATAATATTCCACCCGGAAACATCTGCCAGCTCAATCATGATCTCAATAGAATTCGTGATCACGGTAAGCCTTTTCTTTTCTTTGATCATTTTCGCAATAAACACGGCTGTGGTGCTGGCGTCCAGCATGATCTGATCTCCATCCTTGATCATACCCGCCACAAGTTCTGCAATTTTCTGTTTTCCCGACACATTTCTGTTCTTTCGCACATTGAAGGGCATATCAATGGTCATATTTTCGTTGATCACTGCTCCGCCATAACTTTTAATGGCATATCCTTCACTTTCCAGCTTGTCCAGATCCCGTCGGATTGTTTCTTCTGACACGTTGTATAACTGACTCAGTTCACTGACAACGACACGTTTTTCTTCCTGCAGTTTTTCCAGGATCAGATTTCTTCTCTCTAACGCTAGCATACAACTTGTCCCCCTTGGTTTTCTCTTAAAAATGATGTTGGAAGCAAAAGATGCCTGACGAATTGTTTCGTGCTGCGCACTTCCACAATTCTGCCCCACATTCGAATATCGCAGGGCTGCGCCCTGCTTTTATTCTCATATTGAGGCGGGTCATAAAGTCATAAAACCACTTATGTGCAAGCACAACGTGGTTTATGACTTTTGACCTTGGCATCATAAGATCCGCTCGATCACCTTTGCATCCGGATGAGCGATCACGGAAGAATCCAGATACATTCCCTTTTCTCCCACTGCCTCTTTTGCTTTCTCAAGAGATGCCTCCACTGCGGCTACCTCTCCTGTGATCAGCATATAAGATTTTCCGCACATACCCTTGGCGATGCGAAGCTCGATCAAGTCAACAATAGCGGTTTTAGCCGCCAGATCTGCCGCCACAATGATCGATGCAGCGTCATAAGTTTCCAAAATCCCCAGCGCGCTTACCTTTTCCACCTGAGCGGAGCCGTACATCGCCGGAAAAATCGATTCATGGGGATTTCCCAGAATAAAATTGCCGATAAGCTGTTCTTCATATTTTGTGGATGCTGTATCCACTGCCGCCTTTACGGCGCTTAAATCTCCAGAAATAATCGCAATATATTTTCCAGGACAAACTGTCTGCGCTTCTATAAGCTCTACCTCTGAAGTTTTTACCATGGCGTCTGCCGCTGTGATACCGGTTGCCGTGGTTTTAAATTCAACCATTCCGATTGCTTTACTCATACAGTCTACGTCCTTTCTACTTTGCCTCTATCACTACCGCTTTGTCTGATACGTGGGTAACGACACCACTTATGGATGCGTGGATTGCCACGCTCAGCCCCTGTGCCGGTTCTGCTATCCTCTGTCCCTCTGTTACCTGATCTCCAATGGCTACCTGCGCCTTTGCCGGAGCTCCGATATGCTGACTCAGATTGATCGTTACCTTCTTCACCGGAACCACCTGATCGTCCAGCGGCGCGTCTTTGTCGTATTTTGTCAGTCCCAGACGAGCCATCAGCCGCTCTTCTGGGACCTTTCGATATGCTCTGGATTCCTGTACCGACGCTGCCTGAACTCCCTGAGGAGGACGAACGCCTGCTCTTTTCAGTCCAAATTTCATGTCTGCCAGAAGAGACCGGGGCGCGAGACTCTGAGGACATGCATACATCTCGCATACACCGCAGGAACTGCAGAAGTTCGCATTAATGTATGGATTCATATCCCGAAAATCTCCATTCGTCGCCGCTCTCATGAACAATGCCGGATCAATCGGATGACCCAGATTGTTTCTGGGGCAAAGGTCCGTACAGGTACGGCACTGACAGCAGATCGATGCTGCCCGTTTCAGATCAATAGAAGATTTTCTTTGTTTTTTCTGAACGATCGTATGATCTGGCGGAAGTACCAGAACTGCGTTCGTAGTCTTTGTCACCGGCTGGTTTTCTGTCCCTATATTGCCCATCATAGGTCCGCCTACAAAATATACGGCATCCTTCACCGTAGTTTTTCCTGCCATAGCCACCACTTCAGAAAGCGGAGTCCCTAACGGGACTCTCACTGTCACCGGATGTTCCACTTCTCCAACTACAGAAACTAATTTGTCCGTTACCGGGTGATTTTCTTCCATTGCCCGGTAAATATTATAAACTGTTTCTACATTGAAAACGGCTACGCCTTCCTCAATGGGAAGTCCTCCCGGTCTTACCACGCGGCCTGTCGCCTCGTAAATCAGCACGATTTCATCCCCCATAGGATATACTTCGTCCAAAAGCGCCAGACGCATTCCCGGAAATGCTTCCAAATGTTCCTGCAGAGCATTTACCGTATCTTTATATGATTTCTTTATACCAATGATCGCTTCTTTGGCGCCTACGATCTCTGCGATTTTATGAAAGGTTTTCATGATCTCATACGCATGCACCTTCAAAAGCTGTCTATGTAACTTCAGCAAAGGTTCGCATTCCGCACAGTTCATCAAAATAGTGTTGGCGCGTTCATCGATTTTCACATAGGTCGGAAATCCTGCACCGCCGGCGCCAACCACACCGCTTTCCTGTATGATTTTTTGTAATTCTCTGATCTCCATGGGTTTACTCCAATCCGGCACCATCATCAATGATACCTACAATCGCCGCATCAACAGGCGCCGTCTCCAGACCGCAGCCTATTCTTGCCGCACTTCCCTGTGCAACCAATACGTACTCTCCAATGCCGGCTCCGATATTATCGATGGCAACGATCTGATTGAGATCAGCTTTCATATGGTGCACAGGTTCTACGATCATAAATTTATTTCCAATGAGTTTATCATTTTTTCTGGTAGAAACAATGCTTCCTACAACTTTCCCTACAATCATAGTTACCCTCCGTTTCTTATTACGAATTATCCGGCGCTGCCGCACCTTATTTCACAATAGAGACCGTCATTCCGGTAGCGATCTGAGAGGCGTTCGCCTCATCGGTATCTATATGCATTTCCAGCGTAAAACTTTCATCTACACGGATTTTCACATGATGGAACACAGTTCCTCTCTCATTTTCCGCTTTCACCGATACGTAATCTCCATCGTGTACACCGGCTGCCCGGGCGTCTGCCGGAGACATATGGATATGTCTTGCAGCCACGATACAGCCTTCTTGCAAATAAAGCGCTCCCTTCGGTCCCACCAGTGCGATCGGTGCAGAACCTGCAATATCGCCGGACTCCCGAACAGGCGCTTTCACTCCCAGTTTAATAGCATCTGTAGCAGAGATCTCCACCTGAGACTTACTTCTGCAAGGTCCGAGAATCCTTACATTCTCAATAGCTCTCAGTTTCAGTCCTACAATGGTGACCAGCTCATTGGATGCAAATTGACCGCCCATCAGCTCCTTCTTTTTGGTAAGCTGATAGCCCGGTCCAAACAAAACTTCCAGATCAGCCTGTGTAAGATGAACATGTCTGGCAGAAACCCCTATGGGAACCATGTAGCCGTCCCCCTGCGCTTCCTGCTTCTGTATACTCTCCATTACCAATCTGGTAATTCTTTCTACTTCCTGCATATCCAAGCACAACACCCACTTTCCAAGAACCTTACTTCTGTTTTTAGTAACCGCCGCACCACCAGAGGGAGGACGGGAATATCCGTTCCCTCCGTTTTCCGTGCGACGCGTTCCTAAACAGAACATTCCTATTTTACTTTGGGAAGAATCATTTCCACATCGGTGTGCGGTCTTGGGATTACGTGTGTAGCTACCAGTTCTCCCAGTCTGGATGCTGCTGCACTTCCGCTCTCTACGGCAGATTTTACTGCGCCTACATCGCCTCTTACCATAACAGTTACCAGTCCGGAACCGATTTTTTCTGTTCCTACCAAAGCCACATTTGCCGCTTTACACATAGCGTCCGCTGCTTCCACTGCTGCTACCAGACCTCTGGTTTCGATCATACCTAAAGCTTCCTGTGTCATTCTTTTTTCCTCCTTATGGATTGTAGTGTTCGTTGTACCAGTTTTTTCTGTAATTTCTTCTGTTTTCTGTTCTGCCGGTACGGTTTCCGGCTCAACAGTTTTCTGGACTCCGGCTGTTCTTCTGGCTGCCGCCGTCTTCGGGGCTGCCTTCTTTGGCGCCGGAGCTTTCGATGTTGTTTTTTTAATCTCTGCCATCGTAAGTCCCTCTATTTCTTCCAGCGGCTGGCGCTCAGTTCTACCATTCTTACTGTCTCTTCATGGGGACGGGCAATGACTGCATGCAATACAGGTTTTTTAATGGCGCCGGCAACTGCCGCGTCCACCGCTGCAGTCACCGCTGCCACATCACCCTCGATCACCATCGTGACAAGACGTCCTCCCAGCTTCCTTTCCCATGTAGCCAGACTCACATCCGCCGCCTTAAGCATGATATCCAGAGCATCGACAGCCGCAACTACACCTGTTATTTCAATAAAGCCATACGATTTTCCCATGGATGAACTCCTTTTCCACTTTTACAAGTTTCTTATACGGTAGGAAGGATTTTTTCCACATCTTCATGAGGTCTCGGAATTACGTGTGTAGCTACCAGCTCACCCAGTCTGGATGCTGCTGCGCTTCCGCTCTCCACTGCTGCTTTTACCGCTCCTACATCACCGCGTACCATAACAGTTACCAGTCCGGAACCGATCTTCTCTGTTCCCACCAAAGTTACCTCTGCTGCTTTTGTCATGGCGTCTGCTGCTTCGATCGCTGCTGTAAGTCCTCTTGTTTCTACCATTCCTAATGCTTCTTTAGCCATTGTTATATCCTCCTAAAATTCAAACTATGTTAACTCTCTTTATCATATCATGAATCAGTCTTTATCTAAAGCACTGATTTTCAACATTTTACAGGTTCCTTCCTCTGGATTTGGGATCACATGCTTTGTAACCACGCCTCCCAGAGTTTTTGCCGCCTGCTCTCCTGCCTCCACGGCTGCTGTCACATCTGTCACGCTTCCCCGATACTTTACGGTAACCAGCAGGGGAACCGGCATACTATCCGCATTTGCAGGTTTATTTTTATCAAATACTTCCATCCGTACATTCGCCGCCTTGCATCCTGCGTCTCCCGCAACAAATGCAGTGGTCAGCCCAAAGACTTCCAGAATTCCTACCGCCTCTGCCATCTTTCCTCTCCTTTATCCACAAAATCTTTCGGGGAGCCCTTATCGATTTTTCGCATCGTTGACAATCGCGATCTTCAGCCCTTTCATGGCAAGGTTTGTCTGCAGCGCCTCATTGATATCCTCCAGGGCAAATCTGTGAGTGATCAGTTTTTCCAGAGGAAGTCCGATCCCTTTTGCTCTCTTCAGGAAATCAAAGGTTGTTGCATAATCTCTCAGGGTATATACCCAGGAGCCCACCATAGTAAGCTCTTTGGAGCAGATATCAAAGTGAGGATTGATCGTTGCGTCCCCTCCATTGATAAAGAATCCCAGCTCACAAAGTCCGCCGCCATTGCGGATGAATTTGTAAATATTGGAATGTGCTACCGGAGAACCTGTACACTGGAATCCAAAATCAGCCGGATGTCCTCCAAAGCTTGCTTCCACTG
Organism: Firmicutes bacterium CAG:646; assembly: GCA_000432335.1. Classification (GTDB taxonomy): domain Bacteria; phylum Bacillota; class Clostridia; order Lachnospirales; family Lachnospiraceae; genus Oliverpabstia. The sequence continues at coordinate 28,164 of HF995380.1, forward strand.
CTGCTGCCAGAGCTTCGATTCCCTTATGTTCCATGAAGTTCACTGTTTCGGTAGCGCCCATCTCTTTTGCAAATCCAAGACGCATCTCATTTCCGTCCACTGCGGTAATATTTTCAATTCCCATGGTTCTTAAAATCGCAATACAGATCAGACCAATCGGTCCGCATCCCTGAACCACCACGCGGCTGTTAAATCTGAGAATACCTGTCGTTTTTGCTCTCTCCACTGCATGGATCAAAACTGCGCAGGGCTCGATAAGAATACGGGAATCCAGATCCAGATCACTTACATTAAATACAGTGGAACCGCCGCGAATCAGGATATAATCGGAAAACCATCCGTTCAGATGTACGTCATCATCCGGGAGCAACCCGTATACATCTGCGCCGCCTACGTTCTGTTTATTCAGATCGTACATGGTGATATCTGGATTATCTTTAAAAATCATACAGGTAACAACTTTATCTCCCAGTTTGAGATCTTTTCCTGCTGAATCTTTTTTTACATTCTTGCCCATCTTTACGATCTCACCGGTTCCCTCATGTCCCAGAGCTACCGGAATCAGACCAAAGGGGTCTCTCTTAAATTCATGAGCGTCTGTACCGCACACGCCGCAGCCTTCCACTCTTACCAGAATATCGTCATCTCCTACTTCCGGCATGGGATATTCTTTCACATCAAAATGTTCCAAACCTGTCAGCATAGCCACATGAGCAGTTTTTGGAATGCTGCCTGTGGATGCAGGAGCAGATGCAGCAGGCGCAGTCTGATTCATGCCTGCCAAAACCTGTCTCACGATCTCTTCAATATTCATATTTGCATCCATGTTCTTTCCTCCCGATCAACGAATACACAAACTGTCCGACATAACACATCTTCTTCTCTTTGTGAAGGTGCTTGCGCTTGTCAGACCTTCTCCGGTACGGCTGGCAATCGTGAAGGTACAGTAACCTTCACCGCCAAATCCCAATGCTGCATAAGAAGGAGCATTTTTTACCAGGATTGCCGTATCAATCGCTTTCGCATATGTTGTAATGTTATCTATGTTTTTGGAATGGATATGTGCGGAATGGCGGTTTCCGTGTTCCAGCCATACCGCCTGCTCCACTGCATCCTCAAAATCCTTCGCTCTTACCACACCCAGGATCGGCATCATCAGCTCTTCTGCAATAAGCGGATGTTCCTTCGGTCCCTCAAAGGTAATGCAGCGGATATTTGCCGGCGCATCCACACCGATCATGGAAAGAAGTGTTCTCGCATCTCTTCCCACACATTTCCGGTTCAGGCGTCCGCCAGCCAGAACTACCGCTGTGAGCGCATCCTGTTCTTCTTTGGATGCCAGATAGCAGCCCTGTTCTGTCACCATATAGTGCATCAGTTCATCCACTACAGAAGAAACTGCTACAATCTCTTTTTCCGCAATACAGGGCAGATTATTATCAAAAACACAGCCATTTACAATATCCTGCGCCGCTTTTCTGATATCTGCCGTCTCATCCACCAGAGCCGGAGGATTTCCTGCGCCGGCGCCGATTCCTCTCTTCCCGGAAGAGAGCACTGCCGTCACCACTCCCGGACCACCGGTTGCGGCGATCAGGGGGATATCTTTATGTTTCATCATGATATTGCTGGTCTCCAGCGTAGGATTTTCCACGGTACAGGCGATATTATCCGGTCCGCCTCCCTCTAAAGACGCCTCATTCAGAAGATTGATGGCGAAAATAGAAGTTTTGATAGCCGCCGGATGAGGATTGAATACTACAGTATTTCCTCCCGCCAGCATCCCCATGGTATTGCACAAAACAGTTTCACTGGGGTTCGTGCAGGGTGTAATGGCGCCGATCACGCCGAAAGGTCCCATCTCCACCAGCGTAAGTCCTCTGTCTCCTGACCATGCGGTTGTGGTGATATCTTCTGTTCCCGGAGTTTTTTCTGCCACCAGACGATGTTTTAAGATTTTATCTCCCACATTTCCCATTCCGGTTTCTTCCACACCCATACGAGCCATGGTCTCTGCATTTTCACAGATTTTTTTCCGAATAATGGAAAGAATCTTTTCTCTCTGATCCATGGACATTTTCTTTACCGTCTGCTGGGCTTTTTTTGCAGCTTCAATGGCCTCGTTCATATCTTTGAATACGCCATGTTTCCCGGTGGGAGCTTCCTGAATCTGCATTTTTGCCAGCACTTCCTGCACAATATCCTGAACCATATTTTCATTTATTGGCACGAGAATTACCTCCCTTATTTCATTCCCAACTGTTCCATTACTTTCTTTGTAATTTCAGCTACCAGATCTTTGTTCGGATCTGCACAGGAATTTTCCGTACAACTGCAGGAAGAGCAGGAATGACATCCGCCGCCTGCACCGTTCAGCTCTGCGCAGATATTTGCCGGATGTTTTCCCGGAAGCCCCATCTGTCTTCTGATCTCATACAATTTTGCGATCTGCTCTTTGTCAAATTCCTTCGGTCCGCCCAGCATTTTGGATTTGTACAGAAGTTCTGCATAGAACTCTACAGACTCCATTTTCAGGTAAGCCGCCATCAAATCCGTAGACCAGGTCAGAGCTCCATGACTCTCCAGAAGCACCGCGTCATAATACGGCAGATATTTTTCCAGATTATCTGGAATCTCATTGGTAGAAGGTGTTCCGTACTCAGCGATCGGCACACATCCCAAAGCGATCACTGCTTCTGGCATAATCGGCTGTGTCAGCGGGATTCCTGCGATAGCAAAACTGGTGGCAAAAGATGGATGGGCATGTACAACTGCGCCTACATCCGGTCTTTTTTCATATACACGCATATGCATCTTGATTTCAGAAGATGGACGGAATCCAGGATTTGCCTGAATCACTTCTCCTTTTCTGTTTACTTTACAGATATATTCCGGAGTCATAAATCCTTTGGAAACACCTGTCGGTGTGCACAGAAATTCATCATCGTTTAATTTAACGGAAAAGTTTCCGTCATTTGCAGCTACCATGTTCCGATTGTAAACACGTTTACCGATGTCACACATCATCTTCTTGATCTCAAATTCGTTCATCATTATTTTCTCCTCCTGAAACAAATTATGGATTCTTTGGGTTTCTATGGACATCATACCCTTATAACTGAGGTTTGTCAATCAATTTTTGTGGTTTTATGTTGTTTTGTTTCTGGTTTTTCTAGGGTTTTCTGTTTGGTTTCCTGTGGTTTTTGACAAACTCCCCAAATTCCTTTCATTTTTTATCTAATTCCACAAAAATATATTTTATTATTTACTAAATATATTATCTTTGGTATATTTAAGATATAAAATATATTTTAGCAAAGGAGATCATTATGAATCGATCTGCTGTCAAAGAAGTTATTGTTGTTTTTAAAACTCATCTGGACATCGGCTTTACCGGATATGCCGCTGATGTTCTGGATACTTACTGTAAAAGTTTTATTCCCGCCGCTGTGGATCTGGCATTTCAGGTTAATACGCCCAATCAGAAAAAATTTGTCTGGACGGTTGGTTCTTACCTGATCAAGTATTACTTCGATCATGCTGCTCCCGCCGATGCCGAACGGCTCCGGGAAGCTATCCGGCTGGGCTGCGTGCGCTGGCATGGTCTCGCCTGCACCACCCACACCGAATTGATGGATCGTGAATTGCTGGATTACGATCTTTCCATCTCAAAAAAACTGGATGAAGCCTTTCATTTTCATACGATTTCTGCGAAAATGACAGATGTCCCCGGTCATACCCTCGGTCTTGTTCCCGCACTTGCTGACGCCGGCATCGAATTTCTTCATCTGGGTGTCAACTCCTCCTCACGGGTTCCCCATGTGCCGTCGCTGTTTCGTTGGCAGATCAATGGCAAAGAAGTCGTGGTAAATTATGCCGGAAATTATGGGGATGTCACCTGTCTGGAAAATGGAACCGTTCTGGAATTTTTCCATGCCCATGACAATGCGGCGCCCCCGTCCCCGGAAGAACTGGACATTCTTTTCCACGAGCTCTCTCTTCGTTACCCGAACGCATCCATTCAGGCGGGAACGCTGGATGATTTTGCCCTCAAAGTGCGCCAGATCCGTTCCTCCCTCCCCGTTGTCACCGACGAGATTGGAGACACCTGGATTCACGGTGCTGCCACTGATCCTCTGAAAGTATCTGCCTATCGCCGCCTTCTCGCATTGAAAGAACAGTGGCTTCAAAAAGGACAGATCACCAGAGAGGATCCCGCTTATCAGAATCTCATGGAAAATCTTCTGCTGATCGCAGAGCATACCTGGGGAATGGATGTAAAAAAATACCTTCTGGATTTTAAGAATTGGAACAAAAAAGATTTTCATCAAGCAAGAACTCTCGATACCACCAGCGCAGAAAGCTACGGCTGCTGGAATCAATCAATCCTTGCCGGCATGAAAGAAGAACTTCTCCACTATCACGGAGATCCCATAACCTCCTCCTATACTGCCTTTGAAGCTTCTCATCAGGAACAGCGGGATTATCTGACCAAAGGAATGTCTGAGCTTCCCCCTTCCCTTCTGAAAGAAGCGCAGACTGCGATGGTTTTTTCCTATCCTGTAATCCCGAAAACTGCCGTTCATCAACAGCCATTGGCTCCCATCGTTTTAAAGGATGTCACTGTCACTGTGGGAAAAAACGGAGAAATCACCAGCATTCAGAAGCACAGTTCAGGAAATACGTATGTTCTCTGTCTTGGAAAAGTTGAATATGAAACATTTGGGGGAAAAGAAGTGGACGACTGCTACTTTTCTTATGGAAGAGATCTCTCCGAAAACTTCTTCTGGTCTGAACCGGATTTTGGAAAACCGGGACTGCGTCTGGAAAAAGACATCCGGCATGGGATTTTTTCTCCCTGCCCTCTGTCCATTCACGCTCTGGAAAACACCCTGTACATCACCCTCGGATTTGCTCCCGAAGCCTGCGAACAGTATGGATGCCCCCGAGAAATGACAACGGTATGGGAATTTGGAAAAGAAAATATCCATATGGAACTTTTCTGGAAAAATAAAGATGCGATCCGAAGCCCGGAAGCTCTTTGGCTTCAAATGAACGTCCTCCCGGATGCTCCTGAAAACTGGCTCCTGAACAAGTGCGGAACACTTCTTTCTCCCTTCCACATTGTGCGGGATGGGAACAGAAAACTTCACTGTGTAGAAAACCTGGAAAACAACTTGTGTTCAGGAAAGCTTTCTCTGACCTCGCTGGATGCACCACTGGTATCTCCCGGAAAGAAAAACCTTTACCACACCGACAACCAGATAGAAACACTGGAAGAAGGATTCTTCTTCCTCCTGTACAACAACCGCTGGGGAACCAACTTCAAGCAATGGTTTGAGGAAGATATGCGATTCGCCTTCGATATCGCCTATACCTCCAACAATTAGAAAAAACGTCCCAAACAAAAATAGAGTTGCCGCCTTCCACATAATCCGAAATATTTATACATTTTAGCGAATTCGTCAAGCACATCTTTGAGATTTCAGGCTCAAAGTGAGCGCAGACTGAGCGCAAATGTATAAATATTTCGGGTTATGCACCTTAAGGCGACAACCTCATTTTAAAATCCCTGATTCACTTTTTTCTTCATCCACTGATAGTTTCCTTCCACCAGTGTTCTATTTGCCTCTTCCGGCGCATTCGGTATCTGAAGGACAAAAACCGGTTTCCGATACGGATTGGTAATCGGTTTTTTCTCAGAGTTTTCCGATTTTTTCTGTTCTTCCCCTTTTACCCCCGGAACATTATCAGCGATCACCGGCGCTTTTTTCTCCTGCACTAATGTCTCCTGTGCCATCTGGTCTCTCCCTTTGCCTGCTGAAAGCTGCGCAGAGGGATCTCCTGTTCCCGTCTCCGGTTCGATCACCGTCTGCTCTCCCTGATCTGTATTTTCCGGTGCTTCCGGCGTCACAGTAAGGACTTCTCCCTCAGAAGAAGATTGTCCATTTTCCTTAGAAGTTCCTTTTTCTTTTGCTTCCGGCGTCACAGTTGGTGTGGGCGTAAGGATATTCCCTTCTGCATCCAACATATCTGCACCATAAATTTCTTCTTTCAGTTTTCGCACAGTACTCTCCCAGTCGGGAACCAGATTTCCATTATAGCTGTGGAACATCCCATCATAAGGAATTCGATCCTGTACGATGTTATAACTCAACAAGGTAGGGGCCTTCGCCAACAATCCCCAGAACTCGCTCTCTGGAATGTTGTGCGTCAGCATAGGCAAAAGTCTCGTTGCCAGGCGGTCAATATCCTCCAGACTCATCGCTTTCACCTTTTCCAGAAGCTTCATCAGCACTTCCCGCTGTCGCTCCGTTCTCTGATAGTCGGAATTTCCCACTTTTCGTATTCTGGCATATGCCACCGCCTGCATACCGTTACACTCGTAAGTTCCCTCTCCGGGAATCAGATATTTCTTAGATTTTTTTCCAAGAATCCGGCACTGCTGCTTGATACTCTTATTGGCATTCTCCGCTTCCTTCTGGGTAAAAGTAATTTCAATGGTTCCAATTTCATCAATAATATCGATCATGGAGCCAAAATCCACCGTCACATAACGATCCACATCGATCTTAAAGTTCTCCTCCACCGTTTGGGTCAGCAAAGGTCCGCCCCCGTTAGGATACGCTGCATTTAACTTTCTATAGCCAACCCCCGGAATATTCACATGAAGATCCCGCATCAGAGAAATCATGGAAATTTTGTGCAGACGATAATTGACAGAAACCAGAATCATAGAATCGGAATTTCCCACCCAGTTATCTTTCGTGGTATCCAATCCCACCAGAAGAACATTGTATACATTCCCATCTGTAGTGATCGGCTCGGTAGACGCATATTTTTCCATATTCCGCTGCGCCTCCAAAAGCTCTGGGTCAATAGGCTCTGCCTCTTCTTCTTTCTTCTCTTCCTGCTCCATTGCAGCCTCTCGCTGCTTTTTCTTTTCTTCTATCTGCCGGGCAGCTTCCTCGTCGCTGACATAATTTGTCTTTGCATAATATCTATGCCCCACAAAATATACCAAACCGGCTGTCAGAAGAAGAACTGCCAGAATCACGATGCCTGCAATCCCCGCCTTCTTTTTTTTGGACATTTTCTTTTTACCGGAAGCTTCCGTTTCCCCCACCGGATTACTTTCTTTCTTATGATCTTCGTCGTGCTCTGACATTCAGACAGACCTCCCATCATTTCTTTGCATTATTGTTAAAATGATACCACCGTGACTGTCATTTGTCAAATTTTGTCGAAAGTTTTACAGCCGCCGAATCCACTGAATCGCCAGATTGATCCACTCTGCATTTTCTTTTAGAAATTCCCGCACACCGTCATCCACTGTACCATCGCACAGAGAAAGTCCGTGACCACCTTTTTCATAAATATGAAGTTCAAAAGGAATCTGTTCTTTCCTCAAAGCCATGGCAAATTGAAGAGAGTTTTCCACCGGAACAGCATCGTCCTCCCAGGTATGCCACAAGAATGCCGGCACTGTTTTGGAAGATACCCGTTTTTCCATAGATACTGCCTCCGCCATCTCTTGTGTGAAATTTTCTCCCAAGAGAAGAGTTCTGGACTCCTGATGGGTAAATTCTCCCATCGTGATCACAGGATAGCTTAAAATCATTCCGTCCGGTTTCCACATCTTTTTCCCATCCGCCGCTCTTTCAGGGTACGATGTCTTCAGTGTTTCTTCTATAAAAGATTCATCCCACAGGTTTCCCAGACAGGCGCACAGATGTCCTCCCGCTGAAAATCCCGCAATCACAATTCTATCCGTATCAATCCAATATTTCTCTCCGTGACTTCTCACCCATGCCACTGCCGCCGCCAGTTCCAGAAGCGCACTGGGATAACGGGAAGGAGCCACACTGTACTGCAGTACGAACGCCTGCATCCCCGCTGCCAGATATCGAAGCGCCACCACTTCTGCTTCCCGATCGGATTTAAAGCGGTAAGCGCCGCCCGGACAGATGATCACCGCAGGACGTTTCTCTGATGCTGTCAGTTCTTCCGACCTTTCCTGAATATACGTATATAACTGCGGCTGACTGCCATCTTGTACGGCGTCTGCCTTTTTGTAATCTACCTGAATATCTACCACCTTATGTATCATAAAAATCCCCCCTACATTTTCTGTCCATAATAAGCATGTTCTCCGTGTTTCCGATAGTAATGCTTATCCTGTAGTTCCTGCGGCGCCGGCTGCACTTCTGGATTGATCTGTTCACACCGGGCTGCCATTTTTGCCACCTCTTCCAGCACGACTGCCTGATGTACCGCCTCTTTTCCATCCTTTCCCCACGTAAAGGGACCATGATTTTCACACAACACCACCGGAACCGCCATATAATCCTTTTCTCTGAAATACGCCGCGATCAGGCGTCCCGTATTTCGTTCATAATCTTCCTGTATCTCCTCCTTTGTGAGACATCTTAAGCAGGGAACTTCCCCGTAAATATAATCTGCATGGGTGGTTCCATAGCAGGGAATCCCTCTTCCCGCCTGCGCCCAGCTGGTTGCCCAGGAAGAGTGGGTATGAACGATTCCTCCGATTTTAGGAAAAGATCGATATAATTCCAGATGGGTAGGCATATCCGAAGACGGATTATATTTTCCTTCTATTTTATTTCCTTCCAGATCCATAAGCACCATATCCTCCGGGGTAAGCTTGTCATAGTCTACTCCGCTGGGCTTAATCGCAAAATATCCCGTTTCCCTGTCGATCTGGCTTACATTTCCCCAGGTAAATGTCACCAGCCCATAACGGGGAAGCAACTTGTTTGCTTCGCAGACCGCCTGCTTCAATTCTTCCAACATTCTGTATTCCTCCCTTTAAAGCACCTCTACCGCTGCGCGTTCCACCGCCAGCCCTTTTTTGTAATACTCCATAAATTCTTCAAATCCTGCCGCCATCTCCTGATCCGGCTCCACCTGCACACATTTTCCATCAGAAAATACTTCCCGTTCCAGATAATCCGCCAGTGTTTCTCCCTCTTTTCTTCTGCGGCAATATGCTGCCAGAAGAGCAATTCCCCATGCTCCTCCTTCTCCTGCCGTCTCCATCACTGAGACGGGAGTGTTCATCGCCGCCGCCATAATCTCCTGTCCCACGCCTTTCGTCTTAAAGAAACCGCCGTGTCCAAGAATCTTATCCACAGTCACGCTTTCCTCTTTCAAAAGAATATCCATGCCGATCTTCAGCGCTCCCAGAGAAGTGTATAGATGTGTTCTCATAAAATTTGCCAGCGTAAAGCGGCTGTCAGGACGCCGGACAAATAACGGACGCCCCTCCTCAAAACCAGTGATATGTTCCCCGGAATAGTAACAGTAAGACAACAGTCCGCCGCCGTCACTCTCCCCTTCCAGCGCTTTCTTATACAGAGTTCCATAGAGAGAATCCGGATCCGCTTTCACGCCAAAACTTTCCAGCACTTCACCAAACAGATGCACCCAGGCATTCAGATCCGACGTGCAATTCTGCGCATGAACCATGGCTACCGGACTTCCGTCCGGAGTGGTAACCAGATCAATCTCAGGATAAACTTTCGACAGGGCTTTTTCCAATACAATCATGGCAAATACAGAAGTTCCTGCCGATACGTTTCCTGTCCTCCTTGCCACACTGTTCGTCGCCACCATACCGGTTCCTGCATCACCCTCTGGAGGACAAAGAGGAATTCCTGCTTCCAGATCCCCAGACACATCCAAAAGCAAAGCCCCCTTGCGGGTCAGTCTCCCTGCATCCTCTCCCGCCAGCAATACCCTCGGGAGAATTTTTCTCAGTTTCCAGGGATATTTTTTCTCACAAATCAGATCATCAAACTGATCCGCCATCCTCTGATGATAATCTGAAATTTCAGAATCAACAGGAAACATCCCGGAAGCATCCCCAATCCCCAGAACCTTTTCTCCTGTCAGCTTCCAGTGAATATATCCTGCCAAAGTGGTCATATAATCCAGTTTTTCTACATGCTCTTCCCCCTGCAAAATCGCCTGATACAGATGAGCGATACTCCATCTTTGAGGAATCTGCTGACCAAGCAACGGCGTCAGAATCTTGGTAGCTTCCTCGGTAATATTATTTCTCCAGGTCCGAAAGGGAACCAGAAGTTCTCCATCCCTGTCAAATGCCATATACCCATGCATCATTGCGCTGATCCCCAGAGAACCTACACGCTTCAATGTAATCTGATATTGCTTCCAAACATCTTCTTTCAGACTCTGATAACACCCCTGCAGTCCTCTCCAGATATCCTCCAGACTGTATGTCCATATTTGATCCACATATTGATTTTCCCAGTCATAACTTCCCGATGCAAGCGGTTTATGGTCCTCCCCAATAAGCACCGCCTTGATCCTCGTGGAACCTAACTCGATTCCCAAACTGGTCTCGCCCCTCTGAATCGCCTCAACTGCGCTTTTCTCTGTCCCCATATAAATACCTCCTAATCTGTAGATACTCCTATTTTACAACCGAAGGGAGGAGATTTACAAGTTCTATCTGTACAAATCACCTGACTTTTCGTAACAGTTCAGCCGTCCACTGTTCTACTAGGTGTTGGCTTATGCATGCAAGCCAATCTCAAGACATACAAGCAAAAATCCCAGC
>HF995381.1:0-160 GCA_000432335.1 Firmicutes bacterium CAG:646
CATCGTATACTTTGTCGCATATACATTCTCTGTTTCCGGCATGTTTTTAATCTTATCTGCTACCGCCTCTGGAATCGTATCCTTCAGCGAATCAGATTTCAAAGAAATACGGTATTCCGAACCAAGTCCGTCATCCGACATCAACGAAAGTTCTGCGTGA
>HF995381.1:196-621 GCA_000432335.1 Firmicutes bacterium CAG:646
TTCTACCATATAAGTCGTACATAAGAAAATACAACCACCGATAGACAAGGATAATAAAATTCCAATCACTTTCCGCTTATTGGCAAACATAAATTTCCGTACTACTACATTTGCCATATTTACATTTCGCAGAGCATATATTTTCCTTCTTTTTGTAAAAGAAGTATCTCCACTCATTACTGCTTTTAGCGAATGCTTCCGAAGTGAGCGAACCACGATAAAGGCAACAAATGCCAATGAAATCAGCAGGAATAGAAATCCAAATACCATTGCATCCACAGAAGCAAAAAATTCTACTGCATTTTCTCCTTCTGCCAACGTATGATCGGCAACAGATAGCCCAGTCTCTGCACCGACAATTCCTTTTCCTCCAAATACACCACTAAGCTCTTGATATACAAGGCTTAATATACCATTTCCTAAGA
>HF995382.1:0-2302 GCA_000432335.1 Firmicutes bacterium CAG:646
AGTACAAACACCTTCAAATTTGAAAGTACCGTCAGTAATCACAGCCGAATCCACAGCTATGAATGCCTTTTGTATCTTTTGAAAGATCTGCAAAAGAGCCTTGATTTTTCTCTGTTGGCAGTTCATGTCAATCATCAGTTAAGAGAAGGCGAAGCCGAGCGGGATGAAGCGTTTGTGCGGGAACTTTGCGCTCGGGAAAAGATTCCTTTTTATGGAATTTCAGTGGATGTGGGGCGGGCGGCCCGGGAGGAAGGGATTTCCCTGGAAGAAGCGGGAAGAAATGTCCGTTATGAAAGTTTTTCCCAGGTATGTCGGAAAGAGAACGGAAATAAGATCGCCCTGGCGCATCATCAGGATGATTTGGCGGAAACAATGATTCATCATCTGGCGCGGGGGACGGGAGCTGCCGGTCTGTGCAGTCTGAAGCCGTTATCCGGCTGTCGGATTCGCCCGCTTTTGTGTCTCACCCGGCAGGAGGTGGAAGCTTATCTGAAGGAACGGAAGATTCCCTGGCAGACGGACAGTACGAATCTGGAGGATCATTATACCCGAAATAAAATCCGCCATCATGTGATCGAGTATCTGAATCAGGAAATAAATCCCCGGACGGTGGAGCATATGGCACAGACGGCGCAGGAACTGGGAGAGTTGGAGGAGTTTTTGGAGCAGGTTCTGGAAGAGAAAAAAGGCGCATATTGCGTGAAAAGGGAGAAGAGATATTTTCTCCGGGAATCTCTTGGAAGGGAAAATAGTTTTCTGGGCGGTAAACTGATTCTTGGAATTTTGAAGGAAATTTCCGGACAGAGCCGGGATTTTACAAGAGAGCATGTGGAAAAAGTGCAGGAACTTTTAAAAAAACAGGTGGGGAAGCAGGTTTCATTGCCGTACGGTCTGTATGCCCGAAGGGACTATGAAGGGATTACGATTTTCTCTGAGGCGAAAGAGTTCTGTGATAAGAAAGAGCAGAAATCTCAGGAGATTGTGTTGCAGATTCCGGGAAGAACCCCGGTGGGGGGATATCTGGTGCAGTGTGAAGTGATTGAAAGAGAAAAAGCACCGGATAAATTTTCCCGAATTGAGGAAAAGGCATATACGAAATGGCTGGATTATGATAGAATAGAAAACAGTCTGGTATTTCGCTGTCGGCGTCCGGGCGACCGGTTCAGCGCCCATCCTTCCGGTGGGGGAAAGAAGCTAAAGAATTATTTGATTGACCGAAAGATTCCTCAAAAGGAAAGGGAATATCTTCTGCTGCTTGCAGACGGACAGGAGATTTTGTGGATCGTGGGAGACAGGATCAGCCAGAAATACAAGGTATCGGAGGATACCCGACGCATATTACATATCCAGATAAAAGGAGGAAATATCCATGAGTGATAAAATCAGTGTACTGATAGGAGAAAAAGAAGTAGACGAACGTATCGAAGAGATTGGAAAACAGATCAGCAAGGCATATGAGGGAAAATGTGTCCATATGATCTGTGTATTAAAGGGCAGCGTATTTTTTGCCTGCGAACTGGCAAAGAGAATTACCGTTCCGGTGACTTTGGATTTTATGTCCGTGTCCAGTTATGGGGATGACACAAAATCCAGCGGCGTTGTAAAGATTATCAAGGATCTGGACGAGCCGCTGGAGGGAAAAGATGTTCTGATCGTGGAGGATATTATTGATTCCGGCCGTACCCTCAGCTATCTGATTGAGATCTTAAAACAGAGACATCCGGCGAGTCTGCAGCTTTGTACCTTGTTAGACAAACCGGAACGCCGTGTAAGAGAGGTTCATGTAGATTATACCTGCTTTAATATTCCCGATGAATTTGTAGTGGGATATGGTCTGGACTATGCCCAGAAATACAGAAATCTTCCTTATATTGGAATTATTCGGCCGGAAGCGTAAAAAGCTGAAAGGAGACGCAGTGTGAAAAAACAGTCGAGAGGAGTTTGGGTATGGCTGATCGTGACGTTGGCTCTTGTATTTTCTTTCAGCTACCTGACTCGGCAGATGCAGAATCAGAATAATTATTCTTATAATGCTCTTCAGGCGGATCTCGCTGAGAACCGTATCGTGGAGGCAAGGATCCATCAGAATGCGCAGGTTCCTACGGGGCAGCTTACGGTGCTTCTGGAAGATGGACAGCAGATGGATATGTATGTGAATGATGTAAAAGAAGTTCGTTCTATGCTGGATGAGCATAAGGTCAATTACAGTCAGACAGACGTTCCCAAAGAGAGCAAACTGGTTACGGTGGTACTTCCAGTGATGACGCTGGGTATTTTGCTGTTTATGGTCTTTATGATGTTC
>HF995382.1:2420-29816 GCA_000432335.1 Firmicutes bacterium CAG:646
AAAATCACTTTTAACAATGTGGCGGGTCTGCAGGAAGAAAAAGAAGATCTTCAGGAGATTGTAGATTTTTTGAGACAGCCGGGCAAGTATAATAAAGTAGGGGCAAGAATCCCCAAAGGTGTGATTCTGGTGGGACCTCCGGGAACCGGTAAAACACTGATGGCAAAGGCAGTTGCCGGAGAGGCGGGCGTTCCGTTTTTTTCCATTTCCGGTTCTGATTTTGTGGAAATGTTTGTAGGTGTGGGAGCTTCCAGGGTAAGAGATCTTTTCGAGGAAGCGAAAAGACACCGCCCCTGTATTATTTTTATTGACGAGATCGACGCAGTGGCAAGAAGACGAGGCACCGGTATGGGCGGCGGTCATGACGAGAGAGAGCAGACGTTAAACCAGCTTCTTGTAGAGATGGATGGTTTTGGAGCAAATGAAGGAATCATTGTGATGGCGGCTACGAACAGAGTGGACATTCTGGACCCTGCGATCCTGCGGCCGGGACGATTTGACCGCCGGATTATGGTAGGCGCTCCGGACGTGCGGGGAAGAGAAGAGATTCTAAAGGTTCATGCCAAGGGGAAACCGCTGGGAGATGATGTGGATCTGGCACAGCTTGCGCAGACAACGGCAGGCTTTACAGGAGCAGAACTGGAAAATCTTCTGAACGAGGCGGCGATTCTGGCGGCGAAGGAAGAACGTGCATTTTTAAAACAGCAGGATATCCAGAGTGCATTTATTAAAGTAGGGATTGGTACGGAAAAGCACAGCCGTGTGATTTCAGAGAAAGAAAAGAAGATCACTGCTTATCATGAAGCGGGACATGCGATTCTCTTCCACGTGTTGGATCAGATGGAGCCGGTGCATACGATTTCTATTATTCCTACCGGTATGGGAGCGGCAGGATATACCATGCCTCTTCCAAGCAAAGATGAAATGTTTAATACCAGAGGAAAGATGCTGGAACATATTCAGGTGTGTCTGGGCGGAAGAATTGCGGAAGAGTTGATTTTTGACGATATCACGACAGGCGCATCTCAGGACATCAAACAGGCTACCCAGATAGCCAAGGCGATGGTGACGAAGTATGGAATGTCTTCCACCATGGGAATGGTTTCTTACGGAGACGATCAGGATGAGGTCTTTATCGGAAGAGATCTGGCGCATGCCCGGGGATTCAGTGAAAATACAGCGGCGGCGATCGATCAGGAAGTGAAAGCGATCATAGACGAGTGTTATCAAAAAGCAAAGGCAATCATTTGCAAATATGATTATGTCCTTGAACGGTGTGCAAAACTGTTGCTGGAAAAAGAAAAAATCGGCAATGAGGAATTTGTGAAACTCTTTGAACAGGAAAAAACTGTGCCGGATGCAGCGGAAGTTGTACAAAATTCCGAAGAGTAAAAATTTCATTTTTGCAGGTTGCTGTAAATTTGAATAAAAAAGAGTAGGAAAAAAAAAGAGGTTTGTGCAGACTTTTCGAGGGCTTCATGGTATTATAATAACTGTAAAAACCCCCCAATACATTATATAGTTTTTGCTACACCCCATAAGAAGAAATACCTTCTCCAAAAAAGACAGCCTCGGCTGTCTTTTTTACGTTGGGGAGGTTGTATTTTGGAAAATCTTAAGATACAATGGATTAAGATAACATAAACAGAAATGAGGGCATAAAAATATGGAACAGTATAGTGAGGTGAAACGGGCGCAGGAATATATTTCCAATATGCGACCGGTTTTTAATAAACGGGCATTGTTCAGCGATGAAACACGTCAGTATCGGACGCCTTTTGAGCCGGAACCGGGCGATGTGGTGACGATTCGTTTCAGAACGCTGAAGAACAATGTGGATGCAGTATATTTTATCAGCGGGGCTATGCGCTCCAGAATGATCTTTACAGAGAGCAAAGAAGGATTTGACTATTATAGTATCGATATTGAAGTGGGGACGGAGGCAATCCATTACTATTTCGAGATCCAGTCAGGGAAGATCGTATGCTATTATAACGAACTGGGAGTTTCCAGAGAACTGCAGGAACAGTATTCTTTTGGTATCGTTCCCGGATTTAAGACGCCGGACTGGGCAAAGGGAGCGGTGATGTATCAGATTTTTGTGGATCGATTCTGCAACGGTGATCCCTTTAATGATGTGCTGACAGGAGAGTATTATTATATTAACAGCCAGTGTAACCGGATAGAGGACTGGGAAAAACTGCCAGATAACATGGATGTAAATAATTTTTATGGGGGAGATTTGAAAGGGGTCATGGACAAACTGGACTATCTTCAGGATCTGGGGGTAGAAGTGATCTATCTGAACCCTATTTTTGTATCGCCTTCCAATCATAAGTATGATATCCAGGATTATGACTATATAGATCCCCATTATGGGAAGATTGTGGAAGAGGATGGAGAACTGCTGTGGCCGGGAGATTCGGATAACAGCCATGCAAGTCGCTATATTAAGCGAGTGACCAGCAGGAAAAATCTGGAAGCCAGCAATGAACTGTTCATCGAGCTGGTGGAAGAGATTCACCGCCGAGGAATGAAGATTATTTTGGATGGTGTTTTTAATCACTGCGGATCTTTTAATAAATGGCTGGATCGGGAGAGGATTTATGAGCATCAGGAGGGATATGAAAAAGGAGCTTACGTTTCTGCGAACAGTCCCTATCATACCTTTTTTAAGTTCCATAATGAACATGACTGGCCATATAATGAGTTTTATGACGGATGGTGGGGACATGATACCCTCCCTAAACTGAATTATGAGGATTCCCCCAAGTTACAGGAATATATTATGCGGATTGCAAGAAAATGGGTTTCACCCCCGTATAATGTGGATGGATGGCGTCTGGATGTGGCGGCAGATCTGGGGCACAGCGCCGGATATAACCATTTGTTCTGGAAAGAATTTCGCCGTGTGGTGAAGGAAGCGAATCCGGAGGCGGTGATCATTGCGGAGCATTATGGAGACGCAAGTCCCTGGCTGCAGGGTGATGAATGGGATACGGTGATGAACTATGATGCATTTATGGAACCTGTTTCCTGGTTTTTGACAGGAATGGAGAAGCACAGCGATCAGTACCGTTCCGATCTGAAAGGAAATGCCGCAAGTTTCCGAGATGCCATTCGATATAATTCTTCCAGATTTTATGCGCCTTCCTTGCAGACGGCGATGAATGAACTGGATAACCATGATCATTCCAGATTCCTTACCCGTACCAATGGGCGAGTGGGTCGTGTGGCGCAGCTTGGACATCGGGCGGCAGAGGAAAATATCAACAAGGCGGTATTGCGGGAAGCGGTGATCATGCAGATGACTTGGCCGGGAGCGCCTACCTTATATTATGGAGATGAAGCGGGAGTGTGCGGATTTACCGATCCGGATAATCGCAGAACCTATCCGTGGGGCAAGGAAGACAAGAACCTGCTGAATTTCTATAAGATGGCGATTGCTCTTCACCGGAGATACGATGTGCTGAAAACGGGATCGGTAAAATTTCTTCTGGAAGAGTACAATCTGATCGCCTATGGAAGATTTTCCAATGATGAACAGATGGTTGTGGTGATCAACAATAATAATGAAAATGTGACGGTGGACATTCCTGTATGGGAGACGGGAATCAGCAGAACAAAAGACAGCGTGATGCGGCGAGTGATGGCAACAAATGCTATTGGGTATACGGAGGAAGAAAAAGAATATCCGATAGCGGGAGGTTATCTTACCATGGATCTTTCTCCGTTGGAAGCGATTGTACTGTGCATGGATAAGGAATAGTAAAACAGGTGAATAAGATGGAAAAGAGATATATAGAAGGAAGGATTTTTGCAGAGAAGAACTTTCAGCAGACGGTGATCGAAAATTATGAATTTGCAGATTGTGATTTTGAAAACTGTAAATTCGAAGAGTGTAAAATCATAGGATGTATTTTCAAAAGCTGTCGATTTGACAACTGTACCGTGATTACGTTAAATTCTCAACATTCTGAGGTTAAAAATGTATCTCTGAAGAACTGTAACCTGATCGGTGTACATTGGGAGGAATTACTTCCTTCCGGGCGATATGCCTATGCGATGGAAAGAATGGAAAAATGCTACCTGAAATATAATAGCTTTGTGGATATGTCATTTGTAAAATTTGATTTTTCGGGAAATTTCATTCAGGAAAGCATATTTGAAAATTGCAATTTGGCGGAGAGCAGTTTTCGAAACTGCAGACTGGAGAGAACACAGTTTGACGGATGCGATATTCGGAATGCTGATTTTAGAGAGAGTTGTGGGTATCTGATTGATATCACCTCTAATAAGATAAAGAATGCGAAATTCTCCTATCCAGAGGTGGTTCGTTTGCTGGATGCGCTGGACATACAGATAGAGTAGAGTTTTGCTTGTGTGTCTCGGGATTGGCTTGCAACTGCAAGATCAACACCTTGCGGGGCAGTAGACTGCTGAAGAGATACTCGTAAAGTATACTTTGAATTCAAAAACGCTGATAAATGGGTAGAAAAATGATAGAATATAATCAAATACCCATTTTTCAGCGGAAAAACAAGGGTGTTCAAAATAAAATGACCTAAAAAACAGGAGAAACGCTATAAAATCAACGTTTCTCCTGTTTTTTAACAATGCCGCAGACCGGAATCGAACCGTTTTAAGTAATCAAAAATACCGAAAGAAAGGGGCTTTGGAGACTTCATCACGTCTGCGGTGTTCAAAAAGTGTTCAAACGTTTTTCTCTCACAAACTGGGATTTGCATTTCAAATATGAATTTGAAAATCCTCATAGCTAAATACACCATTCCCTTGTTTTAATTTTCCTTTATTTGACAAACTATGAAAAGCTCCCTCTATCTTGTCAATTATAGTGACTGGAATAGATAAATGATGATGTCCCGGAAAAATTCGACTTATCTCTAAAGATTGAATTTTTCTAACAGACTTCCAAAATTCTTGTGGGTTTGTTGATGGATAAAAAGCATCAAGGCAACCGCTATATATCAAATCGCCGGAATACAGATATTTTCTATCCGCTTCATAGAAACAACAATGTCCGGGAGAATGACCGGGAGTGTGAATAACTACCAATTTCCGTTTTCCTAAGTCAATGCTATCTCCGTCATATAAAAGCATTTGTGGGACACCTTGAAAAATCTGATAATGGTCTATATTAAAATCTAAAGGGAAATTGCATGGCTTACACATAAGACTATGTTTTACTACCTGCAAAGGAATAGGAAATTTGACCGATAGCCATTCTTTTTCTGCTTCATGGTCTGATATTTCTCTACCTTAAAATCCGAGGGGAAATCACATGGATTGCACATAATATTGTTTTTTACCACTTGCAAAGGTATAGGGAATTTGACCGATAGCCATTCTTTTTCTGCTTCATGGACTGCGATAAACTTAAAATATTTGTGTCCACCGATGTGATCCCAATGAACATGAGTGGTAATTACCATAATAGGTAGTTCCGTTAAGGTATCTACAATTTTTCGGATATTGGAAATACCCAAACCTGTATCAATCAGAACGGCTCTTTCCTCTCCACATAGAAGATAACTATGCGTTTCTTCCCAATGCTTATATTCGCTGATAGCAAATGTATTGCAGTCTATTTGTTCAACAGTAAACCAACTGTCCATATACTATTCTCACTCCTAAAAATTCCAATTTACTCAACTACTATACAGTATAAGCTAATTTTATAAAGCATACAAGCAAAAAGGTATGTAGGACTTTCACATCTCCACATACCCTTTTCCGCACTGTACCTACTTTAAGCATAGTCTACCGTCCATATTCCCTTGTTCGTGTTTTTCTGCTAACCAGCGTCCCGCAGGGTGCCCAGAGCGACGGTTCCTAACAGGGCGGCGGGTCGGCTGGGCAAGCGGACGGCTTAGAAATCATTCCTATTCGGCAACATACTTCATATTTGATTCTCTCCGCCCCTCATATTTCTCTTTTGCTAAGAGTTTGTCGAGGAACTCCGACACTTCTTCCATATCATCACTGTCTATTAAATCCAGTTTCATCAGCACGTCAAGGTCGGTCTGGTTCTTCGGCTGGACAGAAACAGGCTGTGACATATCCACCACCACTTTCAACGACTTTTTCTTATTTGCCGTTTCAATATCCGTAGTCAATCCCATAACATGGCTTTTACTCACTCCAAATATCTGTGACAGCTTTTCCCAGATAGATTCATCTCTTGGCGTTCCATTTCCGTTTTCGTAGTTTGTCAGCATACTCTGTGAGATTCCCAGTTCTTTTGCCAGTTCTGCAACCGTGATATTCTTTTCTTTCCGCAATTCTTTGATTTTGTTCATGTTGAGCGTCCTCCTTTCTAAGCACATTATATTTCATCAATTTTCCCTTGTCAATCTTTTTATCGGATATTCAGATATTTTCTATTGACATTTCATTTAGTTTGGTTTATTATATAATTATCTTAATATCTGATTTTTAGATATTTCAAAAGGAGGTGATACCATGATTCGAGGAAGCGACTTTATTTTAAATCCAAACAAACTGGAAGAACAGTTCCAGCTTGTAGAAGTTTCCGACTGGGTAGATTTTTCTACAAAAGAAAAGCTCGGCTTCTACTATACTGTTCTCTTTCCAAAGCTGAAATTTGAAAAAGTCAAAGTAGGGGTAAAAACGTCCAGTCCGCTGATTTCCAACGAAGAACTGGAACAGAAAGGGCAAGTCCCTGTCATGTTTGAGGGATTACATACATGGGCGAGTCTCTATAACGGACGTCTTTCTGTCAAAGCAGAAGCAAATAACATCAAGATAGTTGGAATGAAATAGTCTCTTTCCTGTCAGACAGGCAGTGCCGGACAACGTCTTAGGTGCTGGCTGTCTGACTTGGAAAGGGCAGATATTTCTTCTGACTAGACTTGATATATAAAACAACATCTTCCGAAAACAGGAAGAGGACACATTACAAAATAGGATACGAGGTGGATTTCGTGAACAATGCAAAGGAATGTTTTGCATACAATACGAAAATCATTGAAACTCCTACCACCAAAGAAGTATATATCTATGAGAATCCTATTTTCAGTCATGCAATAGAAAAAGCAGATTTAGAGAAAACAAGCAAACATAAAACCTTTGATGGGATGTCGGCTCATAAGCAATATGACAGCCTGAAACGCAAACAGAAGCACTATGAACAGACACGTTGGGAGATTGCCCGTATCGTGGACTGTAATTTCAATAACAGAACCAAATTTGTAACGCTGACATTCAGAGATAATATTCAAGACATTACCATAACGAACCGAGAATTTAAGTATTTCATTCAACGATTAAACTATTATTTATACCAGACGAAAATTCAGACATTGAAATATATTGCAACGTGGGAGAAACAGAAACGTGGTGCAATCCATTATCATGTTATTTTCTTTGATTTTCCATACATAGCAAAAGAAAAATTACAGGATTTATGGTCGCATGGATTTATTAAGATAAACCGTATTGATGTAGACAGCAAGGAGAACCGTGGTCGCTATCTCAGCAAATATTTTGGGAAAGACCTTGATGTAAAAGAGCATAAGAAAAAAGCGTTTTTCAAATCACAAAATCTGAAAATGCCGAAAGAAACAAAACTCATGCTGACTGATGATATGATTCACGAATTACAGAATGAAAATATCATCTTTCAGAAAGAGTACACACGGCAGATATATGATACAAAATCCTTTTTAGCTACTGGCTCTTATTTAAAGGACAGCAGTGTTACCTACATCAAAATCAAAAAAGAAACTACGGGTGTAAGGGGGGGATTCTGATGAATAACCCTGTTACATCTTCCGATATTACGTTATTGAACACATTAGCCGCTTGTGCTAATATGACAGCAGATGAAGTCTTCAAAGATTTTGAAATTATGGCAAATAAGAAAATCTTGGAGAATCACAAATATGAAATTTATTACTCGGAATCTGAAAAAAGCTGGCGTACCTATTTACCAGATGACACCAAACCCAACAACCGCCGTCCGATTAAGAGGAAGAGTAAAGAGAACCTTGAAAAAGAAATCATCAGGTTTTATATTGAGAAGCAAAAAATCGAAAACCGTGAGAATATCACACTGGAAGAACTATATAGGGAATGGCTTTTATACAAAAGAGATTACACTTCCGTAAAGGCAAAAACGATTCAAGAGTATGTTTCTGAATGGAACAGATTTTTCAAAGACACGGCTCTTGCCAAAATGAAGATAGGAGAAATCAAACCGATTACCCTTATCCGCTTTTTCAGAGAAGCCACAAAAGAACGACAGCATACCCACAGGAGAATCAGCAACGCCCGTTCTGTCTTAAATGGAATCATGAGTTATGCCATTGAGGAAGAAATCATCTCCCACAATCCCGTTTCTGATGTGAATTTCAAGCAGTTTACCTACAAGCCTGTGGAAGTACAAAGTGACAACGTATTTTCCCGTGACGATACACATAAGCTGCTGCATTATCTTAGCTGTATCACAGAACCTTATTCCCTTGCGATACAACTATCCTTTTATCTGTTTATCCGTATCGGGGAAACAAAAGCAATCCGCTGGGAAGATATTGACTATGAAAACAGAATGGTCTATCTGCACAGACAAGCTACCTGCGAGCGGATATTGAATGATGATTTAACCTTTTCCAAAAGAGAAGTAAAGGTAGTCAACCAGATGAAAGGAAATACCTCTCATGGTTTCCGCAAACAGTTTTTGACTGATGAAGCAATCAAGATTCTTCAGAAAGCCAGAGAATTAAATCCGCATGGAGTGTATATCTTTGAACCCAACGGAGAAATCATGACAACAGACAGCTTCAATCGTCGTTTAAAGAAGTATTGCAAAGAAGCTGGCGTTCCTTACCATTCCAGTCATAAAATCCGTTTCTACAATGCCTCAACTGCCTTTGACGGAAACAATCTCACAACCTTAAGTTATTTAATGGGACATAGCGAAACGGCAACCACACTTCACTATTTACGGAACGTCAACAAGAGGAAGAATGACCGCTTTGCTTTTCAAAAACTGGGGATTTCCTCATAAAGTGTTCAAAGGTGTTCAAACTTTTGGAAGCAAAAAAAGAAGAGAAACGCTATAAATTCAACGTTTCTCTCACTTTTAAGTACTGCCGCAGACCGGAATCGAACCGGTACGGGTATCACTACCCACGGGATTTTAAGTCCCGGGCGTCTGCCAGTTCCGCCACTGCGGCATACCAGAATAAAAATGCTTTATTTTTATTCTGAATGGATGGAGGTGGATTCGAACCACCGAAGCAATTTGCAGCAGATTTACAGTCTGTCCCCTTTGGCCACTCGGGAATCCATCCAAATGCGTCAGAAGCTTTAAGCTCTGACAAGATTGTATTATACGTTATTTTGCGGGAAAATGCAAGTATATTTTTGAAAAAATTATTTTTAAAAAATCTGGTGATTGAGTATATAGAAAAAATTCCTTCAAAATTCCCATAAATTTGAAAATCATTAGGGAGATAGGAAACAGATATGTTTTTTTATTAATGAACAGCTCTTTTGTGGGAATTATATAGAAAAGTAAGAAAGAAGAATAATTGTCAGTGGACGTAAGGCAGATGATGTGGTATTATTTGAGGCGCAGGAAGTGGCTGATGCAGATGATAAAATCTCTGTATTAGACAGAAAAAGGTATGGAACCAAGGTGAGAGGAGAAAAAACGAATGAAAACAAATAAGAAGTATGCATCTGTATTTGAACTGAACGGTGTACCTAAGTTTTCTCAGGCATTTCCCCTGGCTCTGCAGCATGTAGTGGCTATGATCGTGGGATGTGTGACGCCGGCTATCGTTATTGCCGGTATGGCAGGTCTCAATGGTGGGGATAAGGTGATTTTTGTGCAGACGGCATTGTTTATCGCTGCAATTTCTACGCTGGTGCAGTTGTTCCCTCTGGGGGGAAAGATCGGTTCCGGTCTGCCAGTGATCATGGGTGTGAGCTTTGCGTATTTGCCCAGTATGCAGGCGATTGTGGAAGGATATGATATTGCTACGATTCTGGGAGCGCAGCTGATCGGTGGTATTGTGGCAGTGTTTGTGGGAATTTTTGTAAAGAAACTGCGAGTTTTATTTCCTCCATTGATTACGGGAACAGTGGTATTTACCATCGGTCTTTCTTTGTATCCAACCGCAGTAAAATATATGGCAGGCGGCGCGTCTTCACCGGAATATGGCTCCTGTCAGAACTGGCTGGTGGGATTTATCACGCTGGCAGTGGTGATCGGACTGAATCACTTTGCAAAAGGTGTCTGGAAGCTATCTTCCATTCTGATCGGTATGATCGTGGGATATGTGATATCTGCTTTCTTTGGTATGGTGGATTTCTCTTCCGTGGGAAGCTCCGAGATGTTCCAGGTTCCCCGCCCGCTGTATTTCGGTATGAAATTCGAACCGTCTGCAATCATTACGATGGTTCTGTTATTTGTAATTAATTCTGTTCAGGCAATTGGTGATTTTTCTGCAACTTCAGGAGGCGGACTGGACAGAGAACCTACGGATAAAGAATTATCCGGCGGTATCGTGGGTTACGGTATCACTAATATTTTCGGTTCCTTCTTCGGAGGTCTGCCGACAGCTACCTTCAGCCAGAATGTGGGTATTGTGGCAACGACCAAGGTGGTAAACCGTATGGTGCTGGGACTGGCGGCGGTAATCATTCTTCTGGCAGGATTTGTCCCCAAATTTTCCGCCCTCTTGACTACGATTCCTCAGTGCGTGCTGGGTGGCGCGACGATTTCCGTATTTGCATCGATTGCCATGACGGGAATTAAACTGGTGGTACAGCAGCCGCTTACTTATCGGAATACTTCCATTGTAGGTTTATCCGTAGCGCTGGGTATGGGAATTACACAGTGTTCCGATGCGTTGGGAAGCTTTCCGGCGTGGGTGACTACCGTGTTTGGAAAATCTCCTGTCGTAGTGACAGCGATTACGGCCATCTTATTGAATCTGATCCTTCCGAAAGATAAAAATAAAAATTGACATTTTCAGAGAAATATGTTAGTTTTTATCTCAGATATTAAGTTTCGGAAGGGGTGTAGATACGCATGGACGATGGTTCCGACGGTGAGGACGCCAAAACAGCATATAGAACAGTTCCATGTAGTATTATGAATAGGTAGAGGCATAGCCTGTGTTGAAACACACACAGGTTATGCCTTTTTGTGATTCAGAGTACTTGGAAGGTTGAAAGGAGAAGAAAGGTTTTTATGGAGCCTATTATATTGTTAGTGATTTTGATTTTTTTAAATGCAGTTTTCGCCAGTGCGGAGATTGCAGTGATTTCTATGAATGAGACGAAGCTGAGAAGTCTGGCAGAGCAGGGAGATAAGAGAGCGGGAAAGCTTTTGAATCTCACGAAGCAGCCGGCGCGCTTTCTGGCAACGATACAGGTGGCGATCACGCTGGCATCTTTGCTGCAAAGTGCGTTTGCTGCTGAGAATTTTGCGGGAAGTCTGTCTGTAGCTTTGGTAAATGCGGGAGTTCCCGTACCGGAAAATGTGTTAAAATCAGCGGCTATCGTGGTGATTACCGTGATTCTGGGATATTTTAATCTGGTGTTCGGTGAGCTGGTGCCTAAACGTATCGCTATGAAGAAGGCAGATAAGCTTGCCCTTGGAATGGCAAATATGCTGTATTTTGTGTCACGGTTCTGTGCGCCGGTGGTGTGGATCCTGACAAAGTCTACAAATCTGGTACTGCGCCTGTTTCGCATTGATCCGGAGGAGGAAGAGGAAGCAGTCAGTGAGGAAGAGATTCGTATGATGCTGCTGGAGGGAAGCAAAAAGGGAACGATTCAGGAGGAAGAGACTGAATTGATTCAGAATGTGTTTGAATTTGACGATATTTCGGTGGAAGAGATCTGTACCCACAGAAGAGAAGTGGTGTATTTATCCCGGGAAGATAATCTGGATATCTGGAATGAGATCGTACAGGAAAATCGTCACACCAAATATCCGGTGTGCGGAGAAAACCGGGACGATATTGAAGGAATTTTGGACACCCGTGATTATTTCCGGGTAGCACACGGATCTTTGGAAGAGGTAATAGAAAATTGCGTGGAGCCTGCATTTTTTGTCCCTGAGAATATGAAGGCAAATGTACTGTTTCGCCAGATGAAAGAGAGAAGGGAGTACTTCGCGGTACTGATTGACGAGTATGGTGGGATGACCGGTATTATCACACTTCATGATCTGATGGAAGCGCTGGTAGGTGATCTGGAAGAAAAAGAAGAGGCGGAAAAGCCTCAGGAAATTGAAAAAACAGGGGAAAATATCTGGAATATTCAGGGATATGCGCCTCTGGGTGAGGTGGAAGAGGAATTGGGAGTGAAATTACCCACGGAAGAATTTGATACTTTTAACGGATATGTGTGCGATGTGCTGGGACGAGTTCCTGATGCGGGAGAAACATTTTCTCTGGAGACAGAGAAAATGCGAATGGAGATCTACGGGGTGAAAAACCATATGATCGAGGGAGCAGTAGTAACGGTGAAGAAGGAACAGAAGCCGGAATCATAAGAAGTAGTGTTGGATGATAGATTCAGCAACTGGGGTGTTAAGTGGGTAGTCTAGGGTTTCGTAGGTTGTGATTAATCGGATGGAGGGGATAATTTTGTGGGAGACGTAGAGCTGTTGTTTGGAAAGATAGATTTGTTTTCCGGAGATGGAATGATACCATTTAAAATAAGAACCATTGTGCGCGCAAATCAGAGAGCCATCCGGCAGATGGGCAAGCGTCTGTCGGATTTGTGGGATCTGGAGTTCGAGATTACTTAATTTTGAAAGTATATTTTCGTAAATGATGATTACCTCCTTTGATAATGTGATTTTTTTCATATGTTGGGTGTGAAAAGGTGGAAATTTTTGGGATGGTTTTGAAAAAGGATGTGCGAAATACCTAATGGCGTTTGGTAAAGTAGGAAGTGCATGACAAGACCAGTAAAGATATGAGGATTATTTCTATTATATGAGAGTTCATGGAAAAAATTCTGGAATATAGGAAAAAAATCCGTCTATACTAAAGATATATGCTGTTTCGTGACAGCAAAATCTGGTATGGAGGGATTTTTTATGTTGGGAATATGGATTGCTGTTTTATCGGGAGCGCTGATGAGTATTCAGGGAGTTTTTAATACGGAGGTTACGAAGCAGAGCAGTCTCTGGGTATCTACCGGGTGGGTGCAGCTGTCGGCGTTTTTTGTATGTGTGATCGCATGGCTTTTTACCGGGAGAGAGAGTATTTCAGCGCTGTGGCAGGTGGAGCACAAGTATACGCTGCTGGGCGGAGTGCTGGGCGCATTTATTACGATTACGGTGATTAAGAGTATGGGGAATCTGGGACCGGCGCAGGCAACCATGCTTATTGTGATCGCGCAGTTGGTTGTATCGTATCTGGTAGAGCTTTTCGGTATGTTCGGTGTGGACAGACAACCTTTTGAGTGGAGGAAACTTTTAGGGACCGCAGTGGCGATCGGAGGAATTATACTTTTTAAATGGGAATCGTGAAATGAGCTCTTGTAATTGCCAGGTAAATTAGGTAAAATAAAATGTGTATGCATGGAGGGAACCTTAATGACTATCATTAAGGAGGATATGCATGAAAAGAAAATTAAACAGAAAGATAATGATGTTGCTCCTGGCAGGTCTGGCAGTATTTTCAGGCTGTTCTGATTCCGTATCTGTCCTTAAGGAGGGAGAGGAAGAAGTAGCTGCAGACTCGCAGAGCCAGAAAACAGAAGTGGCGGCAGACGGCCAAAGCCAAGGGATAGAAGAATCGGCAGAACAGAGCCAAAAGACAGATGTGACAGAAGAACCGCAGAGGAAAGATGCAGAAGGAAACGAAGAGAAATTGCCGGAGAAAGAAGCAGTGAGAGAGCAGACGATTTTTGTGGACGTATGCGGCGCAGTGAATGCTCCGGGAGTTTATCAGCTTCCTGTGGGGAGCAGGATTTTTCAGGCAGTGGAGCTGGCTGGAGGCTTCCGGGAGGATGCAGCGTTAGAGCTGGTGAATCAGGCGGAAGCATTGAATGACGGTCAGCAGATCAGGATTTTTACTCAGGAGGAAGCGAGACAGCAGGCAGAAACAGGAGCAGCGCTTGATAATTCACAGATGACAAATCAGGAAACAGATATTTCTGGAGAGAATAATTCCAGCGCAGGGCTGGTAAATCTTAACAGAGCGGATAAATCTGCATTGATGACGCTTACGGGTATCGGTGAGACCAGAGCAGAGGCGATCCTTGCGTATCGGGAAACTCACGGGGGATTTTCAGCGGTAGAGGAACTCATGCAGGTGGAAGGCATAAAAGAAAAAACTTATGAAAAACTGAAAGATAAGATAACAGTAGATTGAGGAGTAAGAGAATGGCAAAAAAGGTACTGGTTGTGGATGATGAAAAATTAATCGTGAAAGGAATCCGTTTCAGTCTGGAACAGGATGGAATGGAAGTGGATTGCGCGTACGATGGGGAAGAGGCAGTGGAGTGTATTCAGAATAAAGAGTACGATATGATTCTTTTGGATCTGATGCTTCCCAAGATGAATGGTCTGGAAGTGTGCCAGCAGGTACGGGAATTTTCAGATGTACCCATTATCATGCTGACAGCCAAGGGGGAAGATATGGATAAAATCATGGGACTGGAATATGGGGCTGATGATTATATCACCAAGCCATTCAATATTCTGGAAGTAAAAGCCCGTATTAAGGCGATTATGCGGCGCACACAAAAACCGGCACAGGAGGAAAAAGCCCGTGTGGTGGAGAGTGGAGACTTAAAGCTGGACTGCGAGAGCAGGAGAGTATTTATCCATGAGAAAGAGATCAATCTCACCGCCAAAGAATTTGACGTGCTGGAGCTTCTGGTCTTTAATCCAAACAAGGTTTACAGCAGGGAGAATCTGCTGAATATTGTGTGGGGTTACGAATACCCCGGCGATGTGCGGACTGTGGACGTACATATACGGAGACTGAGAGAGAAGATAGAGACAAATCCCAGCGAACCCAAATACGTACATACAAAATGGGGCGTGGGATACTATTTTCAGGCATAGATAAAGGGAAGCTGTCATGTTAGGCATTTTGAATTGGTATAAGAATGTTTAAGTATGGCAGCTTTTTATATGATGCTTCGATATTACGAAAGATAGAGAAATATTTTTGCATAAGCCAACGCAGTTTGCGCTCACTTTGAGCCCGAGGTCTCAAAGATGTGCTCGACAAATACGTTTGTTTATGCAAAATATTTTATCTATGTCTGAATATAACAGCATCCTGCCAAGAAGATGCCAGAGCAGAGGAATAAGTATGAAGAAGAGATTTAAGTTTTTTAGAAGTCTGCGTTTCCGGATCATGGTGATTTTGGTGATTATCGGAATTGTGCCCAGTGTGGCGGTGGAGAAGGGGATTCTCAACAGTTATGAGGACCGGGCGGTATCGCTGAGAAGTTTTGGTGTGAAGAATCAATGTGATATTCTGATCAATCAGCTGATTAAAGAGCAGTATTTGCAGGATCAGAGTTCGGAGGGAATCAACAGTGAGCTTACGATGCTGTCCAATGTATACAGCGGGCGGATTCTGATCATTGACCGGGATTTTCGCGTGATTAAGGACACATATGATATTGACCGGGGACGTTATATGATTTCACCGGAGGTGGTGCACTGCTTCAGTGAGGGGAAGGAATCGAATATTTATGACAGTAAGAACCGGTATATTGAGATGACGCTTCCAATTTATGAGGATTTGGAACAGAAGAAGCAGGTGAACGGCGTTTTCCTGATCAGTATATCTACGGAGGAGATTGTAGCCAGTATAGAAATCCTGGAGCAAAAAGGGCTGCTGATTCTGGTAATTATTGGAATTTTGGTGCTGGGACTGGGATATGTGCTGGCGGGAATTCTTATGAAGCCTTTTGCCAAGGTGACGAGAGCCATCGAGGATATTACGGACGGTTTCCAGGATGAAAAGATATCGGTTCCTGATTATACGGAGACAGAGCTGATTACTGACGCCTTTAATAAGATGTTGGGACGGGTGAAATCTCTGGATAATTCCCGGCAGGAATTTGTCTCTAATGTGTCCCATGAATTGAAGACCCCTCTTACTTCCATGAAAGTACTGGCGGATTCTCTGGTGGGGCAGGAAAATGTTCCGGTGGAGTTGTATCAGGAATTTATGCAGGATATCGCAGAGGAAATTGATCGGGAGAATAAGATTATTACAGATCTTTTGACACTGGTAAAGCTGGATAAAAAAGCGGCGAATGTCAATATTGATACTGTCAATATCAATGAGCTTTTGGAGTTGATCTTGAAAAGGCTGAAACCGATTGCCGGAAAAAGAAATATTGAACTGATTTTGGAAAGTTTTCGTCCGGTAAATGCGGAGGTAGATGAAACAAAACTGACGCTGGCTTTGAGTAATTTGGTGGAAAATGCTATCAAATATAATGTAGAGGATGGATGGGTGCGGGTTTCTCTGAATGCGGATCATAAGTATTTTTATGTGACGGTGGCAGATTCAGGAAAAGGAATTCCGGAGGAGTCCCTTGACCATATTTTTGAGCGTTTTTATCGTGTGGATAAATCCCATTCTACAGAGATCGATGGTACTGGTCTGGGACTGGCGATCACCCGGAGTGCGATCATGATGCACCACGGAGCCATTCGAGTGAGAAGTACGGAGGGAGAAGGCACAACATTTTCCGTGAGAATTCCTCTTACCTATATCAGCTGAAGTGAAAAGGAAATGGGGTGAAAAATTGAAGGCAATAAGTTGGAAGCTTCTTTTCGGGGCGGCGCTGTGTTTGCTTTTAGCAGGGTGCAGTAAAGAGACGGAAGAAGAAGCGAAGTACCATTTGTATTATGTAGACTATGATAAAGAAGTGATTGATTCTCAGGATTATGAGCCATCTTCGGAAGAAATGGACTCCATGATCCAGGAAATCTATGAAAAAATCATGGATAAAGGAGAAAATGGAAGGGGGATTTTTCCTTCCGAGGTGGAAATCCAGTCGTATGAGCGGAGCGGTTATACTTTGACGCTGGATATGGGAGAAGCTTATCGAAAGATAGAGCCAGTGCATGAAATTCTCTGCCGGGCAGCGCTGGTGAAAAATTTTGTACAGATTCCGGGAGTCAGCTATGTGCAGATGAAGATCAAAGGAGAGGATCTTCTGGATTCGGAAGGAAATACTATCGGCGTTATGAGCGGGGACAGTTTCCTTGAAAATTCAGGAAAAGACATCACTGCATATCAGTATATGGAACTGGATCTGTATTTTGCAAATAAAGAGGGAAATGGGCTGGTAAAAGAGAAACGTCCTGTATATTACACCAGCAATTCTTCGATTGAAAAGGTAGTGGTGGAACAGTTGATCCGGGGACCGAAAGAAGAAGGGAATCAGGCTGTTTTGCCGCCCACCACAAAGATTATTGGCGTTTCCGTGGCGGATGGAGTTGCCTATGTTAATCTGGATCAGGCGTTTGTGACGGAGGCTTTGCCGATAGAAGAGCAGTTACCTATTTACGCTATTGTCAATTCGCTGGTATCTACTGGAAATGTGATGAAAGTGCAGATTTCCGTCAATGGAGACACGAAAGTAACCTTCCGGGAAAGCATGAAGCTGGATCAGATGTACCAGTGGAACGGAGAATTGGTGGGAAAGGAGGCAGAATGATACGACGACCTCTATGTATAGCGGCATGGCTGCTGATCGTGAGCAGTCTTGCGGCGCATTGGCTGGGAATCTCCTGGATATGGAGAAGCCCGGCCGGTCCCGAACCGGAGCAGTGGGCAATCCGAGAGGAGAGCGTCTATGGGGAGGGAACCGTATACCGACAGGAAGAAAAAATATTTTCAAATAAGACATATACCTATCTATATCTGAAACAAACAAGTCTTTTTATCGAATCCAAAAAATATCCCGTTAGAAATGTAAAATGTATCGTAGAGCAATCGGTGGAAACTCTGTATGGGAAACATGTGGAAGTTTCCGGGAAATTAGTTCTTCCCGAGACACCGGGAAATCCTGGAGAATTTGACAGGAGAAAGCATGAGAGAGCGAGAAAAATAGATTTTTATCTGAAAGAAGCCGAAATTCAGAAAATCACCGGAAAGGAAGGACGAATTGCAGCGTTCACAAGAAAACTGCGCCATTTTTCAGGAAAAATTCTGGAGAATATTTTTCCTTCTCAGGAGGCGGAAATCTTGAAAGCAATGCTACTGGGGGAGAGAAGTCAGGTGGACCAGGAGGTGAAAGAGTGGTATCAATCTGCGGGGATCAGTCATATAATTGCGATTTCCGGGCTGCACATGAGTCTTTTGGGGATAAGTATCTGGAAAATGGTAAGTTTTTGTGGAATACCTGCGGGAATTGGGGCAGCCCTGTCTGTTTTTCTTTTGACAGGCTACGGGATTCTCATAGAAAATCCCACGACGGCATTTCGCGCACTACTGATGTTTGGGATTTTTATGGGGGCAAAAATGTTGGGACGATCGTATGATCTTTTCTCAGCGCTGGCTCTGGCAGCGATTTTGATTCTTGTGGACAATCCTGATCTTTTATGGGATTGCGGATTTCAGATGTCTTTCATGGCAGTAGCCGGAATCGGGGGGTATGGCAATGGGCAGATAAAGTTACTGCGGGAAATGGGGAAAGATTTTTCAGGAAGGAGAGGGAAGCTTCTGCAAAATCTTCTCCTGGGACTTTTCTTGTGGTTTTTTACTCTGCCGGTGGTCTTATCTTCCTTTTATCAGGTATCCGTGGCAGGGATTTTATGTAATCTTCTGGTGATTCCAATGATGCCTTTCGTAGTGGCATCGGGCGGAGCAGCCATGTTTCTGGGCGGTGTACATATGGGATGGGGAAGCATTGCGGGGATTCCCGCTTATGGGATTTTAAAATTGTACGGTCTGCTGGGGCAGGCGGCAGAGAAGAGTGTCTGGGGAATCTGGACGCCAGGTCAGCCTTTGACGGAGAGGATTATCCTTTATTATCTGATATTGGGAAGTTCCTGGTTTCTTTTATCATGGATGCGGAAAAAGAAGAAAAAAATTTTGTATGCAGGGGGAATTTATGGAATAACGGCAGGAGTTTTATTATTTCTGATGGGAGGGGCGGGAAAAACGCCAACGCAAATTGCAGTTTTGGATGTGGGGCAGGGAGACGGTATCGTCGTGCAGGGAGAGGGGGAAGCGTTTTTGATAGATGGGGGGAGCAGCAGCGAAAAGAAGGTGGGCTCCTATGTATTGCTTCCCTATTTGAAACAGCAGGGAATCGGAAAACTGACGGGGATTTTCCTCACTCATACGGATGAGGATCACGTGAATGGAGCAAGAGAGGTACTGGAGGAGGCGAAAAAAGGCTGGTTTTCCGTAGGTTATCTTTTTATGCCTTACTGGATGGGAGAAAGTGAGGGAGGAAAAGAGCTAACCAAAATGGCGAAAGAGACAGGGACGGTCGTTCGTTTCCTTTGCGCGGGAGATCAGGTGCGAACGGAGAAAATGACCTTTCAGGTCCTTTTTCCGGGAAAAGAGGATTACACGGAGAATCCCAATGGAGGCTCGCTGGTGTTGTCCTGGGAGAGTGAACGGATGCGGGGGATTTTTACCGGGGATCTTCCGGCAGAGCAGGAAAAAGAGGTGATTTTGGAAGAAGGAGATTACGATTTCCTGAAAGTGGGACATCACGGTTCGAACGGTTCCTCGTCAGAAGATTTTCTTGCAAAGGTTTCTCCTCAGATTGCGCTGATTTCCTGCGGACAGAATAACCGTTATGGGCATCCGGGGAAAGAGAGCATGGCAAGAATCCGTCGGGAGGGAGCAGAGATTTTTCGGACAGATATGTTGGGAGCGGTTACAGTCAGATTTGGAAAAAACAGGAGCCTGCGGGTGGAAGGATTCCGCAGGGAGGGGATTTTGTGAAAAATCCCTTGCGGGGCGGTCGGTGGAACGGTATACTGTAAATGACCTGCCGAAAGTCGGAGGATGAAGGCAGAAAGGAGCGGTTATGAAAAGTATTCTGGAAGATATTAAAAATCAGGAGTTTAAACAGGTCTATCTTTTTTATGGAGAAGAAGGTTATCTGAAAAAGCAGTATCGTGATAAATTGGCGGGAGCTTTGAATCCAGACAAAGATACCATGAATATGTCTCATTTTGAGGGAAAAGGGCTGGATGTGAAGGAGATTATTTCTCTGGGAGAGACCATGCCGTTTTTTGCGGACAGGAGAATTATTCTTCTGGAAAATACAGGATTTTTTAAGGGACAGTGCCCGGAGCTGGCAGATTATATGAATAATCTTCCGGATTATCTGTGTATGATCTTTGTGGAAGAAGAGGTAGATAAGCGCAGCAGGATGTATAAGGCGGTGAAACAACAGGGCAGGATCGTGGAGTTTGCCATTCAGGATGAGCGGACGCTGATGCGCTGGGTACTGGGGATTTTGAAACGGGAAGGAAGACAGATTACCCAGAGAGATATGGAACTGTTTTTGTCAAAGACAGGAACGGATATGAGTAATATTGAAAAAGAGCTGGAAAAGCTTCTCTGTTATACGATGGGGCGAGAAGTGATTACCACGCAGGATATTGAAGAGGTATGTACAAATCGGATTACAAACCGGATTTTTGCCATGGTACAGGCGGTGTCGGAGCAGAATCAGAAAAAAGCGCTGGAGCTTTATTACGATCTTCTGGCACTGAAAGAACCTCCTATGCGTATTCTCTTTTTGTTGGCGAGACAGTTTAATCTTTTGCTGCAGGTGAAGGAACTGCAGAATCTGGGATTTTCCGGTAAAGAGATTGCGGCAAAAACGGGACTTCAGACTTTTGTACTGAAGCATTATACCGGATGTACGGGCAGATATTCGGCAGAAGAGCTTCGTCAGGCGGTGGAGGATTTTACCAGTGCGGAGGAAGATGTGAAGACCGGAAAGCTTCAGGATGTGCTGAGTGTAGAGCTTTTGATCGTAAAATATGCCCGGAAGAAGTGAAAATAAAGAAAACAAAAAAAGGACAATCGTTGACGGGATGATTGTCCTTTTCATTTACTTAATCAGCCGATATTAAGCAAGTGTATTAACAGCTTTGGAGATGCGGGAAACTTTTCTTGCCGCATTGTTTTTGTGATATACACCTTTGGAAGCTGCAGCGTTGATTGCAGAGATAGCTGCCGGCAGAGCTGCCTTAGCTGCTGCTGCATCATTGTTAGCAACTGCTGTATCTACTTTTTTGATTGCAGTTTTTACTGCAGAACGGATAGATTTATTTCTTTCAGCTTTTGTTCTGTTTACCAGGATTCTTTTCTTTGCAGATTTAATATTTGCCATTTTATTGACCTCCAATAATATCATACATAATTTTCATCAGGATCAGCCCAGACACGGACAGGCTAATCTACACATACGCATATAGTTTAGGACAAAGCCCACCGTTTGTCAATAGATTTTCCGGGAATATTTAAGGAAAAAGTGGAAATTCTAACATCAGCGGGAAAATTATCAGGAATGGATTTTTCCGGACAGAGAAAGGAGACTGAGTATGCTTGGGTCGTATCGGGTACGCACCGATCTTGCGGTGGAGAGTAAAGAGAAATTCGAGAAAGATCATGTGGAGATTAAGGGGGTTGCAATTCATGAAAAATATCAGGAGGAGCTTGATCTTCGCACTACCCTGGTGCGGATTGAGACAGATCACGGAGCGCGGGTGATGGAAAAGCCCAAAGGAACGTATATCACCATGGAGGCGCCCAATCTGGTAGTGCCGGATGAGGATTACCACCGGGAAATTTCCAGGGAGCTGGCTCATCATTTGAAGGAGCTGCTTCATCTGGAAAAGGAACGGTCTGTTTTGGTGGTGGGGTTGGGAAACCGGGATATCACGCCGGATGCGCTGGGACCTCGGGTGATACAGAATCTGAAAATTACCCGGCATATTGTGAAGGAATATGGCAAGGCGGGGATG
This sequence comes from Firmicutes bacterium CAG:646, assembly GCA_000432335.1. Classification (GTDB taxonomy): domain Bacteria; phylum Bacillota; class Clostridia; order Lachnospirales; family Lachnospiraceae; genus Oliverpabstia. The sequence continues at coordinate 24,421 of HF995382.1, forward strand.
GGAGAGGAGAAAGTGCATCTGGTCAGCAGTCTTGTTCCCGGAGTGATGGCGCAGACGGGGATGGAAACCATGGAGATCATCCGGGGGGTGATCGCAGAGACAAAGCCAGATGTGGTGGTCGCCATTGACGCTTTGGCTGCTCGGAGTATGAAACGACTCAACTGTACGATCCAGATTACGGATACGGGAATCAATCCCGGTTCTGGGGTGTTGAATTTTCGAACGGGGCTGAATCAGGAATCTCTGGGAATCCCGGTGATCGGTATCGGGGTACCTACAGTGGTGGATGCGGCTACCATCGTTCACGATGCGATCGCTCACCTTCTGGAAAGCCTGGAGGAGGCGGAAATGGAGGAGTTTCTGGGAGAACTGATCACACCCAGGCTGCACAGTATGTTTGTAACGCCGAAGGATGTGGATGAAACGGTGAAAATGCTCAGCTATACCATTTCTGAGGGGCTGAATATGGCGTTTGCCCGGGAATGAGGCGAGGTATATTTTCCGGGGATTTTTCATATCTTTTTTAATAGGGTTGTACCAATCCTGCAAAGGAGGGAAGGGATGACAAAATCGGAAAAGACGGTACAGATGATCCTGTGGGGAGCGGCGGTTCTTCTGGGAGGATATCTGGGAGCCAGAGGTTTTTTGAAGCTTCGGGAGAATCCCTCGGAAAAGAGCAGGGAAATTCTGAAAATGGCTTATGGGGCGGTGGAAGAGGAGTGTATCGCCTGGTATCTTCCGGGAAGTCTTTATGAGGAAGGAAAAAGTCAGACGTTTTTGGCGCGTGTGTGGGAACAGGTAGGGGAAGAATTTCCCCTGTTTACATATTTAAAGGAAAATAAAACGGTGGAACCGGTGATAGAGGACGAGAGTACTTGCCATGAAATTATTGAGGCAAATGGAAAAACGATCACAGAGCGGCTGTTGGCGGAAAATCAGGGGCAGGCGGTGCGTGAAGAAAATGAGGCGGTCAGGGCAAAGTCCAGGGAAGAAGCAGGAAAATGTGTGGCAGATGGAGCACAGCAGGGGATTACGGCAGGAGAAGGTATGGATGCTGAGGAAGAAAGCCAGCCGGAAATGCCTGCGTGGACTACGGCAGTGGAAGCGCCGTCCACGAAAGATCTGTCCATGGAACAACTCAGTGATTTTAATTATCTGCTGAATAATTTTTTTGTGGTAGATCCAAATACCACTATTGACAGCAGTCAGATGGATGCGGCTTCTTTGCTGGGGGACGATCTCACGATGAAAGGGGACAATAGCAGCCCCCAGATTCTGATTTATCATACCCATTCTCAGGAAGGCTATATTGATTCGATAGAAGGGGATGAAAATACCAGTGTGATCGGCGTGGGAAATTATCTGGAATCTATTTTGCGGGATGTGTATGGGTATCAGGTGCTCCATATTAAGGAAACCTTTGATCTGATGGGGGGAGAGTTGGATCGGAGTGAAGCGTATACGTATGCGCTTCCCGTGCTGGAACAGGTGTTGGCGGAGAATCCGTCTATCGAGGTAGTGATCGATCTGCACAGAGATGGAGTAGATGAGGATAAACATCTGGTGACGGAAATTAACGGAAAACCTACGGCGCAGGTTATGTTTTTTAATGGATTGAGCAGGACAGTAAATAATGGCAGTCTGGATTCGCTGCCGAATCCTTATATTTCTGATAATCTCGCATTTTCTTTCCAACTGTCCTATCAGGCGGCAAAATACTACCCTCATTTTACCCGGTGTATCTATCTGAAGGGCTATCGGTATAATCTCCATGTGCGTCCCAAATCCATTTTGCTGGAGGTGGGAGCCCAGACAAATACGGTGCAGGAGGCTATGAATGCCATGGAACCCTTCAGTGTTATTTTAAATAAGGTGCTAAAAGGGGAATGACAAACAGGAGAGAAACGTGCTATAATCAACCAATAAGAACACGAAGGAGGTACAAAAGTGGCAGTGATCGATCAGAGTAAGATCAGAAATTTCTGTATTATAGCGCATATTGACCATGGAAAGTCCACATTGGCGGACCGCATTATAGAAAAAACAGGATTGCTTACAGAGCGCGAGATGCAGTCGCAGGTGTTGGATAATATGGATCTGGAGCGTGAGAGGGGTATTACCATCAAAGCGCAGACAGTGCGTATCATATATAAAGCAAAAGATGGAGAGGAGTATATTTTTAACGTCATTGATACTCCGGGACATGTGGATTTTAATTATGAGGTATCCAGAAGTCTGGCTGCCTGTGACGGCGCGGTTTTAGTGGTGGACGCCGCTCAGGGAATCGAGGCGCAGACGCTGGCAAATGTATATCTGGCTCTGGATCATGATCTGGATGTGATGCCGGTGATCAATAAGATCGATCTTCCCAGCGCTGATCCGGAACGGGTCATCAATGAGATCGAAGATGTGATCGGGATCGAGGCACAGGATGCTCCTCAGATATCTGCCAAAATGGGGCTGAATATCGAAGAGGTTCTGGAGCAGATCGTGGAAAAAATCCCGGCTCCCACAGGGGATCCTTCAGCTCCGCTGGAGGCTTTGATTTTTGACTCCGTATACGATTCCTATAAAGGAGTTATCGTATTTTGCAGAATCAAAGAGGGAACGCTGAAAAAAGGGATGACGGTGCAGATGATGGCTACAGGCGCTGCAGCAGATGTGGTGGAGGTAGGTTATTTTGGAGCGGGACAGTTTATTCCCTGTGAAGAACTGAGCGCCGGATTGGTAGGTTATTTTACTGCCAGTATCAAAAATGTAAAGGATACCCGGGTGGGTGATACCGTAACAGACAAAAATCGTCCCTGCGCCCAGCCGCTGCCCGGATATAAGAAAGTAAATCCTATGGTATACTGCGGTGTATATCCGGCAGACGGAGCGAAATACGGAGATCTCAGGGATGCGCTGGAGAAGCTTCAGTTAAATGACGCGTCTCTGTTTTATGAGCCGGAGACTTCGATTGCTCTGGGATTTGGATTCCGCTGTGGATTTTTGGGGCTGCTCCATCTGGAAATCATCCAGGAACGTCTGGAGAGAGAATACAATCTGGATCTGGTAACGACGGCTCCCGGCGTTATTTACAAGGTGCATAAGACAAACGGTGAGGTGATCGATCTGACGAATCCTTCCAATCTCCCGGACCCTTCTACGATTGAGTATATGGAAGAGCCTATGGTGAAGGCAGAGATCATGGTTACCACAGAATTTATCGGTCCCATCATGGATCTGTGCCAGGAACGAAGAGGGCAGTATCAGGGAATGGAATATATGGAGACCACCCGCGCGCTGCTCACTTATCATATGCCGTTAAATGAGATCATCTATGACTTCTTTGATGCGCTGAAATCCCGTTCCAAAGGCTATGCTTCTTTTGATTACGAGATGTTAGGCTATGAGCGCAGCGACTTGGTGAAACTGGATATTCTGGTAAATAAGGAAGAAGTGGATGCCCTTTCCTTTATCGTTTTTGAGGGTTCTGCTTATGAGCGGGGAAGAAAGATGTGTGAAAAGCTGAAGGAAGAGATTCCGAGACAGCTTTTTGAGATCCCGATTCAGGCAGCAGTAGGCGGGAAGATCATTGCCCGGGAGACCGTGCGGGCGATGAGAAAAGACGTTCTGGCTAAATGCTACGGCGGCGATATTTCCCGTAAGAAGAAACTTCTGGAAAAACAGAAAGAAGGAAAGAAGAGAATGCGTCAGGTGGGAAATGTAGAGATTCCGCAGAAGGCATTTATGAGTGTATTGAAATTGGATGAAGATTAAAAAATGAGGCTGTTATTCTCAGCATATCTGAAAATGACAGTCTCATTTTTTATAATTTCCGGAGATCAAAGGTGAGAAGATGAAGAAAGAATTGGAATTGTATATACATATTCCTTTTTGTGTAAGGAAGTGTGCGTATTGTGATTTTCTGTCAGGTCCGGCAGATTATGAGGCGCAGAAATCCTATAAAGAAGCGCTGATCAGAGAGATTGAAAATGTGGAAAGTTTCGCAGATTCGGAGGTTTCCAGTATTTTTATAGGAGGCGGGACGCCGTCTGTATTTTCGGAACAGTGGATGGCAGAGGTCCTGGAAAAGGTATATACGCATTTTAACGTGAGACAGGATGCGGAAATTTCTATCGAGGCAAATCCGGGTACTGTGGATCTGGGAAAACTGGCGGTTTACCGACAGGCGGGAATTAATCGGATCAGTTTTGGGTGTCAGTCGGGAGATAACCGGGAATTGAAACTGTTGGGAAGAATCCATACCTGGGAGGAGTTTCTTGAAAGCTTTTCCATGGCGCGGGAGGCAGGCTTTTCCAATATCAATGTGGATCTGATGTCCGGTCTTCCGGGACAGAGTTTAGCTTCCTGGGAAGATAGTCTGTATAAAACGGCACAGCTAAAGCCGGAACATATTTCCGCTTACAGTTTGATCATAGAAGAGGGAACCCCTTTTGCCAGTCAGAAGCTGGAACTTCCGGATGAGGAGGAAGAGCGGAACATGTATGAGCGTACCCGGGAGATTCTGGAGAACTGGGGGTACCATCAGTATGAGATCTCAAATTATGCGCGCCCAGGGCGGGAATGCCGGCATAATCTGGGGTACTGGCAGCGGAAGGAGTATCTTGGTCTGGGGCTTGGAAGCGCTTCACTGGTAGGAGAGACAAGATTTTCCAATACCCGGAATATGGAAAATTACCTGAACAACAGCGACAGTGCGGCAAAGATACGGGAAGAGCGGGAAATTCTTACAGTGCAGGAACAGATGGAGGAGTTTATGTTTCTGGGACTTCGTATGACAGAAGGAATTTCCGTGGCGAGGTTTTACGAGATGTTTGGTATACCACTGGAGCAGGTATATGGGGAAGTTCTGGAAAAATATAAGAGAATGGAACTTTTGGAAGAGATGGGAGGGTATTTGCGCCTTACCCGGAGGGGGATCAGCGTGAGCAATCCTATCCTGGCAGATTTTCTGCTGGACTGAGTCATTCCTTTAGCATAAAAGATGTCTGACGGATTGTTTCGTTACTGTTCATACTGCACTGTCCCGCGAGGTGTTTTGGCATGTATATGCCAAAACCCGAGACATACAAGCCAAAATTCCATTGCCGTAGGCAATCTGGAATGAATTTTGGCTCGTTACTGTGAACGGAGTGAACAGTAACATTGTTTCGCGCTGCGTAAAAGAATTGTGAAAACCGGGCTTGACAAGAACACATGTTTGGTATATGCTGACTATAGAAACAAAATGTGAGACAGATCGATAGCAGAGGAAATGAAGAGCAAGGAGAATGACGATGACAGGAGGCAATTCTGAAAAAAAATATATTAAGATCCGGGGAGCGAATGAAAATAATTTGAAGAATCTGAGTGTGGATATCCCCAGAGATAAGTTTGTAGTGCTTACGGGA
>HF995382.1:29946-32779 GCA_000432335.1 Firmicutes bacterium CAG:646
ATGGAGAAACCGGATGTGGAAAGCATTGAGGGACTCTCTCCGGCTATTTCCATAGATCAGAAGTCCACTAACAGAAATCCCAGGTCTACTGTGGGAACAGTAACGGAGATTTATGATTATTTTCGTTTGCTGTATGCCCGGATTGGGATTCCTCATTGTCCAAAGTGTGGAAAAGTTATTGCGAAGCAGACGGTAGATCAGATGGTAGATCAGATTATGGCGCTCCCGGAGCGTACCAGGATTCAGTTGCTGGCTCCGGTGGTGCGAGGAAGAAAGGGACGCCATGAAAAGGTTCTGGAACAGGCGAAAAAGAGCGGATATGTGCGTGTATCGGTGGATGGCAGTCTCTATGATCTGTCCGAGGAGATCGCTCTGGATAAGAATATTAAGCATAACATTTCTATTGTGGTAGACCGTCTGGCAGTGAAGCCGGGCATTGAGAAGAGACTGACGGATTCTATTGAGAGCGTGCTGAATCTGGCAGATGGACTTTTAGTAGTAGATACCATGGACGGGAAGTTTATGAATTTCAGTCAGAGTTTTTCCTGCCCCAACTGTGGTATCAGTGTGGATGAGATAGAACCCAGAAGTTTTTCCTTTAACAACCCTTTTGGAGCCTGCCCCCATTGTCTGGGTCTGGGATATAAGATGGAATTTGATGAAAGGCTGATGATACCGGATACCAGTCTGTCTATTAATCAGGGAGCGATTGCAGTGATGGGGTGGCAGTCCTGTACGGATAAAGGAAGTTTTACCCGGGCGATTCTGGACGCTTTGTGTCAGGAATATCATTTTGATCTGGATACGCCGTTTCAGGACTATCCCAAGGAGATTCATGATGTGCTTCTTCACGGAACAAATGGTCATTCTGTAAAGGTTTATTACAAAGGTCAGAGAGGAGAAGGCGTCTATGATGTAGCGTTTGAGGGTCTGATCAAAAATGTAGAAAGAAGATATCGGGAAACTGGTTCGGATACCATGAAACAGGAATATGAGACATTTATGCAGATCACGCCCTGTCATGTGTGTAAGGGACAGCGATTGAAACCGGAGTCTCTTGCAGTGACGGTGGGGGACAAGAATATTTATGAGATTACTTCCATGTCTATTGCCTTGCTTACAGATTTTATGAAGAATCTGGAACTGACGGAGACACAGAAATTGATCGGCAGTCAGATTTTGAAGGAGATCAGAGCCCGTGTGGGATTTTTGATGGATGTAGGGCTGGAATATCTGACGCTGTCGAGAGCTACGGCTACACTTTCCGGCGGTGAGGCGCAGAGAATCCGTCTGGCTACGCAGATTGGTTCCGGTCTGGTGGGCGTGGCATATATTCTGGATGAGCCAAGCATTGGTCTGCATCAGAGGGATAATGACAAACTTTTAAAGACGCTGTGTCATCTGAGAGATTTGGGGAATACTCTGATTGTAGTGGAACACGATGAAGATACGATGCGGGAGGCAGACTGCATTGTGGATATCGGTCCCGGCGCAGGAGAACACGGTGGAGAACTGGTGGGAATTGGTACTGCGGAAGAGTTGATGCAGAATGAAAAATCCATTACCGGAGCGTATCTTAGCGGAAGGGTCAGGATTCCGGTGCCTGAGGTGAGGAAAAAACCGACAGGATGGCTCACAGTGCGGGGGGCAAAGCAGAATAATCTGAAGAATATCGACGTAAAGTTTCCTCTGGGAGTGTTTACCTGCGTGACGGGAGTTTCCGGTTCCGGAAAGAGTTCGCTGGTAAATGAGATTTTATATAAGCATCTGGCAAGGAAGCTGAACCGGGCGCGGATGATACCGGGAGAATGTCGGAAAATCGAGGGAATGGAGCAGCTGGACAAGGTGATCAATATCGACCAGTCTCCGATTGGAAGGACGCCCCGTTCTAATCCTGCCACTTATACAGGGGTATTTGATCAGATCCGGGATCTTTTTGCGGCAACAGCCGATGCGAAGGCGAGAGGATATAAGAAGGGGCGCTTCAGCTTTAATGTAAAAGGCGGAAGGTGCGAGGCGTGCAGCGGTGATGGTATTATCAAGATTGAGATGCATTTTCTGCCGGATGTGTATGTGCCCTGTGAGGTGTGTCAGGGAAAGCGTTATAATCGGGAGACACTGGAAGTCAAATATAAGGGTAAGAGCATTTATGATGTGCTGAATATGACGGTGGAGGAGGCTGTAAAGTTCTTTGAGAACGTTCCTTCTATCCGAAGAAAGATTGAAACGCTCTATGACGTGGGGCTTTCTTATATCCGTCTGGGGCAGCCGTCAACAACGCTGTCGGGAGGCGAAGCCCAGAGGGTGAAGCTGGCAACGGAACTGTCCAGAAGAAGTACGGGAAAGACGATCTACATTCTGGACGAGCCGACGACGGGACTTCATTTTGCAGATGTACACAAGCTGATTGAGATTTTGCACCGTCTGTCCGAGGGTGGAAATACAGTAGTGGTGATCGAGCATAATCTGGATGTGATCAAGACAGCAGACTATATTATCGACATCGGACCGGAGGGAGGAGACCGGGGAGGAACGGTGATCGCCAAAGGAACGCCGGAGGAAGTCGCAGCGAATCCAGACTCTTATACGGGACGATATGTCGAAAAATACCTTTAAAAAACGCTTTTCATTTTCCAGGGAATTGTTTATAATGAGAAAGAAATGGTCAGTACCTGTTCGGATTGTAAGATCGGACAGGTATTGATGTTTGAAAGGGGATAATTATGGCATCAGCAGATATCGGAATTGATTTGGGAACGTCCAGTATTCTGGTCTACACAAAGGGAAAAGGGATCGTGCTAAAGGAGCCGTCCGTGGTTGCTTATGATAAAGA
>HF995382.1:32873-59121 GCA_000432335.1 Firmicutes bacterium CAG:646
TCCGGCCGCTGCGTCAGGGCGTGATTTCTGATTACATGATCACAGAGAAGATGCTGAAGCATTTTATACAGAAAGCCATGGGAAGGAAAGCTTTCCGAAAACCGAGAATCAGTATTTGTGTTCCAAGCGGAGTCACAGAGGTGGAGAGAAAGGCAGTGGAAGAGGCCACTTATCAGGCGGGAGCCCGGGAAGTGCATATTATTGAAGAACCCATTGCGGCGGCGATCGGAGCAGGCATTGATATTACGAAGCCTTTCGGCAATCTGATCGTGGATATTGGAGGCGGTACTACAGATATAGCAGTGATTTCTCTGGGAGGCGTTGTGGTATCTGCTTCTATCAAGGTGGCAGGGAATGATTTTGACGAGGCAATCATCCGCCATGTGCGCAAGGCGCATAATCTGTTTATCGGAGAGCAGACAGCCGAAGCGGTAAAAATCAAGATAGGAACTGCCTGCAAACGGCCGCAGATCGAGACGATGGAGGTCAAGGGAAGAAATGTGATCACGGGACTTCCCAAGACGGTAACGCTTACTTCAGAGGAAGTGCGGGAGGCTTTGCAGGAGTCTACAACAAAGATTGTGGAAGCGGTGCATGGAGTACTGGAGAAGACACCGCCGGAGCTTGCGGCAGATATTGTGGAGCGGGGAATCGTACTTACCGGAGGCGGAGCGCTTTTGGAAGGTTTGGAGGAGAGTCTCACAGAACATACCGGAATTAACACGATGACGGCGGAGAATCCTGCCTGTGCAGTGGCAGAGGGAACTGGTATGTATGTAGAAATGATGGCAAAGTTAGGAAAATAGGAACGATATGCAGGATACGATCGAAGGATATGTAGAACATATTATATTTCGGAATGAGGATAATGGCTACACAGTGCTGAATCTGATGTCAGAGGGTTCGGAAGTTACCTGTGTAGGTATTTTTGAATACGTAAGCGAGGGAGAACTTCTGGAACTGCATGGCACGTATGTGGAACATGCCACCTATGGACAGCAACTTAAGGTGGATTCCTATGAGACCAAGATACCGGAAGATACTATTGCTATGGAAAGATATCTGGGCTCCGGTGCCATTAAAGGCATTGGAGCCGCTTTGGCTGCAAGAATTGTCAGGAGATTCGGAGAGGATACCATGCGGATTCTGGACGAAGAACCGGAGCGTCTTGCAGAGGTGAAAGGGATCAGTGAGGCAAAAGCCAGAGAGATCGCACAGCAGGTAGCAGAGAAGTCGGAGATGCGAAGCGCTATGATGTTTCTTCAGCAGTATGGGATTTCTGTGGCGCTGGGCGTGAAGATTTACGGAAAATACGGTTCCCGGGTTTACAGTGTACTGCGGGAAAATCCTTATCGCCTGGCAGAAGATATTCAGGGGATCGGTTTTCGCATTGCCGATGAGATCGCTGGCAGGATCGGCATTCATACGGATTCTGATTACCGTATTAAGAGCGGACTTTTCTATGTACTTTCCCTGGCAGCAGGAGAAGGGCATGTGTATCTCCCCGAGGAGGTGCTTCTTTCCAGAGCTTCTGAAATTTTGGGCGTAGAGGCGTCGTTTATGGAAAAGCATGTGATGGATCTTGCCATGGACCGGAAGGTCGTGATCAAAGAAGAGATTTCGGGGGAAGAAAGGCGCAGGATCGTCTATGCCAGCCAATATTATTATCTGGAATTGGATACAGCACGCAGACTGACAGAATTGAATATTGAAAATGACGAAGACGAGTACAAGATTCGGAAACGTCTGGAATTTATTGAGAAAAAAAATGGACTGGAGCTGGAGACGGAGCAGAGAAACGCAGTGGTAGAGGCAGTGAGAAACGGCGTTCTGGTGATCACCGGAGGTCCCGGTACGGGAAAGACTACCACGATCAATGCCCTGATCCAGTACTTTGAGCTGGAAGGGATGGATATTTATTTGGCGGCGCCCACAGGGAGGGCAGCGAAAAGGATGACGGAGACTACCGGTTATGAGGCTTCTACGATCCATCGCCTTTTAGAGCTGACCGGTATGATGGAGGAATCGTCGGCTGCCGCGCATTTTGAACGAAATGAGGAAAATCCGCTGGAGGCGGATGTGATCATTATTGACGAGATGTCCATGGTGGATATTTCCCTTATGCATGCGCTTCTTACGGCGGTTCAGGTGGGAACCCGTCTGATTTTGGTGGGAGACGTGAATCAGCTTCCCAGCGTAGGGCCCGGTAGGGTGTTGAAAGACATTATAGATTCTCAATGTTTCTGCGTGGTAAAACTGAATAAGATCTTTCGGCAGGCAACGGAGAGTGATATTGTAGTGAATGCTCATAAGATCAATGCGGGAGAGGAAATCAGTATCAATAATAACAGCAAGGACTTTTTCTTTCTGAAACGATATGATGCGGATGTGATCGTGGCGTCCATCGTCTATCTGGTTCAGAAAAAACTGCCGCCCTATGTGGAGGCAAAACCGTTGGATATTCAGGTACTTACGCCTATGCGGAAAGGATTGCTGGGAGTAGAGCGGCTGAATGAGGTGCTGCAGAAGTATCTGAATCCGGCAGACAAAAAGAAAAGAGAAAAAGAGCATGGCGGAGGTCTTTTCCGGGAGGGAGATAAAGTCATGCAGATCAAGAATAATTATCAGTTGGAATGGGAAATCCGCGGAAAATATAACATACCGGTGGAAAAAGGCGTGGGAGTGTTTAACGGGGATATGGGAATCGTCCATGAGATCAATACGTATGCGGAAACAATGACGGTAGTTTTTGAAGAATGTCGTTATGTAGAATATACGTTTAAACAGTTGGAAGAACTGGAATTGGCTTATGCCGTTACAATTCATAAGTCTCAAGGAAGCGAATATCCGGCGGTTATCCTTCCGCTTTTGGGCGGACCAAAGATGCTTATGAGCAGAAATTTGTTGTACACGGCGGTAACCAGAGCAAAGCGGTGCGTTACGGTGGTAGGAAGTGAAGTGACGTTTCAGGCAATGATACATAATAAACAGGAAAAAAGCCGGTATACCAGTCTGGATCAGAGGATTCAGGAATTGGCCCAGCAGTGAGATGGAAAGGAGCGGGCGGATGCAGGGAATAACAGAATATCTTTTGGATTGGATATATCCCAGAAGATGCGCATTTTGTGATGAGATTCTTTTGAGAAAAGAAATATATCTTTGCAGTAAGTGTAAGAAGAAGATGCCCGTTCCTGTCCAGGAGCCACGGTGTAAGAAATGTGGAAAGCCCATAGAGAGGGAAGAGAGGGAGTATTGTCACGACTGTACTGCTCATCCTCAGAATTATGACAGCGGATGCGGTTTGTTTTTGTACCAGGGAGTTTTAAAAGATGCTCTGATGGGGCTTAAGTTTCATGAGCGGAAAGAATACGGGGAATTTCTGGGAAAACTTATGTGTTGGTATGGGAAAGAATTTATTCTCCGGGTGCAGCCGGAGGTGATCGTTCCCGTTCCCATTCACAAAAAGAAACGGCAGATCAGAGGATATAATCAGGCAGAATTGCTGGCAGATAAAATCAGCAGCGGGTTTTCTATACCCCTTCGGACCGATCTGGTGCTGCGCAAAAAATTCACAAAAGCACAGAAAGAATTAAACAGACAGGACAGACGCAGGAATCTGGAACAGGCATTCTATGTGAATAGTCAGGCAGGAACGTATGAAAAGGTATTGCTGGTGGATGACATTTATACTACTGGAAGTACTGTCAATGCCATAGCCGGAAAGTTGAAACAGCAGGGGGTGAAAGAAGTATATTTTCTGACGCTCTGTATTGGAAATGGTATGTGATCCACTGCCAAAAATCTCTTTCAATAGTAAAAAAGATATGATACAATAAATACAGACGCTTTCCGGGGAAAGGAAGCGCCGGGTACCTACAGGTGAGTATAGAGAAGTAAAGCAGGTGATAAAATGTTAGATGAAAAGAAAATCCGTCTGATGACTGATCTTGCGCGGTATGAAAATCAGCATGGAAAAGAAGAGCTGAAGATTTCCCGATATTATCGGAGCGATTATCTGGGGCTGGCTCTTTTCAGGAATTTTTTTCTCGCCAGTATTGCTTATGTGGTGATTCTGGGGCTGATCGGCTCCTATTTTCTGGATTACTTTCTGGATAATATTCATCGAATGAATATCTTATTGGTGGGAGTGGCGGTGATCGGTGGATATATTATTACCCTTACTGTCTATTCCGTAGTGACATATGCGATATATTCTCTCCGATATTCTAGAGCTCAGAGATCTGTGCAGGGATATGAGCAGAGATTGGAGGAACTGGAAGAATATTATAAAGAAGAGGAAAAAGCAAAAAATAGAAAACAGGAAAGCAGGAGGAGTAGTTTATGACCTTGCTCTTGGAATTGAGAGAAAAATTGAAACAGATTTATGCCAGATACAGTACCTTTCTCTTGCCGGTTTTTAAGTTTATTCTGGCATTTGCCATATTGAAAGGGATTAACAGCAGTATGGGACAGATGGAGGCGCTGGATAATATTTTTCTGCTCCTGATACTTTCCCTGATCTGTTCGATACTTCCGTTGAATTTGACAGTATTCTTCGGAATTGTTTTTGTGATCGTGCAGTGTTATGGCGTAGGGATTGAGGTGGCAGGTTTTGCAGCAGCTCTGATGCTGATCTTGTTTATCTTGTATTTAAGATTTACTCCGGGAGATGCTTTGATTCTGCTTCTTACTCCTATGGCCTTTCAGTTGGGAATTCCCTGTGCGGTTCCTATTGGTTATGGGTTGGCGAAGGGACCGGCATCAGCCGTTTCCGCTGGATGTGGTGTGATCGTTTATTATTTTATCGATATGGTAGATAAGAATGCATCTATGTTTCGGGGCGCCGATCCAAAGGAAATGGCGCAGAATCTGAAGATCCTTCTGGATGGGATTTTGAAAAATCAGGAGATGCTGCTTCAGGTGATCGCTTTTGTGGCAGTGCTTTTGATTGTAAATGTAATTCGCAAACGTTCCGTGGATTACGCGTGGCAGATTGCTATTTTTGCAGGGGGAATTTCCTATATTGTGATTATTGCAGCCGGTGGACTGATGCTGGATGTGAAAAATCCAATTGTTCCTCTGCTCGCAGGAGCTGTTGGAGCAGTAGTGGTTGCGGAGGTTCTGGAATTCTTTCTGTTCCATGTGGACTATAGCAGGACAGAGCATCTGCAGTTTGAAGATGATGAGTATTACTATTATGTAAAAGCGGTTCCTAAGATGAGTATTGCCGGGAAAAATGTTACGGTGAAAACCATTGGAGAAGCAGAGATACAGCCCGGTCCTGTTCCGCAGGAAACGATTGCGTTTACAGGACTTCAGAAACAGTTGAACAGGGAGGAGACAATTTCCAATCCGGTGGAGGAGTCGGGAGAGGAAGTTTCGCAGACGAATGTGGATTATGAGTCTCGATTAGAGGAATCCCTGAAAGATCTTTAGAGGAAAAGAAAAGTTACGGGGAAGGGAGTGAGAGCGTGGATAAGATCAATATCATCGATTATTTGAGAGTAAAATTACAGATTTCCCAGATGTCATTGCCGGTAACTTTTGGCATCATTGATATTGTGCAGATTTTATTGATCGCTGTATTTGTATATTATCTCATGGTCTGGGTTAAGAATACCAGAGCGTATATGCTGCTGAAGGGAGTTTTGCTGGTTGTTATTTTTCTGATATTGGCGGCAATCTTCCACATGGATACGATTCTGTGGATCTGTAAGCAGCTGAGTGTTGTGGCAATTACCGGTGTGATCGTCATTTTTCAGCCGGAGCTTCGCAGGGTTTTGGAGCAGTTGGGTGAGAAGAAAATGCTTGCTACACTGATTCCCTTTGAGACAGGTAAAACAGTGGAGGAAAGGATCAGCGACAGAACGATCAGCGAACTGATCCATGCTGTTTACGCTATGGGAGAGGTAAAAACGGGGGCGCTGATCGTGGTGGAACAGAATATTATCCTGAAAGAATATGAGAAAACCGGAATTGCCATAGATTCGGCTATCAGCAGCCAGCTGCTGATCAATATTTTTGAACATAATACGCCTCTGCATGATGGAGCGGTTATTGTGCGAAATGACAGAATCGTGGCAGCTACCTGTTATCTCCCCCTGTCAGATAATCTGGCTCTGAATAAGAGTCTGGGAACGAGACACAGGGCTGGTGTGGGGATCAGTGAAGTCAGCGATGCCCTTACGATCATCGTTTCCGAGGAAACAGGAAAAGTTTCTTATACTATGGGAGGAAAGATTTATACAGGGGTAACTCCGGGTACTCTCAGAGAAGAATTGAATAAGTTAAAGGCAAAACCGGGATCAAAAGAAGACAGCGGGAAATTTAAGATATGGAAAGGACGGGGGAGACATGAAGAAAAGACTGACTCGTAATCTGTCCCTGAAAATCGTTTCTGTTCTGGCAGCGATACTGATCTGGCTGTTTGCTTCCAGCGCCAGTGATCCGGTGATCCGGGCAGAATATGATGTGAAAGTAGAAGTTGCCAATGATGATTATATTACGGATTCGGGTAAGACGTATCAGATTGAGGATGCGGACCGGGAAGTGAAAGTCTACGTGAATGGAAAGACTTCTGTGGTGAGCAATCGGGAGAGCGATATTGTGGCAGTTGCCGATATGCATCAGATTGTGGAAATGGACGAGGATGCAGATGTGGTGTATGTTCCCGTGGAGGTAAAAGAAACCCGTGGAATCAGCATGAAAAATGTGGATATTTATCCCAAGACGATTCCTGTATCGATTGAAGAAGTGGAGACAAAAGAATTTGTGGTGACGGTAAATACTACTGGTACTCCGGCGGCAGGTTATGTGATTGGAGAATGTGAACCGGCAATGGAAAAAATCAGTATTCGAGGACCGGAAAGCACCGTGAATAAAATCAAGAGTGTGGTGGCTACTATTAATGTATCGGGAATGGATACAGATTCTGAACGCTCTGCTAAGATTACGCTTATGGATCAGAATGGAGAAGCAACTGTGACAGAGGATGCAAAAGAATATCTGAATCTGATCGGTTTGAAAGAAGACGGAACCATGGACGTAAATGTAGATCTGTGGAGAGTGGTAGATAATATTAAAGTTAGCGCCAGCTACAGTGGAACTCCGGCGCCGGGATATGAAGTGGAAAAGATTACTACCACACCGGAGACAATTTCTGTTGCGGGAAGCGAAGAAGCTTTGGTGAAGCTGGCAGAAAATGGAAATACGGTAGAGATTCCAGCCAGTCTGATCAATGTGGAGGGAAGCAATCAGGATCTGGAGGCAAATATCAAGCTGAATTCTCTGTTGAAAGAGGAAGACGGTTTTAAAATTCCGGAAAATATGACACAGTCTCTGCTGGTAAGAGTGAGTATTCTTCCTTATGGAAGTAAAGAATTTGAAGTAGATACCAGCGATATCATTATCAGTGGATTGGGAGAGAATTTGAAAGTTATGTTCACACAGGGAAGTGTGATTGTGCGGGTAAAAGGTACGGAAGCGGATCTGGAACAGTTAAAAGCGAAGGATATCAAGGCTTCCGTGGATTTGACAGATAAAGTGGCAGGGGAGTACTCCGTACCGGTGACTGTGAAACTTCCAGAAGGGTATGAACAGGTGGAAAATACCCTCGCTACCATTCAACTGGCAAAGACGGAAAATACAAAGGAGTAAAGGGGTATTCTATGGTAAAGCAAAAAGTAAGAATTAAAAATCCTACAGGACTTCATCTGAGACCGGCAGGAATTTTATGTAAAGAGGCTATGTTATTTCAGTCACACATCACCTTTGAATTTCAGGGTGGGGTATCAAATGCCAAAAGTGTACTGAGTATTTTGGGGGCTTGTGTAAAATTTAATGATGAGATTGTTCTGATCAGTGAAGGAGCTGATGAAGAGGAGGCTCTGAAACACCTGGTAGAGTTGGTAGAAGACGGATTGGGAGAATAGATGAGGGACAAAAATGAGGCTGGAAACAGCCTCATTTTTGCATGAAAAGATACTCAGGAAGAAAAATGAACAAAAAGCGGATCGGTCGTCTGTATCGTCTGATAGGTAGAAGGATCCTGAAAGTCCAGAGAAACTTCCAAATCCGTGATATTCTGAATCTGGTATTTATCCAGATCATTTTGAAAAAGAGTCATAGATCCGACGGCGGATTTTCCAGCAGGAACTTTCACAGAAAAAATCACATCCAGAGTACTGTCATTAACGATGGCGCTGGACGCAGCCACAACAAGATCTTTTTGACTGTTATTGGTGACAGAAACTTTCCAGGATTTTCCCCAGGTGGGGTCTTCTTCCAGTCCAAGAGAGAGGATTTTTAGTCCATCCTGCTCATAGATGGTTTCCCCATCCTGAGGGGCAGTCTGGGAGGGGGCAGAGCCGTTCAATGTGATAGTAAGCAAATCGGAGGTGTACAGCGTTTCAAAAGTAACTGCGTCCAGAAGAAGAATGCGAGTCTGGATCTGGGAAACGCTCTGGATTCCATTTTCACTGAGAAGCTGGCTGGAAAATTCAATCTGGGCATTCGTCTGAGAATGGGCATCCAGATTCTGGCTGAAAGAAGATTCAATCATACTTCCGTTTACAGAGGTATCTGTAAGCTGTAAGATATAATTTTGCTCAGAGGTATTTTCCAACTGAACAGGAAGCGCAGAGAGCTCAGAATCCCATGGAGAAGCCAGAATGGTTACGCCTTTTTCATGAAACAGAAGAGAATTTTCAGTATTCACAGAGAATGAGTCTGTTTCAGAGAGAGCTTCTGACTCATCCGGTGAGGAAGACGGATCGGAAGAGGCTTCCTCAGTGGATGCCGGAGTGGGTGTCTCTTCTGCTGTAGGGGCTGGTTCGGAAGGCTCTGGAGAAACCGGGGCGCTTTCTGAAGACTGAGGCGCAGAGGTCATGGCATCTGTGGGCTGGCAGGCAGAGAAAGCGCCTGTAAACAGAGAGGTAAGTAAAATAAAAACAATCGATTTTTTCATAGTAAACTCCTTTAGATAGCTGAACAAGTTACATTTTCTGACTTCATTATAAGGGGAGCGGGGGGGAAAGTAAAATGGATTTGAGAAAATTGTCGAGTTTTGGGGAAAAGCATGGTATACTCTTGAATATGATGTTGTGCTCAAAAGATGCCTGACGAATTGTTTCGTGCTGCGCACTTCCACAATTCTGCCCCAAATTCGAATATCGTGGGGCATGCGCCCCACTTTTATTCTCATATTGGGGCGGGTCATAAAGGCATAAAACCACTTATGTGCAAGCACAACGTGGTTTATGACCTTTTGACCCTGGCATCTTAAATATCAAAGATAAAGGATGGATAAAGCTATGTTAGAAAAATGTCCCTATGCGAAAAAGTGTGGAGGGTGTAAATATCAGGGAACTCCCTATGAAACGCAGTTAAAGGAAAAAGAGCGGAGAGTTCGGAAACTGTTAAAACAATACGGTACGGTGCATGAAATTAAAGGGATGGATGAACCTTATTATTATCGGAATAAGGTTCATGCCGTATTCAAGCATAGGAGGAATGGTGATGTGATTTCTGGTATTTATGAGGAGGGAACGCACAGAGTTGTCCCGGTGGATTCCTGCCAGATTGAAAATCAGGAAGCAGACAGGGTGATCCTCACGATAAGAAAACTGGCAAAGTCTTTTAAAATCAAGATTTATAATGAGGACAGCGGTTATGGGCTTCTGCGCCATGTACTGATCCGTACAGGAAGAAAAACAGGTGAAATGTTAGTGGCGCTGGTGGTTTCTTCACCGGTATTTCCTTCCAAGAATAATTTTGTGAAGGCGCTCAGGAAAGAGCATCCTGAGATTACGACCGTGGTTTTAAATGTCAATGACAAGAATACCAATATGGTTTTGGGGGAGCGGAATATCGTTCTGTACGGAAAAGGGTATATTGAAGATGAATTATGCGGCTGCCGTTTTCGAATCTCACCAAATTCTTTTTATCAGGTAAATCCCCAGCAGACGGAGTATCTGTATGGGAAGGCAATCGAACTGGCAGGTCTTACGGGGAAAGAGCGGGTGATCGACGCATACTGCGGCATTGGTACGATTGGTCTTATCGCGGCATCCAAAGCAGGCGAGGTGATTGGCGTGGAACTGAATCGGGATGCGGTGCGGGATGCAGTGGGAAACAGTAAAAGAAATGGAATAAAAAATGTGCAGTTTTATCAGGGAGACGCCGGAGAATTTATGGTGAATATGGCTGCTCAGGGAGAACGGGCAGATGTGGTATTTATGGACCCGCCCCGGGCGGGAAGCGATGAAAAGTTTATGGATTCCGTGGTGAAAATGTCACCCAAAAAGGTGGTGTACATTTCCTGTAATCCGGAGACCTTGGCGCGGGATTTGGAGTATTTTCAGAAGAACGGTTATCGTTCCGCAGGAATATGGCCTGTGGATTTGTTTCCGTTTACGAATCACACAGAAATAGTCTGCCTTTTATCGAGAAAAGCCCAATAAATCAAAGGATTTTGTGATTTTAGAAGAACGGTATTATTTCCCAGTATGAATATGATGAGAGTCGGGAAGCTGAACTGAAAATGCTAAAATTCGATTCTTATTCCGAAGAATGGCTGGATTTTATTTTGAACTGCCGCAGCGGGAAAGATTTGACCGATTACGACCTGATTGTGGGCGGTGTTGCCAATGATAAGGTGTTCAATACGGTAGAGCTGTTCTTTGATGGACTGATTGATCAAGTGGAAGCAATCAATCGTTTGCGTTATGAAAAGCCCAACCTGCAAATATGTTTCCGTACGGAGAACGTATTGTCTCTGTTGCATTTTGAAGGGAGTGAAACACTATGACAGCGAATCCGATTTTGCTTCAGAAAAAATATAGCCGTGTTATTGAATGCTTTGCAGGGCAGCAGGGACTTTCGCTGGATGCGGCATTGGATTTCTTTTATCATTCCCAGGTTTATCAGGTGATCCGTGACGGTGTTTCTGATATGCACTGCATGAGCGATGCGTATTTGGCAGAGGAACTGGAACAGGAATATGCCGAGAAAGCGCCTGTAAATGTGGTGGTAAAGGAGAGAATAAAGTGAGACATAATATTTTTGATTCAATGCCATCCAATATAGTTTCCGGTAAAGATAATGTATTTGCCAATTTTTTGCAAACGGCTGGACTTTATGAGTTCATGAAAATAGATGAAGATAATATTGGTTTCTGGGTGGAAATACAGAATTTGATGGATTTGCATCGAGAGAAAGTATTCGTATCAAAATGAATGGCGGCGGGAGCCATTCCAGATTGACATCGCCTTTGCGGTGAACGGTTAAGCATCTGTCAAAAACACCACCAAAGAAAAAGGGAGAACCGAAATGGAAAATGAAGTAAAAAATGTAGGGAAGAAAACGATTATCTACGGAATTATAGGAATTCTGTTATGTGTAATCGTAATTTTGGGTATTCTGGTATTTGTAGCAATGGGGCGGAGCACCCAGTTATCAAAGAAGAATAAAGAATACGTCAGTCAAATGAAAGAAATGGAAAAAGAAGCGGCAAAAAAGGAGCAGGAGATCGGAGAACACCAGTCGGCGGCGGATGAACTGAAAAAGAAGAACGAAGAATTGAGTGAGACGATTGCCGGGTATGAAACCCAGCTTGCTTCGGTGGAAGAACTGAATGCGAAAATCAATGAGCTGATGACCAGCTATAATGAGCTGCTTACAGAACACGAGAAAGCCAAGGGAGAGGTGGAGTCGTTGAAGCAGCAGGTAGCGGCAGTTACGGCAGAGAAAGAAGAACTTTCTAAAAAACTCAAAGATATGGAAGCAGATATTGCAGAGGGAATTGTTTACTGGGTGGATGATGGAAATGCTTATCACACATCGCCCAAGTGCCCGATGATCAGCGGAACAGAAAATATCAGAAGCGGAAGCATTGCTGACAGCGGAAAAAATGCAGCGTGCATTTTCTGCGGATAGAGAGAATCGGTGAAAACTGGGAGATAAAACGGCAGGGAACGAGGAGGTATGAGATGAAGCAGCAAACGTCATTTCTTTTCCAAAAGCAGAGAATGGCAGAAGCATTTAAAACCGTAAGCAGAGAGAAAAATTTCAGTGAAATTACAATTTCAGAGCTGCTGGAGGTCAGTGGGCTGGAAAGAGAAGTTTTTGAACAGTATTTTGATGATCTTCACGATCTTTTGCGGTGGATTCTGGAACAGGAATCTGTCGCAGTGATCCGGCAGTATCAGCTTCTTTCCAGACTGGAAGATATTATTTACTATACCATAGATTATGTGGAAAAAAATCCCCATATCACCTGTTGTATTCAGGATCCATGGGGAAGAGAAGCGCTTAAAGAATTTTTCACGACCAATCTTTACCGGGCGGTGGAAGACGCCGTATATTCCGGCGATGAGAAGGGAGAGATTTCTCAGGAGTACAAAAAGTTTCTTGCTGATTTCTACACGGAAGCACTGGCAGGTTCTCTGGTAACATTTCTTGCCCGGTCGGGAGAGCACCGATTTTGTCCTCTGGAAAAATACACCCATTATTTGGCGGTAACCTTACAGGAAACCATTGCCGGAGCGCTGCAGCCAAAATAGGCGGCGGTGTCTGAAAATTACGATTTTTTCTTATCGAGATTTTCACGAACCAGTTTTGCCACGGTTCCCGACAACAGGAATAGCGCAATCAAGTTAGGGATTGCCATTAAGCCGTTGAAAGTGTCGGCGATGCTCCACAAAAGCCCCAGATCCATGGTGGCTCCCAGTATAGATACCAGAGCGTAAACGACCATGAAGGGACGGTTTACCTTGGAACCGAAGAGAAATTCGATACAGCGGGTGCCGTATAGTCCCCATCCGAGGGTTGTGGAAAAGGCAAAGCAGCAGAGGGCAATCGCAGTGAAAATGGATACCCAGTTTCCGTAGGTTGCCGTAAATCCCTGAATGGTTAATTCTGCTCCGGCGTCCACGCCAAAATGGATGGGAACACCGCTGCAGAGAATGACCAAAGCAGTGGTGGTACAGATTACGATAGTGTCGGCAAATACCTCAAAGATACCGAAGAAGCCCTGTTTGATAGGATCTTTGGTATCGGCGGCTGCGTGAGCGATAGAAGCGGTACCAAGACCGGCTTCGTTGGAGAAAATTCCCCGGGAGACGCCTTTTTTCATGCTGAGAAAGAGACTTCCCACCACACCACCGGTGACAGCGGAAGGAGAAAATGCTCCTTCAAAGATGGACTGAAAAACTGCCGGAACACGGTCAAGATTCAGAAGAATCACGCCCAGAGCCAATACGAGATACAAAAGAGCCATAAAGGGAACTAAGGTTTCTGTTACCCGGCCGATTCGTTTGATGCCCCCGAGAAGTACCAGTCCCACCAGAAAAGCGATCAGGATTCCCAAAATCAGATTCACGGTGGACAGATGATCCTGAGATACAAGATGAAAATTCAAAAGGGCAGAATCAATCGCAGTGGTGATCGTATTTACCTGTGTGGCATTTCCAGTGCCGAAGACGGTAAAGATACCGAGAACGGAAAAGATAACGGCAAGCCAGCGCCATTTAGGTCCCAGCCCGTTTTTGATATAATACATCGGTCCGCCCACCCAGTCTCCGTCTTTGTTTTTTTCACGGAAATGAACGGCGAGGGTAACTTCGGAGAATTTGGTACACATTCCTAAAAGAGAGGATACCCACATCCAGAAAACTGCTCCGGGACCGCCGATGGCGATGGCGCCTGCAACACCGGCGATATTTCCGGTACCTACCGTTGCCGCCAGAGCGGTACAGACAGCTTGAAATGGGGTGATGGCGCCGTCGGAGGCCTCTTTTTTATGAAACATCCTTCCGATGGTGACTTTAAAGGTGTAGCCGAATTTTCTGAATTGCAGAAAACGTGTGCGGAACGTGAGAAGTAGTCCCACACCGATGATGCAGATCATGGCGGGAATCCCCCATACAAAATTATTGACTGCATCGTTCATAGATTTGATGGTTTCCAACATAATATTTCATCCTTTTCTGTTTTATAAGGTGAGGGTGAACCCCACATCATTGCAACATCATATCATGAACAGAGAAAAAAGTATAGATAGAATGAAAATGACAGACAGATATAAGGAGAGGAAGGGATGCCGTATGAAATTTACTTTCAAAGAAGATGGAAAAAGAATCGTTTTGGTGAGTTTGGGAGCCGTGTTGTATGCATTTAATCTGAAGAGCTTTGTGCAGGCGGGAAACATGCTTCCAGGAGGTCTTTCCGGTATTACGGTTTTGATCCAGCAGATCAGCGTGGCATTTTTTGATGTGATCCTGCCGTATTCTGTGGTAAACCTCCTTCTGAATCTGATTCCTGTTTTGATAGGCATCAAGTTCATCGGGAAAAAATTTACGTTGTATAGTTGCTATATGATTTTTCTGTCCAGTATTCTCACAGATGTGATACCGGTAACGCCGATCACTTATGATTGGCCGTTGATAGCCGTATTTGGCGGTCTGTTGAATGGTTTTGCCATCAGTCTCTGTCTTATGGCGAAAGCGAGCAGCGGCGGTTTGGATTTTATTACGATTTATCTGGCAAATAAAAAGAACATTGATACCTGGAATTATGTATTGATTTTAAATGGGCTTATTATTTCCATTGCAGGTTTTCTGTTTGGATGGGACAGAGCGCTGTATTCTATTATCTATCAGTTTGCCTCCACCCAGATCGTGCATATGATGTACAGAAAACATAGACAGCATACCCTGCTGATCATTACCAATCATCCCCGGGAAGTTTACGAGACCATTGACGCCTGCACCCATCATGGAGCCACCGTATTTAAGGGAACGGGAAGCTATGAAAATGAAGAGCGGGATATGGTATATTCCGTGGTGTCCAGCGATGAAGTGAAAATGGTTCTGAAAAATGTACGGGAAGCGGATCCTACCGCTTTTATCAACACGATCCAAACGGATGTGGTGGAGGGAAGATTTCGGATCCGGAAGGAAGATTAAGGTGACAAACTTGTTTTTTTTCGATATAATGAATTTATGCGCTGTCAGCGTAAATATGACAACTTAAAGGTGGTTTACAACATATGAAAAATGAATTATTTTCGATAGGCCCTTTCACCGTATACGGTTATGGTCTGATGATCGCGCTGGGGGTGATCGCAGCTTATCTGGTGGGGGAGTATCGGGCAAAAAAATATCGTCTGGATCCGGACCGTATTCTGACGATTGTGATCTGGGCTCTGCTGGGAGGGTTTCTGGGTTCCAAGCTGTTGTATATCCTGACCCAGTTGGATGAGATTATGAAGAATCCTGGTTTGCTGATGGATCTTTCTGATGGCTTTGTAGTGTATGGAGGTATTATCGGAGGAATTTTGGCGGCAATGGTTTACTGTCGGGTGAAAAAATTGCCGTTTTTCCAGTATTTTGACCTTTTGATTCCTTCGGTAGCTCTTGCGCAGGGCTTTGGGCGGATCGGCTGCTTTCTGGCAGGCTGCTGTTATGGAAGAGAAACCAGCTGCCCCATCGGCATCGTATTTCACGATTCCGCTTATGCGCCCAACGGTGTGAGTCTGATTCCCACACAGTTAATCTCCAGTGGACTGGATTTTCTTCATTTTCTGGTTCTGATCTGGTTTGCAAAACGCAAAAAAGGAGACGGACAGGTGGCAGGATTGTATCTGATCTGCTATAGTGTAGGAAGATTTATTTTAGAATTTTTCCGTGGAGACCTGATCCGTGGAAGCGTGGGAACACTTTCCACTTCTCAGTTTATTTCTATCTTTGCCTGTATCGCCGGTGTGATTCTGGTGATCGCAAGAAATGGAAAATTCCAGGCAGAAAAGGCAGAAGAAAAGCAGGAAGAAGCATAAAAGTTGTAACAATTCAGCCTGCGCCATTCGTAAAACCGCACTGCGTGCTTATCGTGGCTAACGCCACTGTTTTACTCATTGACAGGCGCTTAGCTCATACAGATGTCCGCTTGCAAAAACATGCAAGCATGTTTTGTGCCTCACGTACACTGTATGGTTGAACTGTTACTAAAATTTACGAAAGAGCTGTCATGGCGTGGGCGCTTATTACCCGCCGGGCAGCTTTTATATTTTCCGGTAAAGGGATAGTTGCCGTTCTTTTTTGGGTATGGTAAAATGTTTTTCTAGGAAAAAGAAAGGGGAGACGATCATGGAAGAATCTTATAGAAGCTTTGCTCAGGTCTATGATCTTTTTATGGATAATATTGATTATCCCTCCTGGAGCGCATATTTGTCCGGGCTTTTGAGAGAATATGGAGTGGATGACGGTCTTGTGCTGGAATTGGGCTGCGGGACGGGAAGTATGACACAGCTTCTGGCGCAGAAGGGCTATGATATGATCGGGGTAGATAATTCTCTGGATATGCTGGAGATTGCTATGGACAAGAAGGAAGAAAGTGGGCAGGATATTCTATATCTTTTGCAGGATATGCGGGAGTTTGAACTGTATGGAACGGTGCGGGCGGTGGTGAGCTGCTGCGATTCCGTGAACTATATTTTGGAGGAAGAAGATCTTCTGACGGTGTTTCGACTGGTAAATAATTATCTGGACCCGGGAGGAGTCTTTATCTTTGATATGAATACCCCTTATAAGTACGAAACGATGTTGGGGGAGAGTACCATAGCGGAAAACAGAGAAGAGGGAAGCTTTATCTGGGAAAATTATTTTGATGCGGATACCAGGATCAATGAGTACGCTCTGACGCTGTTTATCCGGGAACAGGAAGAATTATATCGAAAATACGAAGAATTTCATTATCAAAAGGCTTATGAGATCCCACAGGTGATCCGTCTTTTGGAAGCGGCAGGATTGGAGTTTGTGGCAGTGTATGACGCCTTTACCCATGAGCCGCCCAGAGCGGATAGTGAAAGGATTCATGTGATCGCAAGAGAAAAGGGAAAGAACAGACAGGAGGATAACAAAAATGAGTGATTATATTGTAAGAGCAACGGCAGCAAATGCTCAGATCCGGGCATTTGCCGCTACAACGAGAGATTTGGTGGAGGTTGCCAGAAAATCTCATGATACCAGTCCGGTAGCAACGGCAGCTTTGGGAAGACTTCTCACTGGGGGAGCGATGATGGGTGTGATGATGAAGGGAGATAAGGACGTACTTACCCTTCAGATCAAGTGCAGCGGTCCTATCGGCGGTCTGACTGTGACGGCAGATTCCCGGGGAAATGTAAAAGGTTATGTGAATCAGCCCCAGGTAATCTTACCAGCAAATGCCCAGGGAAAACTTGATGTGGGCGGCGCTCTGGGATTGGGCGTTCTCAGCGTGATCAAAGATTTGGGACTGAAAGAACCTTATGTGGGGCAGACCGAATTAAAGACAGGGGAGATCGGGGATGATCTCACTTATTATTTTGCCAGCAGTGAGCAGGTGCCTTCCGCAGTGGGACTGGGCGTTCTCATGGAGAAGGATAATACGGTTCGTCAGGCGGGAGGATTTATCATTCAGCTGATGCCTTTTGCCGAAGAAGAAGTGATCGCTCAGTTGGAAAAAAAGCTGGCAGAGGTGACTTCTGTGACGGAATTACTGGATCAGGGCTATACGCCGGAGATGCTGCTGGAGAAGCTTTTGGGAAATATGGGACTGGAGATCAACGAAAAGATAGAAACAGGATTTTCCTGTAATTGCGATAAAGTGAGAGTGGGAAAAGTTCTGATCAGTCTGGGAGAAAAAGAACTGCAGTCTATGATCGACGAGGGACAGGATATAGAGCTGAACTGCCATTTTTGTAATACCAACTATAAATTTACTGTTGAGGAATTGAAAGAGCTTCTGGAACTTGCCAGAAAGTAGGAGGAAGATCATGAAACATGGATTTATTAAAGTCGCAGCGGGAACGCCTTACATTCAGGTGGCGGACTGCGTCCATAATACAGAAGAGATTCTCCGGCTGGTGCGGGAAATGAGCGCTCACGGAGCAAAAATCATGGGATTTCCGGAGCTTTGTATTACGGGATATACCTGCCAGGATCTGTTCTGGCAGAATGTGCTGCTGGACAGCGCGAAAGAGAGACTTTTGGGGCTGGCAGACGAGACAGAGAATGTGGATGGACTGATTGTAGTAGGGCTTCCTCTGGAGGTGGAGGGAAAACTTTATAATGCAGCGGCAGTGCTGAACAGGGGAAAGATTCTGGGTGTGGTGCCGAAAACAAATCTTCCCAATTATGCAGAATACTATGAAGTCCGTCATTTTACACCGGCGGATGATATCATGCGCTGGATCAATCTGGGACGCCATAGAGACGTTCCTTTTGGAACTCGCTTGTTATTTTCCTGTCCGCAGATGGAAGGAATGCAGGTGGCAGTGGAGATCTGTGAGGATCTTTGGGTTCCCCAACCGCCCAGTATTCGCCATGCCCTTGCCGGGGCAAATGTGATCGTGAACCTTTCGGCGGGGGATGAGGTTACCGGAAAAGAGGAATACAGGAGGAATCTGGTAAAAGGACAGTCTGCCCGGCTGGTTTGCGGCTATCTTTATGCCACAGCGGGCGAGGGAGAGTCTTCTACCGATCTGGTTTTCGGCGGGCATAATCTGATCGCAGAAAATGGTTGGCTGATTTCGGAGGCAAAGCGTTTTTCCAATGAGACGATTTACGGGGATCTGGATATCCGTTATCTGATCACAGAGAGAAGAAAAATGACCACCTTCCCGGGAACCAGTGGGGAAGGATATCTGAAAATTTCTTTTGAACTGAAAAAAGAAGAAACTGTTCTGGAGAGAGAATTTTCACCGATGCCTTTTGTACCGGCAGATGTTCAGGAGAGAGCCAGAAGATGTGATGAAATTCTCACGATCCAGGCTATGGGACTGAAAAAACGTTTGGCGCACACCCATTGCAGGAGCGCTGTTCTGGGGATTTCCGGAGGTCTGGACTCTACACTGGCGCTTCTGGTGACCGCAAGGGCGTTTGATTATCTGGGGATTCCCCGGGAAAACATCACTGCGGTGACGATGCCCTGTTTTGGAACTACAGACAGGACGTATCGGAATGCCTGTGAACTTACGGTAAAATTGGGAGCTATCCTGCGGGAGGTAGATATCAAAGAGGCGGTCACGCTGCATTTTCGTGATATCGGTCATGCCATGGACAATCATGATGTGACTTATGAAAACAGTCAGGCAAGGGAACGTACGCAGGTGATTATGGATATCGCAAATCAGACGGGCGGCATGGTGATCGGAACGGGAGATTTATCGGAATTAGCTCTGGGATGGGCTACTTATAATGGAGATCATATGTCCATGTATGGGGTCAATGGTTCGGTTCCCAAGACACTGGTGCGCCATCTGGTACGCTATTACGCAGATACTTGTGAGGATGAGAAATTATCTCACATTCTTTTGGATGTGCTGGACACGCCGGTGAGTCCGGAATTGCTTCCTCCGAAGGATGGAGAAATCGCTCAGAAGACGGAAGATCTGGTGGGTCCCTATGAGCTTCACGATTTCTTCCTGTATTATATGCTGCGTATGGGATATGAGCCGGAGAAAATATATCGGATTGCCCGGAAATCATTTGCCGGAGTTTACGGGGAAGAAGAGATTTTGAAATGGCTGAAGAACTTTTATCGAAGATTCTTCATGCAGCAGTTTAAGCGATCCTGTCTGCCGGATGGTCCGAAGGTGGGAACCGTGGCGGTATCGCCTCGGGGAGATCTGAAGATGCCCAGTGATGGTTGCGCAAGGATTTGGCTGGATCAGGTGGAAAATTTAAAGTAGGTAAGGGAAAACGGTGGGAGGTTTTTACGTATGCGAGAGATTATGATGGAGGCTGGTTTTCCGGAAGACGCAGTGGAAGATCTGCTGGAAAAAGCTGAAAAACTGAAAGAAAATGGAAAATGGGAAACATTGATGGCGCTGGCAGAAGAAACCATGGATGCCTATCCGGGAAAAAATCTTTTGGATGAAAAACTGGAAAAAGCGGAAGCTATGGAAGAGAAAACAGGAATTTCCCGCTACACGCTGGATATGCTCATGCTTTTGCAGTGCTGGAAAGTTCTGAAAAAACGATATGAGGAAAAAGGCATGTCTGTGGAGCTTTTTGACAATGCCTTAAAAGATGCAGCGTATAAACTGCAGGAGTGCCGGGCAGTTTATGGGATCAATGGAACCTTTGTGGGAGGGTGGAATCAGGGATTTTTTGCCATGACCCGATTTGCCTTGGGGCGTCTGCAGTTTGAGATGCTGAAATATCCTTTTGACGATTCGTTTGTTCAGGATGGTGTGACAGTAAAAAAAGGAGATCCGGTGATCAATATGCATATTCCTTCCAGCGGACCTCTCCGGAAGGAAGAGGCAGAGGGTGCCATTCGTCAGGCGGCGGAATTTTTCGGAAAAGAATTTCCAGATGGAAGACCAGTGTTTGTGATGGCGTCCTGGCTTTTAGATACGGATCTGATGAAGCTTTTGCCGGAGGGAAATACAAGAGAATTTGTGAAAAGATTTACCGTTCTTCAGGTAAATAAAAGCGATGTGTTTGAGGATGGCTGGAGAGTATTCACCAATGAGTGGACCGAAGAATTTGAAAAACTGCCCGGCCGTACGAAACTGCAGAGAGCCATTCGCGGCTACCTGCAGCAGGGCGGCAAGCTGGGCTATGGATATGGGATCTTTATTGGATAGACGCCTTCGCTAGAGCAGACCGGATAGCTTCCAAAAGAAGCATGGAGGTATATTTGTTATCCTCCTCGTAGGTGATGTTCTCTGTGGACTGGCTGCTGTAAATCTGTGAGGCGATGCTTTCCAGAGCTGGTTCCATAAGCGGGTACATAGCAGTGGTTGTCTTGCTGAGATTGACCAGTTCAATGGAGTTGATGTGGTTGGTGTCCACCGTAACCTGTACATCAAAACTGTTATCGTTTAATTCGATGGAAGTGCTGTAGACTCCCGCCACATAGCGATCCGGCTCTGCATCCGCAGTGGCGGAAGTGGCTTTTTCCTTTTCCGGACCGAACATGATCACCAGAAGAGTGATCATCAGGATTGCCAGAACAAGGAAGATGGCAGTATAAATGATTTCTTTCATATGTAACACGACAATTTTAGTTTTGGAACTCATATACACACTCCTTTTGCATTGGTGAACAGTTCAGTTACTGTATATCATATGAGTGACTGGAAAAAATATGTCTCGAAAGGGAAGAAACAGAGGAATTTATTGTGGACATGAGAAGTTGTACCCTTTGTCCCCGGATGTGCCGGGTAGATCGGACAGCAGGAGAAAAAGGGTTTTGTGGAATGGGAGTGGCGGTGCAGGGCGCCAGAGCCGCACTTCATATGTGGGAAGAACCCTGCATTTCTGGAAAAAAGGGTTCTGGAGCTATATTTTTTTCCGGCTGTACGCTGAAATGTGTGTTCTGTCAGAATCGGGAGATCGCGGAAGGAAAGTATGGAAAAGAGATTTCTTCCCAGAGGCTGACGGAGATTTTTCTGGAATTGCAGGGGAAGGGAGCGGCAAATATCAATCTGGTTACGGCGGGACATTTTGTCGTTCCGGTGAAGGAAGCACTTTTGAGGGCAAAGGAGCAGGGACTTGCGATTCCGGTAATTTACAATTCGGGAGGGTATGAGCGGGTGGAAACCCTTCGTTTTCTGGAGCCGGTGGTGGATGTGTGGATGCCGGATTTTAAGTATATGGACGGGCGGCTTGCCCGGGAATACTCAAAAGCAGAGGATTATCCGCAGACAGCGAAAAAGGCTTTGGAAGAAATGGTGCGCCAGGCGGGAGAATGCAGGTTTGATAAGGAGGGCTACATCCAAAAAGGGGTGATCGTCCGCCATTTGATTCTTCCCGGACATACCCGGGACTCTATGGAGATTCTTTCTTATCTTCACAAAACCTATGGAGAGCATATCTATATCAGTGTGATGAATCAGTATACACCTCTGCCTCAGGTGAAAGATCTAGAGCCTTTGAATCGAAAGGTAACCCGTAGAGAGTATCGGAGAGTGCTGGATTTTGCTCTGGAGCTGGGAATCGAGCAGGGATATTTTCAGGAGGGGGAGACGGCGAAGGAGAGCTTTATTCCCCTGTTTGATTATGAAGGATTAGAATAAGAATGGAGTAAATTATGGCTTTACAGTTTGTGATCGGAAACGCCGGTGCGGGAAAATCGCACCGGCTGTTTCAGCATATTATCCGGGAGGCGGACTGCCGCCCGGATAAAAAATATCTGGTGATCGTGCCGGAACAGTTTACCATGCAGACCCAGAAAAAACTGGTGACGCTAAGTCTCCGAGGGGGGATTTTGAATATTGATGTTTTGAGCTTTCAAAGATTGGCTCTCCGGGTTCTGGAGGAGACGGGAGGAAACCCGTATCCGGTGTTGGAAGAGACGGGAAAGACGCTGGTATTGCAGCGGGTAATTCAGGAACAGGAAAAAAATCTGGGCGTTTTATCCGGAAGTCTGAAAAAACAGGGAACGATCCAGGAAATGAAATCGCTGGTTTCTGAGCTGATCCAGTATGATATTTCACCAAAGCAGGTGCAGCAGATGAAGGAAAGAGCCGAGGAAAATCCGTTGTTATCTACAAAGCTTCAGGATGTGGGGCTGATTTATCAGGCTTTTGAGGATTATCTGGGAGAGCGGTATATCACTGGGGAGGAGGTTCTGGATATTTTATACGACAGGCTGGAGGAGTCTGTTCTGATGAAAAATTGTCAGGTGATACTGGACGGATTTACGGGATTTACACCTTTACAGAATAAAGTTATGAGAAAAATTCTCAAACTTGCAGAAACCGTATGGGTCACGGTGACATTGGATGAGAAAGTTCCACGGGAACGGCTGAAGAGTCCGCAGAATCTGTTTCATATGAGCGGGCTGATGATGGAACGATTGGTGAGGACGGCGGCTGAAGAGGGCGTGGAAATAGCGGAAGACGTTCTGATTCAGGAAGGAGAAGAGAGCAGGTTTTCCGGAAAGCCTGCGCTTAAGTTTTTGGAACGGCATATGTTTCGTTATGGAAAAGCCCAGTATGAAAAGGAGCAGGAGGAGATTCAGATCTTTTCGGCGGCAACGCCCCGACAGGAGATGGAAGAGATTGCCAGAAGGATGCGGATGCTGGTGCGTACCAGAGGATTTCGGTATGGCGATTTTGCGGTGATCACCGGAGATCTTCCTACTTACGGTGTTTATGCCCGGCAGGTGTTGGGGAAACTGGGAATTCCTTATTTTATAGACGAAAAGCATTCTATTCTGATGAATCCTTTCGTAGAGTATCTCCGGGCGGCGATGAATCTGCTTGCAGAAAAATTCAGCTACGAGAGCGTATTTCGCTATCTGCGGTGCGGTATGAGCGATCTTACTGCCAGGGAAACGGATCTTCTGGAAAATTACTGTCTGGCAGTGGGCGTTCGGGGATGGAAATGGTGGAAAGAATACTGGGTGCGCCGCTATCGTGGGATGGAAGAGGGCAGTATCGAGGAAGTGAATCAGATTCGGGAAAAACTGGTGGAAGAGCTGGAGGAATTTGCGGAGAGGATGGCAGAGAAGAACCTTACCGTGGAAGAACGAACCAGAATTTTGTATGCCTTTATCTGCCGTGGAAAGATTCAGGAGAAGCTCAAAGAGAAAGAACATCAGTTTGAAGTTTTTGGGGAGGCAGCTCTTGCCCGGGAGTACGATCAGATTTATGAGATTATCATGAATCTGCTGGATAAGATGGTACAGGTTCTTGGCGATGAGAAAATTTCTCTTGCAGATTATCAGCAGCTTCTGGAAGCAGGATTTCAGGAGGCGCAAGTGGCGATCATCCCGCCCACGGCGGATCAGGTTCTGGTGGGAGATGTGGAACGAACAAGGCTCAATGATGTGAAGGTGCTGTTTCTTGCGGGAACCAATGATACGGTGATTCCCCGGAGAAAAGGCAGCGGCGGTATTCTTTCAGAGGTAGACAGAGAGTATCTGGAGAATTGTCAGGTGGAGCTTGCCCCTACCGCCAGAGAAGCCATGTATATTCAAAAATTTTACCTGTATCTGAATATGACGAAACCTTCCAGTCATCTGATTTTGTCTTATGCCAGAACGGGAGGTCAGGGACAGGCGTATCTGATTCCCATGTTGTGCCGTTTCTTTCCGAAACTGGAGATCGCAGAAGAAAAGGGGAAGGAAATTTCTATGGCGGAAGATCCTAGACAGGGAGTAGAACCCCTTTTGGATGGTCTGCAGCTTTCCAGAGAGGAGGAACCTTCCGTGGAGTGGAAGGAATTGCTGGGGTGGTATATGAAGCAGCCCCGTTGGAAGGAGCAGTGCATCCAGTGGATGGAGGCAGCTTTTCGACAGAAGCATCCCGATACGCTGGGAAAAAGTGTGGCGCGGGCGTTGTATGGAACAGAACTGGAGAACAGCGCTACGGAATTAGAAAAATTTTCTGCCTGTGCATTCGCCCATTTTCTTCAATACGGTCTGGGAATTTCCGAGCGGCAGGAGTATGAATTTAAGGCGATGGATATGGGAAATGTGATCCATCAGGCGTTGGAACAGTTTTCTAAAAATCTGAAAAAATATCGGCTGTCGTGGAAAAATCTCACGAAGGAGCAGCGGGAAAATCTCATTGACGAAAGCGTGGAGGAAATGATCCACGATTACGGAAACACAATTCTGGAAAGCAGCGCCAGAAACCGCTATATGATCGTTCGGCTGAAACGGATTTTGCGGCGGACGGTGTGGGCGCTTCAGGAGCAGTTGAAAACAGGAAAATATGAACCTGGCAGGTTTGAAATCTCTTTTTCCATGGAGGAACAGCTGGAAGCCATTAATTTTCATTTGTCAGAGGATGAAAAACTGCGGCTGCGGGGAAGAATCGATCGGACAGACCGTTATGAGGAAGAGGATAAAATCTATGTAAAGGTAATTGATTATAAATCGGGAAATACTTCCATGGATCTGATTGCCCTTTACCATGGGCTGCAGCTGCAGTTGGTGGTTTATCTGAATGCGGCGTTGGAGATTGAGCAGAGAGAACATCCGGAAAAACAGGTGGAACCGGCAGGGATTTTCTATTATCGTGTAAAGGATCCACTGACGGAAGGAAGTCCCGATGAGGAAGAAGAGAAAATTTCTCAGAGGATTCTTCAGGAATTAAAGGTTAACGGTCTGATTCGATCAGAGAAGAAGATTATTCAGGATATGGACGAGACGTTGGAACCAGGAAAAAAATCACTGGTGATCCCAGTGGGATATAATAAGGACGGCAGTCTTTCCAGCCATTCGCAGGTTGCCAGCAAAGAACAGTTTCAGGCGCTTTCCGGGTATGTGAATGAAAAGATCCGCACCATTGGGAAGAAGATTCTGGCAGGAGACGTGCAGGTGAATCCCTATAAAATGCGAAAAAAGAGCGCCTGTGATTATTGTAGTTATAAAGGGATCTGCGGCTTTGACGAGAGGATTCCCGGTTATCAATACCGAAGGCTTCCTCTGTTCGATGATGAGGAGTTGTGGAAAAAGCTGAGAGGGGAGGAAACGTAAATGGGAATGAGCTGGACCAGAGAACAGCAGCAGGTGATCGAACTTCAGGACAGGAATATTTTGGTGAGCGCCGCCGCTGGTTCCGGTAAAACGGCGGTCTTGGTGGAACGTATCTTGCATAAGATGACACGGAAGGAAAATCCGGTGGATATTGACCGGCTGCTAATCGTGACCTTTACCAGGGCAGCGGCGGGAGAAATGCGGGAGCGTCTCACTGAGGCGATAGAAAAGCGTCTGGAAGAGGAACCGGACAATGAACACCTGCAACGGCAGGAGACTTTGATCCACAATGCCCAGATCAATACGATCGACGGTTTCTGCGCATATGTGATACGAAATTATTTTCATACGATTGATCTGGATCCGGGATATCGTACGGCAAATGAGGGAGAGCTGAAGCTGCTGAAAAATGACGTGGCGAAAGAATTGCTGGAAGAGCATTACGGAGAAGCAGATGCAGATTTTGAACATTTTGTGGAAATCTTTGCCACGGGAAAGACGGACGAGGGGATTATTGATCTGATTCTGAAATTATATGAGTTTGCTATGAGTAATCCGTGGCCCCAGGAGTGGCTGGATAGCTGTCTGGAACCGTACGAGGCGGAGTCATTTGAAGCATTTTCATCAAGTTTGTGGATGAAAAAATTGTGGGAGGATGTACGGCGCGCACTTTCTCAGGGGGTGGAGCTGCAGGCGGAAAACAGGCGTCTGATCTGCGAGCCGGACGGACCTTTTCTTTATGAAGAGGCGGTGGAGGCGGACGGAGAGATTC
>HF995382.1:59215-65655 GCA_000432335.1 Firmicutes bacterium CAG:646
AATCTGAAATTTAAAATGCTTTCCCGAAAGAAAGCAGATGTGTCGGAAAGAAAAAAGGAACAGGTGAAAAAGAACCGGGAGCGGGTGAAGGAGCTTTTAAAAGGCTTAAAGGAGCGATATTTTTATAAGAGCAGCGCAGGGATTTTGCGGGAGATGGAACTGTGCCGAAAGCCAGTGGAAGAACTGGTGCAGCTCACCAAAGAGTTTATGGAAGCGTTTGCCCGGAAAAAACGGCAGAAAAATATCCTGGATTTTTCGGATATGGAACATTTCGCCCTGAAGATTCTGGTAAAGAAGGAAGAGGGAGAACTGGCGTATACGCCGGCGGCGGAGGAATTTTCTCAGAGATTTGAGGAAATCTTAATTGACGAGTATCAGGACAGTAATCTGGTGCAGGAGACGCTGCTTCAGAGTGTTTCCCGGCTTCGCCATGGGAAGTATAATATTTTCATGGTGGGGGATGTAAAACAGAGTATTTATCGATTCCGGCTGGCAAGACCGGAGCTTTTCATGGAAAAGTATGAAACGTATACGTCACAAGAGAGCGAGCGGCAGAAGATCGATCTTCACAAAAATTTCCGAAGCCGTCCGGAAGTCCTTTCCGGGGTGAATTATATCTTTGAGCAGATTATGGGGAAAGAACTGGGGGATGTGGAATACGATGAAGCGGCAGCTTTATATCCCGGAGCAAATTTTCCTCCTTATTCTCGGAACGAGGATGAGACATTTCCCAGTACGGACATCTGGATCGCGGAAACGGATACTCAGGAGTTGGCGGATCTGGAAGAAGAAAGTACGGCGCAGGAGCTGGAAGCGAGAATGATAGGTCAAAGAATACAGGAGATCGTGGGACAGGCACCGGTGTTGGATAAAAAGACGGGAGAATACCGTCCCGCCCAGTATCGGGACTGTGTGATTTTATTGCGGACGGTAGCAGGCTGGGCGGAAACTTTTGTGAGTGTTCTGATGGATATGGGAATTCCCGCTTATGCCACCTCTAAGACCGGATATTTCAGCGCGCCGGAAATGGTAACTTTATTGAATTATCTTCATATCTGTGATAATCCCATGCAGGAAATTCCTTTTACCGGTGTTCTGGCGTCCCCTCTGGTGGGCTGTACGCCGGAAGAACTGGCGATGATCAAAAATGAATTTCCCCAAGGGAAGATCTATGAGGGCGCATGGAAATACAGGGAAGAGGGACAGTGTGATGCTCTACGAGAAAAATTGTGTGATTTTTTCTCAAAATATGAACGTATTCGGGAGCGGATTCCTTATACTCCTATCCATGAGCTGATTCAGTTGATCTTACGGGTTACGGGATTTGACTTGTATGCGGCGGCTATGCCGGGAGGAGAACAGAGAAAAGCCAATCTGGAAATGCTGGTGGAAAAGGCCATGGAATATGAGAGTACCAGTTATCGCGGATTGTTCAATTTTATTCGGTATCTGGAACAACTGCAGAAATATCAGGTGGATTTTGGCGAGGTAAATATTGCGGGAGAAAATGAAAATACTGTGCGGATCATGAGTATCCATAAAAGTAAAGGACTGGAATTTCCAGTGGTATTTGCAGCGGGGATGGGAAAAACATTTAATATGATGGATGCCAACGCAGGTTTGGTGCTGCATCCGGAATTGGGAATCGGTATGCAGGGGATTGAGCCGGAATTGCGAATTAAAATGCCGACACTGATGCGTCAGGTGATTCAGAAGCAGATTCGGCTGGAAAGTCTGGGAGAGGAACTGCGCGTGTTGTATGTGGCGCTGACCCGGGCAAAGGAAAAACTGATTCTTACCGGAAGCCATAAAAATTTGCAGCGCTGTCTGGAAGGGCTGCATTCCCTGTTAGGACGAAAGGAAAAAAGACTGCCTTACGGGATGCTGGAAGGAGCGCAGGAATACTGGGGCTGGGTGTTGCCGGCTCTGGCGCGCCATCCTGCTCTGACAAAGTGGTACAGAGACCGTGAGATGGGAGGCAGTGACGGAGAATTTTATTCTTCTCAGGAGATTCCTCTGACGTTTCAGACCGTGAGGGCGGCAGATCTGGTGGGGAAAGAAATGAAACGCCAGATTCTGGGAGAAACCCGTTATCAGGAATACAGTCAGTGGGAAGGGAAAGAAAAATATGATCCTCAGTTGGCGAAAGAACTGGAGGAGCGTTTTTCGTATGTTTATCCGTATGCATATTTGCAGGAAATTCCCGGAAAAATCAGCGTGTCAGATTTGAAGCGACCGGGATTTTCGGAGGAAGATGCGGTGGAAATGTTTCCAGAGGAACAGATGCTCCCGCTGATTCCAGAATTTATGCAGCCGGAGAAAGAAGAATTGAAGGGAGCGGCGAGAGGAACGGCTTATCACCGGGTACTGGAAAAGCTGGATTATTCCAGAGCAGGTTCTCGGAAAGAGGTGGAGCAACAGATTGCTCAGATGAAGGATGCGGGAAAAATTGATGAAAGTACCGTACTTTCCGTGAGAGCAAATCAGATCGCCTGGTTTACGGATTCTTTTCTGGGGAGAAGAATGGGAAGAGCGCAGGAGCAGGGAAAACTTTGGAAAGAACAGCAATTTGTGCTGTCCATTTCCGCCAGTGAGAGAAATCCCCAATGGGATTCGAAACAGCAGATTCTTCTGCAGGGAATTATTGACGCCTATTTTGAGGAAGAAGATGGGCTGGTTCTTGTGGATTATAAAACAGATTATGTGGAACAGGGACGAGAGCAGGAATTGATAGAAAAATACAGGATACAACTGCTATATTATGCCCGGGCACTGGAACAGCTGCGGGGGAAGAAAGTGAAAGAGATTTACCTGTACTCCTTTGCATTGGGAAAGGCACTGAAAATTTAGTATTTGAAAGAATGTCACCATTTTTCTGTTGAGAAATGGTGACATTTTTTAGATAAATGTATTGACAAAACAATATTATATGACGTATAGTATTGAATATAAAATAATATTATACAGGGCAGGTGAGAATATGGTATTCAATACAGGTGCTGCTCTTTTAGATGCGATTGTTCTGGCAGTTGTATCCAAAGAAAGAGAAGGGACGTACGGGTATAAGATCACGCAGGATGTCCGGCAGGTGATCGATATTTCAGAATCCACACTGTATCCGGTACTGCGGCGGCTGCAAAAGGATGAATGTCTGATGGTCTATGATATGGAGTGCGCCGGGCGAAATCGAAGGTATTATAAGATTACAGACCGGGGGATAGCGCAGTTGAAATTATACGAGACAGAGTGGAAGAGTTATTCATCAAAAATTTCCATGTTGTTTGAGGGGAGGATCTAGCGTATGAAACGTGATGAATTTATGGCGCAGATTGCGCGGCTTCTGGCAGATATGCCGGACAATGAAAGAATGGAAGCGATTCGATATTATAATGATTATCTGGATGAGGCAGGTGAGGAAAATGAAGAAGAGGCTATTCGGGAGTTGGGAAATCCCCAGGAGATCGCAGCGAATATAAAAGCCAATCTTCAGGAACAGGATTTTGAAACTGGACGGATGAAAGAACAACCTATGGCGAAAATGGAAGTGGAAGCGGAAAATGCAGGAAAAAGAACGTCAAAAAGTACTGGTCAATGGATTTTGATCATTGTTCTTCTGGTCTTTGCATCGCCCATTCTTTTGGGAGTAGGGGGAGGCATTCTGGGAATTGTTCTGGGACTGGCAGGGGCAATGCTTGGTATTATTTTTGCATTTCTTGCCTGCGGACTTAGTATGGTGCTGGGAGGCGTGGCTCTGGGAGTGAAGGGAATCTGGAATTTATTTCAGATGCCGGCCTTGGGTTTTGCAGGACTGGGAGGCGGATTGATCTGCATAGCAGTAGGAATTTTATCTCTGTTGTTATTCTGGTGGCTTACATTTCGCATGATTCCAAGAATCTGGCGAGCATGCGGACATTTTATTTCTAACAGGAGAAAGAAAGGAGAACGTACAGCATGAATAAGATTGTAAAAACATTATTGATTACCAGTGGAATCTGTGGCGGAACTGGAGTGTTGCTGCTTACCGTGGGCGTGTTGATGGGAGCGAGAGGAAGTCGCTTCTGGGATGCTTTGAGTATTCAGATCAAAGATGGCTGGGAAAGAGGAATTTTCAGAGAAGAAGTCGGAAAAAGTGCGGAGGAAGAAACGGACGGAGATTCCGAACAATGGAATACTACGGTACACTCCGATGTACGGAAATTAGATATTGATCTGGGGGTAAGAGAAATATACCTGGAGGAGTATGAGGGAGACGACATTCAGGTATTGGTGGAGGCTGACGATAAAAAAGTAACCGTAGAGCAAAAGGGAAAAGAATTGCAGATCGGTATGAGAACAGCAATGCTGCAAAATGATCAGAAACAGCGAATCGTGAAAGTCCTGATTCCGCAGGAGTATGAATTTGACGAAGTGGACATATCGGTAGGCGCAGGAGAGTGTGTTATGGAAAACTTGAATGCAAAAACCATAGATATGGAAACCGGCGCCGGAAGTATTTTGGGTGAAGGACGGATACAGGCGAAAGAAAGCAGTTGGGATGTGTCGGCAGGAAGTATCGTTTTGCAGGAATTACAGTCAGAAGATACGGAAATTGACTGTGCAGCGGGAAGTTTTGAAGCAACTTTCGCAGGAGCGAAAGAAGAGTATTATTTGGAGGGAGATGTCGGCGCCGGAAGTTTTGAAGTGGGAGGTTCTTCCTGGGATACGCTGGGAAAGAATATCTCTCTGGGAGATAAACGTGCGAAAAAGAAAATTATTTCCGACTGTGCGGCAGGAAGTATTACCATTGATTTTACGAAGTCATGATTCTTTTGGAAACGAAGTTACATTAACAGATGAGAGAAGAGTGTCCGAAAAAAGAGGAGGAACACTTATGGATGGAGAAGGAAAGAAAGTAGGAAGAAAGAAATGGATTTTGGGGTTTGCTCTGACTGCTCTGGTATTGGCTGGGGCAGCGGGGATTATTTGGGGATCCAAGGAAGTGAAGGCTCATTCTTCGGAGACAAAAGAGGCGCAAGGTTCCGGACAGATTTTTCTGTATGGAGAAATTCATGGGGATGAAGATATCCTGCAACAGGAGTTGGAGTTATGGGGAAAATACTACCGGGATGAGGGAATGCGACATTTGTTTATTGAGTTTCCATGCTACACTGCAGAATATCTAAATCAGTGGATGAAGGCTGAGGATGATGAAATTCTGGGACAATTATATCGGGACTGGGAAGGAACAGAAGCTCATGAACAAACAGTATGGGATTTTTATAAGACCATAAAAGAAGAGTATCCGGAAACAATTTTTCATGGAACCGATGTGGGACATAGTTATGTCAGAACGGGATCTCGTTATTTAGCGCAGCTTCGGGAAGAAGGAAAAATAAAATCCGAAAAATATGCCTGGGCCCAGAAAGTTGTACATCAGGGGGTAAAATATTATACAGCCCATGACGACGCTTATCGGGAAAATATGATGGCAGAGAATTTTATAAGGGAGTATGATAAGCTGCAGGGAGAAGATGTGGTAGGCTTTTATGGAAGTGCGTATACAAATGTGAAAGGAATGGATGTAGGAACGGGCACAGTTCCATGTATGGCGAATCAACTGAAAGCTTATTATGGAGACAACTTACATGCAGAAGCACTATTTCCGGAAGTACAGTTTCCTCAGGAGAAGGAACCGTTGGCGGTGGAGACGATTACAGTGGGGGAGAAAGAATACGAAGCGGAATATTTTGGCAAGGAAGATCTATCTGATTTTACAGATGAATATAGCTACAGAGAATTTTGGCGGTTAAAGAATGCCTATGAAGATTTTCAGAGTTGTCCGCTGACGGGAGATAAGCTCCCCTTTGACAATTATCCCATGAAGATAGAAAAGGGAGAAGTGTTTGTAATTGATTATATACGAAAGAGCGGAAGGGTAGAACGGAGATATTATCGTAATGATGGTGAAGCGTGGTCGGGATATCCTACGACAGAAGAATTTAAAATTGAATAAGAAGAATATCCAGAGACAAATTGTCAAGGACTTCTCCAGCGTTCAGGGCGATACAGTTTCCGGCGATGGAGCTGCAGTACTCATGCACTGGCCTCCGCGCTCTGCGGTACTGGCGGTAATCCATGACGGGAATAGGTTCAGTCTTGTTGTTCTTCATAAATGATTTCTTTCATAAAGTTGGTAACCTCTTTGGATGAATTTATTGTTAAATATTCGTGCAAAGTATTGTTTTATTCGTGCAAATGGCATATATGATAATTATCAGCAGAAAGGAGTTGGTTGTATGGATGGAAATACCACAAACATCAGTATCCGCATGGACGCAGATTTGAAAGCGCAAGCGGACGCACTGTTTACGGAACTTGGCATGAACCTGACTACGGCGTTTAACATCTTTGTGCGCCAGTCGCTTCGTGAGGGCGGCATTCCCTTTGCGGTAAGGCTAGAA
>HF995382.1:65734-73599 GCA_000432335.1 Firmicutes bacterium CAG:646
GGCTACAATGACCTTGACGAGTTGTTTGTTGACCTGAAAAGATGAAAAAAACCAAATATACCGTCAAATACACCACCAGTTTCAAAAAAGACTACAAACGAGCAATAAAGCGTGGCTTGAAGATCGAGCTGCTGGAGCAGGTCGTAGCATTGCTGACGCTGGCTCGCACCGGCATACACAGCGACTTGTTCGGTAAATAAACCGTTTGCCGCCGTATGGGGAAACCTGTACAGCGGTTTTGCGGAGCAGTTCCACTGCTTTCAAATACCAGGTTGCTGCGTCATACAGGATCAGTTCCTGGCTCAGGCGTTCGTACGAATGTAAAAGACGAATTTGAGTATTCACAGAAAAGAAGGCGTTTAAATTTTGAAATAAAGGTCATACTCCAGAGGTAAAGGAGTGTGACTTTTATGAGCAGAAAAAAAGAAATCAATTTTGAAGAAATGTCCCGGGAAGAGAAGATGAAATATGAAGTGGCAGAAGAATTGGGGCTTTTAGACCGGGTATTGGAAGACGGGTGGAAAACACTTTCCGCGAAAGAGACCGGGCGAATTGGAGGTCTGGTGACAAAACGAAAGAGAGAAGAGCAGAAAAAATAGCTGGTGTTTTAGATACGTTTCGAAGAATATATAAATAGATGTCGGGGGCAAAAGCTGCCTGATGAATTGTTTCGTGCTGCGCACTTTCACAATTCTGCCCCTGGCATCTATAAATATTTTGAAGGCGTATGTAATGCACCAGCTCTTTTTGATTGATTTTCAAGGAGGAGAGAGATACAATAAAAGAAAAAGGAAGGAGAATGTGACTTGAAAGAAACGATTTTGTTATTTGGATTTGACGAGAAGAAGAAAGCGGAGATGAAGCGGGCGCTTTTGCCATTAAAAATGAAGATTAAAGTAGTGGAGCCGGAAGATTATCATCAGCAGATAGGTTATCTGGCGGGAAATAAGGAAATTTTGCCAAAGGAAAATACAGAGAAGAAAGAAGAATTTGAACAGGAAATGATGGTAATGGCGTGGGTGAGCAGCGGGCAGGTAGATCAGGTTCTGCAGGCAATGAGAAAGCAGGGAATAGGAAGAATTTCTTACAAAGCAGTTCTCACACAGCAGAATCAATATTGGGATTGTGTGACGTTATATGAAGAGCTGAAGAAGGAACACGCGATGTATATGGAGATGTCAGGAAAATGACGATTTGCTGTAAAATGGAAAGCCCGATCGGAGTACTGGCTTTAGTGGAAAAAGAAGAAACATTAAAGGAAATACGTTTTGGAGGGGAAATCCATCAGGGAGAAGAGGAGAGGGAAACGCCTTTTTTGCGAAGAGCGGCAGGAGAATTGCGGGAATATTTTCAGGGGACACGGCGGGAATTTTCGATTCCTATGGCGCCGGAAGGAACTGAATTTCAGAAAAAGGTGTGGAAAGCGCTCACGGCAATCCCTTATGGAGAAACCAGAAGTTACGGGGAAATAGCTAAAATAGTGGGAAATGATAAAGCCTCCCGGGCAGTGGGAATGGCGAATCACAACAATCCCATCCCTATTTTGATTCCCTGTCATCGGGTGATCGGGAAGAGTGGAAAACTTACAGGATATGCCGGAGGGCTGGATAAAAAGACCGCCCTGTTGGAATTAGAGCGGTCAGTGCTGCAGTCAGGGAAGTAAGGTTTTCAGATCCAGCTTTAAAATGCGGTCCATTTTTACCAGAGAACTTGCCCGATAGCTGTAGGCGGCGGATTCAAACAGTACATACAAATCGTCCCCATCCACGTAAATCTGTTCCAATTTTTCAGGAAGGCGGATGGAAGATTCGGCGGTATCTTTTTCCAGAAGTTTTTGAAAAGAATTATTTTTAAAAACCTGCAAAGTGGAAGGAAAAATACCATAAGAATGAGAAAACAGAATTTTATCTTTGTAGAAGGCAACTCCCTGCGCCTGTTCCGTGATCACACGCATATCAGAAGGCAGGGCGATGGGAGTCAGAGAATCCACAAAATCAGGCGTATCGGAAGTAACCTGGGTGATCAGGGTTCCATCCTCGGCAATATCATATTCTTCCAGTACACTGGCAGTATTCTGGGTGAAATACCCCACATACAGCGCATTGTCATGGTAAGTGATAAAGGAAGTCCTGGTGATAGCGTAAAGGTCATAGGACTGGGAATATACAATGGGCTGATATTCTTCCTGAAAAGAATACTCTTCCAGTTGTTCCAGTGTGATGGCATTTACCTGAGGGATACCGCGAGACATACCGGAAATCCAGATATTGTGATGAATCGGATCATAAGCCAGTCCGCCTACGTGAGACTTGTTGCGAAGAACCAGCTCCTTGATAAATTCATGAGTTTTTTTATCAATCACATAAATTACGGAATTATGAGTGCC
This sequence comes from Firmicutes bacterium CAG:646, assembly GCA_000432335.1. Taxonomy (GTDB): domain Bacteria; phylum Bacillota; class Clostridia; order Lachnospirales; family Lachnospiraceae; genus Oliverpabstia. The sequence goes on from HF995382.1 coordinate 68,121, forward strand.
GGAGTGACAGTAGGCACTGACCAGCAGATAGTCTTCGGTGACTGCCAATCCCTGGGGCGTCATGGAAGTACACAGATCCGAGCTGCCCTTCTCACCGAAAATCTGAGTTCGGGTGGAAGTAAGACCGGGAATAACATAAGTTCCGTAATCAATTTCGGCGGCGCGTCCATGGAAGGCGGCCGCTTTTATCTTTGGAGTGAGAGACAGCCAGTTCCGGCGGCTCTTTAAACTGTAGAGGGGCTGTTGGGAAGTGGAGGTTTCCGTAGGCTCTGGTTCGTGCTTTCCCCGAAAAATAACTGCATAGTAAAAATAAGAAAATCCGGCAGCAATAAGCAGACAAAAAAAGAGAAGCAGCCGAATCTGTTTTTTGGATATTTTCTTTTTCGGAAGAGATTCTGAGTTCTGTTTGTTCATGTGTATTCTCCTGCAAGTTGATATATTATTATCATAGCCCATTCTGGGGGAAAATACAATTATTACTTGTAAAATGAGGAAGGGCCGGTATCTGGTGGGATACCGGCCAATATGAAAAAGGAAATCTAAAAATAACTGTTTACCACTTTTATGAGGGGGGACGGGAGATTGTCTATTGAGAATCTCCCGCAACAAAGTGTGGTTCGCTTTGTTGAGTATTATAATACATGGGAAATGTGATAAAAATGTGTCCCCCTCATTAATGATTTATAAAATTTGAAAAAAAATTGAGAAGAAATTCTTACAAAAATTATTAAGAAGGTAAATTTACAGCTTGAGACTGCGATAACGGTTCAGGCAAGCATAGATTTCCTGCATTCTGGGGAGAGCAAGATTGGGGGCAATCCGGCCATTTTCAGATAAAATATCCAATCCGCTCTGTTCCAGAAGTTGTTCCAGACGTTTCATCGATTCCTGCAGCGTATTTCTTCCATTAAAGACATGTGTCTGGGTATAGCGGAGCAGGGCGGCGAGGCTATTCACCTGTTCTGGATCGCAGATTTGCTCCAGATACCGCAGGTCGATGGTTTCCCGATTGACAGAGATTCCATCTACGCCCATCGTTTTCATTTTTAGCCGACGATCTTCCCGGAAAGAAGGATCCGGCTGAATCATCCGCTGATAATCCGGTTCGGATTTTTGGGGAGCGGAAGGGGTGATAGAAGGAAAAGCCTGCGCCTCTTTTTTGGCAAATGTGGTGATATCTACGGGTTTGTACCGTTCCATTTGGATGATCGTATCTGCCACATGGAAATAAGAGCCGGAGCTTCCCGCTACCAGAATCGTGGAAGTTCCCTTTTTCTCAGAAAGCCATTGTACCCGCTCAATAAAGGGTGTAATAGGTTCCTGAGTTCTATTGACTACCCTCTGCATCAGCTCGTCCCGGATCATAAAATTGGTAGCGCTGGTATCCTCGTCAATAAGGAGCAGCCTACTTCCTGTTTCTAAAGCTTCTACAACGTTGGCAGCCTGAGAGGTACTTCCGCTGGCGTCCTCAGAATAAAAAGAAGAAGTCTGCTTTCCGTTAGGCAGGTCATTGATGAACAGGGAAATATCGGCATGTTTGATACTTCTGCCATCCTCTGCCCGAATTTTTACTGCATCGGATTCAGTAATCACATATTCCCGACCGTCTCCGGCGATGTGATTATAAACGCCCAGTTCCAGAGCCTCCAGCAGTGTGGATTTTCCATGGTAACCGCCGCCTACGATTAGGGTGATACCCTTTGGGATTCCCATACCTTTCAAAGGACCATGATGGGGAAGCTCCAGCGTGAGCTCCATGGACGGAGGAGACTGAAACGGAATACCATTTTTCATAGGGCGGGGAGAAACGCCGGATTCCCGCGGCAGGATGGAACCATTGGCTACGAAAGCGCAGAGCCCTTTTTTTGCAAGCTGGCTGCGGATAAAAGTCTGGTCTTCCGCCAGATCTCGGATATTGCTTAATTTTTTTGCATCCAGATTTCGATAATAGAGAGATTCCTTCACGCAGATGGGAAGAAAATCAAAGAGAATCTTGATCAATTCTGGAGAATTGATGGTTCGCCCGTTGGCAGGAAAACCAATTTCCATACGAACGATGATGTCGCCCGAATGGGGATCTAACGTGCAGGCAGAACGCTCCAAAATCTCCTGTTGGCAGCGGGAGATGGATAAGAGACCGCTTTTGCCGGAACCTTTTGCCTTGAAAGTGAAACGTTCAATCTTCTGATGGAATTGTCGGATCAGATGATCCTGGAGGGCAATACGGGTTTCTCTTGAAGCATACAATTCTTGGGGAAAGCCAGCCTGTTTTCCAGAGACTTTCACACTGATTTTGGAAGGGGCAGCAAAAGGATCTCCCTGCACATGGTCAATAGATAAAATATATCCCGGAAAACTGTAAGCGCCCCGGGTGTCTTTATAGGCGGGATAACTTTTCCGGTTGATACGGAAAAGGAGATCCCTGAGATCTTCGGATGTTTTCATAAATTTTATCTCTCCTTTAAAAATTGATAAGATTAGTATAGCAGTTTTATGCAAATAAGAAAAGTAGATTGAGAAGATAGAAAAATCATGTTACACTGAAAAAATGATGTAAGGAAGGAGAGGAGCATTGGGATGGAAATAGAGAGAAAATTTCTTGTTGATAAAATTCCTGCTGATTTGGAGAAATATTCTCATAAGGAACTGGAGCAGGGCTATCTGTGCAGAGAGCCGGTGGTTCGAGTGCGCCGGGAGGGCGAAGCGTATGTGCTTACTTACAAGTCTAAGGGGCTGATGGTGCGTGAGGAGTATAATCTTCCCTTGAATAAAGAAGCGTATGAACATTTGCTGAAAAAGGCAGACGGAACGGTGATTACAAAAACAAGATATGTAATTCCTCAGACAAAGGATTTGAAGATAGAGCTGGACATTTTTCATGGAAAGCATGAGGGACTGATTTTGGCAGAAGTGGAGTTTGCTTCGGAGGAGGAAGCAAATCAATATTGTCCGCCGGAATGGTTTGGGGAAGAAGTAACATTTTCGTCTCAATACCATAATAGTGTGTTGAGTATGGAGTGACAGAGAAAAAATGTGCATTTACTAAATTTAATCAATGGAATATAAGATAGAAGAAAGAAAATGCAAAATTTTGGATTGTTCCATTTTTCAGACAAGTGAGGTAAGCTATAGGGAAGAAAGGAGTGAGGCTATGGATTACGATCGTATGAATAAATTTCGATTACTGGGATTGACCATCGCATATTACAGAAAACTGCGTGGAATGACCCAGGCAGATTTAGCGGAAGCCACCCAGCTGAGCCGTACTCATATCAGCAATATTGAAGCGCCTAACGGAAAAACTTCTATTTCACTGAATAAGTTGTTTGATATAGCGGAAGTTCTGGACGTTCCAATGAAAGATTTGTTTGATTTTCGGGATAAGTAAAAAAAGGACTAGCATCGAAAACTCCGTTGTGAGGTGAGATGTTAGTCTTTTTGTATCATAAAAATCAGAGGTAAAACTGCCTTGGAAAGTTAGAAATATGGGGGAAAGATAAAGTGAGCGTACCAACGATAAAGAAAAACAGATATGAAATAGATATGTGTAATGGCAGTATTATGGACAAGTTGATTTCTTTTTCCATTCCATTAATGCTATCGGGAATTTTGCAGCTTCTTTTTAATGCAGTGGATATTATTGTGGTAGGAAGGTTTACCGGAAGTCAGGCGCTGGCAGCGGTGGGTTCTACTACAGCTTTGATCAATGTATTTACGAATCTTTTTATTGGAGTCTCTTTGGGAGCAAATGTGCTGGCAGCCCGGTTTTATGCTTCGGGGCGGAAAAAAGAAATGTCAGAGACGGTACATACATCGATTTTGTTTGCGTTGCTCAGTGGGATTGTAATGGTTTTTGTGGGATTGTTTTTTTCACGGGCGGCTTTGGAATTGATGGATACTCCGGCAGATGTGATCGATCAGTCAGCGCTTTATATGCAGATTTATTTTGCCGGTATGCCATTTTTTATGCTTTATAATTACGGCGCAGCTATTTTACGGGCGGTAGGAGATACAAAACGTCCACTCTTTTTCCTGGTGATTGCAGGGGGGGTCAATGCAGGATTGAATTTGTTTTTAGTCATTGTACTGCATCTGGGGGTGGCAGGTGTTGCTATTGCGACAGTGATCGCCCAGATGATTTCCTGTATTCTGGTGCTGCGGTGTCTGTATCAGTCGACAGGGAGTTATCAGCTTCGGATTTCCAGATTGACGCTGAAATGGACGTATTTGAAACAGATTTTTCAGGTGGGAATCCCGGCAGGCATTCAGAGTACAGTAATCAATTTTTCCAATGTGCTTTTGCAGTCTTCCGTAAATTCTTTTGGCTCGGTGGCAATGGCAGGCTATACAGCGGCAAATAATATTTTCGGATTTTTATTTGCGGCGGTAAATTCTATTACGCAGGCATGTATGAGTTTTACCAGCCAGAATTATGGTGTGGGAAAATGGAAACGGATGGACAGAGTTCTTTTGAACTGTATGCTGCTGACGGTGATTGTTTCTCTGGTGCTGGGAGGAGGTTCTTATCTGTTTGGACCGGAGCTTTTGCGCATCTATACTTCAGATGCAGCAGTTATCCAGTGTGGGATGGAAATTCTTTTATATACGACGGTGACCTATTTTATGTGCGGAATTATGGATCTTTTTCCGGGAGCTTTGCGGGGTATGGGATGTTCGGCAGTTCCCATGCTGCTGTCAGTGATCGGTACCGTGGGAACCAGAGTGGTGTGGATTTTTATGGTATTTCCGAAATATCGTTCTTTGGATATCCTTTTCATATCGTATCCCGCTTCCTGGCTGGTTACGATTGCGCTGCAGGTGGTTTGTTATTACTTTGTGAGGAAAAAGGTAAAAAGTGAATTTTTAGAGGGGAAAAAGTAACGTTGAACCATTTGAAAAAAATTTTCATATGTTACTACTATGAGATGATTTTAGGGAGGTTCATATGAAAAGATTAGCAGCGTTAGGGCTGGCAGCAGTGTTGGCTTGCACTGGGTTTACAGCCTGTGGGGAGGAAAAGGAAAAAGAACAGAAGCTTGAAAAAGTGACATTAAATGAGGTGGCGCATTCTATCTTTTATGCGCCGCAGTATGTGGCGCTTGAAAAAGGATACTTTAAAGATGAGGGGCTGGATCTGAATCTGGTGACTGGTTATGGAGCAGATAAGGTGATGGCAGCGGTTATTTCCGGGGAAGCGGAAATTGGCTTTATGGGGGCAGAGGCGTCGGTTTATGCATATTCGGAAGGCGCTAATGATCCGGTGGTGAACTTTGCCCAGGGAACCCAGAGGGCGGGAAACTTTCTGGTGGCAAGAGAGGAAATGCCTGAATTTCAGTGGAGCGATCTGAAAGGAAGGGATGTTATTGGAGGGCGAAAAGGTGGCGTACATATATCAATGTAAATTATGAGACGATTGTGATTTTGTGTAATTGGGTGGATGGATTGAATAGTGCGAAGAAGTCGCAACAAATAGAATAGC
>HF995383.1 GCA_000432335.1 Firmicutes bacterium CAG:646
TAAAAGTACAGTAAATACGATTCTTGATGCGGCAGATATAAAGCCACATAAAATAACTTATTACTGTGAGAACCGAGATCCTGATTTTGATTCCAAAATGCATAATGTCCTGCTTGTGTATAAACAGCTCGAAATGCAGTTTGATGAATCTGGAAAGCTTATTGTATCTGAAGATACACCTGTTCATGTGCTGTCTTATGATGAAAAGCCAGGAATACAGGCTATTGCAGCAACATCAGATGATTTAATGCCGGACGAGAAGCATTCGACCATCAGTAGAGATTACGAATATAAACGTTTGGGTACTCTTTCATTATTAGCTGCAATTGATCTTCAAACAGGAGAAGCAATTCCTCTGGTAAGAGAAAAGCACAGCAGCAAGGAATACATTGAATTTTTGAAGCTATTAGACGACAAATATCCAAAGGGAGACAAAATCCGCATAGTACTCGATAATCTTAAAGTTCATACATCAGAGGCGACCAGAAAATACTTGACGACCGTACCGGGAAGATTCGAATTTGTATTCACTCCCAAACATGGATCATGGCTCAATATGGTTGAAGGTTTCTTTAGCAAGATGACACGTCAGATGCTCAGAGGTATCCGTGTCAAATCTAAGGAGGAACTTACTAATCGAATCTACAAATATTTTGCAGAAATAAATGAAGAACCTATTGTGTTCCATTGGAAATATAATCTTGATGACATTGATGTATCGGAAGAAATCATTGTTGATACACTGCCTGTCAAAAAGTCGAGTTAATTAAAGGATGAAATAGTAGTACTGCATGGTGTATTATCAGGAGTACTGTCTACAGCCCGTTCATTCTTTTTGGAACGAGCATAATGCCTTGTCATATTCGTATTTGTACCGCTTTCATCAAGAAATACCAGATGATTTGCGTCGTTCTCCGATATATGTTCTCTCCAGCTCTTCCGTTTGGCCTGGACATCGGGGACGCTCCTGTTCTGACGCATGCAGAGATTTCTTTTTATAAACATACCCGAGTTTCAGGATGGCTTTGCGAACCGTTTCATCGCTGACATGGAGCTGTAATTTTTCCAGTATCTCATTGATTGTAATATCTGGTTGCTGCTGGATTAACCGGTCTATGTTTTGGATGTCATTCTGGCTCAGGGCTGGTTTACGGCCCCGCTGAGAGGTTCTGGTTTCCACAGAGCCGGTTTCACGCATCCTTTTTTCAAGCCGGTAAACTGTGCTGGTATTGACAGAAAAGCATTCTGCAATTCCTTTTGCATTGTGTGTCTTGTTCCAGGCTTCGATGAGTAATTTACGTGCTTTATTGTGTAACATAATAATCACCTCTTGACTTTATCATAAGCCCTTTGTCAAGTGTGTGCAGTATTATTTTGGGCTGCTATAATTGGAAGGAAATGCATCCCGGCTTCTTCTAAAAACAGAATAAAACGAAGCCACAAAAGCTAAACCATTCAAAATCGTGTGAAATTTTCAAGGTACTATCAATCATGGGGCAGCCTAAAAAACTTTATTCGACCCCAACATCATCGTAATAGATAAAAACAGACAAGATAGGGATTTGTGTAGTATAATAAATTTAACGTTATAATAATAGTAGGTAATTGTTAAATGATTTCTTACCATTAGTTGGACGAAAAAAAGCGCCCATAGGTAAGGAGAAAAAAGGTCAGTATCCAGAAAAACTCTGGAATGACATAAATGTCAGATTTTTGGGCGCACTTATAGCCCATAGATTTACGAACCATGATAATTGAATACTTTTTCAGGCAACCAGCGGTTTTAAACTCCGTATATATTCTGGACAGTTCATGCGAAAGGCAACAATCACTGTAAGCTGGCTGGCGATTCCGGCAAGAAAAACTGTAGTGGTCAAGCATTTTTGTAACACTTTGTTCGATAAATATCTAACTGTAACGTGCCTCCATAGGTGTAAGTGGTTCGGCCTTTTTTGGCTGCGCTGCAAGGATGTTCGCATTCACAAATCCAATGTCCGTTTTTCATATGAACTTTGGGGCGGCACCATTTGATACGGTCAGAACGTCCTTCTTCCTTTGTAACGCCACAATACTTCATGGCCAGCAGAGGATCATTGGGGCAGGTAGGATATCCGTATTCATTGTAGCCTACTTTTTTAAGGGAACTTTCGTTACGTGGGTTGTATGGGATCAGGACTTTCTGAAATCCAGACTCGTTTTTCAGGAAGCCGTAAATGTCAGCAGAATCAAAGGCGGCATCTCCTAAAAAAGTATCCGGGTGGAAATCCGGATGTGCAGAGAAAAAGTCAGAGAGAACCGGTTTTAAAGCAGCGGAATCGCTGATGGTCTTATCTTCATCAGGGGAATCCGACTTTTTCTCAACCGGAAGTTCCGGATGTGCAGCCTTAAAATCATCATCAAAAAATACGATGTCCCTGACAATACCAAGACCATTCGTGAGGATGCTGAATTTATCGGCATAGCAAAAATGCCCATTGATATACATCTGTTTGGCATCGGGAGAGGAAGCAGCCTGCGAAGGCATAAGCCCGTAGGCCATCCTGTAGGGATCCACATCCGGCTTGTCTTTATAAAAAGACTTTAAGCGTTTGATATGAGCATTGAGAGTTTTGGGATTATTTTCATTCACAAACAGTTCAATACCAGAGGTGTCGAAGGTAAGGAGCCGGGCAAGAGAAGAATCAATCATCTGGCAGATGGGTTCTGTATAATCGACCATCTGGCGGAACATGAGTTCAATATAGGGTTCAAAGTTCTGGCGGAATCTGGTGAACAGAGGAGCATCGGGGACTTTGGAAAAACCACAAAAATCACGAAGTTCCTTACAGATGGAAAGAAAAAGGATGAGCAGAGAATCAGTAGGGATAGAAAAAATCATCTGGAGGATGAGATAGGAAAGGAAGCCGGTTAAGGGATAAACCCTGTTACGGCCAAGGTGCTGATAAAAAGCATTGGTAAAGACAGAGGGGATGAAATCGTTTATATCGAAATGTTCATCCAGAAGCTGGAAGAAGGGAGGTGTATCTTCCATAAACATATCCTGACAGTCTGAAAAAGTATCTTTTAAAGAAATCTGACGATATTTAGCAGCCATAAATTTTCTCCTCTGTAGATGTGTGTGGTGGTTGGTGATACTTCTATTATACCATTTGTGGAGAGAAAATTTATATAAACAAAACAAGAAAATCCAGTAAAATCAATGGGTTTTGGCATTTAACAATTGCCTAAATAATAATAGATAAAGGAGAAAACGACATTGGCGACAATTATAGATGTTGCAAAAATGGCAGGTGTATCACAGGGAACGGCATCAAATGTATTAAACGGAAAAGGAAATGTCAGCAGTGAGAAAATCCGGGCAGTGGAGGAAGCTGCGAAAAAACTCGGATATACAATTAATGAGCGTGCGAAAATTCTGAGAAAGGGTTATGGCAATATTATCTGCGTAATTGTACCTTCTATGGAGCGGAGACATTACAGAGATTTTTACTACTGTTTGAAAAATTATGCAGAAAAGAGAGGATACACAGCAGAACTTTTATTTACAAATGACAACAAGCAGACAGAATACCATATGATTCAATGGGCAAAGTCGGTTATGGCATTAGGAGTTGCAGTAATTACCTGTCTGAGTGAAAAAGAAGCAAAAGAAGCATATACGGGTTTTAAAAAGGTATGCTATGTAGAAAGAAAAGGCGCAGCAGGCAGTGATTATATAGGGTTTGATTATGAAGTCGCAGGAAACGAAATTGCTGCTGCGGTTGCGGATAATGGACATCATAATGCATTAATTATCACAGATTCTCTAAAATTTTCTAATGAAAGTGAATTTTGCAGGGGATTATGTACAGCATTTGGAGAGAAAAAAATTAAGTTTGACCACATCATAACAGACAGCAGGCGTGTGTCACATTCTATTATCAATACTTTAGTCCAGGGAAAAGAATACGATGCTATGATAACAACCAATATTCGTTTTGCAGAGAAAACAAGAAATGTTGTGGAAAATTTTGCGCCTGAGTATAAAGTACCAATCTATACACTGTCTTCTATCGTTTCGTTGCCGGGAGGAGACTATCGGAAATATGAATTGAATTATGGGCTAGCTGGAAAGCTGGTGGCAGAAAGAATTATTGATGAAATAAAGGAAGGTGCAGCAAAGAAACAATTAATTTGTGAAAATGATGGATTTCGGGAATGGAATCACATTGTGCTTGAAAAAAAACCGGCGAAAAAATTACGGGTATTAACGATAGACAGTCCGGAGACAATGATTTTACAGGGACTGGCAAAACTTTATACTGAGCAGACAGGAACTCAGATAGAATTTGATGTGTTTGCATATGATGATCTGTATCAGCAGTTTTTAAATGCAGAGCATACGGATTACTATGATATTTTTCGTATGGACGTGACGTGGCTGCCATTGCTTTCAGAACGGCTATTAGTTCCGTTAGAGGAGCTGGATAAGAATATTGAAGAAGTATATGAGGAATATATACCGGCGCTTATTAATAAGTATTCCAGAGTGCATGGCAGAAGTTATGCCTTACCAATTACACCAAGTACACAACTTCTTTTTTATCGAAAAGATATATTTGAAAACACTGCAATTAAAAGATTATACAGTGAAAAATACAAGGCAGAACTAAAGGTCCCTAAAAATTTTGAGGAGTATAATAAGATAGCAGAGTTTTTTGCAACCAATGAGGCTTTGGAAGAACATTATTTCACGAATCTTACATTAGGAGGTATGGGTGTTACAGCGACGGAATTTCTTTGTAGATTATTCAGCCATAAGAAATATTTATATGGAAAAGATGGAAAAGCAGTCATTAATGATGAAGCAGGAATAAAAGCAATGCAGGAGCTTTTGGTTGCAAAGAAATATTCAGATAAAAAGGTGGTTCACTGGTGGAAAACATCCGCAAAAGATTTTGCGGACGGAAAGCTGGCCATGATGATTAATTTCAGTAATTATGCTTCGGAAATTATTGGATCAGGCTCAAAAGTAGTTGGAAATATTGGAGTTGCAATGGTTCCGGGCAAAAATCCGATTTATGGTGGTGGTACAGTTGGAATTTCTAAGAACAGTCATCAGAAAGAGGATGCGATGGCGTTTCTTAAATGGATTACGACAGAACCGGCAGCATCCGGAATGGCAGCTTTGGGAAGTGTGTCTCCATGCGTGAAGACGTATAACAAATATGGCATTATTGATGTCTTTCCATGGCTGGAACTGTCAAAGGATTGCTTCAGTAAATCACATACACAGAGAATTCCGACAGATTCTGAGAGACTATTTGATGAAATTAAGTTTTTGAATATTATCGGTATGGCGGTAGAGAATGTGATGATGGGATTTCTTTCTGCAGAGGAATCGCTGAATCGGGCGCAGGGATTGATTGATAAGGAAGTAAACTGGTGATTTATAGAAAACAGGGTATGGGATGCCGAGAGGTATTTCATCCCCTGTTTTTTTACAGAATTCTGAAGATTTTCATGAGTAAAGGGGTAAAAACCATGTACAAACCGATTCATAATTTGCAGCATTCGTTCCTTGACTTCAATCAGCCGATGGGGCTTCACATGAATCCGGATAATCGATGGATCAAAATGGCTGACCGTATCCCATGGGACGAATTCGAAATAAAATATGCCGAGTTGTTTCCAAGTCATACCGGTAATGTTGCCAAATCACTTCGTATGGCATTAGGAGCCTTGATCATCCAGACAAAATTTCAATTTTCTGATTGCGAACTTGTGGAACAGATTACGGAGAATCCGTATCTGCAGTATTTTATCGGACTTTCCGGCTATCAGGAAGAAGCCCCCTTTGATGCAAGCACACTGGTTCTCTTCCGCAAACGCATTTCAGCAGAAATGCTGATGGAAGTAAATGAGTATCTTCTTGCTCACAAAGATGACGACAAGAATAACAATACTCCTCCATCTGCAGGAAACTCCAGTGATTATGATACTTTATAAAGAAGATGCAGGAAAAGCTACAAACAAAGGAACGCTGACACTGGATGCGACTTGCGCACCGACAAATATCCGCTATCCTCAGGATATTTCACTCCTGAACGAAGCAAGAGAAAAACTGGAAACCATCATTTACCGCTATTGTAAATCCTATGGACTTACACTGGCCAGACTATACAGCAAACGTGCCAGAAAAGACTATCTTGAATTTGCCAAAAGTAAAAAGCACAGTACAAAGAAAATACGCAAGGCACTCCGCAAGCAGCTTGGTTACGTTGCAAGAGATATCCAGTATTTGGATCAGTTCATGAGCGATGGGTATGCCATGACAAGGGAGGAAATCGGCGTGTATCTTACTATCATCACGTTGTATGAACAACAGCAGTACATGTATGATAACAGAGTACATTCAGTGGAACATCGCATTGTAAGCATCTCGCAGCCATGGCTTCGTCCGATTGTCAGAGGAAAAGTCAAAGCACCTGTTGAATTTGGTGCAAAATTTGATTTCAGCCTTGACAGTGAAGGATACGGACGCATCGAAAAAATATCGTTTGAAGCATACAACGAGAGTACCTGCCTGAAAGAAGCGGCGGAACGTTTCAGGGAACGCACCGGTCATTATCAGGAACGAATTCTGGCAGATCAGATATACCGAACCAGAGAAAACTGGAAATATTGTAAAAATCATGGAATCCGATTATCCGGTCCCAAGCTTGGCAGACCAAGTGTTACAGCAAAAGTTGATAAACAACAAGAGTATTAAGATACCGATAGAATCTAAGTGGAACGTACTTTTAGCCTGAACAAACGCTGTTATGGTATGGATCGCATAACCACAAAACTGGAAGAAACTGAGTTAACCTCTATCGCATTATCCGTATTCGTTACGAATCTTTATAAGATATAGAAGCGAATACTTTGCGCTCTTTTATATCTGTTCCAATTCTGGTACGGTCGGAGCAGATATAAGAGCTGGAACTTACAAATATCTGCTTAATCAGCAGACACTAAATAGTGAACAAATGAAAAATTAATCATTTATTATAACGTTATAGTTTTCATACTTTTTACAAAAACTTGATAGACTGCATAAATAAAATGGTTTAGTATAATATACGCAAGAAAAATATCAGACTAAGGAGAAAGAAAATATATGGATAAAATATATAACGATACAAAAGACTAAAGTACAATTTAAATGTGAAAATGATAATAAAGCAACAAAAAAGGCGTAAAAAATAATTAAAATAACGAAGAAATTATTGACACGTTTCAAAAAAATTGTATATTAAAATCACAATAAAACACAGGGAGGTCTTAAGATTGAAAATGAGAAGTAGAGGGTATCCATTACCTTAAGCACACGGCAAATAAGCCATCTTACGGTGGCTGCTTTAAAAATTGAATATTGAAAAGGTTAAGGTTATGAAGTTGCTGACTTGATCTTATAACTTTGATTCCGTGCTATGAGTTCCATGAACACAGTTATGGATTTAGACCGAATAGATGTGCACAGCAAGCCATCATTACAGCACTTGATATGATGAATGATGGAAAGGATTGGATAGTTGACATTGACTTGGAGAAGTTCTTTGACACAGTAAACCATGATAAGTTAATGACACTTATCGGCAGAACGATTAAGGATGGAGATGTAATCTCAAAGGTGTGTTACTTGTTAAGTTGATTGAACCGCCGTGTACGGAACCGTACGCACTGTGGTGTGAGAGGTCGGAATTTCTCAATTAAGAGAAATTCCTCCTACTCGATTGACCGCGACGTTTTTTGAGACGGAGATAACGGTTACGAATTTCAGGATGCTTTTTGCTGGTGGCGACAGCGTTGGCGCACTGTACCAGCAGTGGTTTGATATAGCATCCGGCTTTGGA
>HF995384.1:0-48028 GCA_000432335.1 Firmicutes bacterium CAG:646
TACCGAAAAAATAAGGGCCTGCCCTATTCCTGTTCGGTATCAGACAATCCCATGTGGGGAGATCGGGTGCTTACAAACATTCTTACCAACCCGATTTATACCGGAGATTTGGTACAGGGCCGCCGCCGTGTGAAAAGCTATAAGGTACATGAGATTGAGGCGGTGCCGGAGGATGAATGGGTGCGGGTGGCTGATACCCACGAGGCGATTATAGACCGGGAAACCTTTGAAAAGGTGCAGGCCCTGTTGAAGCGGGACACCCGGACGGCCCCACGGAAAAAGGAGCTCCATCTGTTCAGCGGTTTTCTCCGCTGTGCGGATTGCGGGAAATCCATTACACGGAGCCAGAGCGGGAAAAATGTGTATTACGCCTGCTCTACCTACAAATACCGCTCCCGGGCCGCCTGCTCCATGCACTCAATCAAGCATGAGCGGCTGGAGGCCGCCGTCCTGTTTGCCGTCCGTCAACAGGTACATCTGGCTGTTTCCTTTTCGGAGATACTTGCCCGTATCAACTCGGCTCCAGTCAAAAAAAGCCAGTCATTCCGACTGGACGATCTGATTGCCGCAAAGGAAAAGGAACTGGCGAAAATTACCCGATACAAACAGTCCCTTTATCAAGACTGGAAAGACGGGGAAATTACTCAGCAGGACTACCGGACGATGAAGGCTGACTATGAACGGCAAATAAGCTCTCTCTCCGATGTGCTGGAACGGCTGACCGCTGAACGGGCTGAACTGGCAAATGGCGTTGACAGCGAGCATCCGGCGCTGGTGGCCTTTAAGAAACACCAGAACATTGAAACGCTCAACCGGGAAATCCTCATTGATCTTGTAAACTACATCAAGGTTTACGAAAACGGCAATATCAGCGTGAAATGCAAGTTTGCTGACGAGTTCCGCAGAATTGCCGAATACATTGAAATTAACATTTCTGAAATTCCCGCCGCGGCGGGCTGATGCCCGCCACACCATTTCTGGCAGTGTGTTTTCCTAATATGAAACATTCATATGAAAGGGAGGCCTATTACGCTTTAGATGGCAGTGACTTTCGTGTAACTTTTGATGAAAACATTCTTTACCGGAGAACCGATTTTTCACTCGGCAGCGACATCTATGGAATGTATTTGCTGGGGGAAGACCAGACGCTCATGGAAATTAAAACTTCCGGAGGGATTCCCCTCTGGATGAGCGAAATACTTACAAAACTTCATTTATATAAAACATCTTTTTCAAAATACGGTTCTGCTTATCAGCGTATGCTGGCGGAGTCTTTACAGGGAGGATACAGTAATGTCTAATACTTTATTTCAGGGAATTTTTGATACCGATATGACCAGTGTGATTTCCATCTCAGATTTCTTGCTGTGTGTGGGATGTGCGCTTATGATAGGATTAATTTTAGCAGGAACATATATGTATGGAACTAAATATACCAAGAACTTTGTGGCAACGTTGGCATTGCTTCCGGCAGTGGTCTGTGTGGTGATTATGATGGTCAACGGAAATGTGGGAACCGGTGTAGCGGTTGCAGGGGCTTTTAGTCTGGTTCGCTTTCGTTCCGTTCCCGGCTCGGCAAAAGAAATTGGGGCGATATTTCTCGCCATGTGTTCCGGTCTGGTAGCGGGAATGGGATATCGAGCGTACGCACTGTTATCCGCAGTAATTCTTGGCGGTATTATGCTGCTATATATAGGAAAACTTTGTACGGAACTGATATTTTTCATCATAAGCTGGTTTATTCAAAGGACATTCATATTCAGGCGGCGGAATGGAGATTAAGATGTTCAAATATTTAAAGAAGCATTTGATCAGTATTCTATATGGCGTAGTGCTGTTTGGATTCACCTGTTATCTGCTCATGGATACTTTTTTAATTTCACAAGTTTACCGTGTGGCAGAGAAAACAGAAGGGCAGAATATTGCTGGAGAAGATAAGCAAGAAGAAATTATGGCAGAAGCATCAGAAAATTCTTATGAAGATGGAAAGATTTCTATTACTCTGAATGAATACAGGGAGGAGGATACCACAATCTATGTAGCAGATATTGTACTTTCTTCTCCGGAATATCTGAAAACGGCTTTTGCACAAAATAGTTACGGAAAAAATGTAACAGAGAAAACCTCGGAAATTGCAGAGGAAGTCAATGCTATACTGGCAATTAACGGAGATTACTATGGCGCGCAGGAGAAGGGCTATGTACTCCGAAACGGGACTTTATACCGCAGCGAAGCGGAAAAAAGACAGGAAGATCTGGTCATTTATGAAGATGGAAGCTTTGAAATCATCACAGAAGAAGAGATTACCGCAGAAGAGCTTTTAGAACAAGGAGCAAAGGAAATATTGTCTTTTGGCCCTGCACTGATAGAAAATGGAACAATTTCTGTGACAGAAGAAGATGAAGTGGGAAAAGCCATGGCGAGCAATCCGAGAACAGCCATTGGAATCATAGATGATCTTCACTACGTGTTTGTGGTTTCTGACGGAAGAACAGAAGAAAGTGAAGGTTTATCGCTTTTAGAACTGGCAGAATTTATGGATAGTATTGGCGTAGAAACTGCATACAATTTGGATGGAGGTGGTTCATCTACCATGTATTTCAACGGGGCGGTAGTCAATAATCCCACAACCAGTGGACGAAGCGTGAAGGAAAGGAGTGTGAGTGATATTGTCTGTATCGGGTACTGAAAGATCCGGAAAAGAAATAGAGAAACTTGTGTTTACTTATCTAATTGTAACCCTGGTTTGCGCTATCTTTGGAGCTGTTTATGAATTTTTTAGCCATGGAGTCTACTCGTATTATATGCTTTACGCTTTTATGATTCCATTTTTGGGAGGCACAGTTTATTTTTACGGTATACTGTACTTTCGCAGCAAAATTCCAGGATGTATCGCACGCCGCTTTCAGCATTTTGGTATTTTGACACTAACAGTTGGCTGCGTGGTCTGTGGAATATTGGAAATATATGGTACAACTAACCATCTGGTAAAAATCTATTTTATTGTTGGTGAAATGTTCCTTGCTATCGGGAATTTCATGTATTTGCTGCAAAAGAATTAGTATGTAAAGGGAGGTGGATCTTTGACACTGGAAGAATATTATGGAAATAAACTTCCCTTATTAAAACAAGAAGAAGCTTATTTAAAGACATTAATGGAAACCTACCCAAATTCCTGTAATAAAGATGGACTGCAGGCAATTTTATATATAAAAACAAGAATCAAAACTCCTGAAAGTATGGTGGAAAAATTAAAAAGACATGGAATGAAAGAAGATAGTCATACTGCGCTTCAACAGATTCATGATGCACTGGAGTCAGGGTAATTTGTTCTTTTGTAGAAGATGTATATCAAATTGCAAAGTGGCTACAGAAAAGAAATGAGATTCAGATCATGGAGAAGAAAGATTATATTGCTTATCCAAAATCTAATGGTTACAGAAGCCTTCATCTGATTATACGGTTTACAACAGATGATTTGAAAGATATTACTGCTGAGATTCAGCTTCGAACCATTGCTCTTGATTTTTGGGCGGCATTGGAACATTAGATAAAATATAAACATGATGTTCCTCATGAAGAAATCATTAGAAGCGAGCTGAAAAGATGTGCAGATGAAATAGCTTCTGTGGATTTATCAATGCAGGCGATTCGAGAGATATTGCAAAATAATATATGGGAGCAGACATAAATGGCGATGGATTACTGCGTATGAAATTTGTTTTTTACATAAAGAAATACCTATTGACAAGGTAGGTAAATGCAAGTATAATGTCGAGTATAAAATATACCTAGACAGTAGGTGAAAGAGGTGCATTATGGATAAATACAGATTTGAAACACTTCAGCTTCATGTGGGACAGGAGTCAGCAGATCCTGTTACAGACGCACGGGCAGTACCGATTTATGCAACTACTTCCTATGTATTTCATGATTGTTCTCATGCAGCAGCTCGTTTTGGGCTTTCAGATGCAGGAAATATTTATGGTCGCTTAACAAATACTACGCAGGATGTTCTGGAAAAACGTGTTGCAGCTCTGGAAGGCGGTGTTGCAGCTCTGGCTCTTGCTTCGGGAGCGGCAGCAATTGCCTATACGTTACAGGCTTTGGGACAAAATGGTGGTCATATTGTAGCGCAGAAGACGATTTATGGAGGCAGTTATAATTTATTAGAACATACACTGCCTGGATATGGAATTACGGCTACTTTTGTTGATATTCATAATCTGGATGAGGTAGAATCTTCTATTAAGGAAAATACTAGAGCAATTTATATCGAAACACTTGGGAATCCAAACAGCGATATTCCAGATATGGATGCATTAGCTGAACTTGCTCATAGACATGGACTTCCTCTTGTTGTTGACAACACGTTTGGTACACCTTACTTCATTCGTCCGATTGAGCATGGAGCAGATATTGTCGTGCATTCCGCAACAAAATTTCTGGGAGGTCATGGAACGACATTGGGAGGGATTATCGTAGATGCAGGCAAGTTTGACTGGACTGCTTCCGGAAAATACTCCGCGATTGCCGAACCAAATCCAAGCTACCATGGTGTGTCTTTTGTAAAGGCAGCTGGTCCGGCAGCCTTTGTTACTTATATCCGAGCGATTTTACTCCGGGATACGGGAGCAACTATTTCTCCTTTTGCAGCATTTTTACTACTGCAGGGAATTGAGACACTGTCGCTGCGTTTAGAGCGGCATGCAGAGAATACGAAAAATGTAATAGAATTTTTAGATAATCATCCGTTGGTGGAAAAGATAAACCATCCATCGCTTCCCGACCATCCGGATCATACTCTGTATAAAAAATATTTTCCAAATGGAGGAGCATCTATTTTTACTTTTGAAATAAAGGGAGGACAGGCAGAGGCATACCGATTTATTGATGGACTGCGTATATTCTCATTACTTGCAAATGTGGCAGATGTAAAAAGCCTTGTGATTCATCCTGCTACCACGACACACAGTCAGCTTACCCTGGAGGAATTGAAAGAACAGGATATCAAACCAAATACAATTCGCCTTTCTATTGGAACAGAACATATAGACGATATTATAAAAGATTTACAACTTGGTTTCCAGGCAGTAGAACATAGGGAGGAAACTAAATAGAAATGCTCATTTCAACAAGAGGAAGATATGTGTTACGTGTTCTGCTTGATCTTGCGGAAAATCAGGATAAGGGTTATATTGCAATGAAGAAAGTAGCAGAACGACAGGAATTATCATTGAAATATATTGAAAGAATTATGCCTGTACTTTCTAAAAATCATTATGTAGAGGGTGTCCAAGGAAAAGGTGGTGGTTACCGTTTGGTAAAAAATCCAAAAGAGTACCGGATAGGAGATATTTTGAGATTGACAGAAGGAACTCTGGCTCCAGTGGCATGCCTGGAATGTAATTCAAAAACATGTCAACGCGAAAAGACATGTAAAACATTGCCTATGTGGAGAGAATTTTATCAGATAATCAATGATTATTTCGATAATATTACATTGGCTGATTTGATGAATGGGGAGAAACACCGCTATAATCTTTCCGAAAAAAATTAAGATAAGTTTTAAAATCAAATAGAATAAATTGACAATTTACACTTTTAGGGGAAAATAGCGTGCATAAAGGCAAAGATGTTTTTGAGTTAAACTAAACTTAAAGGCGTTTTTGCCCCTTTTCTTTAAAAACAAGAAATACTTCCGCTTTTTACACACCGTATGCTTGGACTGCCGAGGGAGGAATCACAGCCCTTGATATGATGCTTGCTGATTTGGAAAGTGCATTATAAGCGTTATGAATTAAGGTATCTGTTGAATAGGCAGGAAAAAGAACAGTTAAAAAGCGGAATTGTAGGGGTTAGTTCCGCTTTTTAGCATCTTATACAACGAATCAATTATGAGCCGGAAGAAAAGTTTTTCCGGTATTCTCCCGGAGTACACTCGTACATCTGGCGAAATTTTCGATAAAAGAATTCTACGTTATTGTAGCCTACCTTTTCTGCAATTTCCGCCACCGTAAGATCTGTTCGAAGAAGAAGGTTTCCCGCCTGCGATATCCGCTGGCTCTGTATGTGTTCTACAAAGCTCTTTCCTGTTTTTTCTTTCAGCATCGCAGTCAGATATACCGGATGGAAGCCAAAATATTCTGCGGTCTGAGACAAGGTACAGGTCAAGTACTTTTTTTCCATATAATGTAAAATTTCAAAGAGCGGAACTGTTTCTTTTAAACATTCATTACCGCTATCGGCTCTAAAGCAGCGCAGCATTTCTGTAAAAAGAAGAATCATATAACTATCTAAAACTTCCTGACGTCCCAGGTCGTCTCCATAGTATTCCAGTAAAATCTGTTCCATGATCCATGCAACTTTAGGATTCTGACTGGTGGGAAACTGTAGAAAATGTTCCCGATTTCTCTGTTTGGTAACTGCATTCAAAAGAAAACGGGACAAAATCCCCTGACCAGACATTCTTGAAAAAAAATTATGATTAAAATATCGTTTCGGTATCAGGATATTGATCAGAATATCTTGTTCATCACAAAGTCCTACCGAATGTTCCGCCTCCGAGTCCATCAGGCAGATTTCTCCCTGACTGGTGACAATCTTTTTTCCCTGAACCACTTGGGAACAACCGCCTGACCAGACATAGTTTAACTCAATATAGTTATGCTTATGGCTTCCTACCGGACGGAATCTGTCCTGCCGGACAATCCCGATACTCTCCCCGGGAGGGAGTATCTCTTCTTCCAGAAGCTCGGAAGGCTGCGGTACTTCTTTATCGGGCGTTCCCTCTCTGAGATATTCCTGTTCTGCTGCTGTATAAGCAGTAAGTAATTGCTCCAATGCTTCTCTGTCCATAAGATACGTTAAAATCCTCCCATCATCGTTCGGAATGCAGGATCAAAAAGAATCCCTCCAAGGAAAAGAAGCATACCCATTCCAAAAAGGAGAACGGTTGGTATTACAATCTTCAGGATGGTCTTCCAACTGCTTTGCCGGGGAATAAAGCTTCTTGTTATTCCTTTTTTATAATGGAGCAGATAATTTCCAAGATACAGACCGAAAGGAGCGGCTGCAGCCAGAATCATGTAAATCCCAATAGAAGCGATGGGAATCACCATTTCGGTTCCGTTGTTCAAAAGTTCCTGTGCCTGCTGCACCTGGCGGGAAGTGTCCATGCCTGTCATCAGCAGAGAGAGGAGCAGTGGAAGGAAATTATTTACAAAGTGGAAAAAGGAAGAGTACACCATATTTTCTGTTTCCAACATGATATAGGACATCAACGCCCCCAGAATCGCTGTTGGCAGAAAACGCAGCGGGTCTGAATGAAACAATCCAAAATAGATCCCCATAATCAGAACCACCATCCATTCTCGCCGTACAGAATACATCGTATGCAAAATCACACCGCGATGCACTGCTTCCTCACAGATTGCAGGCAATATCGCCACGATCAAAAAGGACAGCAAAAACGGTACGCTGAAGATCACTTGATTCATTCCACCGCTGATCTGCGTCATCTGGACTGGAAATAAACGGTACTGCACCAGCATAACCACCAGGGTGATCAAATAGCCGCTCCCCCATAAAATGAGCGTTCCCAAAAGGGGAAGAAATGCTGGAAGTTTTATGGGAAATATTGTTTGAAAAGAAAATCCCATGATTTTTGTAAAAAGCAGAGAAAGAATTAAAATTAATATTTCGGTAGCGGCAAGACCATACATTCCCCAATATATCTGCATGGGAACGCAGACCAGAAAAAATACCACCATGATAAAAACAAAGAATACTACTCCATGCCAGGGTTTTAAAGGTCGTTTTCTCATCCTGTTACCTCCGAATTTTCTATGGAATTGTTTTTTCTAACACTTCCTGCAACTGTTCCTGCAGGGATTTTTTCTCTTTTTGTCGTGTGAGTTCCATAATTCCCAAAGCTGTTACATCCACAACAATCGTTTTTGTTGGATCAGTTTTTACATACTCTCGCATAAGATGCAGCAATTCTTCCCGGCTTTCGCTGGCTTTCATATTGATAAAATCAATTAAAATAATACCATAAAGATTTCTCAGCCTGATTTGCCGGGCGATTTCAGCAGCCGCTTCTTTATTTAATTTTCGATAAAATTCTTCCGGCTGTTTTTTGCTGCTGTTTTTTCCTGAATTTACATCTACGGAAACAAATGCCTCCGTCTGTTGCATGACGAGGAAACCACCGGAGCGAAGCCAGATTTTTTCCTGAAGCGCTTCCTGTACGCCGTGTTCCAAACGATACAATTTATACAGGGGCAGCAGACCATCTTGATAGAAGGAGACAGAACAGCCTTTCGCTTGTTCCGTCTGCTCCACAAAAGAAAGAATTTGCTGGTGTACTTCTGGAAGATCTGTAACGATTTTCTCCATTTCGTCCCAGTATAAACTTTTTAATTCGTCTGTTAAACCTGATTCTCCTTTTTTTAAGCAGGTAAATGGACGACTGTAGCTTCCCTTTTTCAGCAGCGCGTCTTTTTCTGCCAATAACTGACGCCATTCCAGAAGAATTTCCTCTTCGGAAGCTTCAGATGCATTTGTTCGGACGATCAGTCCATAATCTCTGTCTTTGGGCAATGCTTGTTCCAGCAGGCTTTTCAGTCGCTCTTTTGATTTGCCAGTGATTTTCCCCGAGACACCCAACTTACAGTTTCCAGTGGTAAGTACCAGATATTTTCCCGTAAAACTCAGATGAGAAGACAGACACGGGGCTTTCATTTTTAGAGCCTCCTGTGTCACTTGCACCAAAAGTTCATCCCCTGTTTTTAATTCACTGGATTTTTTTGCACGATTTGTAAAAATAATATCCATCTGCGGTATCAACGGAAGATAACAGGGCAGATGATTTTCTATTTCCACAAACGCCCCTTTAATATTGGGAAGAAGTTTCTGGACTTTTCCTATATGAATACTTCCCAACAGTCGTGTTTGTCCCGGTTTTTCCAAATGAACAGAGCAAATCCGTCCGTTTTCCTCCTGAGCCATGATACGACAATTCTGCCCTTTTAGGGGCATATCTGTGATAACCAGACGTTTCATACAGTCCCCTCACTTATTCGATCATAGTTCCCAGTGCTTCCAACGGAACCAATTTTCTGTTCGTTTCTGTTCCTATATCTGCATAAACCTCTTCCCGGTGAATCATGCAGGCATAAGGAGATAATTCCACACCCAGGTATTTTGCAAAGGCTTCCATAACCAGATCTGGTTTCAGATTATGAACACTGCCAGAAGAAAGCTTCATGAAAATCTTTTCTCCCTGAAGTTCCCAATGATAAATCCAGGGGCGGATATCTGTTTCCTTTTCACTTCTTTTTGTTTTCCTTAAAATCACAATAGATTCCTGTTGGAAAAAATCTGGAAGTTTTTCTTTCCAGTCTGCACAAGGTTCTTTCCCTTCACGAAAAGAAACCAGATAATCTGCTGCGGCTACCAAAGACATACAGGCGCTAGCTTTTCCATCTGGAATTTCCCGTACGCTGAGCACTTTCATTCCTTCTGCCATCGTTTGATTCAACCGTTCTTCCATAAGAGCCGACGGCATTTTTTCAGTCAGTTCCATATCAAAATATTCTCCGCTACTGGTTACACCCACACCTAACGGAGCAGCGAAAGACATGATCATATGAGGAGAAAAACCGCCGGAAAATGCGATAGGAATATCTGCCCTGCGGATTGCTTTCTGAAAATATCTCATAATATCCAAATGTCCGATAAATTTCATAGCTCCTTCTTTTGCAAACTTAACCCTTACTTTCAACGCAGATACCTCCCTGATATTTTCCTGCTCCACAGCCAGAACACTGCATCCGGCAGTTCGGAGTCACTTTTTCTTCCTGAGCCCGTTTCCATTCCCGTAAAAGGAATTGTTTGCTTACTCCGGCATCGATAAAATCCCATGGGAAGATTTCATCTTCTTCCCGCTTTCTTACAGTATAAAAATCCGTATCAATGCCGCATTCTTCAAAGGCTTCTTTCCAGTAATCTGGATGGAACGACTCAGACCAGGAATCAAAAAGAGCGCCTTTTTCATAAGCTTTTACGATCACATCACTGATTCTTCTGTCACCCCGGGCTAAAATTCCTTCTAATATCGTCACATCTGCCTCATGCCAGTTATAGCGAATACTTTTCTGATTCAACTGAGCATGAATTTCTTCCCGCACAATACGGGCGCGGTCAAGAAATTCTTCTTCCCGGCACATGGGTGCCCACTGAAACGGAGTAAACGGCTTCGGCACAAAGAAAGAAGTGCTGGCTGTAATCTGGCATTTTCCATTTCTCTGTTCTTTCGGAATTTCATAATAGCGTTTTGCGATTTTTTCACATAGATGGGCAATTCCTTTGATATCTTCCTCTGTCTCGGTGGGAAGTCCCAGCATAAAATACAATTTTACTTTGGACCATCCGCCCTCGAAGGCTTTTCCTGCGCCTTCCAGAATCACTTCCTCTGTCAGCCCCTTATTAATTACATCCCGCAAACGCTGAGAACCTGCTTCCGGAGCAAAGGTAAGGCTGCTCTTTTTAATATCCTGTACTTTTTTCATTACATCCAAAGAAAATGCATCAATTCGGAGAGAAGGCAGAGAAATATTTACGCCTCTTTCTCCACATTCTTCCATGAGAAAATTAATCAGCTCCGGAAGCTGGGAATAATCACTGGAACTAAGAGAACTAAGAGAAATTTCTTCATGTCCTGTAGCTTCCAGCATTTCCACTGCCTTCTTCTTCAAAAATTCCACATCCCGTTCTCTGGTTGGACGGTATAACATGCCCGCCTGGCAGAAACGGCATCCCCGGATACAGCCTCTTTGAATTTCCAAAACCACTCGATCCTGGGTTGCTTTGATAAAAGGAACCACGGGAGCTTTTGGATAATACGTATTTGTAATATCCATTACCACCTGTTTTTGTACCACGGAAGGAACTTCTTTCTCTATCGGTTCAAAAGAATCGATCGTTCCATCCTCCTTATAAGTTACCTGATAGAGAGAGGGCACATAGATTCCCGGAATCTGGGAAGCTTTTCTTAAGAATTCTTTTCTTGTGCCGCCGGCTGCCTGATTTTCTTTATAAAGATCCATCAGCTGAAAATAAACAGTTTCTCCTTCTCCCATGTAGAAAAGATCAAAAAAATCTGCCAGAGGTTCCGGATTGGAAGCGCAGGGTCCCCCGCCAATTACGATGGGATCTTCTTCTGTTCGCAGCTCGCCTTTTAAAGGAATACCGGACAGATCTAAAATCTGTAAAATATTGGTATAACACATTTCATACTGAATGGTGATGCCAAGAAAATCAAAATTTTTTACCGGTTCCTGCGATTCCAGCGCAAACAGAGGAATCTGCTGCTGACGCATGATCTGATCCAGATCCGGCCAGGGGGAATAGACTCTTTCACACCAGATATCGTCTCTTTGGTTCAGCATATCATAAAGAATCTGTATGCCGAGATGAGACATACCAATCTCATAGACATCTGGAAAACACATGGCGAAGCGAATATCCACCTCATTTTTGTTTTTCATTACGGAGTTTACTTCACCGCCGATATAGCGGGCAGGTGACTCGATTTTTAGTAAAACTTCATCATTTAAAGCTAGTTTTCTCATATATTTCCTTTCTGTTTTGCTTATCTTTCACAACACATTATTATATACAGTTTAGGGAATAACTTCAAGCAAAAATGTAGGTCCATAAAAACCTTAAAAATGGTCAATGGATAGTATAAAAATCGTTATTGAAAGAATCTCTTTTTTGCGTTACTTTGTAGTTAACTTAAGGTAGACGTAAGGGAGGTTTTTTATAATGTTATATCCAAAAAATCAGGAACCGCTCACGGAGGAATTATTTCAGAATCCTACCAGTGAATATCGCGGAACGCCCTTCTGGGCATGGAATTGTCAGATGACAGAAGAGAAGATCACAACGATTGTAGATGCGCTGAAAGATATGGGAATGGGCGGAGGACATATTCACTGCCGCACGGGAATGAACAATCCCTATATGAGTCAGGAATTTCTGGATCTGGTCAAAGATGCGCATAAGAAGTTTAAAGATCGACAGATGATCGCCTGGCTGTATGATGAAGACCGCTGGCCTTCAGGAGCAGGCGGCGGTTTGGTGACAAAAGATCCGGAATACAGAATTCGTTTTCTGGTATTTTCTCCAAAACCATTGGAAGATGTTCCGGAAAGTAATCTTTCTTCCAGCGGACAGGCTGTACGCAGCGAAAATCGCAGATTATTGGCGCGTTATCAGGTAGTGCTGGAAGAGGGATGGCTAAAAGATTATAAACGGCTGGAAGAGGGAGAAGCTGTCTCGCCTGAGGCTTGTGAATGGTTTGCTTATCTGGAGATTTCCGGCAATAATCCATGGTTTAATAACCAGTCTTATGTAAATACGTTGAATAAGAAAGCGATTCAGCGATTTATCGAAGTGACTCATGAAGCGTATTATAAGGAACTGGGAGAAGAGTTTGGAAAGTCAATTCCAGCCATTTTTACTGACGAGCCTCAGTTTTGTCACAAAACCCGGCTGAATTATGCAGCAGATCAAATGGAGGTTATTATTCCCTACACAGATGATCTGGAAGAAACCTTTACGGAAACTTATGGGCATAGTCTGTTAGATTCCCTTCCTGAATTATTCTGGGAGAGACAGGAAGAGATGGTTTCACAGATCCGTTATCAATATCATGATCATATTTGTGAGCGTTTTGCATCCGCCTTTGCAGATACGATCGGAACCTGGTGCAAAGAGCACAATCTGATGCTGACCGGTCATATGATGGAAGAACCAACTCTGAAATCGCAGACAGCAGCGTTGGGAGAAGCGATGCGGTCTTACAGGTCCTTCCAGCTTCCGGGAATTGATATGCTTTGTGACAGCCGGGAATTATCTACTGCAAAACAGGCACAGAGCGCCTCTCATCAATTTGGCTGTCCTGGAGTTTTGAGCGAATTATATGGTGTGACAAACTGGGATTTTGATTTTCGGGGACATAAGCTGCAGGGTGACTGGCAGGCTGCTTTAGGCGTAACTGTTCGTGTTCATCATCTGACATGGACTTCTATGGTCGGCGAGGCAAAACGAGATTATCCGGCATGTATTGGTTATCAGTCTCCCTGGTATAAGGAATATAAATATGTAGAAGATTATTTTGCCCGATTAAACACATTACTGACCAGAGGAAAGGCAGAGGTGAAAGTGGGAGTGATCCACCCCATCGAATCTTACTGGTTATATTGGGGCTCAGAGGAAAAAACCGGAGGTATCCGGGAAGAGATGGATGAAAATTTCCAGAATCTGATCCAATGGCTTTTATATGGATTTCAGGATTTTGATTTTATCAGTGAATCTCTTCTGCCGCAGCAGAATGATCTGGAGGAAATAACGGACGGAGGCGCATTCCCGGTAGGCGAGATGAGATATCAAATCCTTTTAGTTCCTAATTGTGTAACGCTTCGGGAAAGTACTCTGAAACGGTTACAGGCATGGAAAGAAAAGGGGGGAACGGTTATTTTTACCGGAGAATTACCTCGTTATGTGGATGCAGTTGCTTCCAAGAAGGCAGAAGATTTTGCAAAAGATTGCCTCTGCATTCCCTTTTCTAAAAACAGTATTTTATCTGCGCTGGAGCCGGCCAGAACAGTGGAAGTTCGCAGTGAGAATGGGTTGATGGCTGAAAATCTGATTTATCAGATGCGGGAAGATGAAGAGAGCAAGATTTTCTTTTTGGCACATGTAAATCGAATGGAAACACCGGATCTTCCCACAAAAGAAAAAATTGTACTGCGATTGAAGGGAACGTATCGTCCAGTGCTGTATGATGCTTTGCATGGAACGAAAGAAGAACTTTCCTGTGAATGGAAGGATGGTTTTACTTTGATTGAACGGGCAGTTTTCGATCATGACAGTTTGCTTTTGCGTTTATATTCCGAGAAGGCGGAGACAGAAGGCGAGACAAACAGAAAAAATGAAGCAGCTGTACCTGTACCGAAAGAGATACTGGCGCCTGACCGCGTTCCCGTACAATTTTCCGAACCAAATGTGATGGTTCTTGACCAGGCAGAGTATGCGTTTGATGATGGAGAGTGGATGCCAAGAGAAGAATTTTTGAGGATTGATAATAAGTTTCGTTCTATTTTGGGCTATCCTTTGCGTATGGAGGTATTTGCGCAGCCATGGCTGGATCAGACCGAAGAAGAAGTCCGTCATCATCTGCGATTGCGGTTTATATTTGAATCAGAAGAAACCATCGAAGGAACTTTGCTGGCGCTGGAAAATTCCGGAACTGTAATAACCTTTAATGGAGAACGTATTCCAGAGGATGTTGTGGGATGGTATACGGATGAAGATATTCAGTGTCGGGCGCTGGGTACGGTTCAGATGGGAAAGAATGAACTGATTGTGGAGATTCCTTACAGAAAAAAAGAAAATATAGAAAATTTGTTTTTGCTGGGAAATTTTGGCGTAACTGTTTCAGGAAGAAATGCAGTTCTTACAGCTCCCGTTTCTGAACTTGCTTTTGGAGATATTACCAGACAGAAGTTGCCTTTCTATGGAGGAAATATCGAATATCAGATTCCCCTGGAAATGGAAGCGGATGGAAAGGTGTGTCTGGAGACGACAAAATTCCGTGTGCCGCTGCTGAGCGTATGTGTGGATGACGGCGAAAATAAGAAAATCGCTTTTTCTCCTTATATTGCAGAGTTTCCGGTTAAAAAGGGAAAACATCTTATAAAACTTACCGCCTACGGAAATCGTATCAATACCTTTGGAACTTTGCATAACTGCAATGAAAAAGAATTTTGGTGCGGACCAAATGCCTGGAGAACGACAGAAGCATCCTGGGCTTACGAATATCAACTGAAACCGGTGGGAATTTTAAAAGCACCTGTCCTGTATGTGACGTATGATAAAGTTTGAATGTAAAAAAGTTCTTCCCCCAAAGTAAAATTTGTGATATCATAAAATAGAAACTGCTGCACTCGACATAAAATAAGAAATTTGTTTAGTGCAGCAGTCTTTATGAGATGGAGTAGGAGATGATTCGAGAAGATATATTATCCATCGGCAGCACAAGGAGGAAGAAACATGAGTCATAGAGTTGCTATTGTTACAGACAGTAACAGCGGAATTTCTCAGAAGGAAGCAAAAGAATTGGGGATTTATGTGATTCCCATGCCTTTTTTTGTAAATGAAAAGATTTATTTTGAAGATATTGACCTGACGCAGCCGCAGTTTTATCAGATGCTGGCAGAAGATGCGAATGTATCCACCTCGCAGCCTTCCCCGGGAGATATTTTAGATCTGTGGGAAGATTTACTGCGACGTTATAAAGAGGTTCTTCATATCCCCATGTCCAGTGGATTGAGCGCATCCTGTTCCACGGCGCAGGGGCTTGCCCGGGAGTTTGGAGAAAAAGTACAGGTGGTGGATAACCAAAGAGTTTCCGTTACTATGCAGCAGTCTGTTATGGAAGCGATTGCTCTCGCAAAAGACGGAAAATCCGCAAAAGAAATAAAAGAAATTTTAGAAAAAGAAGCCAGGGAATCCAGTATTTATCTTGTAGTAGATACGTTAAAATACTTAAAAAAGGGTGGACGGATCACACCAGCAGCAGCCATGATCGGTTCTGCTCTGAATCTGAAGCCTATTTTACAGATTCAGGGAGAAAAGCTGGACGCCTATAAAAAAGTCCGGGGAATGAAAGCGGCTAAGAAAAATATGCTGGACGCCATGAAAAAAGATCTGGAAGGAAGATTTGCAGAATATGTAAAAAATGGGGCGTTTAAGCTTCATATCGCATACAGCACCAGCAGAGAAGAAGCAGAAGTCTGGAAAAAAGAAGTACAGGAAGCATTTCCAGAACTTGAAATTACTCGCATGGATCCTCTTGCCCTCAGTATTGTATGCCATACTGGTCCTGGGGTTCTGGCTATTGCAGGTTCTCATTGCGTGGCCGAAAAAAGCGAGTAAATTATTACAAAAAATATTTTCTAAGTATTGACAAAATACGAGCCTGCATGGTAAACTTACGAAGTATGCCGCACAAAGAGGTTTAAGATTCCGAAAGGAGCACCATATTTGGCGAGTAATGATCATAGGAGGTGTGCCATATGTACGCAATTATTGCAACAGGTGGTAAACAGTACAAAGTAGCCGAAGGCGATATCATTAGAGTGGAGAAGCTTGGTGTAGAAGCTGGAGAAACTGTTACATTTGACCAGGTACTTGCAGTAAATAATGACGGTCTTAAAGTTGGTGCAGACGTTGCCGATGCAACTGTTACTGCTTCCGTAGTTGAGAACGGAAAAGCAAGAAAAGTTATTGTTTACAAATATAAAAGAAAAACTGGATATCACAAGAAAAACGGACATAGACAGCAGTTCACAAAAGTGAAAATCGAAAAGATCAACGCTTAATCAGGTGATCTGATGACAGAAGTTACGTTTTATCAGAATGAGGACAAACAGTGCGTAGGATTTGAAACCAAAGGTCATGCTGGTTATGCGCAGGAAGGTGAAGATATTGTCTGTGCAGGAATTTCAGCGTTGGTAATCAATACTGTGAATTCTATTGAGGCTTTTACTAATGATCGGTTTCAACTGGATGTGGATGAAACATCTGCGGATATTCATTTTCTTGTAGAAGGGATTCCGTCCAAAGAATGCACGTTGCTTCTGAATTCTCTGATCTTAGGATTACAGGGAATGGAAGATGGACAGTACACAGAATTTATTGATATAATCTTCGAGGAGGTGTAAGACCATGTTAAATATGAACCTTCAATTTTTTGCTCATAAAAAAGGAGTTGGTTCTACTAAGAACGGTAGAGATTCCGAATCCAAGAGATTGGGAGCGAAAAGAGCTGACGGACAGTTTGTAAAAGCTGGAAACATTCTTTACAGACAGCGTGGAACCAAGATTCATCCAGGTGTAAACGTTGGACGTGGAAAAGACGATACTCTGTTTGCATTGACAGACGGTGTTGTTCGTTTTGAAAGAAAAGGAAGAGATAAGAAACAGGTTTCTATCGTTCCGGTAGCTGAGTAATGAGATGCAGCGGGCTTCAAATCACTTTGGTTTGAAGCCTGTTTTTTGTCACTTAAATTTGATACTATGATTATCTTTGAATCGATAAAGATTGGAGTAAATATATGTTTGCAGACAGAGCGAAAATAATCATCCGTTCCGGAAAAGGCGGCGATGGCCATGTAAGCTTCCGGAGAGAACTTTATGTCCCCAATGGCGGTCCGGATGGCGGAGACGGAGGTCGTGGCGGAGACGTGATTTTTGAAGTGGATGAAGGATTGAACACCCTGAATGAATTCCGCCATAAGCGCAAATATTCTGCTCAGGATGGACAGGAAGGCGGAAAAAAACGCTGTCACGGAGCGGATGGAAAAGATATCGTGCTGCGTGTTCCGCAGGGAACCGTGGTATATGAGGCGCAAAGCGGTAAAGTAGTTGCAGATATGTCTGGCGAAAACCGCAGACAGGTAATCTTAAAAGGCGGACGTGGCGGAAAGGGAAATATGCACTACGCCACAGCTACCATGCAGGTTCCGAAGTATGCGCAACCGGGACAGCCGGCGCAGGAGTTGGAAGTTCGATTAGAGTTAAAAGTAATTGCAGACGTGGGTTTGGTAGGATATCCGAACGTAGGAAAATCCACCTTTTTATCAAGAGTAACCAATGCGCAGCCAAAGATTGCAAATTACCATTTCACAACACTGACTCCAAATCTGGGAGTTGTTGATCTGGAAGGAACGGATGGTTTCGTCATTGCAGATATTCCGGGATTGATCGAAGGGGCGTCTGAGGGTGTAGGTCTTGGTCACCAGTTCCTCAGACATATTGAACGTACCCGTGTGATGATCCATATTGTAGACGCTGCGTCCACCGAAGGAAGAGATCCGGTTGATGACGTTTATAAGATCAATACTGAATTAAAAGCCTATAATGCGGATATCGCATCTCGCCCTCAGGTAATCGCGGCAAATAAAATTGATGTAATCTATCCAGAAGGGGAGGATCCCATCCAAAGATTAAAGGATGAATTTGAACCACAGGGTGTAAAAGTTTTTCCGATTTCTGCAGTTACAGGAAAAGGGGTAAAAGAACTTCTTTACCATGTAAAATCACTTCTGGATGCTACAGAAAAAGAAGCGATTGTTTTTGAACAGGAATTTTTCCCGGAAGATGTGCTGATCAGTGAAAATCTTCCTTATACTGTGGAAAAGCTGGATGATGGAAAGACCTACCTTGTAGAAGGACCCAAAATTGAAAAAATGCTGGGGTATACCAATTTGGATTCTGAAAAGGGCTTCGCTTTCTTCCAGAAGTTCTTGAAAGAAGGCGGTATTTTGGAGGATCTGGAAAAAGCAGGTATTCAGGAAGGCGATACCGTACGTATGTATGGATTTGAATTTGACTATTATAAATAAGGGAGGCTGTTATGACAAGTAAGCAGAGAGCATATCTGAAGAGTATTGCTATGACCACAGAGCCTATTCTTCAGATTGGAAAATCCAGTCTCACACCGGAGTTTACACAGTCGGTGAAGGAAGCTCTGGATGCAAGAGAACTGATCAAAATCAGTGTTTTACAAAACTGTATGGATGATCCTCGCCAGATGGCGCAGGTGCTGGCAGAGAGAACCGGTTCACAGGTTGTTCAGGTGATCGGAAAGAAAATTGTATTATATAAAGAAGGAAAAAAAGAAAAGAAGAAGATTCAACTTCCTTAAAAGGACAGATGGCACATGAAAAGAAGAATTGGAATCATGGGAGGAACCTTTGATCCAGTGCATATTGGACATTTGATTCTGGGAGAAAAAGCATACGAGCAATTTGCGCTGGATCAGGTACTATTTATGCCTGCTGGGAATCCTCCCCACAAACGTCACAGAGAGGGTAGAGCTTCTGATGATCAGAGAGTTGAAATGGTGCGCAGAGCTATCGATGGAAATCCGCATTTTAGCCTTTCTATGGAAGAAATGAATGCGGAGGGGTATTCCTATACCTATCTGACTTTGGAGCGCTTAAAGGAGCAAAATCCCGATACAGAGTACTTTTTTATTATTGGCGCAGATTCTCTTTTTGATTTTGACGGTTGGAAAGAACCTGCCAGAATATGCCGTGCTGCTCATTTACTGGCGGCGGGAAGAAACCATGTACCAAAAGAGAAACTATATCAGCAAATGAATTTTCTGGAGAAAAAGTATGAGGGAAAGTTTTTTCTGCTGGATATTCCAAATCTTGATATTTCTTCAAGAATGCTCAGAGAATGGCTGATACAGGGGAAAGATATCCGTTATTATGTGCCGGATTCCGTATACTCTTATATCGCCGAACAAAAGCTTTACCGGTAAGAAAAGTTTGGAGGGACACAGATGGAAGAAAGAAAATTTGATCTGCAAAAGATTACAAAAAAACTGAAAAAATATCTGGATGAAGACAGACTGTGGCATACGCTGGGAGTGATGCAGACTGCAGCAGCTTTGGCTATGGTTTACGGAGTACCCCTGGAAAAGGCGCAGTTGGCAGGACTTCTCCATGATTGCGCCAAATGTGTCCCTTCTAAGAAAAAAATAAGGCTTTGTAAAGAACATAATATCCCCGTTTCGGAATTTGAACAGACACATCCTTTTTTATTGCATGGAAAGATCGGAGCATGGATTGCGAAAGAGAAATATAGTGTGAATGATACTGAAGTCTTGGGAGCAATTGCCTGGCATACAACTGGAAAACCGGATATGTCTGTATTGGAAAAAATTATTTATATTGCAGATTATATTGAACCGGGGAGAGATAAAGCGCCGAGATTAAGCGAAATTCGAAAATTAGCTTTTCATAATCTCGACAGATGTATGTATGAAATTTTGAAAGACTCTCTGGAGTATCTGAGCGAGCATCCGGAAGACCTTGATCCGACAACAAAACGGGCATATGAGTTCTATAACAAAACAATTAGCGAATTGTAAGAAAAGAGAAAAATATAAATTGGAAATGGAGGAGCATTAATGACAGAAGCAAGAAAGATGGCTGCTATGGCGTGCAATGCCTTGGAAGATAAAAAAGCAGTAGACATTAAAGTGATTGATATTGAACAGGTTTCCAGCTTAGCAGACTATTTTATTATCGCCAGTGGAACCAACCGCAATCAGGTTCAGGCAATGGCAGACAATGTAGATGAAATACTTGGAAAAGCAGGATATCAGGTAAAACAGGTGGAAGGTTATTCCACAGCAAACTGGATTCTTATGGATTATGGCGATATCGTTATTCATCTTTTCGATGAAGAGAACAGATTGTTCTACGATTTGGAAAGAATCTGGAGAGATGGAAAATCTGTAGAACTGACAGAGCTGTAAACGAACTGGTAAAATAGAAAGAATAATTTGGAATAGTATTCCCACTGCAGCATGGTTTTATCCGAGTGCAGTGGGAATTTTTTATTCTATATAGTTTACATAATAATTTTATGTAAACTATTAATCCATGAAACGGAAAACTCCAATTACTTTTCCGAGAATCTGTAATTCGCCACGGACAATAATAGGATCCATATAATCATTTTCCGGCTGCAAACGGTAATAGCCGTCTTCTTTATAAAATGTTTTAACCGTCGCTGAATCGTCTACCAGCGCAACTACCATATCTCCATTATCGGCAGAAGAGCACTGTTCCACAATGACATTATCTCCATCCAAAATTCCTGCATTGATCATACTTTCTCCCTTTACATTTAAGATAAAAGTCTGGGAATTCGGCATAAACTCTGCTGGAATAGGGAAGTAGCTTTCAATATTTTCAATGGCAAGCAAGGGTTCTCCAGCAGCAACACGACCGATGATCGGAACATTCACCATCTCCCGACGAACAAGATTAAAATTATCATCTACAATCTCGATAGCTCTGGGTTTTGTAGGGTCTCTCCGAATATAACCATTCTTTTCCAACGTCTCCAGATGAGAGTGAACAGAAGAGGTGGATTTGAGATTTACCGCTTCGCATATTTCTCTCACTGCAGGGGGGAATCCTCTATTAATGATCTCATGTTTGATATATTCCAGAATTTCCTGTTGTTTTTTGCTGATCTTTCCATATGACATAGTGCATCCTCCCACATCTCTATAATAAAAGTATATTTTTCGATTCTGATCGTTTTTTTATATGCCTAAATTGTAGAAGTGCATGGCACGAAACAATCCGTCAGGCATCTTTTTTATATCATATCACAAATATTTCTAAAATGCAAACAGATATTCCGAAAGTTTGTTCGAAAAATATATTGACAAACATTTGTTCGCAAGATATAATTAAAAAAGCAAGGAGGAACAAACGTTCTCGAACAAATATTCTTTATACTAATGTGTTTATTTTGTGATATGGAGGGTTTAGCATGAGAAGAAGGAAGCATTATAGAAATAAAAAGCGCCTGTTCACAGTATTTAGTTTCTTTTTATTGATGATGATTGGATTTTTGGCGAGAGTTTCCATCGTTGATGCCAGCGCAGAAGATTCTGACAGATATAAATACTATACCAGTGTGTATGTGGATCGGGACGTTTCGCTATGGACGGTTTCTCAAAAATATATGACAGAGGAATATGCAGATATTCAGGCATATATGGATGAAGTAAAAGCCATTAACCATATGACAGATGATGAACTGGAATATGGAACAACCATTTGTGTACCGTATTATTCAGATGAATTTAAACAGTGATTCCCGATCATTCAAGAAAATGATTTTTAAAAAATATATCCGGAAGGTATGAATCCTGCAGATAACATGAGAGAGATCAAAAATTATCTTCAGGATTTTCCTTTCATTTTTTATAAAAAAATGGGGTAAAAATCACAAAATTGGTGAAAAGGTAGAAGGAAGTACTTGTATGAACCCATCTCAATCTATACGACAAACACAAGTTTTTCAAATAGATTGACATAGAAAAGCTGCTTATGCTATACTTTCTTCATATTTAAACGTTTAGAAAGGAGAAATTTTATGGAGCGCACAACGTATCATGATACTACTGATACACAAAACATTTTAAAACTTCGGGAAATTCTTCGGACGCTTCCTGATTTTGCAAAAGATTATTTTCGCGCCATTGACGCAACCACAACTACAAAGACAAGAATTTCTTATGCATATGATATTCGTATTTTCTTTCAGTTTTTAATATCATCGAATCCTTTGTATCGTAATCTTCAGATTAATGATTTCACATTGGATATGCTGGATCAGGTACAGGCTCTGGATATCGAGGAATACATGGAATATCTGAAAGTTTATCAGGATGGTGAAGATTCTTATATCACCAATGGCGAACGTGGCTTAAAAAGGAAAATATCCGCTTTGAGAAGCTTCTATTCATATTATTTCAAGCATGAAATGATCAAAACCAATCCTACAGTTCTCATTGATATGCCAAAAATTCATGAAAAAGCGATTGTTCGGTTAGATGCGGATGAAGTTGCACTTCTGCTGGATTATGTGGAACATTGTGGTGATACTTTAACAGGACAAAAGAAAGCATATTATGAAAAAACAAAGGAACGAGATCTGGCGCTGATCACACTTTTGCTTGGAACAGGAATTCGTGTTTCTGAATGCGTGGGACTGGATCTGGAAGATCTTGATTTTAAAAATAATGCAGTTAAAGTTACACGAAAAGGCGGCAATGAAATGTTTGTTTACTTTGGACCGGAGGTGGAAAAAGCGCTTATGTCCTATTTAACAGTAAGAGAAAAAATAGTGCCGGTTTCCGGTCATGAACATGCACTCTTCTACTCTACGCAAAGAAAAAGAATTGGCATTCAGGCAGTAGAAAATCTTGTAAAGAAATATGCCAGAGAAGTGACTACAGCAAAAAAAATCACCCCCCATAAGCTGCGCAGTACTTACGGCACTGCTCTTTATCAAGAAACGGGAGACATTTATCTTGTGGCAGATGTGCTTGGTCATAAAGATGTTAATACCACAAGAAAACACTATGCAGCCATTGATGATGCCAGAAGGCGTCAGGCCGCTACTGCCGTTCGCTTACGGGAGGATTCTTAAGATTAATTTGGACGTTTCAAATAGTTCCACGGAGATACATAGTCGTTATTCAGCATAATGCCAAGATGAAGATGTGGTCCTGTTGATACTCCGGTAGAACCCACATATCCAAGTACAGTTCCCGCTGATACGGTCTGACCTGTAGATATATCTGCAATCTTGCTCATATGCATATAAACAGATACCACTTGATCTGCATGTTGAATTTTTACATAATTTCCCATACTGGAATTATATCCATAGGCTAGTACTCTTCCATTGCAGACAGACACAATTTTAGAACCATGGGGTGCTCCAATATCAATTCCTTTATGATAAGTAGAGGCTCCTGCTGTTGGGGCTCCCCGATATCCATAGTCACTGGTGATTGTTGTATATCCAGGGCAGGGCCATATGTAATCAGAAGTTTCTATATCTTCTACCCATTCACCAGAATTATTTACATAGCAGTTGCCAATCCAGGTATTTGCTGCCATACTTCCATCTGAATGGAAATAATACCATTTATCATTAATTTCTCTCCAGGAAGAGCTTACTATGTTTCCCGATTCCGTAAAGTAATACCATTGGGAACCTGTTTTTAACCAACCCGTTTGC
This sequence comes from Firmicutes bacterium CAG:646, assembly GCA_000432335.1. Classification (GTDB taxonomy): domain Bacteria; phylum Bacillota; class Clostridia; order Lachnospirales; family Lachnospiraceae; genus Oliverpabstia. The sequence goes on from HF995384.1 coordinate 23,704, forward strand.
ATGGCTCCCGAAGCGTTCAAATAATACCAGGTGTTACTTAATTCCAGCCAACCGGTTCGCATGGCTCCGGAGTTGTTCATATAATACCAAGAGCCGTCAATAAATTGCCAGCCGGTCTGCATAGCCCCAGATGAATCCATGTGATACCATACCCCGTGAATCCGTTGCCAGCCGGTTTGCATAGCGCCGGAATTGTTCATATAATACCAAGAACCGTTAATGAACTGCCAGTCGGCTTGCATGACCCCGGAAGCATTCATGTAATACCAGGAATTTCTAATCGACTGCCATCCAGTAGTCATAGTGCCAGAAGCATTCATGTAATACCAAGAACCATTAATAAACTGCCAATCCGTTGCCATAACTCCTGAAGGATGTAGATAATACCAATTTTCATTCAACAACTGCCAACCAGTAAGCATTTTTCCAGATGAATTTAAGTAATACCATGTTTCTTCAATCTGTACCCAACCAGTCTGCATAGCTCCGGAGTTATTCATATAATACCAAGAGCCATTAATAAGTTGCCAGCCAGTCACCATAGCTCCCGAAGATTGTAGATAGTACCAGTTTCCATTGACAAACTGCCAACCGGTAGCCATATATCCAGAGGGGAGAAAATAATACCACACTCCGTTAATTTTTTGCCATTGAGAAGCAGGATAAGAACCATCCTCATTTTGATACCACCAGCCAGTGCTGTTTTTCATCCATTTTTCTTCGTAAGTTGGAGATGGAAGAGTTTCCGATTCTTCCTGTTGATTTTCCTGTTGAGATTCTTCAGGCAGTGGTGTTTCCACTTGCGGTACCTGCTGTGGTGCAGTGCGCTCCTCTTCTGCTATTTCATCTGAAGGTATCTCCTGCGATGGTCCTTCTGTCATTGTCTTTGTTTGGGAATTTTCTTGCATTTCCAATGGAAAGGCTTCCTGCATATTCGGAATATCTTGTATTTCAGAATGTGTTTGCGCACCATGTATTGCTAAAACAGGACAGACCGTAAGAATAGCTGCCAGACAGGCACCACATAAAAGATTTTTCCTTTTCATGTCAATGATTCCTCCGTATGTATCTTCTCTATATGGCGATATTATTTTCATCCAACACGATGGTAAAGGGACCGTCATTTTCCAGTGCCACTTTCATATCTGCCCCAAAGATACCTGTTTCCACTACAGGAATCTCTTTTTTTGCCTGGGAGATAATATATTCATACAATTCATTTGCCATGTCAGGCGATCCCGCTTCAATGAAACTTGGGCGATTGCCCTTTTTGCAATTAGCATATAAAGTAAACTGGGAGATCAACAACAATTCTCCTTCCACCTGTTTCAGGGACAGATTGGTTTTTCCTTCCATATCCTCAAAAATTCTTAAACCAATCAATTTTTGAAGGTATTTGTCAGCAATTTCTTTTGTGTCTTGCTTTCCCACTCCAATCAAAACAAGGAGTCCTTTTTCTATAGCTCCAACAGTAGTTCCATCCACACAAACGGATGCATGATTGACGCGTTGTATTACAAATTTCATTATTCCTCTCCTTTGTCATTATTCTTTTTCTCTTCCATAGATCGTTTGATTCCAGCCATAGGATTGACCTTACGATATCTGCTGAATGCCTGTGTCTTTTCAACTTCTGTATCCTTTTTACATACCGGTTTTAAGGTTTCTTCATCCAAATGATCCATATCCATATATTCTTCAACATCCAAGGGAAGTTTCTTCTTTTCCAAACGTCTGTTGATGATGTTTCTTATGATAGTACAGATAACGGCACAGGCAGGAACTCCCACAAACATGCCAAAGATACCAAACAGTCCTCCGCCCACTAAAATGGCAACAATAACCATGAAACTGGATAAGCCAGTGGAACCGCCAAGAATCTTTGGTCCCAGGAAATTTCCATCAAATTGTTGAAGAACCAAAATAAACAGCACAAAATAGATACATTGTATCGGATTTACCAACAAGATCAAAAAAGCGCTGGGAATAGCCCCCAGATATGGACCAAAAAAAGGAATCACATTGGTTACTCCAACAATAACGCTGACTAACAACGCATAAGGAAGGTTTAAAATCGTAGTCCCAATATAGCATAAAATACCAATGATAATCGAATCCAGAATCTTACCCACAATGAAGCCGCCAAATGTCTTATCTATAAACTGAAGATCACGGATGATATTATTGGTGGTTTCCGGGCGGAAAATAGAATATAAAATCTGTTTTCCGTGAGCAATATATGTTTCTTTTCCATACAAAAGATAAATAGATATCATAGCGCCGATCACAAAATTCTTCAAAAATACAAGAAGTCCCACAAAACCTGTAGAAAAGTTTTTAACAATATTATTGATCTGGGGAAGCAGATCATTGGACAGCCAGGTTTCAGCTTTAGCAAAAATCGTAGAAAAAATCATATTAGAGTTTTCTGCCAGATCAGGATTATTTTTTAATATATCCGAAATCCCATGCTGTATATTATTGATATACCGCGGAAAACTGTCAATAATGTTTGTAATACTATTCAAAATCTCCGGAACAATCATGGACAGCAGCCCATAGATAATAAAAAAGAATAGGAGGAGGGATAAAAACACCCCTATCATTCGTATAATCTTTTTTACTTTTTTTGTGGGTTCCCAGCCTTTCCACTCACAAAAGCGATAGATAATATTTTGTTCCATAAAACGTATTACGGGCCATAAAATGTAAGAAATGATTGCAGCATAAATGATGGGCGTCAAAATCGCATAGACTTTTCCTAGTCCTCTGCGCAGCGTATCCATATGAAAAATTCCAAAATAAAACAACAAACTAGCGGCAATAACGCAAAATATAGTAATCCCCCAGTGAAGATACTTTTTATCCCAACGGAAATTCATGTGTGTCCTCCATTCTTTGCTGAAATATAAAAACAAATAATATTTGCTTCGCAGGCAATATATAAATTATATCATAAATACCCCCAGACATACCATATTTTTTTAATTCTTTCTTTCCTTTTCTTACAAATTACGTTATAATTACTTGAAATATTTACAAGGAGAATGATTATGAAACTACAACAGTTAATGAGTTATACACGACGGGCGATTGACGACTATGATATGATCGAGGATGGAGACAAAATTGCCGTGGGCATTTCCGGCGGTAAGGATAGTCTTACACTGCTTTATGCCCTTCATGGGTTAAAACGCTTTTATCCACATCCTTTTGAACTGGAGGCGATTACCGTAGACTTGGGACATCCAGGATTTGACTTGACTCCGATCCGAAAACTATGTGAAGAGATGGAAATTCCCTATACTGTAGTAAAAACAGATATTGCACAGATTATTTTTGACGAAAGAAAAGAATCTAATCCCTGCTCTCTTTGTGCTAAAATGAGAAAGGGCGCATTAAATGAAGCCATCAAAAAAAACGGATGTAATAAAGTGGCTTATGCCCATCACAAGGATGACATTGTAGAGACGATGCTCCTCTCCCTGATTTTCGAAGGCAGATTTCATTCTTTTTCACCAAAAACATATCTGGATCGTATGGATCTTACTGTGATCCGTCCGCTTATGTATGTGAGTGAAGCAGATGTCCGGGGATTTATGAATAAATATCAACTTCCAGTGGTAAAAAGTCCCTGTCCAGCAGACGGTTATACCAAAAGAGAATATGCAAAAAATCTGGTGCGCCAGTTAAATCAGGAACATCCGGGCGCAAAAGAACGGATGTTTTCCGCTATTGTCAATGGAAATATAAAAGGGTGGCCACGAAAACAGTAACATTTTGATTTATAAAACTGCCCTCTTCAGTCATCAAGATAACAATAACTGAAAAGGGCAGCTTACTCTTCTATCACTGTCAATACAGCGAACAGTAATATTTTTCTTTTCTGTTAGAAAATTGGTTTTTTATAACCTTTTTCTTTTAGCCGAATAGCATTCAAAAGAAGTTCTACGGAACCGTCAATTCCCATTTTTCCGCTGTCGATACAAAGATCATAGGACTCCGCATCTCCCCAGCGTTTGCTTGTATAATAATTATAGTAGCTGGCTCTCTTTTTATCTGTCTTTAAGATCTTTTCTTTTGCTTTTGCATCTGTAAGATTATAGATTTTGGAAATTCTTCGAATCCTTGTTTGCAGATCTGCATGGAAAAATACGCTGAGACAATTTTCAAAATCTGCCAGAGCATAATCAGCGCATCTTCCGATCATAATGCAGGGACCTTCCTGAGCGATTTTCTTAATGGTTTCAAACTGTGCCAGAAAAACCTTTTGATTGATAGGCATATCAGAAAAAGCAGCGGATGAATAACCAAAGGAATACGTATCCATAACCAGAGAATAAAGAAAACTATTCGTTGGCTTTTCATCATGATTTTCAAATAATTCCTGACAAAGTCCGCTGTCCTTTGCCGCACGGTCTAAAAGTTCTTTATCGTAACATTTAATCCCCAGTTCTTCTGCAAGAGCGCGCCCAATCTGCCGTCCTGCACTTCCATACTGTCTTCCTATTGTAATAATTGTTTTGGTCTCCATAAAAAACCTCCGTTCTTGTTTATTCTTTTATCTATTATAGAATAAATTTGAACAATTGTATAGTCATTATTTTCTTAAATTTTGTAATAAATGTATGAAATAGTTAGGCAACGGTGCTTCAAACTCCATATATTCTCCTGTAGATGGATGCATAAACCCTAAAACCATGGCGTGAAGGCATTGTCCCTGAAGCTTAAAAGGGCATTTTGTCGGTCCATAAAGAGTATCACCTAAGAGAGGATGTCCTTTACTCGCCATATGAACACGGATCTGATGGGTTCTTCCTGTTTCCAGCTGACACTCGATATAGGTATAATTGCCGAAGCGCTCCAACACTTTATAGTGGGTGACAGCTGGTTTTCCATTTTTTTCATTGATGGCCATTTTCTTTCGGTCGATCGGATGACGTCCGATTGCTCCTACGATTGTTCCCGTATCCTCTTTCATATTTCCACAGACGAGTGCCCGATATTTTCGAGTAATAGAATGTTCTTTTAACTGTTCTGCCAAAATCTGATGCGCCTTATCATTTTTGCAAATAACGATTGCGCCTGTTGTATCCATATCGATTCGATGTACGATTCCCGGACGGAGTACGCCGTTAATACCGGAAAGCTGTCCTTTACAGTGGAATAGTACGGCATTTACCACGGTCTGAGAATAATGTCCTGCGCTTGGATGCACCACCATCCCTTTCGGTTTATTGATTACCAGAACATCTTCGTCTTCGTACAAAATATCCAGAGGAATATCTTCTGGCAGGATATCCGGTTCCTGAAGTTTGGGGAGTTCCACACGCAGTTGATCGCCGCTTTGCACCTTGTAATTAGATTTTATCTTTTGATTATGAACTGTTACCTGTTCGTCCTTAATTAATTTTTGTATATAGGAACGGGACTGATCCGGCAGCTTTTGTGCAAGATATTTATCAATACGAAGATTCTGTTCCCCGTTGCCGACTTCAAAAAAAAATTCTTCCACCGTTATTTCTCCTTCTTTTTAAACTGAAGAAAAGAAAATTCTTCATCCTTATAAATAAACAGAATGCAAATGATCAGAGCAATAAAAGAAACAACAACATAAATATCCGCCACATTGAAAATAGGAAAGTCAATGAGTGAAAAGTAGAAGAAATCAACGACATATCCCTGGATAATGCGGTCAATAAAATTTCCCAGAGCTCCGGCAGTCAACAAAACTGCAATTAAATGTAGCAAAAAATATCGTTTTGTCCTTGGAATCCTAAAATAAATCCATACAGCAATGATGAGATAAGCCAGCGTCAAAAGAAAGAAAATCCACTGTTGTCCCTGAAGGATTCCAAAAGCCGCGCCATGATTTTCCAGATATTGCAGTTGGAATACTCCTGGAATCCATACAATATCTTCCTGACCTTTCAGATGAAGTACCGCGAGATGTTTCGTCCACTGATCCAAAAAAGTAAGAAAAAAGATTCCCAGAAGCCCTCCGATACCATAAATAAGGGCAGATTTTTTATTCTCCATCGATTAAATCTCCATTGATAAAATTGATTGCTTCTACTAGTTCCTGATCTGTTACTGTTGTATCAATATAAGCCTGACCGATTTTTTTCAGAAGAATGAAACGAATGGTTCCGTTTACCATCTTTTTATCGGATTTTGTAGCCTGAAGAATCTCCTCTGCTGATAGTCCATTAAAGAAAATAGGAAGATCAAATCCTACATTCATATCACGAATCTCATAGAATTCTTCCAGTGAAAGGTCTCCGCGCTGGAAAGAAATGTAAGCTGCGGCGATAGTTCCCAAAGCAACACATTGACCGTGGAGAAGACGAAAATCCATTAGCTTTTCAATGGCATGTCCTACGGTATGACCAAGATTCAAGACAGCTCTTTCCCCCTGTTCTTTCGGATCAGCTTCTACTACAGAGGATTTAATCTCACAGCATTTTTTAACCATCTTTGTCAGAACAGGACAGATGCGTTCCTGAATCTCTGACATGTGGTTAATTGTCCATTCATAAAATTTTCCATCCCGGATAAGACCTGTCTTTAAAACTTCTCCCATTCCGCTGGCAAATTGTTCATCCGACAGTGTTTTTAACGTCTGAAGATTCATATATACCAGACGCGGCTGATAAAAAGCTCCCACCATATTTTTATATTGCTCAACATCTACGCCGGTTTTTCCTCCGATGCTGCTGTCCACCTGAGCGAGAAGTGTTGTTGGAATCTGAATAAAATCAATACCTCGCAGATACGTTGCGGCCGTATAGCCGGTAAGATCTCCGGTAACGCCTCCTCCTAAAGCCACAAGAAGATCTTTTCTTGTATAATGGCGCTCAATCAAAAAACTATACAGCCCTTTTACCGTATCAAGATTTTTTGATCCTTCCCCTGCGGGGAAAGTAAAAAGATCTACTTCTTTTTCCAAAACAGCAAGATTTTCTTTTACCTGATCTGCATAGAGAGGGGCCACACAATCATCTGATACAATACAGATTTTATTTCCGGCAATCTCCAATGCTTTTATCTTATCTGCAAGCTCTGAAAAACTCTCTGATAAGATAATCTGATAATCAAATTCGCCCTCCCGATGCACTCTCAATTCCTTGCTCATAAGTAACTCCTCCTATATATATCGGCTTACAGTTACACTGCATCTGCCCTTTTTTGTTGTGTATCCCATACCTTCATAGCGAAACTTTCCATATCCTCGGACGGAAACAATATCTCCCTCTTTCAGGGGATGACCATTGGAAACAACCATTTTCCCATTTACAAATACTTTTCCGCCTTCAATCAGTCCCAGCATACTGGCTCTGGAAGAAGAAAATGCCAGTCCAATCATAGCATCCAGACGTACAGACGCCACAGTACCACGTATTTCTTTCAGCTTCGGCTTTGGAAGTTCCTGAGGGTCGGAAACATAAACCGTTTTTACTGAAGTATGGCGGATGCGATCCAGGTTTTGCAAAAGAAATTCGGTCATTTGTTCATGACAAAACAAATAAGCATCCTGATCTTTGATTACGATATCCCCCAACTTAGACCGATCAATCCCCAGATGAATCAGAGCTCCCAGATAATCTCGATGGGAAAGATTTTCGCAAAATTTTCTGGAAGAAGGCTGGATTTTTAAACAATCAATGGGATAAAAAGACAACCTATCTTGTTCTTCTTCATAAGAAAGAGCATCAGGAAGAAATGCTGCTATCTGACGCTCCGCTCCTTCATAGCCCCCGAAGAAACGGATGTGAACTCCGTTTTCCTCCGGGCGAAAGCTATGTACCATATGAAGTTCGTTTAAATCCAGAAAATCAGTGTAGACGGCAATATCCCGATAATAGGCAGTTCTAGAAAGATCCTGTAATCTCTTTTTAAATATTGCATCTTGTTCTTTCATAATTAAAAATTAGTCCTTACCGAGGGAACATCGAAGGCTCCACTCAAAATTTCCTGAAAATCGCCAGAAATCTCCACATTGGCAGGTGTCAAAATAAAAATATAGCTGGATATCTTCTGGAGACTTCCTCCGATAGAGTAACAGGCACCAGAGGAAAAATCAATGATCCGCTGTGCCACATCCACATCAATTCCTTCCAGATTCAGTACGACAGTACACCGGTCAATAAGAGTATCCGCAATGTCTCTGGTATCTTCCATAGAACTTGGTTTAATCACGCATACTTCCATATTATTTCCCGTACCTGGCTTTCTGTTCCGCATCGGTGTAATCTTGGAAGAGGAAGGAACTGTTTTCGGCTGCTGTTTCGCTGTTTTGGCTGCGGAAGCCGAAGGCTGCTTTAAGTCTGCTGTATGGATCTTTTTCGCAGGCTTTACATAGGTTTCCTCCTCATCTTCTTCGTTATCCAGATCATCCTCCAGTTTTTTGAAAAAGCGATGCTTTGGTTTCTCATCTTCCAATGCTTCCAATTCATCATCGTCGAAAAATTCATCGTCATCGTCAAAATCATCATTTAACCGGATTGCATCTAAAAACTTATCTAAAACACTCATTTTATAATCTCCTATCTAAATTGTTTGAGCGTAATTACGCTCCCCAAAGATACCCGTACCCACACGAACCATCGTGGCGCCCTCTTCCACTGCCACCTGATAATCATTTGTCATACCCATGCTCAGGATATCCATATACACATTATTCATGTTTTTCTCTTTGATGTCAACACTTAATTGGCGTAATTTACAGAAAACGGGACGATTTTCCTCTGGATTCTCCACATAAGGCGCTATTGTCATCAGTCCTCGGATCTGTACATACGGCAGTTGCGAAATTTCCTGTATCAATGGAAAGGTATCTTCCACAGATACTCCGAATTTGCTTTCTTCCTGAGTAACATTTACTTCAATCAATATGGGGATGATCCGATGGATTTTCTGCCCTTCCTGATCAATCGTCTGCGCCAGACGAAGAGAATCCACCGAATGGATCAAAGCCACTTTGTCTGCAATGTATTTTACCTTATTGCGCTGAAGATGACCGATCATATGCCATTGAAGATGTTCCGGCAAAGTCTCATACTTGGAACATAACTCCTGTACTTTATTCTCACCGAAGATTACCTGTCCTGCGTCAATCGCTTCCTGAATCAAGGCAATAGGTTTTGTCTTGCTGACGGCGATCAGGGTGACATCACCGGGATTCCTTCCGCTTCTTTCGCAGGCTTTTTGAATCTCTTTCTGAACATCCTGCAAATGTTCTGCTATCATAGATTTTTCACTCCTTTATATTTGCTTTAGATATCATTTATATAAAATATCGTCTTCTTTGACTGTATTTCCATTGCGGACAATATGATCAAACTGAGCAATTCCATATTTTGTACCAGTCTCTACAATACAGTATTCATCATTTTGGTCAATGACTGCTATCTGGCGGAAAACAGCATATCCCTTGTTAATACTGTAAACCCCCTCTAAGGCTTTTGTCTCTTCCACGGTAAAGGTAGACTGAGAATCCGGTTTGATGATCACGTCTCCCTTTTGGAAAGTGGAAGAATCCACATAATAATAATTTTCATCTTCCTGATAGATAGTAGCCTGAACAAATTCCGAAGATTCTTTTTCTTTTTTTACGATTTTTTTGTTAAAGCCGGCGCTTCCGTCTTCTTCATTGTGAGTCACATATTCTTTTGGTATCACATAGAAATCTTTCGTGACAATAGAACTCAAAGGAATCTTCAGACCACTTTTGGTATTCGTAACCAGCTCCACTTCCAAAAAGCGGTCATTGGAATATCGGATCATACCGCTGTTAAACGTTATTTTACAGAAAAATTCTCCACTGTCATTGGTGAGAATAGAAAATTTTCCCATCTGCGTCGTATCATCCTTTAAAAACTTTACCCGAATATTCTTTCTGCCTGCCAGTTGAACCGTTTGTTCATCGGTAAGCGGAATAATCAGAGACCATTCTTCACTGGTGATCAGTTTGTAAATATCATCTCCGGCATCAACTTTTCGGGAAGACTGAAGGCTTTTGATACTGTAATCTTTTTTGTTGAACAGTTCTTTTGTCAACTGATCTTCTGTAACACTTTCATATCCATCCGTAGAATACAGGATCACTCCGTCCTGCGCAGCTGTATAAACGGCTTGTCCGCCTACATTCTGAGGAATCTGTCCGTCTTCGGTGGATTTTAGACCACTATACTGAAGAATCGTTCCTTCCAATTCATATTTATAATTGTACGTCTGATAAAAGTTGCTGTTGTCAAAAGAAGAAGCAAAGCCAGCAATCGAAGACCGTATTCGGGAATAATCATTTTCAGAAAGCTCATCCACGGCAGCTTCCGTCTGACTTTCTCCCAGCGTATAGACAACACCTGATTTGGCTACTTTCGAGTTTTCTCGGGCATAATAGGTAATATAGCCGGAGGCAGCCGCAGTTACTACTTTTTCTTCCCGCAAAGCCAATGCAGTGTAAGTTTGGTTTTGAGCCAGCGGACCTGCAGTCACCTGATAAGATTCAATATGATCTGCCGTAAGATATAGCGCTACGGATATCACCATATATATGAAAATTGCACCAAAAATAAAGGTACCTATATTCAAAGGTATCTTTTGAAACATTCGAAAAAGATTCCTTAACCGGTGCGTCGGTTTTATCTTCTTTTTTTTATTTGTCAATGAAACACTCCCCTTCTGTTTACACATAAACCATTTTACCATTCTTGAAGATATTACACAAGTATAAATAAAAAGTTACAGGGAAATACTATTAGAGAATCATATAGGAGGTAAAAGAATATGAAGGGATTAGACTATACTGCGCTGGTCATTGTGATCATCGGCGCCATTAACTGGTTATTGATCGGATTATTCAAATTTGATCTTGTAGCATTCATTTTCGGAAACCTTACTTGGCTTTCCAGAATCATTTATGTTTTGGTGGGAATCTGCGGTTTATATCTTTGTACTTTTTTTGGAAGAATCGAAAACGGAAGCCAGGACTGAGAGAATGATAAAAGAAAGCTGCAGTACTCAGGTATTTTCCAAATATCTAAGCGCTGCAGCTCCTTCTACATATACTGCTTTCGTTCATTATAAAGCAATTAAAATATTCTCCTGAAATTCTTCCGGAATTTCTTCCCTGTCCATAGAAACGCTTAATACAAAGTTTACCCGGAACACTTCTGACAGTTTTTCAAGCTGATGCAGGGTGTGCGTCATATCTTTTCCTTCTAATTGAGCAATCTTCAAAAAACTGTCCAGATACATCTCCTGTAAATCATGATCCTGGGAAATAATTCCGTTGATAAAGCCGATAAATTCATCAGAATTATTTAAAGGATAAGCGGATACATCAATAAGACGTACTTTGTTATTCAATTCGTACATATGTTTTGTACTCTTATCAAGATATACGATGTTTCCCTCAGCAGTTTTTATTACTCCATTCACTTTATCCAAAAGCTGCTTAGTTTTTCCTTTCCCCTTTTTGCCTACAATTAATTGAACCATAGCAGTTTCCTCCTTAGACTTTGATAGTTCTCCCCGAATATTCTTATGTGAATTTTTCAGAGAATTGTACAGTACTGTACAATATGGTATGTATTTACCAAAAACCTCTTTGTTGTTGGTACAATTATAGAACATTTAACCAAAAAAAACAATGCCAAAATGGAAAATTTTCAAAAATTTATGAATTTATTTTTCCCAGAAGTTGGTTCATATTGTCATATAATGCTGTTTTTGTTGGCGCATGGAGAATAATAGAGATAAATGGTTCTCCATAGGCATTTTGGCTCACCAGAGCCAGACAGGAACCCGCATCGCTGGTGGTACCTGTTTTTCCCCCAAGAACGGTTACATTTTTAGGCGGAGTGACCTGTTTAGTCAGATACTGATCCGTAGCATCCAAATGCTGTACGATCTCCTCTCCTCCACGGGTATACGTAAGGTTATAGGAGGAAAGCTGCATAATCTCCACAAAAGCAGGGTATTTCAGCGCTTCCTGAAGCATCAGATAAATATCGTACGCAGTAGTGTAATGATTTTCATCATGAAGACCGGAAGGATTCGCAAAATGAGTATTTGTGGCGCCGATGGCTACCGCTTCCTGATTCATCATTTCTACAAACTGTTCCGTAGTTCCTCCGATATATTGAGCAATCGTCATAGCGGCGTCATTACCGGAATAAACTAATAGTCCATGCAGAAGTTCATTTAAGGTGATTTGATCTCCCGGCCGGAAACCGATCTCTGTAGAACCCTCCTCCAGATTCAGAGCATTTTCAGGAACGGTGATTACTTCATCCATATTGCCGTATTTTACAGCAAGAATTCCCGTCATGATCTTTGTGATGCTGGCAGGATAAGCTCTTTCATGCATGCCCTGGGCAAACAAAACTTTCCCATGATCCAGATCAAACAGAGCACCTTTTGTGTTTTTCCCCAGTGAAACTCCGTCCAATCCCACATTTTGGGAAGCCACACAGAGGGAGGAAGCAAAGGAGTCCGCTTTCTGATCTGCAATCTGAGCCCCATGAGTTCCATAAAGCACATCGGAAACATCGTAGGAAAAGGTCAGATCCAATTCACTGGATCTGTTCAGAAAGAATAGCGCTGTTGCCCCTAACGTAGTACAAAAAACAAGAATCCCTGTCAAAAGCAGTGTTTTTTTCCATTTATTCAATGATGATAGTTTATTTATAAATTTCACGCCAGTCCAGTTCTCCTCTATCCAGAGATTTGATCAAAAGTTCCGCAGACGCCAAGTTCGTAGCCAGAGGAATAATATGGGTATCACACAGCCGAAAAATCTTATTGGCGTCTGGTTCCTGCCGCTTTCCCACATAAGGGTCTCGCAGAGAAATAATCAAATCCATCTGATTTTGTTCGATCATGGATGCCATCTGCTGTTCTCCTCCTACATGACCTGCTAAAAGCTTATGCACCGTTAAATTAGTAGCTTCTTCGATCAGACGACCGGAAGTTCCCGTAGCATATAAGTCATGTTTGCTGAGAATTCCTCTGTATGCGATGCAAAAGTTCTGAAGTAATTTCTTTTTTGATTCATGCGCGATGAAGCCGATGTTCATTTGTTTCACCTCCCGGGTATCTTCTGTTTTGTAATCCCACATTGAGAACAAGTCCCATACCGATGTACAGGCTGACCATAGAAGTCAGACCGTAACTCACAAAAGGAAGGGGCGTTCCTGTATTAGGAAGCAGTCCTGTCGCTACGCTGATATTCAGAAAGCTCTGAAAGCCTACCACCGCAGCGACTCCGCAGCATAGGATCTTGCCGGACAAATCCTTTGCCCGCCTGCTGGTAAGAATACATTCCAGCACGATCAGAAACAGTAACACGATAATTCCGAATCCACCCCAGAAGCCTAGTTCCTCTCCTGCGACAGCAAAAATAAAGTCTGTCTGGATCTGGGATACAAAATCTCCCTTGTTAGCAGAAGAAACTTCGTTGTTATTATATCCCTTTCCGGTAAGCTGTCCGGAACCAATCGCCGTGATAGAGTTGGTCTGCTGTCGCGCCCTCTCTTTGTATTCCTCATCCTCCGGATAAAGCCACGCCATAATACGCCCTTTCTGATAATCGTCAATGATTTTTATATCCGTTTTTGTAATCAGAAACATGGCGACGATCAGAAGGGGGATGGCGACTGCCAGAATCCCTCCGATAATTTTATAGCTGAGACCTGCAATATACATAATGACGCAGAAAACAACAGCTACCGTGATCGTATTCTTAAGATCCGGCTGATCCAGGATCAGAAACAACGGGACCGCAAGAAGCGCCACGGAGGAAAGTATGGTTTTTGGTGTGTTGAGATCATCTTCATGATTCAAAAGATAGCGGGCAAAAAACATGATCAGCAATATCTTGGAAAGCTCTGTAGGCTGAAAACGGATAAACCCAAGATCCAGCCATCTGGTAGCGCCGGCGGTCTCTTCTCCGAAGAAACGCACCACCAGAAGCATAACGATATTTAACACGTAAAGTACCCAGTAAAAATTCAATAACCAGCTAAAGTCCATGAGGGAAACAATTACCATGACTACGATTCCCAAAATCACACCGGCAAGCTGTCTTGTCTGAAGAGATTTCATAGCACTTCCCACCAGAAGAACTCCAACACCGCTGATCATAAGGAGCCATAGTACCAGACGGAAGTTATAATCTCTTAATTTGTAAAGTTTAAGCATATTTATACACCCGTATTTCTAAGTTTGTATGGGAAAGGAATTTCCCCGGGATTTCAGAGGAATGCTGGCGGTAAGTACAGGCGGTGACTGCCGAAAGCAGATGTTCACATTTCCCGTATCTATGGGGATGTATTTCCCCGCCGCTTTTATCATATCGTTCTTTAACATCTGCATGGTCTGGGGTGAACAGCTCACCCTGTCAGCAACCAGAAGAAGCTTCAGTCTGTCTTTTGCAATACTGCTCGAAGTTTTTCTTTTTTTGCTAAAGAATCTCATATGCGCCCCTCCTATTTCCGAAACAGACGTCCGAAAAATCCTTTTTTATTTTCAAGATTCAGAAAAGGAATCTCTTCTCCCAAAAGTCTTTTGCATATGTTCGTATAGGCCTGACCACAAAGTCCCGGCTTTCCTGCCAGCGGTTCGCCCTGATTGGTCGCCACCACCACCGTCTCATCATCGGGAATCGTACCGATCAGAGGTACTGCCAGAATATCCACCACATCATCTACAGACATCATATCTCCTTTTTTTATCATATCGATACGGAGACGATTGATGATCAGATGAACGTCTTTTAGTTCCTCCGCTTCCAGAAGACCGATGATTCTGTCCGCATCCCGGATAGCCGAAACTTCAGGAGTGGTAACCACCAGCGCTTTCCCGGCACCGGCAATCGCATTTTTAAATCCCTGTTCAATCCCGGCAGGACAATCGAGGATAATAAAGTCAAATTCCTTTTTCAGTTCTTCACAAAGCTTTTTCATCTGTTCCGGGGAGACAGAGGTCTTGTCTCTAGTTTGAGCGGAAGGAAGGAGAAAGAGATTGGGAAATCTCTTATCCTTGATCAGTGCCTGTTTCATACGACAGTTTCCTTCGATCACATCCACCAGATTATACACAATCCTGTTTTCCAGTCCCAGCACCACATCCAGATTGCGAAGACCGATATCCGTATCTACCAGGACTACTTTTTTGTCCAAACTGGCAAGTCCTGTTCCGATATTGGCTACGGTAGTGGTCTTTCCCACGCCGCCTTTTCCAGAAGTTACTACAATTACTTCACTCATCTTCCATCCTCCTGATTCTCATATACTCCTAATATCCTGTGTGCCTTTTGTAACTGCAAAGCGTTACACTCAGAATTAATTGTTCTCCTGGTTTGTCACACCCACCTGATTTGCCTGTCCGGTGATGATCTCGGATTCGTCTTTCAGGTCGAAGTAATAATTCAGTACGTCCTTTACTACCCATTCAGCATTTGTGGAACTATAGCCGTTTGCAATACGGACAGCGAGAGCAATCTGAGGACTGTCTGCCGGCGCATACCCAACAAACAGACCATGGTTTGCTCTGCTCTTTGTCTGCTGTGCGGTACCGGTCTTACCGGCAAGAGAAACCTGCAGATCGCCAAAGACCATCTGGTTTCCCGGAGTCTTGATAACCCCTTCCATCCCGGCATGAACATCGTCCCAGATCCACTGGGGAATATCAAGAGTGCTCAATACTTCAGGAGTAAAATCTTCCAGAAGATTTCCTTCTGAATCAGTCGTTTTATCTAAAAGTGATATATTATAGCTAGTTCCACTGTTGGCAATCGTTGCCACATAGCGCGCCAACTGGGAAGTCGTATAATTGTTAGTACCCTGTCCAATGGAGGAAGGGATTGGGAACTCATCGGTAACCTGCGGAGCTGCTTCTGGAATTTCCAGACCGGATTTTTTATCCATATTAAACATCTTTGCATAATTTACCAGCTTTTGAAGCGCTGTATCAGAATTAAAAGATCCGTCGCTATTCTCTCCCAGACGATACGTTGTTTCGCTGAAGAAAACGTTACAGGAATTTTTAATACCATCACGGATCGTAAGAGAACCATGACCGGACAACTCCCAACAGTCCAGCTCTCCTCCCGGCAGTCTGGTAAAGTGTCCATTACAATTAAAGCTTGTGTGGTCGTCAATCACACCCTCCATCAAACCGGCAACCGCTGTAATCGGCTTAAAAGTAGAACCGGGAGCCGTTCGCTCCTGCGTCGCTTTATTGTAGAACGGTGAAGAAAGATCACTGTTCAGCTTCTGATAATATGCAGTATCCATATTGTTTGCCAGACGGTTGTTGTCGTAACCAGGATAGGAAACGCAAGCCAACGTTTCACCTGAATTCGGATCCACAATTACGATAGAACCCGAACAGGGGTCCAGAGCCAACTGTGCCGGCGTAATTTCCAGATTCTGGATTTTCTGTTTCATAAAATCAACAGTAGTAATATCTCCTTCCAGAAAACTTTCATACATACCGTCTTCCTTGGAGAGAACTCCCTGATCATACAGGATGATACAGAGATCTTTTCCAGAAATCTCATCATCCAGAAGCATATATTCATAAAGCATTTTGCTAAACTGTGTATCGGTCGTCAGATACGTGGCTATAAAATCAGCCAGATCTTGATAAACTTCGGACGCATCCAGATACGTGTTCTTATCTGAAATCTGAGAAATATCAATCCAGTTCTGACTTGCTGCGTAAGTCAGATATTCCTGCAGACTGATACTCTCTTCCGTAGTCCACTGCTTATAGACATCATCATTTTTATCAATGGCAGTTTTAGAAAGAATCCCTGTTTTTTCCATCAGAAGCTCGTTGACGATGTAGCTCATATAGCCCTGCATCTCTTTATTCAGATCTTTATAAGCAGCCGGATCTTTTCCAGTAAGTTCTTCACTGATCTGTTGAAATACTTCCTGTTGCTTCCTTTCAAAGACCTGCTGAACTTTCTGCTCCGTAGCAGAAGCATCCTCAGCTCCGAAATGATTGATATCCAACACTGAGTTATTTACCAGGGCAAAATAAACATCGTAGATAGGTATTGGAATCGTAGAAGCATCGGTATTATCATCCACTTCAAAACTTTTAATGTTTTGAATGTTTGCAGCAACGATACCGGCAATTTTCTGTTCCAAAATCTTGTAGCATGCAATCTGAAGATCTCTGTCTATAGTCAGATATACGTCGTTTCCCTGGGTAGGCTCCTTGGTGTGTTTCTCATCAATCTCCAGGACCTTTCCCATACTGTCTACATAGACTTTTTCCGATCCATCCTTTCCCTGTAACGTAGATTCCATAATTTTTTCCAGACCGGATTTTCCCACAATAGACGTAGTGGAATATTCCCCATCGGGATTTTCTGTCCGTAGCTCTGCCAGCTCTTCGGAAGAAATTTTTCCTGTATATCCCAGCAAAGGCGCAAAATATTCGCTTTCTGTATAAACACGGATGGAATCTTCCGCGATATCCACACCTTGAAGGTTTTTCTGATTTTCCAAAATATCTGCCACTGTTTCTTCACAGACATCCGTAGCGATCGTCACTGGCACATACTTTCGGAAACTGACGGTAAACAATGCATAACGAACCGTGATGATCTTCAGCGTTTCTTCCTTTGTGAGTTCTGTCGGAAGCCCTGCCTCCCGCAGTTCTTTTTCACTGTAAGGTTTTTCGTCTTTTTCCAGTTCCAATCCAAAACGCAGCATCAAGTCATGGATCAGTGTTTCAGCAGAAGCATTTGCTTCCTTTGATGTCATATCATCAATGGAACTTTTTCCATAAACGTCCGCTTTAAAACGAGACAGCGTAAAACCTTCCGCATCATAAATATAGTTATTCCCCTCGTCCAGAACCACATGAAAATCATGATTGATAGAATCTCCGTGATTTTCAATGATCTGAATGATTTTATAAATCTCCCCGTTGAGGGAAAGATTTTTTTTACGAGTAGAGTCGTAATCTCCATTATCTTCCAGAGTTACCGAATAGGACAGCTGATTGGATGCCAGGATATTTCCATTTCGATCTCGAATATTGCCTCTGGTACTCTTTAGGGTACGAGTGCGGGTGGTCTGAATGGTAAAGTTATCCGCATATTCCTGACCATGAATGATCTGAAGCGAAAAAATCCTCTGAACCAGAATCCCGGACAGGATGAGAAATACAATGATCAGCACTGTGGTTCTCTGGAGTGTCAATTTTTTGAATAATTTTTTCAGTCGTTTCATCAGGGTAATCTTGGTCCCTCCCATTCGTTATCTGCAAGCCAGTGATTCAGCTTGTAAAAAATACGGTAAAATATTACGGTGAGCAATACGGTATACACCATTTCCGGGAAAATAATATGGCGCAAATAGCCAAAAAAATCTAAACGGCCTCGTAAAAGAAACTGCAGTCCATAAACAATGACGCCATAGGCAAGATCGCTGACTGCCACCAGCACCATAGGAACTTTGATGTCTTCATCGTAAAAGACCTTGTACAAAAATCCGTTAAAAAAGCCTATGTACATATACAGCAGCGCATAAAAGCCAACCATATTTCCATAAAAAATGTCTACCAGAAGTCCACTAAAAAAGCCTATAATCAATCCTTCTCTTTTGCCTCGCATAAAACCAAAAGAAACGGTAAGGATCAAAAGAAGGTTGGGGGCAATAGAAGCGATGGATAGGGTCTGGAAAATTGTTCCCTGAAGAATAAACGTCAGCAGAATTAACACTGCCAGGATGATTTTTCTTCTCATTCCTCTTCCCCTTCCTCCGAAGGATCTGCCTGCTGTTTCAATTGTTTGATCACAAGAACTTCCTGAATATTCTCGAAATCTACAGCAGGAATGATCGTTCCGGTTTTGGTCAGATTATTCGCATCATCCTCTACTTCGCTCACATACCCGATCAGAATACCTTTTAAGAACTTACTGCTGACAGAGGATGTTACTACTTTATCCCCTTCCTGTACCTGATTTTCCTTATCGGTAAGCTGGATGAACCGTATTTTTCCTTCATCCATCATCTGTAAATCTCCAGTCACGATACAGTTCTGGGAGATAGAAGTTACAGAAGCGCTCACATTACTGCTGTCATCAATGATAGAACGAACAGTGGCCCAGTCTTTCCCTGTATTGGTTACAATTCCCACCAGACCTCCGTCTGCGATCACATTCATGTCTACTTCTACTCCATCTTCCGTTCCACGGTTAATAATAAAAGTATCATACCAATTCCCAGAGTCTTTTCCAATTACCTGGGCGCCGATTTTTTCATACTCGGAGTATTCCTGATCCAGTTCATAGAGCGCTCGAAGCCGTTCTACTTCCTCCTGCTGCTGGCTGAGATTGTTATTTTTCGCAGTCAGTTCATCCACCTGTTCCTTCAGTTTTTCATTTTCTTTTGCCAGTTTTTTCATACTCTGAAAACCATTTTTCTGTTCCGTCATCCAGTCTCCCACCTGATTAATCCCGTTTTGAAAGGGGATAATTACGTGCCCCAGTGCATTTCGCACCGGCGCAAAAGAAAAATTGGAAGAAAGGGATAATACGATCAAGCCCAGACATAAGATCGTCATCATGGTGATCAGATGCTTTGTTTTCATTTTATAGTGTGATTTTTTCTTCATGACAGCTCCTTGTTACTTTTTCCGTTTTTTAGGAGTAAACGCCCAATGATGCAGCGCATCGTGGGTGATAATTTCTTTTAGCCCATACACGGTACACAAATCATAGTACTGAGAAAGCAGAATCGGGCAGCCGATCTGACGGGATATCACCTGAGCGATGTAGGGAATTCTTGTGCTTCCTCCGGTGAGATAAATTCCCTCCGCGAGAATTACTTTATGGATCTGAGGGGGCGTTCTGTCCAGAAACGTGCGAATCTCCTCTGCGATTTCTTTTACGGAAGACAAGATTGATTCATTGATTGTTGTGGAAGTCACGATACGTTCCCGTGGAAGTCCTGATACACAGTCCACACCCACGATTTTTCGCGCTAATTTCCTTTCCTGTTTCAAATCTGCCAGAGAAGTTTTTAGTCTTCCGGCAGTTCTCAAACTGACAAAGAAATTGTTTCTACGCCGGATATTATTTAAGATTTCCTGATTAAAATAATCCCCTCCTAAAGGGATGATCTTGCTGATGATCACACGGGAATCTGCGATAACAGAAATCTCGGTAGTTGCGGCGCCGATATTGACGATCATCGAACCACGAGTCTTGATGATAGGAATTCCCAGTGCGAAAGCATCTGCCACAGGTCTTTCTACAAGAAGCACCTTACTTTTTCGAAAACGCCCGCTTTGCGCTACAGAATAATAGGCTCGCTTTTCAATCTCCGTCATATCCACAGGAACTGCAAAATAAATCACAGGATGACTTCCGCTATTACGGGAAGTTTTTTCCAGCAGGTTATGGAGCAGGATCTCCAAATGCCCGATATTGGCGATCATACCATTGGACATAGGAGAGGATACTGTTATATTGGCAGGATTTTTTTCATACATCTCATATGCGTCGTCTCCCACCGCAAGAATATCTTCCTTATTTCGAATGGCGATCATATTTCTTTCTTTCAAAATCTCATCGCTTTTCTGGGAATAAATTTTGATCATATTACTTCCCAGATCAATTCCATATACATGGTTTGTAAACATAGATGTATATCCCTTCTGTCTTTCTGTATAAAAGTACCCCTTTCAAAACACGCATAATCCCTGTTCCCGTAAGCTCACATATCGTTGATCCCCTATCACGATATGATCCAATAAAGGAATATCTACCAAACTGCAGGCACCTTGTACCCGCTGGGTAAGACGGATATCCTCTTCGCTGGGCGTGGGATTTCCACTGGGATGATTATGTACCAGAATAATGTATACTGCATGATAACGAAAAGCTGCAAGAATCAGATCTCTTGGGGAAACGATTGCAGAATTTACGGTTCCCCGGGAAATCTCCTCTTCTCCCAGAAGCTGATTTTTTCCGTTTAGCATCATGCAGAGCATCCGTTCCTGTTCCTGATGGCGCATCTGTTCCATATAATAAGCGGCAATCGTTTCCGGATGTTCGATATCCAGAAGATGCCGGGCGGAAACAGAAGCGATTCGTTTGGATAACTCTCCGATACATTTGATCTGTACAGCCTTTACCTGACCGATCCCCTTAATCTCCATTAATTCCTGTAAAGAAAGGTGGTGGATACCTAAAAGTCCCATTTGAAGTGTTCCTTTTTCCAGTACCTTGCGTGCCAGATCAATAGAAGAACTTCCCTGCGTTCCAGAACGAATGATGACAGCAAGCAATTCGCTGTCGGAAAGCGCCGACGGTCCGCAGCGGAGACATTTTTCATAGGGGCGTTCCTCTGTAGGTAATTCTTGAATCATAGACTTGTTTTGCATATTCTGTCCTCCCGTCCGGCTCTTCAGGCAGCAGGTACAAGTTTTTGCAATACGAAAATATTCTAGCACAAATTCCCTGTAAAGTGAACCATATCAGCGGAAATTCACATAATTTTTACAGATTGCTTCCGCAACGCGAAGCCCGTCCATAGCGGCAGAGGTAATGCCTCCCGCATATCCTGCTCCCTCGCCGCAGGGATAAATCCCCTGAATATTACACTGAAATTCTTCATTTCTGGGAATCCGGACAGGGGAAGACGTACGGCTTTCCACGCCGGAAAGCAAAGCGTCTGGACGGTTAAAGCCCTGAATCTTATTGCCACAGGCCCAAATTCCTTCCTGCAAAGATTCCGCGATAAATTCCGGAAAAATTTCCCGAAGATTTCCCAGCGCATAAACGCCCTTCATACAAGGTTCTACCTCTCCCAGTTGAACAGAAGCCTGATTCCTGCAAAAATCTTCAAAGGTCTGTACGGGAATTGCCCCCTGATGCAGCCGCCAGGCAGCCTGTTCCAGATAGCGCTGAAAATAAATGCCTGCCAGTGGTCCATTTGCAATCTCCCAGGCGTCAGGATTCTGCTGGTTTTCAAGATATTGCAGCCCATAGGTCTTATAATCTTGTGGACTGACCGTGACGATCATGGCGCTGTTGGCGTTTTTACTGTCTCTGGCATGATAACTCATTCCATTTATTGCCAGATGCCCTTCTTCTGAAGAGGCATTGACCACGTAGCCGCCAGGACACATACAAAAGGAATATACTCCTCTTCCATTGGAAAGCTGATGGGTCAGTTTATAATTGGCAGCGCCTAAGATAGAAGAATGAGATATGCCGTACTGGCTGGCATTGATCATCTCCTGAGGGTGCTCCACACGAACGCCCACGGCAAAAGCTTTTGCTTCCATATAGATCCCCCTATCTTTCATCAAGGCAAAGGTATCTCTGGCGCTGTGCCCCACCGCCATGACAAGAACAGAAGCGGGAATCCAGGTTTCGTGATTGATCTGGACTTTTTGAACTTTCTGATCTTCTATGAACAGATCGGTAACCTGACTATTAAAATGGAAAGTTCCCCCCATATCTTCAATCTGTTTTCTGAGATTGGTGATAATCTTAATCAGCAGATCCGTTCCCAGGTGGGGTTTGTGATCGTACAGAATTTCTCTGGGAGCGCCAGCCTCCACAAAAAGCTCCAGTACTTTCCTATTTCTTCCCTGAGGATCTTTCACGGAAGTATTTAACTTTCCGTCGGAAAATGTACCGGCGCCTCCCTCTCCAAACTGTACGTTACTGTTGGGATTTAAGGGCTTTCCAGCCCAGAAAGCGTCAACCTGCTCTTTTCGTTCCAACGCATTTTGTCCCCGTTCATAAATTACGGGACAAAACCCGGCTTTTGCCAAAATCCAGGCGCAGAACAGCCCTGCCGGTCCGCTTCCCACCACTACCGGACGTTCCGTCATTTTTGGGGAACCAGGAGACGGCAGGATATATTCCTTTTTTTCGGTTAACATAATATTTTTATCGTTAACTTTCTGAAGACGGTTTTCTATTTTTCTGTCTTTGGAGGTTTTCACATCCACAGTATACACAAAAAACAACTCCGGCTTTTTTCGAGCGTCCACAGAACGACGGTGAATTTCCCAGGAAATCAAATCCTCTCTTTTGATTTTTAATTTTTGACAGATTTTTTCTTCCAGCATGGTTTCTGTATGATCCAGCGGAAGCTTTAGCTGAGAAATGCGAATCATAGAATCCTCCTTTCTGTGGAGCTGGCTTTTGCCGCGGTTCTTCCAGCGACAGCGCCGCTGGACCATGCCCACTGAAGATTATATCCGCCGCAGAGACCATCCACATCGACAATTTCTCCCGCAAAAAAAAGACCGGGATGAAGGGTAGATTCCAGTTGAGAGGTGATCTGCGTGGTGTCCACACCGCCGGAACAAATCTGCGCCTGACGAAGAGACCAGGCGTCTCGAATTGGTATCCTCCAACATTTTATATTGTGAACGATTGTGTCCAGATCACTTTTTGGCGTCACCAGAACGGAAATCAACTTCTGAGGCAGGAAACCTATCATCAGTTCTTTTAATGACTTGTAGGGGCAGGCGCTCTGACGTTCCTTAAGAAACGCAAGAAGTTCTTCCTCCGTAAAATCCGGCATCAGATCGAGACAACAGGTTACCGTATGACCCGTACGCGCTGCTCTCACCGCAGTGCCGCTTAATTGAAAAACTGCAATACCGGAAATACCATACTCAGTAAAAAGAATTTCTCCCCGCTCTTTTTTTCCTGCTTTTCCATCTATCTCTAATTGAAGAATACCTTCCATTCTGGCGCCTGCCCATTTAGAAAAATAATTTCCTTTTCCCTTTAAGGATGCCAGTGCAGGCATAGGTTCTATCAGCCGATGTCCCAGCTTTTGTGCAAGATGATAACCGGATTCTGCACTTCCCTCCACGGAAGAAGCTTTTGAACCGCAGCAGATCACAACACGGTCACAATCGTATTTCCATGTTTTTGTAACCACGGTAAAGCCTTCGCCCAAACATTGGATATCTGTAATCTCTTCCCTCGTTTTGATCCTTACTTTTTGATAACGGGCTTCCATTTCAAGAACCTGTGCTACGCTGGATGCCTGATCACTGTAAGGATAAAGCCAGCCGTTCCGGTCTCTGGTGGAAATTCCCAGTTGGTAGAAAAAGGAAAGGGTTTCCGTAAGAGGAAACTGCTCTATAACACGCCAGGGATAATCCGGCTGACTGCAGTGATAGCAGGAAGGTTCCTGATGAAGATTCGTCAGATTGCACCTTCCGTTTCCCGTAGCAAGGATTTTTTTACCGATTTTTTCATTTTGCTCCAGAAGAGTGACCTGCGCGCCTTTCCGGGCTGCCTGAATGGCAGCCATAA
>HF995384.1:48102-53622 GCA_000432335.1 Firmicutes bacterium CAG:646
CCACTAATCCTTTTTCATACAATTTCTGCAAACTCATCATGATACCAAATTTCGCATGTTCCCATGTAAGCCCCCCCTGAAAATATACAGCGTAAGGAGGCTTGATTGGACCATCTGCACTCAGCTCAATAGAAGATCCCTGAACAAAAGCTCCTGCTGCCATGATCACATCGCTGTCATACCCCGGCATCGCCCATGGTTCTGGATCTACATAACTGTCAATAGGAGCTGCTGCCTGAATCCCTTTACAAAAAGCAATCACCCGCTCAGCAGATTCTAACGTGACTGCCTGAATGATATCGTGGCGGCTTTCCGTACTGTTGGGGACCACGGAAAATCCCAGACGTTCATATACATTTGCTGCAAAAACAGCGCCTTTCAGGGCACTGGCTGTTACCGTCGGCGCCAGGAAAAATCCCTGATAAAACGGCTGATTGACGCCCAGCGTAGCGCCAACTTCTTTGCCAAGACCAGGGGAAGTAAGACGAAAAGCAGCATTTTCCACATATTCTGTCTTTCCGGCAATATAGCCGCCGATGGGCGCCAGTCCCCCTCCTGGATTTTTGATCAGAGAGCCAACGATCAGATCCGCTCCCACATCCGTAGGTTCGATAGTTTCCACAAATTCTCCATAGCAGTTATCTACCATGCAGATCACGTCCGGTTTCAGTTCTTTGATAAAAGCAATCAGTTCTCCAATTCGCGCTACAGAAAGGGTTGGTCTTGTCTGATATCCTTTGGAACGCTGAATCGTCACCAGACGAGTTTTTTCATTGATGGCTTTTTTGATATTTACATAATCAAATTCTCCATCATCCAGAAGATCTACCTGCCGATAGGTCACTCCATATTCTGCCAGAGAACCGCGGGAAGGACGGATACCAATCACTTCCTCCAGCGTGTCATACGGCTTTCCCACCGGGGAAAGAAGCTCATCCCCCGGACGAAGATTTCCAGCCAGCGCTACCGCCAGTGCATGAGTTCCACAGGCAATCTGGGGACGTACCAGAGCAGCTTCCGCATGAAAAGTTTCTGCATAGATTTCCTCCAGCGTATCTCTTCCCACATCATTATAACCGTAACCACTGGAAGCATACAGGCAGGCTTCGCTGGCTCTGCATTTTTGCATGGCATGTACGACTTTTAATTGATTGTATTCTGCCACCTTATCAATTTCCGAAAACCGAGTCTTTAATTCCTGAACGATCTTCTGACCAAACTCAAATATTTTAGAGTCAATTCCCATTTCTTTATATAATTCTCTTGTCATTGCTGTTTCCATCTATTGTATCCCTCTTTCAGATATCATATTTTTTTCTTGCAGGGAAGCCAGCATATCCTGTAGAATCGCTTCTTCCTGATCCTTATAATCCGGTTTATAAAACCATTCCACATTCTGTTCTCGCTTAAACCAGGTCAACTGCCGTTTGGCAAAGTGTCGGGTATCCCGTTTTAAGATATATACCGCTTCCTCCAGAGAACACTCTCCGTCCAGAAAAGCCAGAATTTCCTTGTACCCCAGCCCCTGCATGGAAACCATTCCCCGGTGATATCCCATTTCTTTTAATTTTTGTACTTCTTCCACAAGCCCTTTTTCCAACATTTCATCCACCCGTCGGTCTATCCGTTCATACAGACGGCTTCTCTCATCATTCAGGACGAAATATGCCAGCTGATACGGAGAGACTTTTTTCCGCTGCTCTTCATTATGACTGGAAATGGGCTGTCCCGTCTGTTTATAATATTCGAGAGCACGAATCACCCGTTTCACATTATGGGGATGAATCGCCTTCGCTGATGGAGGATCCACTGCCCGCAGCATCTCGTGCAGAGCCTGCGCACCCTCCGTGTTTGCTTTCTCTTCCAGCATACGGCGATAGCTGTCGTCCTCCCCGTGTTCTGTAAAATCAATATCTCCTGTCACCGCCTGAATATAAAATCCTGTCCCTCCGGTAAGAATGGGGATATTTCCTCTCTCGTAAATTCCTTCCATCGCATCCCGCGCCATCTGCTGAAAACGGACTACATTAAATTCCTCGTCCGGTTCCAGGCGGTCAATCAGATGATGGGGAATTCCTTCCATTTCTTCGGGACAAATCTTAGCGGAACCAATATCCATATGACGATACACCTGCATGGAATCTGCGGAAATAATCTCGCCCCCTACAGCCCGGGCAAGTCTGATCGAAAGATGCGTTTTCCCCACCGCCGTGGGTCCTGTAAGAATAATCAATGGTTTTTTCAATCTGTTCACCTACACAATCCGCTTAAATTTCTTTTCCAGTTCATACTTTGTCATGGAAATGATGGTGGGGCGTCCATGCGGACAATTATATGGATTCTCCAGTTCCAAAAGCTCGTCAATAAGCGCCCGCACTTCCGCCGCTGAAAGCTGTTGATTTCCCTTAACTGCCGCCTTACATGCCATCGTTGCCATCTTGTCAGAAAGGACGGATAACGTCTGGGAAGAAGGATTTTCATCCAGATGATCCAGAATTTCTATAAAAAATTCCTCTCCTGTCATACCGAACAAATCCTGGGGCACTGCCCGGATGCTGTAATCTCTTCCCCCAAAAGATTCCATTTCAAATCCCAGTGACTGAAAAATGGTAAGATATCGTTTCATCTTCTCCTGCTCCTGAAGATTTAATGTGATAATCAGGGGCGGGCTTAAAAGCTGGGAAGTTACCTGCCGATTCTGGATTTGATGGACGATTCGCTCATAAAGAACTTTTTCATGGGCTGCATGCTGGTCAATGATATAAAGTTTATCCTCCATCTGCACCAGCCAGTAAGTATCAAAAATCTGTCCGATGATCCGGTGATGTTTTTTTGCCTCCACGGAAAGAAGCTTCCCGTCAAACAATTCCATCTGCGTGCTTTGAGTCACCAGAGGAACTTCTGGTGATCGTGCCACTTCTTCGGCTTTTGTCACCTTTTCCGGTTTTTCTGTTTCTAGGGTTTTGGGAATCTCTGGAGAGACAGAAACTGCCGGACGATAGACCTCTGTTTCTTTGATTATTTCTGCCTGCTGCACGTTTTGTTCCATCAGACGCCGCTTACTCTCAAAAGGCTCCGCTGTCCCCGCCGTTTCTTTTACCGGTGTTTTCTTTTCCTGTTTCACAGCGTCTGAAGCCAGCGTAACCTGAGGGATCAATTCCTTTTGCTGAAGTCCCTCTAATACCGCCTGATATACATTTTTGTATATCAGTTCCTGATCGGAAAAACGTACTTCCATCTTGGTAGGATGTACGTTAATATCCACATCCTCCCCACGAATCGTCAGATACAGGGAGGTAAAAGGATATTTGTGCTGCATCATAAAAGTATGGTAGGCGTCTTCAATGGCTTTCATGATAATTTTGCTTTTTACATACCTGCCATTTACATAATAATTTTCAAAATTCCTGTTTCCCCGTGAAATCACCGGTTTTCCGATAAACCCCTGAATCTGAAGATTCCCGGAAGGATTCGCATAGTCAATCGCGATCAGTTCGCGGGTCAGTTCCCGTCCATAAATCTGATAAATTACTTCTTTCAGATTATCGTTCCCGGAAGTATGTAATTTTGTCTGTCCATTCTGCATATATTTAAAAGAAATATGCGGATGGGAAAGAGCCAGCTGTTCAATAAAACTGCTGATATACCCTGCCTCGGTGGAGGCCGTCTTTAAAAACTTTGCCCGAGCCGGAGTATTGTAAAAAAGATTCCGCACCAGAAAAGTAGTACCATCTGGAGCGCCGATATCTTCCATCTCTTTTTCTGCACCGCCTTCAATCTGATACCGAACCCCCACCAGCTGATCGTGAGGTTTTGAAATCAATTCCACCTGAGAGACGGCGGCGATACTGGAAAGCGCTTCTCCGCGAAATCCCAAAGAGGAAATGGTCAAAAGATCGTCCACTTGCCGAATCTTACTGGTGGCATGGCGCAAAAAAGCCAGAGGAATCTGCTGCTTTTCAATTCCAGAACCATTGTCCGTGATCCGAATCAGACTCCTTCCCCCGTCTTTGATCTCCACAGTCACTGCGCTGGCCCCTGCATCGATAGCATTTTCCACTAATTCTTTTACTACGGACGCCGGCCGTTCCACGACTTCCCCTGCCGCAATCTTGTCAATCGTATTCTGATCTAAAACGGAAATTTCTCTTTTCATAAAAGCCTCCTGCTACCATCGATTTTTCAGTTTGTTCTGCAGACGATACAGCGTATTTAAAGCATCTACCGGAGTGAGATTGGAAATATCCAGATCTTTCAATTCCTGCACGATATCCTGATCCTGCACCGTATCAAACAGAGAAATCTGTTCCAGATCCACTTCATCATAGCGCACCGGACGATGTTTGGTCTTTTTCTGGTTCTGCGCCAAATCTTTGATCGCACTGGTGATATCTGCGTGAACCAGTTCATCTACCAGCTCCTTTGCCCGGTCAATGACACTGTCCGGCACACCGGCCAGTTTTGCCACCTGAATACCATAGCTTTTATCGGCGCCGCCCTTGACGATCTTTCTCAAAAAGACGATATCATCCCCTTTTTCTTTCACAGCGATACAGTAATTATTCACACCCGGAATTTTTCCCTCTAATTCCGTCAATTCGTGGTAATGGGTTGCAAATAGCGTTTTTGCTCCCAGCGATTTCGTATTGCTGATATGCTCGATCACCGCCCAGGCGATGGACAGACCGTCAAAGGTACTGGTTCCTCTTCCTATCTCATCCAGGATCAGCAAACTTTTGGAGGTGGCGTTCCGCAAAATATTGGCAACTTCTGTCATTTCCACCATAAACGTACTCTGGCCGCTGGCAAGGTCATCGGAAGCGCCCACCCGGGTAAAGATCCGGTCTACCACACCGATCTTCGCTTTATCTGCCGGAACAAACGAACCAATCTGTGCCATCAGAACAATCAATGCGCTCTGGCGCATGTAGGTGGATTTTCCCGCCATATTGGGACCGGTAATCACCGAGACTCTCCGGCTGCCATTATCCAGATATGTATCATTAGAAATAAACATATCATTGCTGATCATTTTTTCCACCACTGGATGGCGTCCATTTTTGATGTCGATCACGCCCTTGGTATTTACCGTAGGACGTACATAATTGTTCCTCTGAGCCACCACGGAAAGGGAACCAAAGACATCCAGCAAAGCCACTGCCTTCGCCGTCTGCTGGATTCTGGGAATCTCTTCGGCAAGCTTATCGCGAACCTGACAAAACAGATCGTATTCCAGAGCATACAGCTTATCCTCCGCCCCCAGAATCATATCTTCCAGCTCTTTCAGCCGGGGTGTGATATAACGTTCCGCATTCGTAAGAGTCTGTTTTCTTGTGTAATAGTCGGGCACCAGATCCTTAAAACTATTGGTAACTTCCAGATAATATCCGAATACCTTATTGTATTTGATCTTCAGATTGCGGATTCCCGTTTTCTCCTTTTCTTCCGCTTCCAACTGCGCCAGCCAGGATTTTCCTTCTGTCTTGGAGCTGCGATACTTGTCTACCTGTTCATTGTAGC
>HF995384.1:53670-59184 GCA_000432335.1 Firmicutes bacterium CAG:646
TTTTACCGCCAGAGGAGGATCCTCTTCTATCGCTTTTTCAATAAGCGCATGGAGATCTTCCAATCCATCCAACTGTTCGTCGATTCGTTTCAGCAGTGGACTGGTAAAATTTTTCAAAAGATTTTTTATGTGAGGCAGCATGCCAAGAGACGTTTTAAAGGCAATCAGGTCCCGGGGATTGGCAGAACGGTAACTGATTCTGCTCACCAGCCGTTCCAGATCATAGACAGGATTCAGATATTCTCTGATCTCTTCCCGCAGCATCGCCTGAAGATTCAGCTCTTCTATGGCATCCAGCCTTTCATTGATCTCTTCTGCATCGATCAGCGGCTGCTCCACAAAGCTGCGAAGCATACGCGCTCCCATGGCGGTTTTTGTCTTATCCAACACCCACAGAAGAGAGCCTCTTTTCTGCTTTTCTCTTAAAGTTTCCACAAGTTCCAGATTTCTCCGGCTGGAACTGTCAATAACCATGTATTTTTCTGTCACATAAGGGATGATCTTATTCATATGGACCAGAGCCGTTTTCTGAGTTTCCAGAAGATAACGGAACATGGCTCCGGCAGCGATCACACCGCTGTCATAGTCTCCCAGACCCAGACCTTCCAGAGAAGAAATATGAAAATGCTCCAGAAGCGTTTTATGGCACAGTTCATCTCCAAAATACCAGGAATCCAAAGCGGAGACAGAAATATGCATTCTGTTTTTCAGATCGTCCACATCAATACCGCTGACCAGAAAAGCATCGTTACAGATAATTTCTGCAGGTGTAAACTTATTGATCTCATCCAGAAGCTTTCTCGTCTTATCCACCTCTGTAACAAAACAGTCTCCGGTGGTTACATCCGAGACAGAGATTCCGTAATGATCTTCCATGCATACAATGGACATGAGATAATTATTTTTGCCCTCGTCCAAATCCTGCATGTTCAGGTTCGTTCCCGGAGTCACCACACGAGTGACTTCCCGCTTCACCATTCCTTTTGCCTGTTTGGGATCTTCTACCTGCTCGCAAATGGCAACCTTATACCCTTTTTCAATCAGTCTGTTTACGTAAGTTTCCGCCGCATGGAAAGGAACGCCGCACATGGGCGCCCGTTCCTCAAGACCGCAGTCCTTTCCCGTAAGAGTCAGTTCCAGTTCCCGGGATACGGTAACCGCATCCTCAAAAAACATCTCATAAAAATCTCCCAGACGGTAAAATAAAACACAGTCCTTATATTCTTCTTTCGTCTGCACATAGTGCTGCATCATTGGTGATAATGTACCCAAGCTTTCGTCCTTCCTCTCTTATACGGGCGTTCCCATATAATAAAATCCCTTGCATTCATCCAGATGTACCCGGCAGAATTTGCCGATCAGGGAAGCGTCCCCCGGAAAATGAACCAGCAGATTATTGGTCATTCTTCCAGAAACCAAATGACTATCCTGCTCATTCACGCCTTCCACAAGCACCTCCTGAACCGTTCCTTCAAACCGACTGGACATTTCTCTGGAAATATCCTGTACTAAAGTCAGAAGGCGGTCAAAACGATCTTTGACTACATCCTCGGGAATCTGATCTTCCATAGCGGCAGCAGGCGTTCCGGTACGTTTGGAATATATAAAAGTAAAGGCGCTGTCATATCGCACTTTCCTTACCACATCCAAGGTCTCCTGAAAATCTTCTTCTGTTTCTCCCGGAAATCCCACGATAATATCCGTAGTTAAAGAAATATCCGGGACTGCCCGGCGAATCTTATCCACAAGCTCCAGATAACTTTCTTTCGTATAGCGGCGGTTCATTTCCTTTAGAATCCGGCTGCTTCCTGACTGCAGGGGAAGATGAAGATGATTACAAATCTTCTTGCTCTCCGCCATCACCTGAATCAGCTCATCTGAGAGATCCTTCGGATGGGAAGTCATAAAACGAATCCTTTCCAGTCCGTCTATTTTTTCAATCTCTGTAAGCAGCTGGGCAAAAGTGATAGGATGTTCCAGATTTTTTCCATAAGAATTGACATTCTGTCCCAGAAGCATCACTTCCACCACGCCGTCGTTTACTAACTGGCGGATTTCCGCCAAAATATCTTCGGGATTCCTGCTGCGTTCTCTTCCCCGAACATACGGAACAATACAATAACTGCAAAAATTATTGCATCCGAACATAATGTTCACCCCGGATTTGAAAGCATATTTTCTGTCTACCGGAAGATTTTCCACGATCTGGGTGGTATCCTTCCAGATATCAATGATCATTCGATCGGAATCCATCGCCCGGCACAGCAACTCGCCAAATTTGAAAATATTATGCGTTCCAAAAATCAAATCCACAAAACGATAGCTCTTCTTTAACTTTTCCACCACATGAGGCTCCTGCATCATACAACCGCAGAGCGCGATCATCATATGCGGTTTTTTCTTTTTGATATTTCCCAGATATCCCAGGCGACCATACACCCTCTGATTGGCATTTTCCCGAACAGTACAGGTGTTATAGATCACAAAATCTGCGTCTTCCTCCCGCTCTGTTTTCTCGTACCCTATTTTTTCCAGAACCCCCTCCAGCTTTTCCGAATCCCGGGCATTCATCTGGCAGCCAAAAGTTGTCACACAAAATGTCAGCGGATGCCCCACCTCTGCCTCTTTTTGCAGCCGTTTTTTCTTTGCCTGTTCCATAAAAAAATACTGGCGTTCTGCCTCCGTAAGCTCCGCAGATGGCTCCTGCATATATGTAAATTCTTCCATAAGTTCTCCTTTTCGTAAAAACTTCTTTGCATTTTATCAAAATATACCATCTTGCATTATACCAATCTGCCTGCCTACTTTCAAGTTTTATTAATAATTTCCAGCGGAAGGGTATGAATTTCCTGATATGTTTTCTCCTGATAAGACGGATCCAACGGAAAACCTGCCGTCTCTTCCACCGTCTCCACAGTGATCGCCGGTTTTTGCAAAAGTTCCGAATAATAATTTACCGGAGTGCCTCCATTGAGACGGGACATATACTCTTCTTCCCGCTTTCCGATACTGTAATCGGAAAGTTTCTGCATATATCTTGCCAATTTATGATTTCGCTGGTTATAGGAAAAAGGCATCGCCTGACGGTAATAATAAATAATCCGGCCTCTGGAATGAAAATCTATGTAACCCACAGTCTCATACTCTTCAAATACTTTCATGAGCGCTCTGGTTTCATTTTCGCTGGCGGGATATTCCCCCAACTGCTGCTGTATGTAAGATTTGCACGGAAAATTTCTGTTGATATCTACGCCTCTGGCATTGTATTTCCAATGTTCTGCTCCAATCCCCCGCATTTTGCACAACTGACGGAGAATCGGGTTGCGAATGGAGTCAAAACCTCTGAGAGCCGTCTCATAACCATCCGGATTGACTAAAGGCAGAATACAGAGCGAACATTTATTCAAAAGCTCCTTTACAGGATAATGATCGATCTCCGCATCATCTGCATAAGCCTGACAATATTCTTCTGCCAGTTTCGTAAGAAGTACCGGATTCACTGATTCCCTTCCATGAAGCCCGGCTGTCAGTACCAGAGCATTCATTCCAAGACCAATACGGATCATGGGAATATCCCGCTCGTCATGACTTGTCCCCACGATACGGCTGGTAGTAAATTCCGTGTATGTCTGAGATAATTCCCTGATATCCCGAAAAATTTCATCATAATAGTAATGTTTGTTAAGCACCATTTTCTGGTTCCTCCTTTTGCAGTTTCTTTGTATGTATCTATATGCAAAGATGAGAAAAATAGAACCCGAAAATAAAAAGAAAGAACCGTCGCATTCTATACATATTCCGAAATATATATCAATATTTCTGAATAATCTTGAACGCGACAGCCCCCAGAATATTCGTTGCCTTGTTAAACTTTAAGAACGGATCTGACCATTTCCATAAATAATGTATTTGGTAGTCGTAAGAGCCAGCAGTCCCATAGGTCCCCGGGCATGAAGTTTTTGTGTGCTGATACCAATTTCCGCACCGTACCCGAACTCAAACCCATCGGTGAAGCGGGTGGAAGCATTCACATAGACGCAGGCAGCGTCCACCTCATCCAGAAACTTCTGGGCATGGGTATAGTTTTCGGTGATGATTGCTTCCGAATGACCGGTATTGTAGTGATTGATATGAGCAATCGCCTCCTCTACAGAGGAAACCGTTTTGATAGAAAGAATATAGTCCAGATATTCTTTTCCCCAGTCTTCTTCCGATGCAGGTACCGCCTCTTTGACCAGCCGCTGTACTTCTTCATCTCCGCGAAGTTCCACCTGTTTTTCTGTCAATCGTTTTGCCAGCGCAGGAAGCAGTTTTTCCGCTACCTTTTTATGTACCAGCAACGATTCACAGGCATTGCACACACCTACTCGCTGAGTTTTTGCATTAAGGATAATCTCTGCTGCCATGGTGAGATCTGCCGTCTCATCCACATAGATATGACAATTTCCCGTACCTGTCTCTATCACTGGAATCGTACTGTTTTCTACTACCGCCCGAATCAGTCCTGCGCCGCCCCGGGGGATCAGCACATCCACATATGCGTTCAATTTCATAAAAGCAGAAGCAGTTTCGCGGGAAGTGTCTTCGATGAGAAGAAGAGCATCCGGTTCTACCCCCTGATCTTTCAGCGTTGCCCGCAGACAGTGGACGATCGCCTGATTGGAATGGATGGCGTCGCTTCCCCCTTTTAAGATTGCAACATTTCCCGTTTTAAAGCACAGACCAAAGGCATCCGCCGTCACATTGGGCCGCGCCTCATAGATGATCCCCACCACACCCAGGGGAACTCGTTTTTGACCGATCAACAAACCGTTCGGTCTCTTTTTCATGCCGATAACCTCTCCAACAGGATCTTCCAGATCAGCAACCTGGCAAAGTCCCTCGCCAATACCGGCAATCCGCTCCCTGGTCAGTAACAATCTGTCCAAAAGCCCCTCCGACATTCCATTTTTTCGTCCCTGCTCCATATCTTTTTCGTTTGCCCTTAAAATTTCTTCTGCATGGGCGGAAAGATCAGCGGCAGCCTGGCGAAGAATCTGATTCTTTCTGGCAGTTTCCAGAAGACGGATATTCTCTTTGGCAGCCTTTGCTTTTTTTCCAATCTGTATCAGGTATTCCATGAAAATGCACCTCCCTCATCCATCAGGTATAATATGTTTTCTCAGTGATCAGAAGATCCGGTACGATGTCCGTAGGTTCTGTGGGTACCTCGGCAAACATCTGAAATTCAAAAGCCACGGCAACTTTATAAAATCCAGAATGCTTTTGCAGATAACGGTCATAAAAACCGCCTCCATACCCGATCCGATGACAGTCTTTGTCAAAAGCGACCCCTGGCATAAGCAGCAGACCTTCTTCTGCTATTGCTTCCGGCAGACCGTCTTTCGGTTCTAAAATCCCAAAATATCCCGGAGCAAGATCATCACGGGAAAAAATCTCATAAAAAACCATTTCCTGCCCTTCTACTCTTGGAGCAGCAACCCGTTTTCCCAAACGCAGCGCCTCATCCATAAT
>HF995384.1:59306-60924 GCA_000432335.1 Firmicutes bacterium CAG:646
CGCATGGCTGTCTTCTACGATCTGCGTCGTTTCTGCCTCTTTTCTTCTTTTGAAGATTTCTTTCCTAATGACTTGTTTTGTTTCCATATTTTTCTCCCAGATTTGTAATGGAGCCATCTTTTTCCTGAATATCTATATGATCCAGCTGCGAACGGAGGTTCATGCGGATACTTGCAATAAACTCACTGCGAAGCTTTCTCTGTTCCTCTTTTTCCTCCGGTGTAAGACCTACAGTCTTGGCTTTTCTTGCTAATTCGTTGATACGGTCAATTCCTTTCTGATCCATAAATAATATATCCTCCTACAATGATTTTTCAAGATAATTTAAGAGATGAAATTCATCTCTGGGCTGTGCCAGAAACAAGGTTCCATATGTGCGCCCCTGCATAATTTTATGTATGATATGGAAATCTTTTCCGTTTGCGATCACCATATCTACGCCAGCCATACCGGCAATCTGTGCGGCGGAAAGTTTTGTTGCCATACCTCCGGTTCCCACACCGCTTCCTGTTGTTCCTTTTCCCATAGCAAGAAGCTTCTCGTCCAACTCCTCCACCACATCGATAAACCGGGCATCCGGGTTTTGATGGGGATCATCCGTAAACAGACCGTCAATATCCGAAAGAAGAATCAGCAAGTCTGCTTCCACCAAAGCTGCCACTACGGCAGAAAGCGTATCATTATCGCCAAACTCGATCTCATAGGTGGAAATAGTATCATTTTCATTCACAATGGGAATTGCACCCATACGAAGAAGTTCATGAAACGTATTCTTCGCATTGATTCGGTTCAGATCATCCAGAAACGTATTTTT
The DNA here is from genome assembly GCA_000432335.1 of Firmicutes bacterium CAG:646. Taxonomy (GTDB): domain Bacteria; phylum Bacillota; class Clostridia; order Lachnospirales; family Lachnospiraceae; genus Oliverpabstia. The sequence continues at coordinate 60,121 of HF995384.1, forward strand.
CGTCATGAGGATTTGGCTGGCTACCTGATTATATTCTGAAAAAAGTTTCTGATAAATCATCATCAGCTTCGCCTGTCCAATGGCAGCGCAGGCCTGTTTTTCCGAAAGCTTCTCCGGTTTTTTGTCATATCCCATGGTTTTGCTTCCTGCCATGATCGCGCCAGACGAAACCAGGATCACTTCTTTTCCCTGATTCCTCAGATCACTGATCTCTCTCACTAAAATCTCCAGTTTAATCAGATCCAAAGCTCCTGTGGAAGGATGAGTCAGAGAAGAAGATCCTATTTTGATCACAATACGCTGTTTTTCTTTCAGCTGTTCCCTAAGTAAAGTATTCATAATCTTTCTCCTGTGTGTACTATAAAAACAATTAGCTGGAAAAATTCTCAAGAAAGCTGTACAATTCCTGCTTGGACGTAAGCACATAGCCTTGAGAAATTTTCTCCTGTACCGATACGGGAAGAGTTTCCTTAGAAATTTCCGTAGTTTCATAAACAGTTCCATCTTCCAGACGAACAATTACTTTGCCATCCTCCAACTGAATATAATAACTGGTGGAAAGAGGATTTTCCGCTTCTAAAGCCGGATCGGAATATTCTCTGTCTTTCGAGCAGCCGTATTGGTAGCTGGCATAAAATCCAAGACTGAGAAGGAATACGGTACAAAAAATGCCGATAGCATAAGAAAATTTTCGCATAGAACACACTCCTTTTTCTTATAGTATCGGCTATGTTTCCTCAGATATACATGAAACTGAAAAATCAGTAATCTGTATCGGCTGCCGCCGCATCTTCAGCAGCTTCC
>HF995384.1:60952-85482 GCA_000432335.1 Firmicutes bacterium CAG:646
AGCCATAAAAAACAATGAGTTCCTGTCATCTGCTACAATGTGGATAGAACTGGAGGTTCCCAGAATCTCTACGCGATCTGCATACGTATCCTGAATGATACAAACCCAGGTTTTTCCTGTATCCATTGTAATCTGATTTCCGTTGGAATCGTAATAGAAAGTAGCGCCCCATGGCTCATGTTTCTTCCAGGTAATATCGATAGCCTTTCCATTTACGATATATTTTCCTACGTTTGGCGCATCCACGTCAATATTCAGATATCCATTCTCATCATAGTTTCTCCAGGAAGAATACTGAAGAATGATATTCTTATATGCGATCTGCTCACCTGTAAGCTGGTCAATCTGTTTATCTCCATATTGGAAACGATAATACATTTTATCTTCCGGATTATATTCAAACCAGGGTTCATTCAGGAAATAGCCCGGTTTTACAACGGAAGCCTCCGTTGTACCCGGCAATTCTACTTCCTCGTCCACTCCGCAGAAAGCGTATCCTGGCGTAAAATCTTCCGAATATTCCTGGCTATAGCCGTTAATCTCAATTCCCTTTTGAATCCCTTCGAAGCTGGTATAGGCATTGTGGGGAGACTTTCTGTCGGTGGTACGATAAAATACCTGATCCCCGTAACCAGCCAGACCGCTCAGGTTATTGACCTCCGGAAGTTCCAGGAAAGGAAGCGCATATGGCGACTGTCCATAATGCGTATAGATCGCATTAAAACCAGAAGCATAAAAGATATAGTAATCACGGCAGCTTCTCACAGAACCGATTTTTTCCAGATTATCGTAATCTTCAAAGACACCCATCAGACGAGTGATTCCGCCCTCCACCGGAGCCTCATATACCACGCCTGCATTTGCAATTCCAGCCTGAGGGCAGGCCGGTTTTAAGTTGTTCAGCATAACTGCTACAGGACGTCTTCTTCCAATCTCCTCCGGAACATATTCTCCTGTCAGATAACTGACCACGCATCCTTCTGGAACCGCTTCTTCTGTCGGTTCCGGTTCTTCCGGGGCTAAAACGGGAGCTTCCGGTTCCTCGGTGACAACGGCTTCCTCTGTAGGGGTGGGCGTCGGCGTGGTATCTGCCGTTTCCGAAGTCTCTTTTTTACATCCGGTAAGCATGGTTCCTGCCAATCCCAGCATAAGCATCAGTTTTGCATATTTTTTCATGATCCATTTCTCCTTTTAAGTTCTGGCGATGTGCAGCTTCTGCAGCGCCTGTTCCTGTTTTTCTTCCATAATCTGCCGCTCTTCTTCCTCCATATGATCATATCCCAGCAGATGCAGCATACTGTGAGCAACCAAAAAAGCGTATTCCCGTTTGATACTGTGCCCATAACTTTGCGCCTGCTCAACAGCTCTTGGAATAGAGATCATAATATCTCCCAGCAGCAATTCTCCACTCTCTGGATGAAAACAGGTTTCATCTTCCTCCAAAACAGAATAATCTGCCGGAGCGGGAAAGTCTACCATAGGAAAAGAAAGAACATCTGTAGCCCGATCAATCTTCCGAAATTCCAGATTCGTACGATGAATGGTCTCATCATCGGTAAGTACCAGACTTACCTGCGCTTCATAAGGACACTGTTCCTGATCCAGAACAGTTTCGATCACCTGAGAAGCTACCTCTTGAAAATCAAAGTCAAAACTCTGCTCCTGTTCATTTTCAAAATCAACGGTCATATCCATATCCTCTCTTTTTGTTATTTCCCCGCGGCTGTTGTTTTGGCTCCGGATGTTTCTTCTCATAGTCATCATAAGCCTGTACAATCTTCTGAACCAGCGGATGACGTACCACATCCTTGCTGGTCAGTTCACAGACAGAGATACCCTCCACCTTCTTTAACACCTGAAGCGCCACTTCCAGGCCTGACTTTTGACCGGAGGGGAGATCTTTCTGGGAAGAGTCACCGGTAACGATCACCTTGGAACCGAAACCGATACGCGTCAAAAACATCTTCATCTGCGCCGGAGTAGTATTTTGCGCCTCATCCAGAATGATAAAAGCGTTATCCAGCGTCCTGCCTCGCATGTAGGCCAGAGGCGCTACTTCGATCAGCCCTTTTTCCATATTCTTGGCAAAACTTTCCGGTCCCATGATCTGATACAAAGCGTCATACAGCGGACGCAGATATGGGTCCACCTTACTTTGCAGATCTCCCGGTAAAAATCCCAGCTTCTCTCCGGCTTCTATGGCAGGTCGGGTGAGAATAATCCTTCCTACTTCATCATTGCGAAATGCAGTGATCGCCATTGCCATTGCCAGATACGTCTTACCGGTACCTGCCGGTCCTACCCCGAAAACAATCATATCCTTTCGAATCTGATCTACATACTGCTTCTGCCCCAGTGTTTTCGGTTTTATCGGACGTCCATTGATGGTATGGCAGATACAATCCTGATCCATCTCCACCAGCGGCGCTTCCTTCTCCTCAAAAGCCAGAGAAAGAGCATAATCCACATTTTGCGCCTGAATGGTGTTTCCCCGGACAGAAAGTCCCAGAAGTTCCCGGAAGATCCCGGCTGCCTTTTTTACGCTGGGAGCGGGACCTACAATTTTTAAAACTCCATCTCTGGAAATCAGCGTAACCCGCAAAGATCGCTCTATTTTTTTTATATGTTCATCAAACTGTCCGAAAATATTTCGTTCATGTTCTGCTGGAATTTCTATTTGTTGTTCAATGATCGTATTTGTCATAGGTCTGCTATCCTTTCTTCTCATTGCACTAGCTTCTATTTTAGCATTTTTTTTCCAGATGAAAACCCCCTTTTTGTAAAAATTAGTAATTTACTGGAGTTTTTCCGGTTCCGGAAGTGGAATTTTCTCGGTGGAAACTGGCTTTCCTGTCTTCTCCACCACCGTGATCCTCCCCTTTGCGATACATTTTTCTTTGCCGATCTGTACCTGCACCTTCTGTTCTTTTATAATGGCTCCCTGCTTTACCAGATTTTCCAGATAAACCTGCAGGTGAGCCGCCGCCAGTTCTCTCGCTTCTTTTGGGGTACGGATTTTCGTTTTCGTCTCATAAGGTACGACACGGATACTTCCATAGGATAAGGGCAGACAAAAACTGGGCGTCAAGAACACCGGATGCTCCGTCCGGTAAATCTCTGCCTGAGAGGCATCATCCCTCCACAAAGAAAATTCTTTTCCAAACAGCCGCAGCATTCCATACCGTTTTTCTTTTTTATTATAGATCTTTACCGTATGCTGTAAAGAAAATTCATCATAATAAGCATAATCCGTGAGAATTTCAATATCAGCGTCCGCTCTCACATATTCATATCGCTGCACCTGGGCGTCATTATCCAGTATTTCCAGTCTGCCTGAAACAAGAAGATCTCCAGCCTTGCATGTTTCTCCTTCCTGTACCAAAGGCATTCCTTTCCTTGTAACCATCTTCACAATCGTTCCGTCTTTTTCCGCTGCCAGATCATAACCTTTCGTCTCAGAAGGAGCAGGAGCATCGGTATAAGAATCTTCATTTTCCTTCATTTCGATCATCAGGCAGGTTCCCTGTATTTTGGCAGAAACCCACACCACCTGAGGAAAGGATGTACGGATTTTTGCGGCAATTTTCTGGCAGTCTACGTTCTTTTTCAAGGTTCCGTCTCTGATCTGAAAAGCTTCCAGCGTCTCCAGCACCGTCTCCTGGGAGTAGAAATGATTTCCATGAATTTGTATGTCCCAGATAAACAGAGAGCAAACATATAACAAAAGAACTCCAAGAAAAAAACCAAGAAAAAAAGCCTTTCTCTTTTTATTTTTTTGAAAAAAGAAAGGCAGTCCGTGTTTTTCCAGAAGAAGAATCTTTGACTGAGTTTTTCTTCGAAAAGCATTCAGACGAAAATAATTCCTTACGGAAATTTCCATTTCATAGTACAGATCTTTGTTTTTTAGATTCCAAAGAGGAATCTGATTATGTACGCAAAGACTCAAAAAACGCTCCGGCATGGAACTTTCCAGACGAATCTTCACATAGCCCTGCAAATATTTTCCAAGTTTTTCCATCAGTTTGCGCCTCCCATACCTAAAGATTCTCATATGTGATATCCAGAATCCGTCCAGACACCTTCATTTCCTCGCTGGTATAGTACAAAACCTCCAGATTTTCTCCCTGAATCCGAATCTTACACTGGCGGGTTAAGATTAAAAGATGATCTTCGGTATATTCCAGGATCCCCCGGTAATTTTCCACAAGAATTTCTCTTGCCCCCATCAGAGTGATCACAGATTCCTGACAGATCAGATCTCTGGGAATCTGAAGAGACTGGGCAAGACGCTCCTTCCACGGAACTGATTTTCGTTTACTCACGGGCACCTCCGGCTTCACTGTTGGATTACAGCAGCCCTTTCTATGATTGGCCTGAGCATCAACAACTATTTATTCCAGTCTATGAAAAAACGAAAACTTTATGCCTGTTCCAGAAAAATCATAGAAAACCAGAGAACCATCTGCTCTCCCATGTAATAATCCATATGATTTTCCTCAATATTTTTGGTAAGTAAAATCCCATGACTCTCAATACAGGGGTGCATCTGTTCCGGATGCAGACAGGATTTTTTCGGATAGGTACATTTTTCACAGATGGAACAGGAATCTGTCGACAGCGTATAACATTTCCACGCATCCTTTTTCAGATAGTCTTCAATCTGCCGGGTGATTTCTTCATGTTCCCGTTTCGTCTTTAAAAGCGCTCCCATATCGGAATAATCCGGCACTTCTGCCACGGAAGAAAACAGCAGAACGTGTGAATACTGATGACATGTTTCTTTGCATTTTTCTACGCTTCCTACCGCCGGAGGACAAGACCAGGATTTCCCATAGCGGGGACACTCCTTCTTACAAATAGTTCTCACTTTATCATTAAATTCAATCTCATCCACATGAAGAAATGCATATTGATAGATGGGAAACTGGGTAATATATTCTTCAATCGCTTTAAAATTCATTTTTGCTCTCTCCTTTCTTCTGTTCATTATACCTTTTGCCGCAATAAATTACAATAACAAGGAATATTTATACTGATTCAAAAAATCTGCACATATATATAATTAAAAAGTCATGGGAAAGCTTTATGGAAATTAAGAAAAGTCATCTGAAAATAGCCGGAATTGGAGGCATTTTCATCGCCGCCTTTGTGTTCGGAGCCACGCTGCACTGTTTGAAAGACCGTGCGGCAGTTTCGACGTCTGCCCCAGTGGAAAGCCAGGCAGGAAACTGGGGACTGGGATTTGGTGAAAGCGGAACGCATCCTACGGGAAACGCCAGTCCAGAAGAACTGAAAACTTACCATGCAGCATACTGTGATCCCACCGATGAAAAAGTAATCTATCTGACCTTCGATGCAGGATTTGAGAATGGAAATACCCCCGCTATTCTGGATGCTTTGAAAAAGCACAATGCAGTAGGAACTTTCTTTGTGGTGGGAAATTTTTTGGAAACCAGCCCGGATCTGGTAAAACGAATGGTAAAAGAGGGGCATCTTGTAGCAAATCATACATATCATCACCCGGATATGTCAAAAATTGCTTCCAAAGAAGCCTTTCAAAAAGAACTGCAGGAAGTGGAAGAACTGTATCAAAAGATCACCGGGGAAGAAATGATCCGGTATTACCGCCCTCCCCAGGGAAAATACAGTACCGACAATCTCCAGATGGCCAGCGAACTGGGATATAAAACCTTCTTCTGGAGTCTCGCTTATGTGGATTGGATACAAGATCAACAACCCACCAAAGAAGAAGCCTTCGACAAATTGTTGTCCCGCATCCATCCGGGCGCCATTGTACTTCTTCACAATACTTCTTCCACAAATGGAAAAATTCTCGATGAACTGCTGACAAAATGGGAAGAAATGGGATATCACTTTGCTCCCCTCTCGCAACTGGCCGAAAAGCTATAACTCCAACAGAACACTCTGTTCGATCATTAATGTATGTTCTTTCAATGTTAGCCGATATCGCTCATACTCTTCCACCGTCATACGCCAGGCAAGTCCACAGCCGGCGGTGATCTGCCGGGGAACCGGAATCAGCCTCCCGGGAATGTTCTGCTCCATGCAAAACTTTTCCATAAACATAGCGGCGGTGGTGGTGGAAAAGGTGAGAATCCAATAGGATTTTTTCTCTCTCATCATGGCTTAATAAGCAGCTTGGCCTGTTGCATCTTTTCAGCGATCACATACATATTGGTAATGCCTCCCACCTTCAACTTTTCTGTCAGCCCATAAAAATCCAGACATGTTCCACAGGAAAGAATCTCTGCTCCCTGCGCTTCCAGAAATTTCAAATCTTCCAGTGTGGGCGATTCTTCGCAAGTAAAACGCACTCCTCCATTATAAAATAAAATAGTCTCTGGAAACGTATCCTGCTGGGTAAGCGCATAAAAGTAACTTTTCATCAGTATAGCCCCAAGCTTTGGATCTCCCTCCCCCATAGAAGGTGAAGAAATGACCAACACGGTATTTTTTGCTCTTGTATCAGGAATACATGCGGATGCTTCCTCCTCTCTGGGAAGAAATGGAGATGTTTCATTTTCTCCTGAAATCTCCAGTGTCACTTGAAATTTCTGCGCTTCCAACTTTTTCGCATGAACACCGTACCCCTTCTGTCCTGCCATTTTTGTAAGATTCTGCACTGCGATCTCATTATCTACCAGAACCTCTACACTCCCAGCCTGTCCCTGTAACTCTCTGATCGCATTTTTTGTTTTTACCACTGGAATGGGACAGGGATCTCCCATTGCGTTTACCTTGCTTCTTATCATAGCTTTCTGCTCCTCACCATAATTTCCTGTTCCTGTTTTTCTAAAAATTTTCCCACGATACGCGCTGGAAGTCCTGCTTTCTGTAACTCCTCCTCCAACTCGGCTGCCAAAGCAGGATCTACTGCCAGTAACAGTCCCCCGGAAGTCTGGGGATCAAATAAAATTTCTTCCATTGCAAATGGAATCTGCTCAAAAGTCACATGATCCTGAACAAAATTTCGATTTCTCTGTCCTGCCGCAGAGAGAAGAAAGTCATCCGCATACTGTCTTGCTTCTTCTATATAAGGAATCTTTTCCACATCTATGACACAAGATAACCTGTCGTCCAGCATTTCATGAAGATGACCAAGAAAACCAAATCCAGTCACATCCGTACAGGCATGAACCGGATATTTTCTGCATATTTCAGCCGCATAACGATTCAGAGTAGTCATTGACCGAACGGCCTCGTCCATCGCTTTTTGAGACGCTTCCTTTACTCTGTTGGCAGTACAGATAATCCCTACTCCCAGCTTTTTTGTGAGAATCAGCATATCTCCGGATTTTCCTCGATTATTTGCATAGAGTTGATCTGGATGTACCGTCCCCATAACAGAGAGACCATACTTGACATCTGCGTCTGCAATCGAGTGACCTCCCGCCAAAACACCTCCCGCTTCTATCACTTTTTCGGAACCTCCCCGAAGGATCTCTCCCAAAATATTCAGATCCATATGTTCAGGAAAACAGACAATATTCAGCGCTGTTTTTACCTCCCCGCCCATAGCATAAATATCACTGAGCGCATTGGCGGCAGCAATCTGACCAAACAGATAGGGATCATCCACCATAGGAGGAAAAAAATCCAACGTCTGTACAATAGCTGTATCAGAAGAAACCTGGTACACCGCCGCATCATCTTTGCTGTCGTATCCCACCAAAAGCTGCTCATCTGCCGGACCTTTCGGCAGTCGGGATAAAATATGACTTAATACCCCCGCTCCCAACTTTGCGGTACAACCGCCATTTTTACAAAATTCTGCTTTATCACTCATCATTTTTTATAAGTCCACCTCATTTTTGATTATATCATAAACTCCGTTTTCTCTCTACCGTGTTTCTATAAATTTCATCCCGTAGACCGGACCAAACTGAGAATAATAGGATTCCAGTTCCACCGTACATTCTTTTCCGTCCATAAGGATCAAAGCCGGGACGCCTCGATGAAGAAATTCCAACGTAATCTGATTTTCACTGCAATAGGCTTCAATATAGCTGCAAAATTCATCCACATTTTTTGGGCGTCCTTCCAGATCTACCAGTAAAGTTTTTGTCCGAACGTTTTTACCATTCAACTCTTTTGATAATTTCCAGACGGAACAATAGTCCAAAATATAAAATCCAACGGTAATTCCCAGATCCAGTAAAAGCATCATTCGGATCGGCTGCTTATCTGCCAGCAAAATCCCCGCAAGAAACAAAAGGGGCATAAGATTTCCCAGAGAGTAAATACCGGCGGCACCTTTTGTAAAAGATTTCAACACCCCAAAATCTTTTCCTGATAATTTCAGATAAAAGAAGAAAAAGGCAATGCCTAATAGCAAATATCCTGCCAGCAACGCTCCCAGCCACGGCATCATAGTAACCATAAATTGCTGATCTTTTTGCAATCCCAGATAAATCACATTCGATATAAAAAAGGTACATCCCATTGCCAGCCCATACTGAAACACCTCTTTTTTCTCCTCTTTTTCTAGTTTCCTCATATTTCTCATCCCTTTCTGCGAATTTGCTCTTTCAGTTCTCTTACATACTTTCTTGAGATATACGTTCCGTCTCCATTAGGAAACACTGCGAACATCAGTCCCCCAGATAAAGGTTTATAAGATTGCACCATTTCCAGATTCAAAATTGCTGATTTAGAAGCTCTGAAAAAATACTCCGGAAGCTGTTGCTTCAGCATATAAAGTCTTTGTCTGGTGGTGTAAATCCCCTGGCTTGCATGAATATATTGAATCTCCTGAACACTTTCGATATAAAAAATAGCAGAAATAGGAATACGACATACCTCTTCCCCTTTATTTCCCAATAGAATCTGCGGGCGAAATCGTTCCATTTCAATATACTCTTTTAAATGTTCGAATTCCGGCGTCTCTTCATGAATAAAAAGCTGAACGTTCTCTTTCTCATTTTCTGGAATCAGACGGGTACTTACCTTCATTGGATTCTCTCCTTTCTATTTTTCTCTGAGATTATTATAGAAAATTTTAAGAAGAAAAGCTATAGAAAAAGGGTAAGAGGTATGAATGGAAGGGTAAGAAGACGATACTTTCTAAAACGAAAAGAGAGGAACTGCTCTTGACCGCTTATCCAGTGAAAGAGAACAGTTCCTCCTGAAAAGGGATTAAAATATATCAAATCATGGCTTGCTTATTTACAAAGCTTTTTAAATTCGTCAGCTACAAACTGAACTTTTGTTCCGATGATAACCTGAACGGAAGTTTTACTTGGTCTGATAACACCAGCTACACCTGCGGATTTGATCACTTTTTCATCAACCTGTGTATAGTCTTTGATTTCCAGACGAAGTCTTGTGATACAGTTATCGATAGAAGTTACGTTTTCTTTTCCGCCAACACCCTGCAGAACGATCTTAGCGATCTCTGTAAAGTTATCGTTGGACAGAGTAACTTTCGTCTCATCCATATCATCTTCTCTTCCCGGAGTCTTCATATTAAACTTCACGATTACAATACGGAAGATTACATAGTAGATCACACCAACTACCAGACCAACGATGAGCAACATCCATGGGTTCTGTGCAAATGGAGCCTTGAAACTTAAGATCCAGTCAATAAGACCGGCGCTGAAGTTAAAGCCCGCTCGAGCAGGCAAAAGCGCTACAACTGCCATAGAAATACCTGTCAACAGAGCGTGTACCAGATACAGTGCTGGTGCCAGGAACATGAAAGAGAACTCCAGAGGCTCTGTAACACCATTCAGGAAAGAAGCGATTGCTGCGGAGAACAGAAGACCTGCCACAACTTTTTTCTTGCTTTCTTTTGCTGTATGGTACATAGCCAGTGCTGCTGCCGGGAGACCAAACATCATAACAGGGAAGAATCCTGCCTGATACATACCGGTCACACCCATGATACCGCCTTCTGCGTTACCCCAGAACTTCGCGATATCATCGATACCAGCCACGTCAAACCAGAATACAGAGTTCAATGCATGATGCAGACCGAATGGAATCAGCAGACGGTTGAAGAAACCGTAAATACCAGCTCCTACAGCGCCCAGGTTCATGATAAACTCACCAAAGGTGATCAGACCTGTATATACGATTGGCCATACAAAGAACAGAATCAAGCTGGATACCAGAGATGCGCCCGCTGTTACGATGGCAACACATCTTTTTCCACTGAAGAAAGAAAATGCGTCCGGCAGTTTTGTACTCTTGAATTTATTGTAGCAGGCTGCTGCAATAAGACCGCAAAGAATACCGATAAACTGTGTCTGTGTCTTGCTGAAAGCCGCATTTACATCTGCTTCTGCTGTTTTTGTAAGCATAGCAACAACACTTGTAGAAAGAAGAGTTGTTGTAATGATCCAGGAAACAAGACCTGCAAGACCTGCTGTTCCATCGTTGTCGTCAGACATACCAACGGCAACACCGATAGCGAACAGAATAGGCATCTGATCGATCAGACATCCGCCGCCCTTTAACAGAAAAGCAGCGATTACATTATTTGCGCCCCAGCCTGAAGGATCGATCCAGTAACCGATTCCCTGAAGAATAGCTGCAACCGGAAGACATGCAACCGGAAGCATGAGAGATTTTCCCAATCTTTGAAGATATCTCATCATAATTAGATTTCCTCCTTTTTCCTTTTCTTAATCCCTTTTTGACACAATGGAGATATGTATCGCCATTATTTATTTTATACCGGCAAACCCCGGCATCTCCTTTTAGAAGATGCCTTTACCTACCGGAAATAAAATCCATGGTTATTTCATCTTAATCTTTACCACATCTTCTCCCGGAACCACATCTTTTCCGGAAAGCGCCTCTACCGATGCGTAATCGTCTGTATTACATACCAGAATTGGTGTGATAATATCATATCCTTCTGCTTTCAACGCATCCAGATCTGCTTCCAGCATCAGATCACCTTTTTTCACGTGATCGCCCGCCTGTACGTGAGCTTTAAATCCTTTTCCTTTCAGATTCACAGTGTCCAATCCCACATGTACCAAAATCTCCACACCATTATCCGCAGTCATGCTAACCGCGTGAAGCGTATCAAAAACCATAGCAATTTCCCCATCTGCCGGTGCATAAAACTTTCCTTCCGTGGGGACGATAGCAACACCCTGACCTAACATTCCCGAATTAAATGTAGGGTCATTCACTTCCTTTAACTCTACTGCCTTTCCCTGAGCAGTTGCTCCCAGCATAAATCCTTCATCCTGTTTTTTCTTCAAAAAACTAAACATGATAATCGAATCCTCCTATGAATACTCAAAATAATCTGCAAATGTCATCCGGTTTTTCGCCTCTTTCTCACTGAGACATCGCTTGCCTCCCAGAGAAGCATTCTTCTGCCCGCTGGCATCCACGTATACCGTCTGTCCATCTATCGAAACTGCGCAGAAAATATACATTTCACTTTGTCCCCAGCCGCCGTTCCAGCTTCCCATCACAAGATGAGATTCCATACCTGCCCGATGGCAAAGCTCAGAAAAAATCTTGGCATAGCCCAGCGCACTGGCTTTCTTCTTGGTAAGAGACGCCACGTGGTTAAAATCATAAACCTTTTCCAGCATATCTCCCATATTCTGCATACCTTCCGTCGTTGCGGCTGCTTTCTGAACAAATTCCATATTTTCATCCAGCCACCGAAGGAAATAATCAATCGCTTCTTTTTTCCCACTGTCTGCCGGAAGTCCCTGAAGAATCTCTTCCAAAAGAGCTTCTGTCTCCTTCTGGCGTTTTTCTATCTCCGCAACCTTTTCTTCCTCATTTACGGAGAGACCTTTCTGAATCTTCTCAAGATTGGAAACCATACCATCCTCCGCAAATTCGCCGGAAAGATGAATCCCCTCTGCGCAGGAAAGAAATAAAATCACTTTTGAAATTTTATCCTCTGTAATCTTAAATACATCCTTATCCTCATACAGTACATAAACATTGTCTTCTGTCATAGGGATATCTACAAAACCATAAAAATTATCTGCGCCTTCATATTCCAGAGCTGTGATAATGCGCTGATACTCTTTTCCATTTACCGGCTGAGGCAGTTCTAGTACACCGCCATTCAGATTTTCCATCTGTTCTTTTAAGAAAAGAAAATCTTCCCCTTCTTTTGCCGTCAACTGGCTGTAATAAAAGTCATCCTTTTCCACTGCTTCACCCCGGGGTTCTTCTTTTAATTCATCGTATACGGATTTGGACATGGTAAGCTTCCGCTGCCAGGTCACAAAAGCGAATAATACGACTACTACCACCGCAATCAGCAAAGCTGCTTTCTTATGCTTACGGATATAATTCATTTTCTGTCTCTCCTATGATATCTCCCTGATAATTTTTCTCAGTTTTAAGATCATGGAAGGAGCTACAGACAATTCATCCACACCCATATTTACAAAAGTCTCTGTCAGTTCAGGATCTGCTCCTAATTCTCCGCAGATACCTGCCCATTTTCCTGCCTTATGAGCATTATCCACCACCATCTGGATCATCTTCAAAACTGCCTTGTGATGAGGATTATAGAAAGGATCCAGTTTTTCATTCTGGCGGTCGATCGCCAATGTATACTGGGTAAGATCATTCGTACCAATACTGAAGAAATCCACCATCTGCGCCAGCTCATCACTGATCATCACTGCGGCAGGTGTCTCGATCATAATTCCCTCTTCCACATCTTTATATGGAACTTCATCCGCTTTCAGTTCTTCTTTTACTTCTTTTACAATAGCCTGGATTTTTTCCACTTCTTCTACAGAAGTAATCATAGGGTACATAATGGAAAGATTTCCATAGACAGAAGCCCGAAACAACGCCCGAAGCTGAACCTTAAAGATCTCCGGCTGTGTCAGACAGATACGGATGGCTCTGTAACCCAACGCCGGATTCTCCTCTTTTTCCAATCCCATGTAATCTGCCTGCTTATCCGCTCCGATATCCAAAGTTCGGATAATCACCTTTTTGCCAGCCATATTCTGTACTGCCTGTTTATATGCCTGAAACTGTTCTTCTTCTCCTGGAAGCTCATCTCTGCCCAGATAAAGGAACTCACTGCGGAACAGACCAATTCCTCCGGCATCATTTTCCAATACATATCCCATATCTGCCACACTGCCAATATTCGCATACAGGTGAATCTTACGACCGCTCTTTGTAATATTTTCTTTCCCCTTTAAAGTTTGCAAAAGCGCATACTTTTCTTTTTCTTGGGAAATTTTATCCTCTACTGTCTTCTTTACTTCCTCGTCCGGTTCCAGAATAAATTCTCCTGTAAATCCGTTCACTGCCGCTTCCATACCAGTATGCAGCTCATCCAGATTCATATCCACGCCGATCAATGCCGGAATATTCATCATCCGGGCGAGAATCGCCGTATGGGAGTTAGACGAACCGTGGATCGTCACAAATGCCAGAATCTTATCTTTATCCAACTGAACGGTCTCACTGGGAGACAGATCGTCTGCCACCAAAATCGCAGGCTCAGACAGATCCATGCCACCGTTGCCGTGACCGGAAAGATTTCTTACCAGACGATCGGAAATATCCTGAATATCCGCTGCCCGGGCTTTCATATAATCATCATCCATGCTGGCAAACATCTGAGAAAAGTTATCCCCTGTAGATGCTACGGCATACTCTGCATTGACCTGCTGCGTTGTGATGATATTTTCAATAGATTCGTTATAATCGTCATCTTCCAGCATCATCTGATGAACTTCAAAGATTGCGGCGCTGGCTTCTCCTACTTCCTTAACCGCTTTTTCATATAACTTCTGAAGCTGTTCCTGCGATTCCAGAACTGCTTTTTTTACTCTTTCCATCTCTTTTTCGGGATCGTTGATCTTGGTACGTTTCACCACATAGTCATCTTTTTTCAAAACAGAGATTTTCCCAAGAACGATTCCCTTATATACGGATTTTCCTTTTAAATATTGCATCTTCCTATCCGCCGTCCTTTATAAATTGTTTTCAAAAAATTCTTTCATCCCTGCGCATGCGGTCTCTTCATCCGCTCCCTCTGCCGCAACAGTAACTGTCTGTCCGCATTTTACTGCCAAAGACATCACAGCCATTAATTTTGTTGCCTCCACAGTTTTGCCCTCTTTGGTCAGAGTAATCTTGCTTTCATATTTTTTTGCTTCTTTTACCAGCAGCCCTGCCGGTCTTGCATGAATTCCCAATTCATCTTTTACTGTGTACTCAAAATTCTTCATGTTTCAATCTCCTTTTTGTTTATCTTTTTATGATATGAATATCTTTGTAACCTTTTTACAGTGCGATAAGTCTCTGAATATGAACAGCCAGAAATCCCTGTTCATCCGAAGCCAGCGGCTGGTTCAGACGGCTCTCCATCTTGCCGCATACAATCTGTGCAATCTGCATGGCCTTGGGGTACTTTTGCTTCATAAAATCATTCAGCTCCACATTAACGGCTTCGCCCGTTCTTGAGCGGATCACCATATAATACAGATGACTCATCAGACGGATATAGCTGTGCGAAGCTTTTTTCAGCCGATATCCCACACATTCCCCCACAATCTGAATGCTCTCATCAATAATCTGTGTCATCCTCAGCGTATCAGATACCTGCTCCCCCGACAGACCGGAATGAATGTGCAGCGCGATAAATCCCGCTTCATCATCAGAAATCTGATAACCCGTAAGTTCTTCGACCGTCCTTCGGCATTCCAAAGCTACTGCATATTCTTTCCCAAACAGAATCTTAATATCCTGAATCAGCGGATTAGCAAAAAAAGTATCGTTTTGTGCTCTGTGCGCAGCAAAGGCGATATGATCCGCCAATGGAAGAAGAATGTCTCCTTTTATGGAATCAAAAACTTTTTCTGCCTCTTCGATGATGCGTCCTGCCGCTTCAATATAGACAGGATCAATGGTATTGACTACTTGCATGGCGGAACTGCGCTTTTCAGAACCTACCGGGGTATATACCTGAATTCCCTCTCGTTCTTCGATGAAATCTCCTGTTCTTTTTCCAAAACCAATCCCTTTACCAAGAAGAATTCTCTCGTCGCTCTTTCCCTTTTCCGTCGCAAGAAGTGCGTTATTATTAAGAATCTTTGTAATACAGTACATAAATGGATTTCCCTTTTCTTCTGCTGTATATAAAAGTCTATATATCAGCCATTCCCCTAAAAAATGAAAAAGAGCATAAACTAACCCCGTCTTATTCAGCAAATTAATAAAACAGGATAGCTTATGCCCGCACAACCAGTAACACGCTATCTACATTCTATCTATACTTTTATTCTATTCTTTAACGAATACAATTTTATTTATATAATATATCATTTAGTAGTTCAGCGTCAAGCTGGAAATATGGCTAATTTATCACTTTGTTTTTGTGCAATTTCTCCAATGTTTCGTTTCTATTTAATTTTGCCATTGGAAACTGGGAGCTGTACACAGAGCATATTCTTTCAGTCCCGTTTCTTCCAGATTCTCTCTTTGAAGACTAATTGCATGAATCTGACTGTTATCATACGTTTTGTAATAATAAATCCCCTGATCTCCGTTGATACAGCAAGAATACGTAGTAATGTCTTCCTTTCCTTCCGGAGTGATTACGGCGCCTCGTACCATACTCACCCCGTCCAAAATATGGAAAAACTGAGAAACGTTCGCTTCTTCTTCCTGAACAGCTCGGGAATTCCATTTTAAAAATGCTGCCTTTACAAAACGGGATGCCGGTGAATAGTCCCCCGGAAGTCCCATCGCTCCCATGCCCTGCCCATAAGTTTTAAAAAAAAGTGGTTCTGCAAACAGAGACTCCGGTGTTTTTGCGGACAGACTTCTGTAATGCTGCATATACATCTGATAAAAAGGGAACGGCGGATTATTAGTGAGAACGCCATAAGGATTGTCATAAATCCGTACCCCTTCTTTGACCGCCTCTATGACTATACACTTGTTTTTATCCGCCACCATCCAGTGAAGCGGCGATAACGGTGTCTCTTTTCTAAAAGGGTGATTCAGAAGATTGCAGTTTTCCAATAATTTTTCTGCCTGTTCTGTACTTTCGCACTGTCCCAGAATCCATGGGATCAGCTCAAAAGGCGCTACATTTTTCTTTCCCTCCTGCTTTTCCTTATAGCAGGCACTTTCCGGAAAATTCAATCCGGCAATCCCCAGACCTTTTTCATTGACTGCTTCCGCATAGAGAGGGAAATCTTCCATTACCGTTGCCATTCCGATCATAGCATAATGATGATTCATTGCCGGGAGACACTGGAAAGAAAAGGGATAATTTCGCGGTGTAACTACTACTTTTTCCCCAAAGGTATACTCCAGATCCAGATTTCTCCCAAAATAAAAATCTCCATTTTCATACGTAATACAAGTACACATGTCTACTCCTTTCCAGAATCAGGATTCCCCTTATTTTGCCGGATTATTTCCTTCTATCTGCTTTAATGCTTTTCTAAACTGGAAGAAGAATAAAATAGCGGTAAAGGTTACAGCGATCACATCTGCAATCGGTTCTGCCATATAAACAGCCAATGTACGATTACTCTTCCAGATGGCAGGAACAATGTAAATCAGCGGAATCAATAGAATAAATTTCCGCATAACAGCCACAAGAATCGATGCCTTTGCATTTCCCAGAGAATTAAAGGTCATCTGGCAGGCAAGCTGGATTCCAAAAAGGAACAAAGCAGCCAGATAAATACGAAGCGCCGTCTTGGTGAAATCTAAAAGAGCCGGGTCCGTGGTGAACATTGCGGCAAATCCCTGGGGAACGATCATAACCAGCAGCCACAAAAACGTAGCGTAACAGAGGCTCGCTTTCAAAAGAAGTCCATAGGCATCTTTCACCCTCTGCACATTTTTTGCCCCGTAATTGTAACTGATGATCGGCTGCGCTCCCTGTCCAAGTCCCTGCAGCGGCAACATGGCAAACTGCATAACACTGGTGAGGATCGTCATAGCTCCCACTGCGATATCTCCTCCATACTGCTGCAAGGAAGAATTAAAACATACGGAAATAATACTTTCACTTGCCTGCATGATAAATACAGAAAGTCCAAGCGCCAGACTGGGAAAAATAATCTTTGATTCCAATTTCATATACTGGAAACGAATCTTCAGATTCGTTTTCCGACCAAACAGAAAGCTTAAGACCCAGATACAGGATAATGTCTGGGATAAAACAGTGGCAAGCGCAGCGCCCCGTACCCCCATATCGAATCCAAAAATAAAGATCGGGTCCAGAATGATATTGGCAACCGCACCGATCAGTACAGAAAGCATACCTGTTTTCGCAAACCCCTGCGCAGTAATAAAGGCATTCATCCCCAGCGTCAACTGAACAAAAATAGTTCCCAACGCATAAATATTCATATAATCTACACCGTACTGAATTGTATCTTTGCTGGCTCCGAAAGCCATAAGAAATTCCCGATTCCAGATCAGAAGAACTGCCGTCAGTACCACAGATACGAAAATCTGGGTAATAAAGCAGTTACCCAGCGTTTTTTCTGCTTTTTCTTTCTTATTCTGTCCCATAAAAATGGTTGCCCGAGGTGCGCCTCCGTTGCTGACTAACGCTGCAAAAGCAGATACGATCAAAATCAACGGCATACATACGCCTATTCCAGTCAGCGCCAATGTTCCCACTTTCGGAATATGCCCGATGTAGATACGGTCAACAATGTTATATAACATATTGATAATCTGTGCCGCTACCGTGGGAAGCGCCAGTTTCCACAACAGCTTGCCTACTGGCTCTTTTCCTAAAAACTCTTTATTGTCCATACTTTTCCTCCTTTTCCATCCCTTGGCGTACATTGTTCAGAATCTTTTCATTCATCTGATCATAGGCGATGCGCTCTTCGAGGGAAAATTCTTTAAAAAGCTGCTCCTGATAAATGTTTTTTGCCAGATCGATCTCTGTAAGAAGTTGAGAAGCCTGAGGAGTAAATCCCAAATGAATCTTTCTTCTGTCCTTGGTATCTGGCAGACGCATCAAAAACCCCTTCTGTATCAAAGATTCTACCGCCTGAGAAACATTTCCTTTTGGAAGCATCCGCAGCTCCGATATTTCCGCTGCCGTATCATGTCCCGGATTATTATGCAAAAAATTAAGAACCTTAATTTCCATCTGCGACATCTGATATTTTGCCCTTACGCCTTCCATACATTGATCGTAAAACTTTCCTATCCCACGGATCAGCAGCAGGATATCCGTTGTTCCTGCCATCTTGTCACCTCCTGTGCTTTTATAGTTTTATAAAAAACCGTTCTTTTTAGAACTATATTCATTATAAACGAAAAAAACTATTTGTCAACAAGACCTTCTATTTTCTTTCTCACAAAAAAGGAGCTGTCGCTTTAGACATAATTCAGAAATATTCTGAATATGCACTTAATGCAACAACTCCTTCTAAATTATCCCTTAACCCCTGATGCTACAATACTCTGCTTCAACTGCTTGGAGAAGAGGATGGACAGCAGGATCACCGGCGTGATAGTAACAACAGCCAGACCCATCAGAGCATTTTGTTTCGTTCCTGAATTATTGGATATATTATACAAAGCAACATTCAAAGTCCACAGTTTCTGATCTTCCGTAACCAGCCATGCCCAGAAGAAATCATTCCAGTTTCCGATAAAAGTCTGCAACGCAATCAATGAAATGATAGGTTTTGATAACGGCATACAAATTCTGGTATACAAGTATCTGCTACCTGCTCCGTCAAGAGCTGCAGCCTCAAAATAACTTCCCGGAATCTGGTCAAAAAAGCCTTTATACAGGTACACATAGAACCCATATGGATATAAAAATGGCAGCAATAATGCAGCATAATTATTGTATGCTCCCATATTCCGATACATGATGAGCTGCGGCAGCATAATACTGGCGAAAGGAATCATCATACCTCCCAGGAAGAACATCAAAACAAATTTCGCAGCGCGAGGTGAAAGCTGACGGCTAATCACAAAAGCACATATCGAACAGAGCAACACCTGCGCAATCATTGCAAATCCAATCACGATTGCACTATTTATCACGAAAGTCATGAATCCCATTTTCACAATCCGTTCACTCTTCGGATAAATATATGCTGGCATCTGAAGATAATATTTAAAACTTTCCAGATTCAAACGATTCTTTACCTGATTCCCTACTGCGCTTAATTTTCCTACCGTCTGATACTTTTCTTCTAACAGAGGAGCAACTTTTTCCTCAAAATCATTTGCCAGACCTGATTTTACCTGTTTGGAAATTCCGTCAGCGTCAAATTCATATCCAATAGATTCGCAGGCACGGATATAGCGATCCTCATGGAGAAGAACTTCCGATCTAATTGCAGTCCCTTTATATACCCCGTAATCCCTCTCCATCTGAAGTTTCATCTGATGCGCCCTGGAATAAAACAGCGTTTTTCCATCTTTCACACCATACACCTGAATCTCCATGATTGACTCATCCGGCAGCTTAAAATTGATTCCGAACATAGCGGAAATACTGTCCCGCATCATTTGATCTTTCATGGCATCATCACTATATTTATAAAATGGCAAAAATATGGATTTGAGGTTGCCGGAACTGCATATAATGTGGAGGATGCTCTTTCTGTTCTGGCAAAAAAACATATTGACGTAATATTTACCGACATCCGAATGCCAGGAAAAAGTGGAATTGAATTTTTACAGATTCTGCAAAGAGACTATCCTGAAGTAAGATCTGTGATTTTAAGCGGTTACGCAGATTTTACTTATGCGCAGGATGCAATTCGCTACGGCGCAATGGAATACTTAACCAAACCAGTAGTACTGAAGGATGTAGAAGCGCTATTGGAAAGACTTTTTCAGGAATTTTCCAAACATAAACAGGAAGAACAGATTCACCAGGAGCGTCTGGAAGCGCTTTTGATATCGGCAGCTCACGGACATTCTGAATTGAATGATGAAAAATATGATCTGCCTGTCTGTGCTCAGTGGTATGGTCTTGCCATGGCGCTGTATAACCGGAATCTGTCCGAAGATGAAATTCACAACAAGAAAAAAGAGATGTGCTGCCAGATTACCTCTCTGGTACCGAATGCGATCTGTCTGGAAGATGATATCTTTTCTCTGTTCTACCTCTTACCTTGCGAAACAAAAGAGGCTTTTGATTCACTGATTACCATTTTAGAAAGTATGTGCAATGACATTCAGGAATGGATTTTGGGTGCCAGCAAATTAAAATCCGGTCTCAAAAAGATTCATGAAGGCTGGGAAG
Organism: Firmicutes bacterium CAG:646; assembly: GCA_000432335.1. Classification (GTDB taxonomy): domain Bacteria; phylum Bacillota; class Clostridia; order Lachnospirales; family Lachnospiraceae; genus Oliverpabstia. The sequence goes on from HF995384.1 coordinate 81,198, forward strand.
AAGCGCAGAGGGCACTTCGCTATCTCAGAGCAAGCGGAAAAGAAGGGATCATTTTATATCAAAATATTGAAACTCTATTTTCCCACTGCAACCTCTCCTTACAGGAAACATTGCCAGAACTATTGCGCCGCCTTACCAATCCAGAAACCCGAAGAGATATTTTCCCTATGGTGAAAGATGCGCTCGCCACCCTTTTGGTGGAAGCTCCCACTCTCATTCGATATCAAATGGGATGCATCAATTTCCTTATTGAACTCAATAGCCGTCTGCAGGAATTCAATCTCTCAGAGGAGGAACTCCACCAACATTTAAATGAAACTCTGAATCAAATTCTACTGGCGGAAAGCTGCCAGAATAGCGCTTCCTGCATATATGATTATTTTCAATGGCTAATCCAACTTTTAAACAGGACGGATGAGCATATGTTAGGAAAAGACGTCATTCGGGAAGTTCAACTATATATCCGTCAACATTATCGAGAGGCGATTAGTCTGAATTCTCTTGCAGAACAATTTTATCTGCACCCTAACTATCTGAGTCGCTTATTTAAAGAAAAAACCGGACAGAATTTCACTGAGTACCTCACTCAGGTCCGCATGGAACAGGTAAAAGCACTTTTAAAAAATTCTGACCGGAAAATTATAGAAATCTGTGATCTGACAGGATATGATAACCCTCGATATTTCAGTAAAGTATTTAAGCAGTATACCGGTATGACTCCAAGTGAATATCGGGAATCTCTCCATCAGAACTGAGGCTCATCGCCTCGGCTCTGATGAATTGGGAATCTCATAATGAATCGGTCCACTTTTTCCTCCAATTTTTTCTACCAGACAAATCTCCCCCAGAACCATTCCTTTATCAATCGCTTTACACATGTCATAAATGGTCAGCAAGGCAGTAGTCACCCCCGTAAGTGCTTCCATCTCCACTCCCGTTTTTCCCTCTGTTTTCACACGACAAAAAGCATGAATCTGGCAAGTTTTTTCATCCACCTGAAAATCCACAGAACATTTCTGGATCAAAAGGGTATGACACATAGGGATTAGAGAAGCAGTCTGCTTTACTCCCATAATTCCTGCAATACGGGCTACTCCCAGTACGTCTCCCTTCATCACAGTATGGTTTTGTATGGCATCGATAATTTCCCGGGTCACTGAGATCGTCCCCCGGGCGAGTGCAGAACGCTGTGTCACTGGCTTCTCAGACACATCCACCATCACAGCATTTCCCTCTCTGTCAAAATGCGTAAACTCTTTTCCCATAATCGTTATCCTCTCCTTATAAATTTTTTCTTCCAGGATCCACGCAGGAATCTGGTTCCCAACAACAGACAACGAGTCACATTATCTGCTACCATACAGATCCAAATCATCTCCAGTCCTCCATGGAGCATAAACATACAAAAACACGTTCCCAGAATCCTTACGCCCCACATGGTGAAAATTGAAAAGAAAAAGGGCGCTTTCGTATCTCCCAGTCCATTAAAAATCCCTTCCAGAATGATCAAAACCGCAAATAACGGTTCGGAAATAGCTACAATCTTTAAAACGGTAACTCCTCCGGCGATAACCTGAGGGTCCTTCGTAAAAATTGACATCATAAAACCAGGAAAGAAAAATAAAAGAGCTCCTGATACGGTCATTAAAATGACCGCAATCGTCACAATAATACCTGTCACATGTTTTAATTTTTTCTGATCTCCTTCTCCCAGAGAATTTCCAGCCATCGTTGCCGCAGCCGCCTGCATTCCATATCCGGGAATATAAAATGCCTGCTCTGCTGTGATCGCAATAGAATGTGTCGCCAGAGCTAAGGTTCCCAGCCGGGTAACCAGAGAAGTAAATACTACCTGTCCCAAACAGGCGCTGATTCTCTCCAAGGCAATCGGAATTCCAATATGAAGACATTTGCCCGCCAGATTTTTCTGAAAAGAAAGTTTCTGGCTTCGTGGAGACAACATAGGATTTCGATAATACACGATCATCATGAAAATTCCTCCCACCACATAGGAAATGGCAGTGGCAATCGCTGCTCCCACGACTCCCAAACCTGCACTGGGAAGATAAAAAGAGAATTCTCCCCAAAAAATCGTTCTGGATTCATAAATCAGAAAAAAATTCAAAATCACATTGGTAAGATTCATAAAAAGGTTGGCGATCATAGGGCTTTTTGTGTCCCCCGCTCCGCGCATCACTGCTCCGAGAATCGTGGAGGATGCGCGAAACAACATCGGGGCGCAGATAATCCCAAAATACAGAGCCGCATCCCGCCGTATGGCAGGATCTGCTCCCAGCCATTTCGGCAGGAAAGGACTAATTCCCACCATAAGAATTCCCATGCCGATTCCCATAATCACCACAAAGTAAAGTGCCTGTATTCCAAATGCTCTGGCTCTGTCCATCTTTCCTGCTCCTATCGACTCTGCGATACAGGACAAAACACCAATTCCAATAGCGATCAACGCAGAGTTTACCACCCAGGTCATTGTCACGCTAAGCCCTACTGCCGCAGAAGCATTCGCATCAATCCGCCCCACCATAGCCGTATCAATATACTGGACAACCGTCTGCAGCGCCTGTTCTACCACCGCCGGCCACGCCAGATAAAAAATCATTTTCAACAATTTTTGATTATCCCGGACATACGTACTCCATTGTTTCATATTTACCTTCTCCTGCTATCGTAATCATTACATCAGAAATCTCGCCCATTCCGCAAACATTCCCAGCGCTTTGATCCGAAATTCCTTCTTTGCGCTGATTTTCTGCATTTCCTGTCCTTCTTTCAGATCATATGTACTTTCTGTCAGAACTTCCAGCGTATCCCGCTCATACCTTTCCATCTCCTCTCTGAGCTGCTGATTCAACGGTACACTGTCAATCACCAGCATCAGTTCCGTGTCCAGATATGCGCTGCGCATATCCCAGTTAAAGGAACCCACCCCGGAAATACGATCATCCATCGTAAAGCATTTTCCGTGATAGGAAACACCTCCGTCGTATTCCAGAATCTCCACCCCGGTATCCAGAATCTCTCCCTTGTGTTTCTGATAATCCATAGCTCCAAATGGATTTCCATTGTTGGCTACAGAATTTGTCATCATCGCAGTGTCTACCTGCGCACATACCGCCTCCAACTGTTCCAGCATCCACGTATCACAGATCACATACGGGGTGTGAAATACCACCTCTTCCTTTGCCTGCTTCATCAGCTCCGTCATTGTATAAAATACAACCGGTTCCTTAGCAAAGCGATGGGTAGGGTTGGAAATCAGTTCAATGTGATTGACAGGGAGGGTCTTTTCCTTATAATCCACCGTTTCCAGCCAGGAGCTGTGTTCTTTTTCCACCTTTTGATACAGGGTTTCCAACTCCTTTTTTGCAGTTTTCACCGAAGGATTGATTTTCCAGAAAAAACTTTTTCCCATCACTTTACATTCCGGCCGCTCCCAGACAGATGTAAAATACTCTTCCACCTGATTTAGTGAAGTTCTATCGCCTTTGGATTCCTGAGTATAGACAAATACATCCCAGTCATAGTTCTTATATCCGGGCTGATCCCCCAAAAAGTAATCAAATGTATTTCTTCCCCCTAAAATATATCCTACATCATCCACAATCAGATATTTATCGTGAAGTCTTCCCATAAAAGCCCAGGGTTTCCACGGACGAACCGGACTGTAAATCTTTATTTCCACCGACTCCATTCCTGCCAGTGCAAGGAAATAAGGATTCCCCCACATAGATGTCAGATAAGGAAAGCCGTCCACCAGAATAGAAATTTCCACACCCCTTTGGGCTGCCTCTGCCAAAGCTGCCAACATAATCTTTCCGCTCCGATCCGAATCAAATTCAAAAGTAGACAGAATAACTCTCTTTTTTGCCTGACTGATCAGACGAATCCGTTCTTCCAGCGCTTCCCCGTTCTGGGAGATCACTTTCGCTCTTTCTCCCGAAAGTTCATCACTGTAAAAACGAGACAGATCCAGTGACTCCTTTGTCTCCTCCGTCACCTCCGGCTGTCGTATAAAAGGAAGCAAAGCCCCCAAAACCACAAACAGAAGAATCCCCACGATAAGCACTACTTTATTCATACGCAATCTGCTCTTTCCTCTCCTTCATGCATTTTTTTCTTTCCTGTCCGTCTTCTGAAATCTCTCCTTCCAAACTTTCCAATACATATGGAGATATTTTCCAAAAGAAACTGCCATTACAAGTATACTGATACCCACTAAAATATTGACAAACAAATAGGTAATATCCGGAAAAATCAGAATCACAAA
>HF995385.1:0-10012 GCA_000432335.1 Firmicutes bacterium CAG:646
AAGGACGTTTGCTTTACCAACGGATTTACCAAGATTGCAGGGAAAAACACAAGAAAATACGAGAAGATTTGAGAAGATACCTTGAAAAGAAAGGAAAACTCAAAAGTCGGAAAACCCTGAAATATCAAGCGTTTGAGAAGAAATACAAGACTTAAATGGAGATATAAAAAGATGATTAAAGTATTATTCATTTGCCACGGCAATATCTGCCGCAGTACCATGGCTCATTTCCTTTTTCAGGACATGGTCAACAAAGCACATTTAGATTCTCATTTTTATATTGATTCTGCTGCCACCAGTCGAGAAGAGATTGGTAATCCTCCTCACCATGGAACTGTCAACAAGCTTCGGGAAGTGGGAATCCCGGTGCTGCCTCACAAGGCGGTTCAGTTAACCAGGAGGGATTATGAAAAATACGATTATCTAATCGGAATGGATGACTGGAATATCCGTAATATGATGAAGATTTTGAAAGCAGATCCGAAAAATAAGGTTAAAAAGTTATTGGATTTTGCAGGAAGTGGAAGAGATATTGCAGATCCCTGGTATACGGGAAATTTTGACAAGACGTATGAAGATATTCAAGAGGGTCTGTGCGCCCTCTTGAATGAGATAAGAGAAAAGGAGGGATGGTGAGCTATTGTCCGATTTTGTCCAGCTCTAACAGGGCGTTGATCTTTTCTACATGTTCCTGAAATTGCCCTGTTTGAGCTGCGGCCTGTTCCATACGTTGAATTTGTATGCGAGCGGAAGCCGTGTCGGCAATGGCAAGGTAAGCTTTATATAAGGTGGCAGATTCAAAGTATTTTGCTACAGCTTTACATTCTTTGATTGTGTTGCTTTCGGAGTCATCAAATTTGGAATCACGGTTTGCCATGTTTAGCAATTCCATATAATCTCCTCGTTCCAAATCAGAGATATAAACCTCTTCCGTGTAGTAGGAAGTGTTGTTTCTTGTATTTTTGATTCGTTGGATTCCAAAGACAATAAAGAAAATCAGAGAAATTGTCAATAATACAGTAAATATTCCAATGATGATTTTTGCAAAGGATGATTTTTTCATTGTAAATTACTCAGACTCCTTTCTAAGAGTTCTTGCTGACGGGAAGCAGACAATTCAGGCAGTTCTTTTGCCTCTTCTGGTGTCAGACCGCCATATGCAATGAGTATAGCAGTGGTCTGTTCCTGAATTTTTTCGATAATTGCCATTTTTTCTTCAGTGAGACAAATCTCTTTCATGTATTCATAATGCTGCTTAGGGTTATATATGTAATCCAGATGATCAGTGAGATTTTGCACGGTGAAAGTGAGATTCTCTGCATCGAACCAATATTCACGGAACTCTTGCGTTTCCGCCAGGCGGCGAAAAACAGAATAATAGTTGTCAGCAACAGAAACTACAGCGCGGTACTCGTCAAATTCATCCGACAGGAAGAGAGAATTTGTGTCGAAATAGCTGCTCATTCCGGGATAATCGCCGATTTGGATCAAATGCTCCAGTGTTTCCCGGTGTTCATCTGCATGCTTTGAAATGTCATTTTTTATCATACTGCTGCCGATATGCCAGCTGGATGAAAAGAAAATAAATCCTGCGATATTAAGAATAATCAAAACAAATAAAATAATTAAAGAAGTAGTCAGAGTGGCAAAGCGGTGTGTTTTGACATACACTTGCTGCTGCGTTTTGCTGAATTCTTTTTTGAAATGTTTCATATCTGCCTGATGTTTTTTGGCAAATTGGTTTCGCTGCCCGCAAAAGGAGCAAAACTCATCTTCCAGTCCCAGAGGGGAACCGCAATAAGGACACTTCATCGATCAATCCTCCCGTTTTCTTTTAGTTTGGAAAAATATTTTTCGCAGAGATTAAAATCTAAGAACCCATCATTACAGCATTTTTCATAAATCTGTTTTTGCTCCTGGGTAGATAGATGCATAGATTCTGTGAGGAATTTTTCAGCTTCTTTTTGGAAACCGTCCATTTTTTGTTGTTCTTCCAGAGTCATAGCATCATAGTAACTTTCCCAAATTCCTTCCTGAGCCAGTGTAAGCGCTGAATAGAAAGCATCGATCCATTCTTCTTTCGTAGCGCTGTTTTCTGAAAGATGTTGATTCAAAGTTGTTATCTCTGCATAGAATCCGTAATAATAAAAATAAGGATCGTGCTCCCATTCAGAGAGTGCTTCAGAACCTTCTTTGCTGGAAAGTTCAAGCCAATATGCATAGGTGACCTGATCATCTCCAGAATTATAGATATCTTCCAGCAATGGAAAATATGTTTCTTTAAATTCTTTGGTCTGGCGAAGATATTCTTCTGTCTGTTTCGCAGAAGCCGTGTGAGAAATATGTGATATTGTTTGAAAGATCACATAGAGACCGAAAAAAATCCCGATGACAATAAGCGCTGTCTTAAGGGCAAATTTGCCATGCGTCCGGATTTGCCGAGAACATTCTTCCGAAGGAATTTCTTCCAGTTCTTCCGTATCTTCCCGGATATCCTCCAGCTTTTTCATATAGTCTGCTTCTGCTCCCAGAGGCTGAAAAGTACCGCAATAAGGGCACTTGGCTTCTGTTGTTTTGATTTTAGCGCCACAATTTGGGCAATACATAATATTTCCTCCGATTTCGTTTCTGTTTTGCTGTCAGAACTAAAAAATATTGTATTTATTATAGCATAGAACGAGATGAAACACGAGTTTTTTTCTTGTTTTTGGGCATAGGAGTATGGAAAGCTTTTCGGTGAGGAGTAAGGATTGTGATTTCGCAGCAATCATGCTATACTTTTGATGTTCAAAGAAATAGGATGCTGAGGCTAAAAGGTGTCTGACGAATAGTTATGAAGTATTTTAAGAAAATGGGGGAATGAGATTGGAAAAGAATGAAACGAGTGAAATGCAAGCATCTATAAGGAAGGGAGATATGACGGAAGGACCGATTCTGAAGCAGCTGATCTGGTTTGCCCTTCCATTACTGATTGGCGCCCTGTTTCAGCTTATGTATAATATGACAGACAGTATTATTCTGGGAAAATTCGTAGGCGCTGAAGCGCTGGCTGCTATTGGGGCGACAAATACGACTACATTTGGACTTCTTCAGGTAGCAGTCGGTGTGACAAATGCTTTTACAGTGGTTCTTTCGCAGCAGTTTGGCGCAAAGCAGGATCAGAAGATGAAACGAACGGTTTCCAACTCTATATGGATCACGGTGGTGATGAGCGTTCTTTTGGGCGTGGGGATTTTTCTGGGTGCAAGACCGTTGATGGAGCTTTTGGGAACACCGAAAAATATTATCAATGATTCTGTGCTGTATGTGCAGATTTATGGAGGTCTGATTGCCGGGCAGTTGTTTTATAATGCAGCGGCGGCAATTTTGAAAGCGCTGGGGGATTCCAAAACACCCTTGTATTTTCTCATTATTTGCTCTGTTTTGAATATGATTCTGGATTTGGTATTTGTACTGGTATGGCATCAGGGAGTTCGTGGTGTTGCCTGGGCGACGGTAATTTCGCAGACGGTTTCCGCAGTGCTCTGCATGGTCTATATGTTCCGGAAATATCCGATTCTTCGATTTAACAGGAAAGAAGCGGCGGCAGATGGAGAGATCCTGGGAGAAATTCTTAGGATTGGCATTCCTTTGGGATTGACCAATGCCTTATTGGCCGTGGGAATGATGGTTGTGACCGGGGTGGTGAATTCTTTCGGATCTGATATTGTGGCAGTATATACCGTGGGTGGAAAGGTAAATCAGATCGCTACCGTTTCCTTTGGACAGTTAGCTTTTTCCTGCGCAGTTTTTGCAGGACAAAACTATGGAGCAAGACGAAATGACAGGATTTTAAAGGGAATCCGGCAGGCATTGGGTATGGTATTGGCGCTCAGTGCAGTGTCTTCTGTTTTTATTTTTACAGGCGCAAAGTATGTGGCGCTGTTATTTTTGAATGCAGAGGAAACGGGCATTTTGGGCGATACAGTGCAGATGATTCATATTGTATCTTTCTTTTATGTATTTTTGGGAGCAATTTGGGTTTATAACAATGCACTTCGAGGCGTGGGAGCAGTAAAAGCTACCATTTTTTCTTCTATTGTGGAATTGGCGGCAAAGGTAGGGCTCTCTATTTGGTTTGCCAGTATTTTTGGCTATGTGGGAATTTGGTTTGCAGAGCCGATTGGCTGGATTTTGGGACTTTTAGTGTCTGGAAGTATCTTCCATAGAAAAAAATGGATGAAAAATTTTTGAAGATCTAAAAAGTTTAGGAGTAAAACAAAGATTTTTCATTGACAAAAAAAGGGATAGTTGATAGAATTGGTGTCAAAGCTGTTTGACACATTACCAAGAGAAAGTGGGTGTAACATGAAGCAGAGGATTTTATCGATCTTAGTAGACAATACAGCCGGTGTTTTGAGTCGTGTATCCGGGCTTTTCAGCCGAAGAGGGTATAATATTGACAGTTTGACCGTGGGCGTTACTGCCGATCCTAAGTATTCCCGGATGACAGTGGTGTGCAGCGGAGACGATCAGGTTTTGGATCAGATTACCAAGCAGTTAAATAAACTGGTGGATGTAAGAGACATTAAGATATTGGAACCGGAAGCCAGTGTGGTGAGGGAATTGATTCTCATTAAGGTGCGGGTACCGAAGGCGAACCGTCAGAATGTCACGGCGATAGCAGATATTTTTCGGGCGAAAGTGATCGACGTTTCGATAGACTCCATGGTTTTGGAGTTGACGGGAACAAAATCAAAACTGGAAGCATTTATCAATCTGCTCAGCGATGGCAATGAGATTCTGGAACTGGCAAGAACGGGTGTTTCCGGTCTGTCCCGGGGGTCCGATTATGTTTTGTTTTTATAATGCGCGCTAGAGGGGAAACCCCCTAACCATAAATATTAGTAACTGTTTGGGATTTTTTACAGTTACAAGTATTACATCAATACACAACTAGGAGGAGATAACAATGGAGAATAGGATTTTTTATCAGGAAGATTGCAACTTATCTTTGCTGGAGGGTCAGACGATCGCAGTGATCGGTTACGGAAGTCAGGGGCATGCGCATGCGCTGAATGCAAAAGAGTCTGGCTGTAATGTGATCATCGGTCTGTATGAAGGAAGCAAGTCCTGGGCAAAAGCAGAGGCGCAGGGATTTAAAGTATATACAGCGGCAGAGGCAGCAAAGAGAGCAGATATCATCATGATCTTGATTAATGACGAACTGCAGGCTGATATGTATAAGAAAGATATTGAACCGAATCTGGAAGCAGGAAACATGTTGATGTTTGCACATGGTTTCAATGTTCATTTTGGATGTATTACTCCTCCGGCAGATGTGGATGTCACGATGGTGGCTCCTAAGGGACCGGGACATACGGTAAGAAGCGAATATCAGGTTGGAAAAGGCGTTCCTTGTCTGGTTGCCGTTCAGCAGGATGCTACAGGAAAAGCTTTGGATCGGGCGCTGGCATATGCGCTGGCAATCGGCGGAGCAAGAGCAGGTGTTTTAGAGACTACTTTCCGTACAGAGACAGAGACAGACCTGTTTGGAGAGCAGGCAGTGCTTTGCGGCGGTGTGTGTGCGTTGATGCAGGCAGGCTATGAAACTCTGGTAGAGGCAGGCTATGATCCAAGAAATGCATATTTCGAGTGTATTCACGAGATGAAATTGATTGTAGATCTGATTTATCAGTCTGGTTTTGAGGGCATGAGATATTCTATTTCCAATACTGCGGAGTATGGCGATTATATCACAGGACCGAAGATCATCACAGAAGATACTAAAAAGGCTATGAGAAAAATTCTCTCTGATATTCAGGATGGTACGTTTGCAAAAGAATTTCTTCTGGATATGTCTCCGGCAGGACGTCAGGTACATTTCAAAGCTATGCGTAAACTGGCTGCTGAGCATCCGTCAGAAGTTACTGGAAAAGAAGTTCGTAAGCTGTACAGCTGGAATGGAGAAGATAAGTTGATCAATAACTAATGAATTGATTTTGTTCATGATGATAGTATGGAAGGGCTGCCTTAAGAGGCAGCCCTTCTTGCAGATTCAGAAAGTATTAAGAAAAAGGGGAAAAAGAGTTAAGAATTTGCTGGTAGAATATACCTGAAAATATATTACAAGGAGAATCATTTCATGAACTATTTTTTATTAGAATTATTTCTTGGTATCGGGGTTATGCTCCTTCCTTTCTTGGGGGTGGTAATTTGGCGCAAAATGCCGGTCTTTCACGGGATAGGCGTTATTTTGTTAGGGATTTATCTGGGAATGGTGTGGAATATTACCGGTCTTCCAACGATTCAGACATTCCATCTGGAAGTGCAGGGCGGAGTTAGTATGATCCCATTTCAGGATTTCAGCGCCTTTGGCTGTATCGCCAATGTGATTATGGTAATGCCGCTGGGATTTCTTCTTCCTCTGCTGTGGGAAAATTATCGAAAACTTTGGAAGACCGCTTTAGCGGGATTTTCCCTTTCTCTGTGTATTGAAATTCTTCAGTTGTTTACGTTTCGCGCCACAGATGTGGACGATCTGCTGATGAATACGCTGGGTGGAATTGTCGGCTATGGGTGCTACCTTTTGGCAGTCCGTCTGTTCTCCAGCTGGAAAGACATCTGGTGCGGAAGGATCAGCAGGAAGCAGGAAAAACAGGAAGCTATCCTGGCATTTCTGCTTGTGGCGCTTATACGGTTTGTTGTTTATCCTCTTATTTACAGTGGTGTTTTTGCATTATTATTGTAGATTGTGAGAAAATTTTTTATTACAGGGTTTTTTATTTCTTCTTTTTGACAGACAAATCCGATTTTTCTGGGAGCAAAGCTAAGGTTCAGGGGGAGTTCGATCAGTTCTCCCCACTGGAGCTCTTTTAGCACGAATTCCCGAATGACACAGGCGGTTCCCAGACCGATTTTTGCAAATTCTATGAGAAGATCCATGGTAGAGACTTCTAATATATGAGTCATTTCTATTCCTTTTTCCAGAAATACTTTATTTACATACTGGCGAGTGATATTTTCTTCGTCCAGCATCATAAAAGTGGCTGTCTGATAAAAGTCTTCCGGCTGTGAACGTAATTTCAGATGCTCCAGATAGGATTTTGTAGTTACGAAAATATCCTGTATTTGCTGAAGAGGTTGGAAATAAATTCCTTTTTGATGCGAGGGCTCTCCCACCAATCCCACGTCGATTTTGTTTTCCTCCAGAAAAGCAAGAGTCTGATAGGTAGACTGGTTGGAAATGGAAATCTGTACATGAGGGTAGGCTTGGATAAAACGCTGAAGATAGGGCAAAAGCACATAGCGGCACAAGGTAGTGCTGACACCGATCCGCAGTTGATCGATTCCCAGAGTTTGGCGGCGGGCAAGGGTTTGTTCTCCTTCCAATAAGGCGGAAAAGGCTTCTTTTGTGTGCTGATATAAGATTTCTCCCTCCACAGTCAGAGAGACTCCACGGGAAGTACGTTTAAACAGAACGGTATTCAGGCTGTTTTCTAATTTTTGGATAGATTTACTGATAGCGGGTTGACTGATATACAGTTTTTGTGCTGCCCGAGAAATATTTCCGGTTTTGGCTACGGTATGAAAAATATAATAATGGTTAAGATTTTCTTCCATAAGTTCCTCCTGATATAACTATAAATTATAATAACTATATTTAATATGTATTAGCATTATAACAAAGAGTATGCTAAAATAGCAACCAGAAAAGATTCAGGAGGAACAGGAAGATGGGAATGACGATGACACAGAAAATTCTGGCTGCTGCAGCGGGACTTGATAAGGTGGAAGCGGGACAGTTGATTGAGGCAAATCTGGATCTGGTGCTGGGAAATGATATTACTTCCCCGGTGGCAATCCATGAAATGGATAAAATGACGGTAGACACCGTATTTGATAAAGATAAAGTAGCGCTGGTCATGGATCATTTTATTCCCAATAAAGATATCAAATCAGCGCAGCATTGTAAATGTGTAAGAGAATTTGCCTGTAAACATGAGATTACGAATTATTTTGATGTGGGAGAGATGGGGATTGAACACGCTCTTTTGCCGGAAAAAGGTCTGACAGTAGCAGGGGACGTGATTATTGGCGCAGATTCTCATACCTGTACCTATGGAGCCTTGGGAGCTTTTTCTACAGGTGTGGGAAGTACAGATATGGCAGCGGGAATGGCTACAGGAAAAGCATGGTTTAAAGTTCCCTCTGCAATTAAATTTAATATCGTAGGAAAACCATCCAAATGGGTCAGCGGGAAGGATGTTATTTTACATATTATCGGCATGATCGGGGTGGATGGCGCTCTTTATAAATCCATGGAATTTGTGGGGGAGGGAATTCATAATCTCTCTATGGATGATCGTTTTACTATTGCAAATATGGCAATCGAGGCAGGAGGAAAGAATGGAATCTTCCCGGTAGATGATGTGGCTATGGCTTATATGAAAGAACACTCCAAACGTCCTTGGAAGGTTTTTGAAGCAGATGAGGATGCTGTTTATGATGAAGAGTATACCATCGATCTCGGTGCGCTTCGTCCAACCGTTGCCTTTCCTCATTTGCCGGAAAATACAAGAACGATCGATGAAATTACAGAGGAAGTAACAATCGATCAGGTGGTGATCGGTTCCTGTACCAATGGAAGAATTGATGATTTGAGGATTGCAGCGGAGATTTTTACAGATAATAAAGTAAAAAAAGGTGTTCGCTGTATCGTGATCCCGGCAACCCAAAATATTTATCTTCAGGCGATGGAAGAAGGTTTGCTGAAAATATTTATTGAGGCAGGCGCAGTTGTCAGTACTCCGACTTGTGGTCCTTGTTTGGGAGGATATATGGGAATTTTGGCAGAAGGAGAACGCTGTGTATCCACCACAAATCGTAATTTTGTTGGTCGCATGGGACATGTGGAATCAGAAATTTATCTGGCAAGTCCGGCAGTGGCGGCAGCCAGCGCAGTGACAGGAAAAATATCTTCTCCGGAAGAATTAGGATTATAGGAGGCAGAGCGATGAAAGCAGAGGGAAAAGTATTTAAATATGGAGACAATGTAGATACGGATGTGATCATACCTGCCCGTTATCTGAATTCTTCAGATCCGGCGGAGCTGGCGCTGCATTGTATGGAAGACATTGATAAGGAATTTGTTCATCGGGTAAAAAAGGGAGATATCATGGTGGCAAATAAGAATTTTGGCTGTGGATCTTCCCGGGAACATGCGCCGATTGCCATTCGGGCGGCGGGGATCAGTTGTGTGATTGCAGAAACTTTTGCCCGGATTTTTTACAGAAATGCCATTAACATCGGCTTACCTATCATTGAATGTCCGGAAGCTGCCAGAGGAATTGAAGCGGGAGATGAAGTGGAAGTGGATTTTGACAGTGGAATGATCTATAACCGTACTCAGGGAACAGAATTTCAGGGACAGGCATTCCCGGAATTTATGCAGAAAATTATTAAGGCAGAAGGTTTGGTGAATTATATAAACAATCAGAACATTCTTGCTCGATGAAGTGAATTTAAAAAGGCATCCGAAAGGGTGTCTTTTTAAATATCCATTGGGAAGTAATTAAAAAAATAAGAGCTTTCAACATCCGAAAATGCTGAAAGCTCTTGACGTTAAAGGAAAAATCGGGGCAACAGGATTTGAACCTGCGACCTCACGGCCCCCAGCCGTGCGCGCTACCAAGCTACGCCATACCCCGGTGAAATATATTATAGCAAAAACAAAATAAAATGTAAAGTATAAAAATAAATTTTTTGATTTAGAAGACGGTAGTTTTCCTTTTGATTGGTAAATGAAAATATGCTATAATTAAGGGCACTAAAAACACAGAGAGTTTTTATAAGTTACGATGTAAGGAGGAAGTATGCTGACTATAAAAGAATACATAAAAGCAGAAAGTCTGGAGCAGGCGTATGAATTGAATCAGAAGAAGAGTAATCGTCTTCTGGGAGGTATGATGTGGCTGCGGCTGGGCAAGGGAAATGTAAATAAAGCGATTGATATTTCCGGGCTGGGGCTGGA
>HF995385.1:10031-13831 GCA_000432335.1 Firmicutes bacterium CAG:646
GGATCAGATTGAGGAGACAAACGAAGAATTTTCCATTGGATCTATGGTAACTTTGCGGCAGTTAGAGCAGCATAAGGGCTTAGAAAACTATACCCGGGGAGCCATCAGAGAAAGTGTACGTCATATTGTAGGAGTACAATTTCGCAATCTCGCCACAGTGGGAGGAAGCATTTACGGAAGATTTGGATTTTCTGATGTATTGACTGTTTTTCTGGGAATGGACACATATGTGGAGTTATATAAGGGAGGTATTCTCCCGTTGGAGGAGTTTGCCATGAGAAGGCCGGACAGAGATATTCTTGTCCGCATCTTTGTGAAAAAAAGACCTTTGAAAATCGCATATCTTTCTCAGAGAAATACGAAGACTGATTTCCCAGTACTTACCTGCGCAGTTTCCAACAGCGGAGAAAATTGGAAAGCAGTCATCGGCGCTCGTCCGCAGAGAGCAGTGGTGATCAAGGATACGGAGGGAATGTTAGGTGAGAAATATTCTCAGGAAGATCTTTTGAGATTTGCGGCGTATGTAAAAGAAAATACAGCGACAGCTTCGAATATGAGAGGTTCGGCGGAGTATCGGAAAATTTTGACGGAAACACTTGTGAAGAGAGCCTGTATGCAGATAGGAGGTATGGATGAAGATTAAGTTTATTCTGAATGGGAAAAAAGTAGAGACGGAAATAAAGGCGGATATGACCCTGCTGGAGCTGGTGCGGAGTCTGGGATGTTATAGTGTAAAATGCGGCTGTGAAACTTCCAACTGTGGCTTGTGTACCGTATTTATAGAAGAGAAACCTGTGTTGTCCTGCAGCGTTTTGGCAGCAAGAGCAGATGGATGCAGAATTGATACTTTGGAAGGGCTGCAAAAAGAGGCGGAAGAGATTGGCGCTTTTATCGCCGGGCAGGGAGCAGAACAATGCGGTTTTTGCAATCCGGGGATGATGATGAATATTATCGCGATGCTTCGGGAGAATCCTCATCCATCCACAGAAGAGATTTTGGAATATCTTTCCGGAAATCTTTGTCGCTGTTCCGGGTATGAGGGGCAGCTTCGGGCAGTGGAAAATTATCTGAAATATCGGGAAGAGAAGGAGGCGTAAGGGATGGGAAAATATGTAAATCATCCGGTGGAAAAGACAGATGCTATGGCGCTGGTAACTGGAAAACCGGTATACGTAAATGACATTGCTCCAAAGGATTGCCTTATCGTAAAAGTGCTGAGAAGTCCCCATGCCCATGCGCTGATCCGGGAAATTGATGTTCAGAAAGCATTTCTGGTTCCGGGCGTGGAAGCCGTTTATACTTATCGGGATGTTCCTCAGGAGCGTTTTACTTTGGCGGGACAGACGTATCCGGAACCCAGTCCGTATGACCGGCTCATCCTGGATCAGAGAGTACGTTTCGTGGGGGATCCGGTGGCGATCGTGGCGGGAAAAGACGAAGCGTGTGTGGATAAGGCGCTGAAGCTTATCAAAGTAAACTATGAGGTACTTACTCCAATCCTGGATCTTCATGAGTCGCTGGACAGCGAAATTCTGGTTCATCCGGAAGAAAACTGGCGTTCTCTGGCGAAAGTGGGTGCAGATAATAAGAGAAATCTTTGTGCCACTGGGGGAGAAGAGCAGGGGAATGTGGAGAAAGTTCTGGCTGAGAGTGATGTGGTGGTAGATCATGTGTACCATACAAAAGCCAATCAGCAGGCTATGATGGAAACGTTTCGGACATATACTTACATGGATCACAATGGACGGCTGAATATCGTAAGTTCTACCCAGATCGTATTCCATGTGCGAAGAGTGATTGCCAATGCGTTAGGAATTCCGAAACATAGGATCCGTGTGACAAAACCTCGAATCGGCGGTGGATTTGGCGCAAAACAGACCAGTGTATCTGAAGTTTATCCTGCGTTTGTGACATGGAAAACAGGAAAACCGGCGAAGATTATTTTCACCAGAGAAGAATCTCAGATTGCATCTTCTCCTCGCCATGAGATGGAGATTCATGTGCGTGTAGGCGCAGATAAAACGGGAAAATTAAAGGCTATTTCTGTCTATACCCTTTCTAATACCGGAGCTTATGGAGAACATGGACCTACTACCGTAGGACTTTCCGGACATAAGAGTATTCCGCTGTATCGGGATCTGGAGGCGTATCGTTTTTCTTATGATGTAGTGTATACAAACAGGATGTCTTCGGGAGCATACAGGGGCTATGGGGCAACGCAGGGATGTTTCGCAGTGGAATCTGCCGTCAATGAACTGGCAGCAAAGCTGGGAATGGACCCTCTGGAAATACGTCTGAAAAATATGGTGCGTGAGGGAGATGTGATGCCTGCATATTATGGAGAGCAGACAAATAGCTGTGCCCTTGACCGATGTCTTCTGAGAGCGAAAGAATTGATGAAGTGGGACGAAAAATATCCGTATCGCGATATGGGAAATGGAAAAGTCCGCAGTGTGGGAGTTGCCATGACCATGCAGGGTTCAGGAATTTCCGGTGTGGATGT
This sequence comes from Firmicutes bacterium CAG:646, assembly GCA_000432335.1. Lineage (GTDB taxonomy): Bacteria > Bacillota > Clostridia > Lachnospirales > Lachnospiraceae > Oliverpabstia. Next base: position 12,535 of record HF995385.1, read on the forward strand.
GGGATCTGCCACGTTAAAATTAAATGATGAAGGTTTCTATACACTTTTAATTGGTTCCGCAGATATGGGAACCGGCTGCGATACGATTCTGGCGCAGATTGCAGCAGATTGTCTTGAGTGTGAGATGGATCAGATCACGGTATGCGCGGCAGATACAGATACTTCTCCGTATGATTCCGGGTCTTACGCTTCCAGTACAACGTATGTGACGGGAAAAGCGGTTGAGAGGGCAGCAGAACAAATGAGAGAAAAAATCACAGAATACGGAAGTAAGCTTTTGCATTGTGCTCCAGAAACCGTGGAATTTGACGGCAAAAAGGTGAAAAATCTTGAAACTGGTGAGGAAAAATCTCTTGGCGAACTGGCATACGCATCACAATGCGGTTTTGATAATACGCTGGAAGTGACAGTCAGTCATTCTTCTTCTGTTTCTCCACCGCCTTTTATGGTAGGTATGGCTGAGATTGAACTGGATAAAGAGACTGGCTCTGTGGAGATGGTGAATTATGTGGGCGTGGTAGACTGTGGTACACCGATTAATACCAATCTTGCCCGGGTTCAGACAGAAGGCGGTATCGGTCAGGGAATCGGAATGGCGCTTTTTGAAGATATTCAATATAACGCGCAGGGGAAACTGCGGCAGAATTCTTTTATGCAGTATAAGATTCCAACCCGTCAGGACATGGGAAGGATTCAGGTGGATTTTGAAAGCAGTTACGAAAAGACGGGACCTTTCGGTGCAAAATCCATTGGAGAGGTGGTAATCAATACACCGGCTCCTGCGATTGCTCATGCTGTTTATAATGCTACCGGCTGCTGGTTCAGAGAACTTCCCATCACACCGGAAAAGATTTTGATGAAAATGATTGACAGTGAAAAGAAATAGTGATAAAGTAGTAATACATAAATCAACTAAAGCGATGAAGAGGAAGAGTACAGATGTAACTGACAACAGAGAGCTGCTGGCTGGTGGGAAGTGGCGGAGGAAGCATTTGGAACTGACCTTGGAGCAGCTGCCTGAACGGTATCAAGTAGGAGCAGACGGGACCCTGCCGTTATTTTAGGGACGGATATAAGGTTTCATCCCGTATCTGACAGAGTGCATGGGAATCCATGAATGAGAGTGGTACCGCGCAGGAAGAATAAATTCCTCCGTCTCTTGGCGATAAGCTGAGAGATGGGGGGATTTTTTTTACAGAATCAGGTGAAAGCAGGAGGATAGATGAAATGATGGATTGCAAAAAATATGTGAAACAGTATTATATGCCCCCGGTGCGCTGCATGAAATGGGCGGAGA
>HF995385.1:13868-24353 GCA_000432335.1 Firmicutes bacterium CAG:646
TGGAAAAAGCCCCTGTCTGGTGCAGCGTAGATCTCAGAGACGGTAATCAGGCATTGGTTATTCCCATGAGTCTGGAGCAGAAGATAGAATTTTTTAAACTGTTGGTGAAAATAGGATTTAAAGAAATCGAAGTGGGATTTCCCGCGGCCTCTGAGACAGAATACGATTTTTTGCGCGCGTTGATCGAACAGAATCTGATTCCTGAAGATGTGACGATTCAGGTATTGACACAGGCAAGAGAGCACATTATTCGGAAAACTTTCGAGGCGGTAAAAGGCGCTCCCAAGGCGATCATTCATGTATATAATTCTACATCGGTCAGTCAGAGAGAACAGGTATTCCGAAAATCAAAAGAAGAAATTTTGCAGATTGCGGTGGAAGGAGCAGCGCTTCTGAAAAAACTGGCAGATGAGACAGAAGGAAATTTTATGTTTGAATACAGTCCGGAAAGCTTTACGGGAACAGAACCGGAATACGCTCTGGAAGTGTGCAATGCAGTTTTGGATGTATGGAAACCTACAGCGGAACAGAAGGCAATTATTAATCTGCCGGTAACTGTGGAACATTCGATGCCTCACGTGTACGCCAGTCAGGTAGAATATATGTGTGACAATCTGAAGTACAGAGAAAATGTAATAGTGTCTCTGCATCCTCATAACGACCGGGGCTGTGGAGTGGCAGATTCGGAAATGGGACTTTTGGCAGGGGCAGACCGTATTGAGGGAACACTTTTTGGCAATGGAGAGCGTACCGGAAATGTGGATATTATTACATTGGCAATGAATATGTATGCGCAGGGAGTAGACCCGAAACTGGATTTTTCAGATATGCCGGATATTTGTGAAAAATATGAAAAGTATACAGGAATGAAAGTTGACGAGAGAAGTCCTTATAGCGGCGCACTGGTGTTTGCGGCATTTTCCGGTTCTCATCAGGATGCCATTGCCAAAGGGATGAAGTGGATTGAAGAAAAAGCGCCCGATCGATGGACGGTTCCTTACCTTCCGATCGACCCGCAGGATGTGGGAAGAAATTATGATGCGGATGTGATCCGTATTAACAGCCAGTCTGGAAAAGGCGGTGTGGGCTATATTTTAGAGACAAAATTTGGATTGAATCTGCCTGCTAAAATGCGGGAAGCTATGGGATATGCAGCCAAAGCAGTGTCAGATCATACCCATAAAGAATTGCTTCCGGAAGAAATTTTTGAATTGTTTAAGGCTACGTTCGAGAATGTCAGAAAGCCTTACAGCATACAGAAAGTACATTTTCAACAGGAGGGGAATATCACCACGCAGGTAACTTCTTCCTGCAATGGACGAGAGATCACGACCCAGGCAGAAGGCAATGGACGTTTGAATGCAGTCAGCAATGCATTGAAAAAAGCATACAATTTACAGTATGATCTGGTGACTTATCAGGAACATGCGCTGGAGCAGAGTTCCAGTTCCAAGGCGATTGCGTATGTGGGAATCCGCAAGCCGGATGGTTCTCTTTCCTGGGGGGCAGGTGTGGATAATGATATCATCAAGGCCTCGATTGACGCATTGGTAACGGCTATTAATAACAGATAATTACAGGAAAAATATTGTAACATTTTCACAAAGTATTTTTTGGGAAAAGTGGGTAATGAAGCACCAATTTTTCGACATTTTAAATGAAAAAGTGGGGGAAGATTCGTAAAATAAGTCAAAAATGTGGTGGTTCTATTGACTTTAGTATCGGATGTCTCTATAATCCCTATCAGATAACTTGTTACAAAAGTATGAACGGAAATGACGGATAACCGGATGAGGAAAAGAGACAGAAGATGGATAAACTGAGAAAAGCATGGAATTCTTTCCGGGTTTTATTTGGCCGGATGGTAAAAGAACATCATCGGGTATGTATAGCAGCAGCGGCAGGGACAGCAGTTGTTCTTGCGGGCGCTGGTGTTACGATGGCTGTGCAGAAGGTGCAGGAAAACGGTGTGTCGACAGTTTCTGCGGAAGGGCAAGACCGGCATTCCCAGGATCGGGAAGATTCTCCAGATGATGAAGAAGACCCTGCCAGGCAGATCCCCTGTGGGTATGCAGGGGTGATAGAAGGAGTTCTTTCCACGAAGGGACTGACAAAAAGTTACCGGGCGGTGGGAACGAGCTGTGAGGTAGTACTGGTGGGGCAGAGGATGATCGCTACAGAGGTGGTATCAAAGCTGGATGTGGGTTCCCGTTTGATTCAGACGTTTCATGAACTGGATAATCAATCCTGGGAAATGGCGGAAAATACCAGAATGTCCGACAAAGATTATGAAAATCTTCTGGCAATCGTGGAAGCAGAAGCAGGAGGCGAAGATGTAGAGGGCAGGATTATGGTGGCAAATGTGATCTTGAATCGAGTAGCTGACGATGAATTTCCGAATGACGTGACCTCAGTAATCTGGGAACGGGCGGGAGGAAGCCCTCAGTTTTCCCCTACCGCAGATGGAAGGATTTATAACGTGGAGATTTCAGATACCACACGGGAGGCTGTAAATCGGGCGATTGACGGTGAGGATTTATCTCAGGGAGCATTGTATTTTATTGCCAGAGATCAGGCAGATCAGGATAATGTAACATGGTTTGACAAGGAGCTTACATTTCTTTTTCAACATGGGGAACATAGTTTTTATGAATAAGATTCTGTTTTTTAAGGGGTTTTCATTGCCAGAAAAAGGGAGCTGTGCTATAATCAGTTACTGTGGTGATTTACTTTGTAGAAGTGCGGTTTAGAAGCAGAGAACCCTTAGATGAAGCAGAAAAGGAGAGAAAACGGGATGGAAGTATTATACAGAAGTACCAGAGGAAATCAAACTCCAGTGACAGCGTCTTGCGCTATTTTAAAAGGACTGTCAGAAGACGGCGGTCTTTATGTGCCAGATCGGATACCAAGATTAGATATTACGACGAAAGAGCTGGCAGAGATGTCCTATCAGGAAGTTGCCTATCATGTTATGAGCCGTTTCCTGACAGACTTTACGGAAGAAGAGCTGAAAGATTGTATTGCGCGGGCTTATGATGATAAGTTTGATACGGATGTGATCGCGCCGCTGGCGAAAGCGGACGGAGCTTATTTTCTGGAACTGTTTCACGGGGCAACGATTGCTTTTAAGGATATGGCGTTGTCTATACTGCCGCATCTTCTGACTACTGCGGCAAGAAAGAATCAGGTGAAGAATGATATTGTTATTCTTACGGCAACCTCCGGAGATACAGGAAAAGCTGCAATGGCAGGATTTGCCGATGTGCCGGGGACAAAGATCATTGTATTTTATCCAAAAGATGGAGTGAGTCCTATTCAGGAAAGACAGATGGTAACGCAGAAGGGGAAGAATACTTATGTAGTTGCCATTCATGGGAATTTTGATGATGCACAGACGGGAGTAAAGAAGATTTTTGGAGACAGTGAGATAAAACAGGAGCTTTCTAAGGCGGGTTATCAGTTTTCTTCAGCGAACTCCATTAATATCGGTCGTCTGGTGCCTCAGATCGTATATTATGTTTATGCATATGCGCAGTTATATAAGCATGGACAGATCAATGAAGGTGAAAAAATGAATATTGTTGTTCCTACGGGGAACTTTGGAAATATTTTAGCTGCATTTTATGCTAAAAATATGGGACTTCCCGTTGAAAAACTGATCTGTGCTTCGAATGATAATAAAGTGTTATATGATTTCTTTTCCACAGGAACATATGACAAAAACCGGGAATTTCTTTTGACCACTTCTCCATCCATGGACATTTTGGTTTCCAGCAATCTGGAACGACTGATTTACCGCATTGCCGGCAATGATCCGGAAAAGACCAGCGAACTGATGAAAGCGCTGACGGTGAACGGAAGGTATCAGATTACGGAGGAGATGAAGAAAGAACTGGATGATTTTTATGGAAATTATGCCAGTGAAGAGGAGACCGCAGAAACGATTCGAAGAATTTATGAGGAATGCGGCTATGTGATTGATACGCATACGGCTGTTGCAGCTTCTGTCTATGATAAGTACAGAAAAGAAACCGGTGATGAGACAAAAACAATCATTGCTTCTACTGCCAGTCCATACAAGTTTACCCGCAGTGTCATGGAGGCGATTGACCGGGGAAAATATGCAGCTATGGATGATTTTGCGCTGATCGATGCATTGGAGGAAGTGTCTCAGGTTTCTGTTCCTCGGGCGGTAAAAGAACTGAAAGATGCTCCGGTTCTTCATGATACAACGGTGGAAGCGGACGAGATGTCAGAAATTGTAAAGAAGATTCTTGGAGTTTGATTTGTAAAAAGTTCCTACATTAATCTTGAATTTATGTAAAAACTAATGTATAATAAGCCTAAAGAAAAGGCAAGTATCCTGGGATGTGCGATACCCCCTTATTTTTGAACCTACATTTACGTTTATGGGATTCCTATATTGTTGATCGGATGTCAAGCCGTCATTACGCAGCGGAAGGCAGAAGAGAAATTGCGGTCGCCCACCTAGCAGTCGCTAGGCGTCAAAAAAAGGGAAACGGCATTCTGGGACTACGAAAGATAAAAAAGAGAGTCATGTATATGACTCTCTTTCATGATTAAGGGAGGTTTTTATGAGTGTAGAAAGACAGGAATTTGGAAAAACAAAAGAGGGACAGAAGATTACGCTTTTTACTGTGACGAATGAACAGGGGATGGTCATGAAGGTGACAGATTTTGGAGCTATTCTGGTGAGTGTTCTTGTGAAAGACAAAGATGGGGAGTATAAAGATGTCGTACTGGGGTATGAACAGGGAGAAGATTATCAGGTGAATGCGCCCCATTTTGGTTCTACGATTGGAAGAAATGGCAATCGTATTGATCAGGCATCATTTGTATTAAATGGAAAAAAGGTACAGCTTACACCGAATGAGAACGGGAATAATCTTCACAGCGGACCGGACGGTTTTGAATTTATGATGTGGGATGCTGAGCCTTTGGAGTGTGGTGTAGCGTTTCATCGTGTAAGCCCGGATGGGGAACAGGGTTTTCCGGGAGTATTTGATATTACAGTGACTTATACGCTGACGGAGGATAACAGTATTGATATTCACTATGAGGGTACCTGCGATCAGGATACAGTGGCAAATATGACAAATCACAGCTATTTCAATCTGGGTGGCGATGATTCAGGTCTGATTTATAACCATGTGCTTCAGCTTCACGCATCCAATTATACGCCGGTGATTGATTCAAAATCTATTCCTACGGGAGAGATTGCACCAGTGGAAGGAACGCCGATGGACTTTACAAAGGCAAAAGAGATCGGAAAAGAAATCGATGCAGATTTTGAGCAGTTGAAGCTCACCGGTGGATATGATCACAATTTTGTTTTGGATAAAGAAGAGGGCAAGATGGATTGGATGGCAAAGGTTATTTGTCCTCAGACGGGTATTTCTATGGAAGCTTTTACAGACTGTCCGGCAGTTCAGTTTTATACCGGCAATTTTATTGAGAATGAAAAGGGTAAAAACGGCGTTATCTATAAGAAACGCAATGGATTCTGTCTGGAATCACAATATTGTCCCAATGCGGTAAATGATCCTCATTTTGCAAAACCGTTTTTGAAAGCGGGAGAAAAATATGATACCAGAACAGTTTTTCGCTTTGTAGTTGAATAAAGAAAACAATTACGGCGCTGTTTTAGCGAGGAATATGTATCTATGGAAATAGAAAAAGCATGGCTGTCTACAGAAACCGGAAAGAAAAGCCGCTATGGGTATCGGACAATCGGCGGTATTTTAGGAATTGTTTTGCTGATGGTTCTTTTGCTTTTGGGAGGAACTTTCCTTTCTCGGTCTTTGGGAATTGATAAAAAAGTATGTTCACTGATTTTGTTGTTTGCTGTCAGTGTTTTAGGGATAGGGCTTGTTGCTCTCATGAGCCGACGGGCAATTCAGGATGCTACGATTTTTTTTCTGACAGAAAATAACCGATTATGGGTTATGGATGCTCGCAATCTTTCTAAGCATGGGGATGGTTTTCTTGGCTTTGCAGTTAGTGCGATGGAGACACAGGCGTTTTTGCGTAAACAAGTTCATCAGTCCTTTGTACCTGATCGTGCAGATGAGATCCTGAAGGTACTGGGGATCAAAGAAAATCACAATCATTACGCTGTTCGATGTCAGGTGCGTCATCCTGATAAGAGCGTGACCCGGTGTACTTGTTTTCTGATTAAGGGAATACCGGAGGAGGAGCAGTTACTGCGAGAGTTTGCGCGCAGAAGAACCTGGGAGAATATGCTGGAGGTAGCACCGAATCGGAAACCGCTCTATATTTTGCTGAGTGGAATGGCTTTTGCCGTTTGTGTGCTTGTGTGTGTGTTGAGTCATCCGGCGATTGCAGTGTTGTCTGATGAGATTTATTTTCCTTGTATGGGTGCTGCTTTTGTGGCGTTTTGTTTCCTGTTCTATTTTATTATTCGTCAACATCGCGGAGAATGAGTATGCTGGAATTTTCTATGTGCGGAAGCAGTGATTTTACAGGAGAATAAAAGATGGGAAAACGAAAAGTTTCAGGAAAAACAATTTTGAAGCTGACAGGGGCATTTTTTGCACTGATTTATTTGGGATTTTGTCTTTATGCAGGAATTACCGGGAAATTTCTTAAGATGCAGGAAGTTGAACACGTCATGCGGTTCGGAGAGCTTAAAAACTGGGTGGGAGGAGGTATGGCAGCAGTGATGATTGCTGCTCTGTGTCTCCACTCAGCTTTTAAGGATTTAAATTTTCAGAAGGAACGGAAGAAATCAGATGTTCCTTTTCTTCTCCTTATGATTCTTCCAATCGTTTTTCTGCTGCTTCTGGAATCTTATCTGGATATCGGTTGGATCGGTATTGCCCTTTACGGTGGTATTGCAGTTTTCTTTTTTGGTATTGCATGGATTCCGATGTGCCTGAATCAATGGATTGCTCGATTGCTTTTGCGGGAGGATTCCATGAGCGGTAAACGACAGGTACAGATCATTGAGTGGATTCATTTTTATCCGCTGAAAAAGCTGTTAATTTTAGGGTTGTGGAGTTTTGGTGTCGTTCTGATTTTAGCTGGTATCTGGGGAACGGTAAGTGGAAAGGTAGAAATGGACGGAGAAAACTTTCTGGTGATATGTAGTATCGCTGTTCTGGTTGCTGCTTTTTTCAAGAAAATGAAACGCTATGTTTTTACGCCGTATCGCAGTCTGCCAGCGTTGAATCAGATTCTTGAGAAAGATCAGTTGGAACAGTTGCTGGATGGAGAATGCTTTGAGTCTATACCTTTTAAAGATGATGCCATGAAGCGGTATCTTGACATTTATCGAAGCCAGAACTGGATGGTGATTGGTGGGACGCTGCTTTCAAAAAAGCTGGCATTGGGGATTGGCATGGAGCGCCGGGAACATGAAACTTTACTGGAGGTAAAATATCTTAATGGAATGACTGCAAAGGCGAAAGTCAATTTGCGTATTGAAGAATCCAGATACGAGGAGTTCGTTAGTGTATTGAGAGAATTGATAGGATATGAAAGAACTCTTAAGCTGCAAGGGAAAGAGGAGCAGATGACGCAAAAATTTGCATCTTTCTTTCCGACTTGCGAATCTGAGCAGGAGCGTATTGTCGCTTTTCTTTCGCAGGATGTGACGCAGATTCGGCAGGAGTATATTCAGACCTTTTCTCCACCGGAAAATACCCGAAAGAAAAAACGAAGTACGCAGGAACGGAAGTAAAAGAATTTTTCATAGTATTTTATTGGGAATACATAGGGATACCCTGTACACAGGAGCAGTTTTTGTGTGCAGGGTATTATTTTTATGGAAATACATATACTAGGATATGATGAAAAATGATAGAAATCAACGGGATTTTGTAAGTTTACTAAAGTTGTTTTTGATGATTTTGGTATGTATGTTTGGCTTTTATGGATGGAAAGAAAGGGTTTTGTATCGACAGCTAGAACAGAAGGTACTGCAGGAGCAGCAGGTAAGCGAGCGGCCGGAAAAAGGACAGCAGACAGAAGAGATAGTGGAAATCAAGACAGAGACCACGATAGAAGAAACAGGGAAAAGTGAAGAAAAAGGAAGAAAGATTCGTGTGCTTTTGACGGATATACCTTCGCAGGGATATGAGCAGGAAAGTGTATTGGTGCAGGCGGCAGGAGGATTGCATATTACTGGAGCAGTGGAAAAGGAGTCTTCTGCCGGCGAAGTGGTAAATGTGGGAGAACTTTTGTCGGAAGGACAGATCAGGATAAGTGCTTGCAATGAAGGAGATGCGATTATCGTTCCCAGTCTGCAAAAAAATCAGGGGATTCCCTCCTATGAAGGCGTATTGGAAGTGAATAAAAATGACAGGGGATTTTATTTGATTAACGAGGTGGATCTGGAAACGTATCTGAAATATGTAGTTCCCAGTGAAATGCCGGCAGATTATCCTCTGGAAGCTTTAAAAGCGCAGGCGGTATGCGCCAGAACGTATGCTGTCAGTCAGATGGAGGAAGGACGACTGGAAGAATATCATGCTGATGTGGATGATACCGTTTCTTTTCAGGTATATAATAATATTTCCCGTCAGCCCGTAACGGATCAGGCAGTGGAAGAGACCAGAGGAAAAATTATGTGTTGTCAGGGGAAACCGGTGCAGGCATACTTTTTTTCTACTTCCTGTGGATATACCAGTACGGATGAAGTGTGGGATGCAAAAGAACCGGCGTCTTATCTGAAAAGTATATCGGTGTCGGCGGGGGCGGTGGAAGCCCTGGCAGACGGTAAAACAGAAGAAGGTTTTTCGGAGGAAGCCTTTCGAGAATTTATCACGCATGTTGGAGAAACAGATTATGAGAAGGAAGAACCCTGGTATCGATGGAATGCTACTTTTCCGGTAGAACAGATACAGGAAAGAGTGGTGAGCCAGTACCCGGAGATTGGAGAAATTCAGGAGTTTTCTGTAAAAAAGCGATCTGACGGCGGAGCGGTGAGAGAACTGGAACTGGTGGGAACGAAAGGAAAAAAAAGTCTTTGTAATGAGTATGCGATTCGTGAGTTTTTTTCTCCTGAGGATATTCCGATTTTTCGAGGGGATGGGACAGAGAGCAGAAGCATGAAGATTCTTCCCAGTGGTTACTTTGTAATCGATCCTGTATTTTCGGAAGGACGGCTTACGGGATTTTTGCTCACTGGAGGAGGATATGGCCACGGTGTGGGAATGAGCCAAAATGGGGCGCGGCATCTGGGCGAAAATGGAGCAGGATGGGAGGAAATTCTTCAGACATTTTACAAAGATATTTCTTTGGAAGGGTGAAAATAGGGCATCTGTGGGGAAAAACTTGCAAGAAAGGGAAAATAATAGTATGATGATAAAAAAATATTTTCAGGAAGGAAAATAGAATGAAACGATATCTGAAAACTATTTTTGGATTTATGGAACGCCTGAAAGAAGATCATGTGGGAGCATTTGCCACGCAGGCAGCCTATTTTATTTTGTTGTCCTTTATTCCTTTTCTGATGCTTTTACTTACATTGGTGCAGTATATTCCTCCGATCAGCGACCAGAAGATGGTTACGGATATGCTTTTGCAGATCATGCCTGATACGGGAGAATTTCGAAATTTTCTTTTGGGGATTATTTCCGAGGTGTATGCAAAAGGAACGGCGGTGGTTCCTATTTCTGCGATTCTGGCTTTGTGGAGTGCGGGAAAAGGGATCAAGGCTCTTACAGATGGGGTGAATGCCATTTATCATGTGGAGGAGACACGAAATTATGTGGTCATGAGAATACGCTCTGCCATATATACTTTAATTTTTATCATAGCGGTTATTGGCAGTTTGGTTCTGCTGGTATTTGGCAACAGTATTCAGAAGCTGCTCACGAAGTATATTCCGGTTTTGGGAAATATTACGGCTCATGTGATCGGAATGAGAACGGCGATATCCCTTTGTATTCTGGTGTGTATCTTCTTATTGATATACAAATTTTTACCCAATCGGAAGGCAAGTCTAAAGTATCAGATCCCCGGGGCAGTGAGTTCGGCGGTGGCATGGTCATTATTTTCTCTGGGATTTTCTATATATATTGATGTGTATGATGGTTTATCCAATATGTATGGAAGTCTGACTACGATTATTCTGATTCTTCTGTGGCTGTATTTCTGTATGTATATTATTTTGATCGGGGCGGAGATTAATGCATATTTTGAAGATCGTTTCCGAAAGCTTCATCAGATGGCTTCTGACAGAATACGGGCGGAGTACAGAGAGTTTTTGGAGGGTTTTCGGGAGGAAGATAAGGAAAAAGAGGGTGAGAGTGAGGAAAAAACTCTTGACAGATAATGAAAATATAATTAGAATAATAGCTGATAGAAAAATGCTGTGAAGGTGTAAGTAGGTATATATTTTCTTGCAGAGAGAAGGGGTCATCGGCTGAAAGCCCTTTTAAGTTCAGATATGTACTGAGATTCCCGCCGGAGCTTCATCCCCGAAATGCAGTAAGGGAT
>HF995385.1:24395-31808 GCA_000432335.1 Firmicutes bacterium CAG:646
GTTCAGCCAAAGCGCTCGGAGAAGATCCGGGAAACAGGGTGGTACCGCGAGAATATTCCTCGTCCCTCTAATTTTAGAGGGACGAGGTTTTTTGTTTTTCAGAAAAAGAAAGAGAAAAGGAGAATGATCATGAGCAACAGTATTAAAGAAACCTTGCAGGCGATTCTGGATGATGCTTCTGAGAAGATTCAGAATTCAGATGCGCTGGACAAATTAAATGATGTGAGAGTCAGTTTTCTTGGAAAAAAAGGACAGCTTACTTCTGTATTGAAAAGTATGAAGGATGTGGCGCCGGAAGATCGTCCGAAGGTGGGACAGATGGTAAATGATGTGCGCGCCAGCATCGAAAATATGATGGAAGAGACGAAAAAACGACTGGAAAAAGAGATTATGGAGGCGAAACTGGCTTCTGAGGTTATCGATGTGACCCTTCCGGCAAAGAAAGCAAATGTAGGTCATCGCCATCCGAATACTATTGCTTTGGAGGAAGTAGAACGGATTTTTATTGGTATGGGTTATGAAGTGGTGGAAGGTCCGGAAGTGGAATACGCTGATTATAACTTTACCAAATTAAATATTCCGGAGGATCATCCGGCAAGAGATGAACAGGATACGTTTTTTATCACGGACAGTATTTTGCTGCGTTCTCAGACATCTCCTGTTCAGGCGAGAACTATGGAAAAAGGAAAGCTTCCGATCCGTATGATCGCTCCTGGTCGTGTGTTCCGTTCTGATGAGGTAGATGCTACCCATTCTCCATCTTTCCATCAGATTGAAGGATTAGTCATTGACAAACATATTACTTTTGCAGATTTGAAAGGAACATTGGAAGAATTTGCAAAAGAACTGTTTGGACCGGAGACAAAGACAAAATTCCGTCCTCATCATTTTCCATTTACAGAACCCAGCGCAGAAGTAGATGTATCTTGTTTCAAATGCGGCGGTTCTGGATGCCGGTTCTGTAAGGGTTCCGGCTGGATCGAGATTCTGGGCTGTGGCATGGTGCATCCTCATGTATTGGAAATGTGCGGAATCGATCCCAAGGAATATACAGGATTTGCTTTTGGTGTAGGTCTGGAACGTATCGCTCTTCTGAAATATGAGATCGATGATATGCGTCTTTTGTATGAAAATGATTATAGATTTTTAAAACAGTTCTAGGAGGAAGAGGATTATGAATACATCATTATCATGGATTAAAATGTTTGTTCCAGATCTGGATGTAACTGCGCAGGAATATACCGATGCGATGACATTATCAGGAACAAAGGTGGAAGGCTATGAGAGGCTGGATGCAGATCTGGAGAATATCGTGATCGGTCAGATTGAAAAAATAGAAAAGCATCCGGACGCAGATAAACTGATCATCTGTCAGGTAAATGTGGGAGATAAGGTGACGCAGATCGTGACAGGCGCTCCCAATGTGAAAGAAGGAGATAAGGTTCCGGTGGTTCTTCCGGGAGGAAGAGTTGCAGGCGGACATGATGGAAAGAAAACTCCCGGCGGAGTGAAGATTAAAGAAGGAAAACTGCGCGGCGTGGATTCCTACGGTATGCTTTGCTCCATTGAAGAACTGGGTTCCACAAGAGAAATGTATCCGGATGCGCCGGAATATGGAATCTATATTTTCCCGGAAGATGCCATAGTGGGCGAGAGCGCCATCAAAGCGTTGGGACTGGATGATGTGATTTTTGAATATGAGATTACATCGAATCGTGTAGATTGTTATAGTGTGCTGGGTATTGCAAGAGAGGCAGCAGCCACTTTTGGAAAGAAATTTGTGCCTCCAGTAGTGAAAGAAACGGGAAATGAAGAAAAGGCAGAGGATTATATTAAAGTAATTGTGGAGGATCAGAATCTGTGCAGTCGTTACTGTGCGAGGGTGGTAAAAAATATTAAAATTGGTCCTTCTCCAAAATGGATGCAGAGATGTCTGGCAGCTAACGGTATTCGTCCTATCAATAATTTGGTGGACATCACTAATTATGTGATGGAAGAGTATGGTCAGCCGATGCATGCCTATGATCTGGATAAAATCTCCGGACAGCAGATCGTGGTTCGCCGGGCAGCAGAAAATGAGAAGTTGGTGACTCTGGACGGACAGGAGCGCACCATGGATGAGAATGTGCTGATGATCAGTGATGGAGAAAAAGCAGTGGGTATCGCAGGTATTATGGGTGGAGAAAACTCCATGATTACCGATGATGTACACACCGTACTGTTTGAGGCTGCCTGCTTTGATGGACCAAATATCCGTCTGTCTTCCAAAAGAATCGGACTTCGTACCGATGCCTCTGGAAAATTTGAAAAAGGACTGGATCCTAATAATGCACAGGTAGCAATCGACCGCGCCTGCCAGTTGATGGAAGAACTGGGAGCCGGAGAAGTTGTGGGCGGTATGGTGGACGTATATAGTAAGAAAAAAGAGCCTGTAAGAGTTCCGTTTGAGCCGGAAAAGATCAACGATCTTTTGGGAACAGAAATTTCCAGAGAGCAGATGCTGGCATATTTGGAAAAAGTAGAACTGCATTACGATGAAACTACAAATGAAATTGTAGCGCCTACCTTCCGGCATGATATTTTCCGCACCGCAGATATTGCAGAAGAAGTGGCAAGATTTTATGGATATGACAATATTCCTACCACACTTCCCAAGGGAGAAGCGACCACTGGAAAACTTCCATTCAAGCTTCGTATTGAAGAGGTGGCAAGAGATGTGGCAGAATACTGCGGATTCTCTCAGGGATATTGCTATTCTTTTGAAAGTCCTAAGGTATTTGATAAACTGCAGATTCCTCAGGGAGATATGCTGAGAAATGCAATTTCTATTTCTAATCCTCTGGGAGAAGATTTCAGTATTATGCGTACTATTTCTCTGAATGGTATGCTGACTTCTCTGGCAACAAATTATAATAGAAGAAATAAGAATGTTCGTTTGTATGAACTGGGTAATGTATATCTTCCCAAGAGTCTGCCCCTTACAGAACTTCCGGAAGAACGGATGATGTTTACACTGGGCATGTATGGAGACGGAGATTTCTTTGATATGAAGGGCGTGATCGAGGAGTTCTTTGATCAGGTGGGAATGCACAAAAAAGTAGATTATGACCCGAAAGCAGGGAAATCATTCCTGCACCCGGGACGTCAGGCGTTGATTTCTTATGAGGGAGATCTGCTAGGATATCTGGGTGAAGTACATCCGGTTGTAGCAGATACGTATGGAATCGGAACACGGGCGTATGTGGCAGTGATCGATATTCTTCATGTGGTGAACCATGCCACTTTCGACAGAAAATATGAAGGAATTGCAAAATTCCCCGCAGTGAACCGCGATATTTCCATGGTAGTTCCGAAAGATATCATGGTAGGTCAGATCGAGCACATGATTGCTCAGAGAGGCGGAAAGATTCTGGAAAATTATGAACTTTTCGATATCTATGAGGGAAGCCAGATTCAGGAAGGCTATAAATCAGTGGCTTACTCTATCACCTTCCGTTCCAAAGAAAAAACACTGGAAGAGGCAGAAGTATCCAGTGCAATGAAGAAGATCCTGAACGGATTGGAAAGCCTGGGAATTCAGCTGAGACAGTAAGGAACATTTGCCAGACAGTTTGTTTTGAAAGGAAAAGATTATGAAATTATATATCATACGGCACGGAGAAACAGTCTGGAATACACAAGGGCGTTTACAGGGCAAAGCGGATATTGAGTTAAATGAAAACGGTATCCGCCTTGCGAAAATCACCGGGGAAGGAATGAGAGATATTTCCTTTGATCTGGTGATATCCAGCCCCCTGAAACGGGCAGTGGAAACGGCGAAACTTGTGTGCGAAGGAAAAGAGGTGCCGCTGCTTACGGATGAAAGGATTCAGGAAATTACATTTGGGGAATGGGAAGGACTTTGTTGCCGTGGGGACAATTACCAGATTCCATCCCCAAATTTTCCGGATTTTTTTAAAGATCCATTTTCCTATGTTCCGCCGGAAGGGGGAGAAAGTATTCGTCAGGTTCTGGAAAGAACAAAGGATTTTTATGAGGAATTGATTTCTGTTCCGGAATATCAGGATAAAACGATTCTGATTGCTGCTCATGGATGCTCCAGCAGAGCCCTTTTATATCATATGATAGAAGGAGAGCACAGTTTTTGGCTGGATCATGTTCCGGCGAACTGTTCCGTTACAATCGTGGATATTAAAGAGGGAAAATGCACGATTGAAGAACTGGATAAGGTATACTATGATGCCGGGGATATAGTAGATTTTTATGGAACCGGAATGAGGTAAGAAATAAAAAAACTGCCGCGTTAGATGGTTATTTAGATATTTATGTCTATAAATCTCTAATGCGGCAGTTTTTGCATACGGATGTGAGACGTAGAAGTATTACTTGCAAAACAGTGCGGATATGTTATGCTAAAGAAAGTACTTTAATAAAGTGGTTATTGGAGGGCATATGGCAAGTAAAAAGATAACAAATATGGAAGTAAAAAGGAAAAATAGAAATAGAATCTATCGTTATGTACGAAAAAGTGGCATTGTCTCAAATCCGGATATTGCATATGAATTAAAACTTAGTCTTCCAACGGTAACTCAGAATACAAAAGAGTTGATAGAATTGGGATTGATAAAAGAAAATGGTGAATTGGAATCGACAGGTGGAAGAAAAGCAAAAGCATTGGCAATAGAAGCAGACTTTAGGTTGGCTGCCGGGGTGGATATTACTAAAAATCATATCGGATTAATCTTAACGAATTTGGCGGGTGAAATATTAAGATATGAGAGGATATATTATCCATTTTGCAGAAGTGAAGAATATTTTTCTGAAGTAAGTCAAAAGCTTGAAAAATTCTTGAAAAAAGAAAAGATAGCAGCTGAAAGAATATTAGGTGTGGGTATTTCAATTCCCGGAATTACAGATATGGAAAAGAGGGAAATCACAAACTCCCATGTATTGAATATAAAAGCTCTTTCCTTTCAAGAAATGGAAAAGTTTTTTGCATATCCCTGTATATTTTTGAATGATGCGAATGCTGGAGCGAATGCAGAGGCATTTCAAGGAGAAAAAGAAAAGAATTTCTTTTATTTGTCCTTAAGCAATACGGTCGGAGGAGCTTATTTCAGTAATGGAGGAATTGTATATGGGAGTGAATTTCGATGTGGAGAAGTTGGACATATGACAATTGTTCCGGATGGTTTAGAATGCTATTGTGGGAAACGCGGATGTTTTGACTCCTATTGTACAGCGAAAAAATTAGCGGAATTTGCAGGGGGTAAGCTGGAAACTTTTTTTGAAGGATTAAAGCAGAAGAAACCAGAATATATAGAGGAATGGGAGAGATATACAAAATATTTGTCGATTGCTGTAAATAATATCCATATGCTGCTGGATTGCGATATTGTGTTAGGAGGATACGTGGGAAGCTATCTGGAAGATTATATGGCAGATATCAGAAACAAAGTATCGGAACGGAATACCTTTTCTGAGGACGGTCAATTTGTAAAAAACTGTAATTATAAAATTGGAGCAGCAGCTTTGGGGGCAGCATTGTATGTAATAGAACTATTTGTAGAAGAAATATAATATGATAGGATTCTTGTTTCGAGCAGATTTTGATAAAGGATATGGTCGAAATGAGAATCTTATTTTTTGCGCATAATACCAAAAATTATTGACAAATTGTTATTTGAAGACTATTATAAAGAAACATAATAAAACTGTTTAATTAAGTGTATAAAAAAGTAAAGGAGATAATAAAATGAATGGAAAAATGAAGGTAGCGGTTATGAATGGAATCGGGAAAATGGGATTTGAAGAGAGAGATATTCCGCAGCCAAGAGCAGATGAAGTACTTGTAAAATTGGAGTATGTTGGTATTTGTGGTTCGGATCTGCATTATTATGAAACTGGTGCGATTGGAGATTATGTAGTGGAACCGCCGTTTGTTCTTGGACATGAGCCGGGAGGCGTTGTTGTCGAGGTAGGGGCAAATGTTCAGCACTTAAAAGTGGGAGACAGGGTTGCGTTGGAGCCGGGAAAAACGTGTGGACACTGCGAATTTTGTAAACAGGGAAAATATAATCTTTGCCCGGATGTTGTGTTTTTTGCGACCCCTCCGGTAGATGGCGTTTTTCAGGAATATGTGGCGCATGAGGCTGATCTGTGTTTCAAGCTTCCGGAAAATGTGAGTACTTTAGAAGGAGCATTAATTGAACCGCTGGCAGTTGGTTTCCACGCGGCGATTCAGGGAGATGCGCATTTAGGTCAGAAGGCAGTCGTTATGGGAGCAGGCTGTATCGGTTTGGTATCTATGATGGCATTAAAAGCAAGAGGAGTATCGGAAGTATATGTAGTCGATATTATGGAAAAGCGTCTGGAGAAGGCAATGGAATTGGGCGCAACCGGAGTGATTAATGGTGCAAAGGAAGATGTTTTGGAAAGAGTGCAGCGATTGACAGATGAAAAAGGAATGGATTTGGTGATTGAAACTGCTGGTACGGAAATTACAACAAGACAGGCAATCCACATGGCGAAAAAGGGATCTAATATTGTGCTGGTTGGTTATAGCAAATCAGGAGAGATGAATCTTCCAATGAGTTTGGTGCTGGATAAAGAACTTACATTGAAGACGGTTTTCCGTTATCGTCATATTTACCCCATGGCGATTGATGCGGTAGCAACAGGGAAGGTAAATTTGAAAGGAATAGTTACGGATATTTTCACCTTGGATGAAGTACAAAAAGCGATGGATTATAGTGTGCATAATAAAGCAGATATTGTAAAAGCAGTTATTAAAATCACGTCAGAAGAATAACTGCTTATGCAATTTTTCGAAATAGGCTTATAGAAAAAGCGGAGCTGTCGCATGGAATGTATATCCAGAATATGTATACATTTTATGCGGCAGCTCGACTTTTAATGCATCAATTCTCTCAAATCTTTATAGAAGCCCGGATAGGAGATGTTCACACAGTCTGCCCGCAGTAGTTGTGTGGTTCCTTCGGCGGCGAGGCCTGCAATGGCAAAGGACATGGCGATGCGGTGATCCAGTCTGCTGTCGATGGAGGCGCCTTGTAAGGGGGCGCCTCCGTGGATGATCATACCATCCGAAGTTTCCTCTACGTTTCCTCCCATGGCAGTGAGTTCTTCTACCAGGATGCCAAGGCGGTTGGATTCTTTTACTTTTAGTTCTTCCGCATTGCGGATCACAGTGGTCCCTTTTGCATAAGCGGCCAATACGGCGATCACGGGAATTTCATCAATCAGGGCGGGAATCAGTTCTCCTTCGATTACCGTTCCGTGAAGGGTGCTGTGGCGAACCAGAAGATCGGCCACCGGCTCTCCTCCTGCCGTAGAATGATTCATAAGCTGAATGTCTGCTCCCATAGCTTTGCATACGCGAAGGATGCCATCTCT
>HF995385.1:31916-38602 GCA_000432335.1 Firmicutes bacterium CAG:646
CCCGGGAACAGAGATGTCAGTTCCATATAGTACAGGTTCTGGTTCTATGGAAACGGTGGTATTCTGAGAAGAAATTTTCGCTCCAAAGTGGGATAACATCAGTTCCGTGTGATTTCGTGACAAAAAAGGTTCTGT
Organism: Firmicutes bacterium CAG:646; assembly: GCA_000432335.1. Lineage (GTDB taxonomy): Bacteria > Bacillota > Clostridia > Lachnospirales > Lachnospiraceae > Oliverpabstia. Next base: position 32,052 of record HF995385.1, read on the forward strand.
GACAGAAGTAATATCATTTCCGTATAAACCTGCCAGAAGAATACAGGATTTTACCTGAGCAGAGGCTACAGGGGAAAGGTAAGAGATACTTTGGAGGGGATGTCCCTGAATTTTTAAGGGGACGCAGTCATTTCCCCACAGACTTTCCACCGAAGCGCCCATCAGGGAAAGGGGTTGGATGATCCGTTTCATAGGGCGGGTTTGAATGGAAGCATCTCCAGTGAGAAAAGAGGTAAATTCCTGTCCGGCAAGGATTCCGGCGATCAGCCGGGTGGTTGTGCCGCTGTTTCCCGTATCCAGATAGTCCGAAGGGGCGGAAAGACCGTGAAGCCCTTTTCCGTGTACCAGAATTTCAGAAGGAGTATTTTCGATGGAAATCCCCAGCTTCTGAAAACAGGCAATGGTAGAAAGGCAGTCAGCGCCCTGAAGAAAGTTCGTAATACGTGTGGTGCCGTTGGCGATGGCGCCGAACATAACAGCTCGGTGGGAGATGGACTTATCTCCCGGCACAGTAAGTTCTCCTTTTAAAGGAGAAGAAGGTTTTTTGATGTTCATAGATTTTCCCTCTTGGATCTTATCTTTTCTGAATCTTATAATTTCGTTCTTTTAAAATCTGTTCCGCTTTCAGGCAGGCATCCTCCTGATAAAATTCAATACGGAGTACGCCCTCTTCAAACTCTCGATTGTGAATGATTCCAATATTTTTTATGTTAATGTTATTCATGGCAAGCAGTGTGGCTATGGTGGCGATGCCGCCCGCCTCGTCATAAATATCGCAGTAAAGCGCATATACTTTTTCCAGAGCGCCTTTGGCAGCATAGGGGATCGAGTCCCGGTATTCTTTGGAATGATAGAACATTTGATAAATATCAGATGCTTCCCCATTGTCTACCCAACATTTTGCCTGAACGATCAGACGGATGTACTCGTCCAGCACCTTGGAGATCATTTCTTTATTTTCCATACAAATCTGCTGCCACATAACGGGAGAAGAGGAAGCGATACGGGTGATATCTTTAAAACCGCCCGCTGCGATTAGTTTCATATTTTCCTCCGGCGTGTCCATTTTCTGGATAGCATTGACCAGGGTGGAGGCTATGATGTGGGGCAGATGACTTACGGCGGCAGTAATATAATCGTGTTCCTCCCAGGTGAGAACCAGTGGAATAGCGCCCAGAGAAGTCACCAGCTCCATAAATTCCGTAAGACGCATAATGTCAATTTCCCCGCCGGGGGTGAGGATATAGTAGGCATTTTCCAAAAGAAAATCCGTAGCATTCTCATAGCCGGTCTGTTCAGAACCGGCCATGGGATGACCTCCGATAAAATTTCTGTCCAGATGGAGATCGGAAATTGCTTTATGAATTGCTCCTTTTACACTTCCCACATCTGTAATAATACAATCGGGAGCAATATGATCCTTCAGCCATGTCAGATAAGCGATGTTATCATTTACCGGGGCACACAGAAAAATATAACGGCAGGTACGAAAAAGAGGATCTTCTTTGGTACATTTTCTGTCAATGACACCTTCTGAGAGCGCCTGATCCAGTGTAGCTTCGGTGCGGGTATAGGCGTAAATTTTCACCTGAGGATGAAAACGGCGGAGCGCTTTGGCTATGGAGCCGCCAATCAGCCCAAGACCGATAAATCCCACACAAAATTGTTCTTCCATGGTAGATTTCATCCTTTCTGCTTTTTAATTGTTTGCCTGAAGCATTCGGTCCGCCAGTTTGATGTAAGCTTTCATATCTGCCATCATTTCCTCAAATTGAGAAAATGTGAGAGACTGGGGACCGTCAGAAAGCGCATGAGCGGGATCATTATGTACTTCGATCATCAATCCGTCTGCGCCGCAGGCTACAGCGGCCTTTGCCAGAGGAGGCACGTAAGCGGCAACGCCGGTGGCATGACTGGGATCTACGATGATCGGAAGGTGAGACTTGGAACGGATCACCGGAACGGCGCTGAGATCCAATGTATTTCGGGTGGTAGTTTCATAGGTACGGATGCCGCGCTCGCAGAGTACTACATTGGAATTGCCTTCCGCAATGATATATTCGGCGGCATTCAGCCATTCGTCAATGGTAGCGGCCAGTCCTCTTTTTAAAAGGACGGGAAGACCGGAACGTCCTGCCTCACGCAAAAGCTGAAAATTCTGCATGTTGCGGGCGCCAATCTGTATCATGTCTACATATTTGGCAGCAGCCTCAATAGCAGCTTCACTGATTACTTCGCAGATCGTAGCCAGTCCGGTTTCTTTTTTTGCTTCTTCCATATAACGGAGCCCTTCTTCTTCCAGTCCCTGGAAAGAGTAGGGAGAAGTTCTTGGCTTGTAAGCTCCGCCCCGGACAAATTGCGCTCCCGCCTTTTTTACTGCCCGGGCGATTTCCATAAGCTGTTCCTCGGTTTCCACTGCGCAGGGACCTGCCATAATGGTAAGCGTATCGGGACCAATCTCATAATTTCCCACTTTGATGAGGGAAGGCTGAGGATGAAATTTTTTATTGGTGAGTTTATAGCTTTCGGTGATAGGAACAATTTTGTCCACGAAAGGCATAACTTCAATATTCTGATTATTTAATTTTCTTTTATCGCCCACTACGCCGATGATGGTGACCTGTTCTCCCTCCGAAAGGTGGGTTTGAAGCCCTTTGGAGCAGATCACTTCCGTGATAGAGCGAATGGCACTTTCCGGTGCATTCGGTTTCATTACTATGATCATATATTTTTCCTCGTTTTCATATTTTTAAGCTAATTTTCATTGTAAAGCAGCAGAAGAAAAAAGTCAATAATTTATCGCTTTAAAGTGAAAAACAAGAAAAAACAGATAAAATGACTAAAATTGTTTGTATTTACATGAAAATTAGTGAAAAAGAATCAAATAAAGAAGAAGAAACGAAGAAAAATATTGTCAAAATTCAATAAAATACTTGAAAAATACAAGAAGTTTTAGTAAGATATATACATACTAAATTTTGGGAGGTATTACATATGGACGTTTTCAGAACAGACCGAATAAGGAATGTAGTGCTGCTTGGTCATGGCGGAGCAGGAAAAACTACACTGACAGAAGCTATGGCTTATCTTTCAGGTATCACAAATCGACTGGGTAAAGTAGCAGATGGAAATACCATCAGTGATTTTGATAAAGAGGAAATCAAACGTAAATTTTCAATCAGTACCTCTATGGTGCCGATTCAGTGGGATAAGGTAAAAATCAATATTCTTGATACGCCTGGTTTTTTTGATTTTGTAGGAGAAGCAGAAGAAGCAGTGGCAGCGGCAGACGCGGCAGTGATCGTAGTTTCCGGTAAATCCGGCGTACAGGTAGGAACGCAGAAAGCGTGGGAATTATGTGAAAAATATAAATTGCCCCGTATGATTTTCGTGACAGAGATGGATATTGATAATGTCAGCTACCGTCAGGTAGTGGAAGATCTGACGGAACTTTACGGAAAGCGCATCGCACCGCTTCACATGCCCATCCGTGAAAATGAAAAGTTTGTAGGTTATATCAACATCGTAAAAAATAAGGGTCGCAGATATATTGACAGAGATCGGAAAGAAGAGTGCCCGATTCCTGAATATTCCAAAGAATATCTGAAAAAATACAGAGAGATTCTTCTGGAAGCAGTGGCAGAGACCAGTGAAGAATTTATGGATCGTTACTTTGAGGGCGATGAGTTTTCTGTAGCAGAGATTTCCGCAGCGCTGGCTATGTGCGTGGGAGACGGAAGTATTGTTCCTGTTTGTATGGGTTCTCCAGTGAATCTGCAGGGTGTAAAGATTCTTCTGGATGATATTTGCGGTTATTTCCCAAGCCCGAATCAGAGAGAGAGAGCAGGCATCTTAAAAAATACCAGTGAGATTTTTGAGGCGAATTATGATTTTACCAAATCAAAATCTGCGATGGTATTTAAGACTATCGTGGATCCATTTTTAGGAAAGTATTCTCTTCTGAAAGTATGCTCCGGTGTTATCAAAGCAGGAGATGTGCTTTATGATGTGGATCAGGATACAGAGATAAAATTAGGCAAACTATATGTGATGGAAGGCTCCCGCCCCGTGGAAGTTTCAGAACTTCACGCCGGTGATATCGGAGCGGCAGCAAAATTAAATGAGCTTCGGACCGGCGACAGCCTGGCAACGAAATCGGTGCCGGTGATGTATGGAAAACCGGATATTTCCACTCCGTATACCTGCAAACGATACAAAGCAGTGAATAAAGCAGATATGGATAAGATTTCTCAGGCATTGTCCAAAATGTGTCAGGAAGATTTGACAATGAAAGTTGTAAATGATTCTGCAAATCATCAGACACTGCTTTACGGTATGGGCGATCAGCATATTGATATCATTGTCAGCAAGCTGGAAGAACAGTATAAGGTACATGTGGAAATCTCCAAACCGAAAGTTGCTTTTCGTGAGACAATCCGCAAAAAATCGGATATTGATAAAAAATATAAGAAACAGTCAGGCGGTCATGGTCAGTACGGTCATGTAAAGATGACTTTCGAACCTTCTGGCGATCTGGAAACACCGTATATGTTTGAACAGATTGTTGTAGGAGGCGCAGTGCCGAAGAATTATTTCCCGGCAGTGGAAAAAGGACTTCAGGAATCTGTTCTTGCAGGACCTCTGGCGGCTTATCCGGTTGTAGGTGTGAAAGCGGTTTTGTATGATGGCTCTTATCATCCGGTAGATTCCTCGGAAATGGCATTTAAGACGGCTACCCGTATGGCATTCAAAGATGGTTTTCTGGCTGCATCACCGATTCTTCTGGAGCCTATCGTGACTATGCAGGTACGTGTTCCAGACAAATTTACGGGAGATGTTATGGGGGATTTGAATAAGCGCCGCGGTCGTGTTCTTGGTATGAATCCAGATAAAGACGGCTATACGGTAATTGAAGCAGATGTTCCGGAACTGGAGATTTACGGATATTCTACTGTGCTTCGTTCAATGACAGGAGGAGCAGGAGATTTCTCCTATACGTTTGCCCGTTACGAGCAGGCTCCTTCCGATGTACAGGAAAGAGAAATTGCTGCCAGAGCAAGCAAACTGACGGATGGAGAAGAAGGATAATCTCAGTTATTAAGTTTTAATAAAAAAGAAGGGCGGGGGCTTGACTATTTCAAGTTCCTGCCCTATATTCTTCTATACTGTGAATAAATACTTTTAGTAGAAAAGGGAGAAGAATATGAAGAAAATTAGGAGAATTATCCTGTTCCTGTTGGGATTGCTGCTGGTGGCAGGAGCTTATTATTATGTGGCGCTGCCGGCAATCAACATCCACTCCACTGGCTTTTGGGCGTTTCTTGTGGCGTTGGGTGTGATCCTTCTGGTGTGGTATGCAGTGAAAAAGAGAATCGGCAGCGTGCAGGAAGTAAAAGAAAGTAAGGTCATGAAACTGGGAATTGCTGCTATTGTGGTGGTTGTCCTTGTGTATGTGGTGGGAGCGGTCTTGTCTTCCCCTATTGTAAACGCAAAGAAATATCGCAATCTTTTAGAGATAGAAGAACGGGATTTTACAGAAGACATCAAACCTGCAGACTTTAATCAGGTTCCGCTTCTGGACAAAGAGAGCGCTTCTCTTTTGGGCAACAGAAAGATGGGAAGTATGGTAGATATGGTATCGCAGTTTGAGGTGAGCGATCTGTATTCTCAGATTAATTATAATGGGAAACCGGTGCGTGTAACGCCTCTGGTATATGCCAGCCCTGTAAAATGGTTAACAAACCAGTCCGAGGGTATTCCGGCTTATATCATGATTGATATGGCAACAGAGGAAACGACACTGGTGAATCTGGATAAACCGATCCGATATTCACAGGCAGAGTATTTAAACAGAAATATCTATCGTCATCTTCGCTTCTGTTATCCTACGTATATGTTCGATCAGTTGAGTTTCGAGATTGCAGATGACGGAACGCCATATTGGATCTGTCCGGTAAAGAAGTTTGAGATCGGTCTTTTTGGCGGTCAGACGATTGGAAGAGTTGTCATCTGTAATGCGCAGACGGGAGAATGTAAGGACTATGCGTTAGAAGATTGCCCCACCTGGGTAGACCGGGCAAATCCGGCAGATCTTTTGATTGAGCTGTATAATTATCACGGAACACTGATCAATGGATATATTAACAGTATTTTTGGGCAGAAAGGCTGTCTGAAATCTACGGATGGATATAATTATCTGGCGATGGAGGATGATGTGTGGGTATATACAGGCGTGACTTCCGTGAGTGGAGACCGTTCTAATGTGGGATTTGTTCTGATGAATCAGAGAACCAGAGAGACTCGGTATTATAAGGTGAACGGCGCAGAAGAACAGTCAGCTATGGATTCGGCGGAAGGTCAGGTACAGAATCTGGGTTATCAGGCAACATTCCCTATTCTGATCAATGTGTCGAATGAACCGACCTATTTTATGGCTCTGAAAGACGGCGCCGGTCTGGTGAAAAAATATGCCATGGTAAATATCCAGAAATATCAGAGCTTCGATCCTAACTATATCAGTGTTTACTTTGAGCCTAATTTCAGACTTAATA
>HF995385.1:38679-46053 GCA_000432335.1 Firmicutes bacterium CAG:646
ATAGAACGGATTGCCCAGAGTGTCATAGACGGTAATTCTCATTTTTATCTGGTGCTTGTGGGAAGAGAAGAGATTTTTGATGTTCCGGTACAGGATTTTCTTCCGGTGGTTGCACTGAAAGAGGGAGATGCTGTTACGATCGAATATACGGAGGGAGATCCGGTGTGTACGGTTTTAAGCTTAAAATAAAAGCGGGGAGGAAATATGGGTACAGGAAAGATTCACATTTTTGCAGACAGTACGTGTGATTTGTCTGAGGAGTTAATTGAAAAATATCAGATTACGGTGATACCGTTATGCATTATATTAGATGATAAAAGTTATTATGATAAGGTAGAGTTGACGCCGGAAGAGATTTTTCGGTGGGCAGACGAGAAAAAGACAACACCTAAGACAGCGGCCGTTTCTTTTGAATATGCGGAAAAGCTGCTCGCTCCCTGCCTGGAAGCAGGCGATGATGTGATTTTCTTTGGTATTTCTGAAGAAATGAGCACTACCTGTAATGTGATGCGGCTGGTAGGACAGGATCACCCCAATGGGCGGCTGTTTGTGGTAGATTCCAGAAATTTATCTACAGGCATTGGTCTGCAGGTACTTCGAGCAGCGGAATTGGCAGAGCAGGGGTTTTCAGCAGAAGAGATCGTATCGGCAGTGGAGCAGGAACGGGAAAAGGTGCGCGCAAGTTTTGTGGTAGATACCCTTACCTATCTTGCCCGGGGCGGCAGGTGTTCCGGAGCTACCGCACTGGTGGCAACTACACTGAAACTTCATCCTTGTATTCAGGTGGTTGAAGGTAAGATGATCGTAGGCAAAAAGTATCACGGCAGCGTGGAAAAGGCGTTGCTGCGGTATGAAAAAGATTTGGAAGAAGAACTTTTGCGTGCAGATCCTCGACGGGTATTTATTACTCACTCCGGTACAGCCCCGGAAGTGGTGGCGACGATCCGAAAGCGTCTGGAAGAATTGACTTATTTTCAGGAAATTCATGAAACAATAGCCGGAGGAGTGATTTCCAGTCATTGCGGACCAGGAACACTGGGCATTTTGTTTTATGAAAAATAAAAGAAAATAAAATCACAAACGGGGAGGGATAGGTATGCAAAAACAGTTGGAAAAGGGAAAGCTGCTGGATTCGGAAGGGAATCTGGAGCAGGCAGGTTATGCCACAAGTCTGGTAAAAGAATATGATCGTAAAGCAATCCGGGGAGAAAAACTGCGGATTAAGGAATGGGATTACTATTTGATTTATAATCAGCATTTTGGCGTTGCACTTACGGTGGATGATAACAGTTATATGGGTCTTATGAGTATTTCATTTTTGGATTTCGATAAAAAGACAGAAAAAACTGTGAGTCCTATGACGGTGATGCCTATGGGAAGAACAAAGCTTCCTTCCAGTTCTTCCCGGGGGATCACCCAATATCAGGATAAACGATGCTTCTTCAAATTTTCAGTGGAAAAAGGCAGGAGAGTTCTTCTGGCAAAAATGGATAATTTTGATAAGGGAATGCCAATCCGCATGAAGATTATTTTATCAGAAGAGCCGCAGGACAGCATGGTAATTGCCACTCCTTTTGATAAGCCGGGACATTTTTATTATAATCAGAAGATAATCGGTATGAGAGCAAAGGGTGTGGTAGAGTATCAGGGAGTGAAGTATACATTTCATCCTTCGGACAGTTTCGGTTTGCTGGACTGGGGAAGAGGGGTATGGACTTATGAAAACACCTGGTACTGGAGCGCTATGCAGGGGATTGCAGATGGAAAAGTTCTGGGATTTAATTTGGGGTATGGGTTTGGAAATACAGAGGCAGCTTCGGAAAATATGATTTTTTATGATGGAAAATCCCATAAATTGGAAGATGTGACGTTTCATATTCCAACAGATACAGATGGAAAAGAAGATTACCTCCGTCCCTGGCGCTTTACTTCCTTAGATCATCGGCTTGGTTTGGATTTTACTCCTATCCTGGACAGAAAGGCGTATACTTCTGCATGGCTTATATCCAGCGATCAGCACCAGGTATTTGGATGGTTTGACGGTTGGCTGAAACTGGATAACGGTTCAAAAATTTTTGTAAAACATATGCTTGGATTTGCTGAAAAAGTGAGAAATAAGTGGTAAAAGTCAGGAAAAGGCTTGACAAAAAAACTTTACTTGAGTAGAATGTTTGTAGTCAAAGGGAGAGCCCTTTATACGATATCTGCTAGGATGGCGAATAGTAGGAACTGTACCGGATTTCAGAGAGCTGTCGGATGGTGAAAGACAGAGGAGGAAAGTTTTGAACTGGCGCCGGAGTTCTTTTTCTGAAATTGCAGTAGGGAAAAGCGGGAATTCCCGTTACAGAATCAATAAGTGTGCAGAACAGTGTTCTGTGAAGTAGAGTGGTACCACGGAAATAAAGTCCTTTCGTCTCTATTCTGAGTATTCAGAGAGATGGAGGACTTTTCTTTTATATTTATTTTTCAGGAGGAAGAAATTATGACAGTACCTTATAATCATAGGGCAGTAGAAAAAAAATGGCATGATATCTGGGAGGAGCATCCAGTGAATGTGGATGACGGGAAAAGACCTAAATATTATTGCCTGGATATGTTCCCATATCCATCAGGAAATGGACTTCATGTAGGACATTGGAGAGGTTATGTTATTTCAGACGTATGGAGCCGTTATAAACTGTTAAACGGTTATTATATCATCCATCCCATGGGCTGGGATGCCTTTGGACTTCCGGCAGAAAATTATGCTATCAAGATGGGAGTTCATCCGTCCAAATCCACCGCAGAAAATGTGGCGAATATCAAACGTCAGATCAATGAGATTGCAGCGCTGTACGACTGGGATCGGGAAGTAAATACTACAGATCCTGATTTTTATAAATGGACGCAGTGGATTTTTGTAAAGATGTTTAAGGAAGGACTTGCTTACGAAAAAGAATTTCCTATTAACTGGTGTCCGTCCTGTAAGACAGGTCTTGCTAATGAAGAAGTTGTCAATGGAAAATGTGAACGCTGCGGCGCTGAGGTTACGAAAAAGAATCTCCGTCAGTGGATGCTGAAGATCACAAAATATGCAGACCGTCTTCTGAATGATCTGGACAAACTGGATTGGCCGGAAAAAGTAAAGAAGATGCAGGCGGATTGGATCGGAAAATCTTATGGTGCAGAAGTGGAATTTCCAGTGGACGGCAGAGAGGAAAAAATCACTGTCTATACAACACGCCCGGATACACTGCATGGAGCGACCTTTATGGTACTGGCGCCAGAACATGCTATGGCGAAAGAACTGGCTACAGACGAAACTAGAGAAGCAGTGGAAAAATATATCTATGACGCTTCTATGAAATCGAATGTGGATCGTCTGCAGGACAAAGAAAAGACTGGCGTATTTACCGGGAGCTATGCGATTAATCCGCTGAACAACGCAAAAGTACCGATCTGGCTGTCTGATTATGTACTGGCAGATTACGGTACGGGAGCAATTATGTGCGTACCGGCGCATGATGACCGCGATTTTGAGTTTGCAAAGAAATTCAATATTCCGATTATTCAAGTTATTGCAAAAGACGGAAAAGAAATTGAAAATATGACGGAAGCTTATACAGAGGCAGCAGGAACTATGATCAATTCCGGCGAGTGGAATGGTATGGAATCTGCAGTTTTGAAAAAAGAAGCGCCTATGATGATCGAGAAAATGGGAATCGGACGTAAGACCGAAAACTTTAAGCTGCGTGACTGGGTATTTTCCCGTCAGCGTTACTGGGGTGAACCGATTCCGATCATTCACTGTCCGCACTGCGGAAATGTTCCGGTTCCAGAGGATCAGCTGCCATTGAGACTACCGGAGGTGGATTCTTATGAGCCTACAGGAACAGGAGAATCTCCGCTGGCAGGGATTGACGAATGGGTAAATACTACTTGCCCTGTTTGTGGAGCTCCAGCAAAGCGTGAAACGAATACCATGCCTCAGTGGGCAGGATCTTCCTGGTATTTCCTTCGTTATGTGGACAGCAAAAATAACGAAGAACTGGTTTCTAAAGAAAAAGCAGATAAATATCTGCCAGTAGATATGTATATCGGTGGTGTGGAACATGCGGTGCTGCATCTTCTGTATTCTCGTTTCTATACCAAGTTCCTGTATGATATTGGAGCGATTGACTTTGATGAACCGTTCCAGAAATTGTTCAATCAGGGCATGATAACCGGAAAGAACGGTATCAAAATGAGTAAATCAAAAGGAAATGTAGTTTCTCCCGATGATCTGGTAAGAGATTACGGCTGTGATTCTCTGCGGTTGTACGAACTTTTCGTTGGACCGCCGGAACTGGATGCAGAGTGGGATGACAGAGGAATCGACGGCGTATACCGTTTCCTGAATCGTTTCTGGAAGCTGGTACAGGACAGCGCTGAGGCAAATGTGGCAGAAACAAAAGAAATGGTAAAGATTCGCCATTGTCTGATCCATGATGTGACAGAACGTCTGGAAAGTTTCAACCTGAATACTGTTATTTCCAAATTCATGGAATATAATAATAAGCTGATCGAACTGGCAAAGAAAACAGGAGGAGTCGACAAAGAAACCTTGTCCACATTCTGTATCTTACTTGCGCCATTCGCTCCTCATATCACGGAAGAATTATGGCAGGTTCTGGGACATGACACTTCTGTATTTGCAGAGAGATGGCCGGAACATGATGAAGAGGCCATGAAAGACGACGAGGTGGAAGTACCGGTTCAAATCAATGGAAAAACCCGCGCAGTAATCAGCATCCCGGCCGATATCTCTAAAGAAGAGGCGATTGCCCGGGGAAAAGAAGCGGTGGCTGATAAGCTGACAGGAAATATCGTGAAGGAAATTTACGTTCCGAAGAAGATTATTAATATTGTGCAGAAATAATAATAAAAGAGCCTTTCCCCTTATAAATAAAGGGTTTAGGCTCTTCTTTTGTGTTATGTGATACTGGAATGATACTGTTATTATACTTTTTTGATTTTATTTACTATTTCGCTTTGTGTAGAAGGAAATAAATGAGAGTATACTTTCAAGGTAATATCTGCTGATTCGTGCCCTAATCTATTGGCCACAAGCACAGGGTTAGCTCCGAGATTAATAAGCATAGAAGCGTGAGAGTGCCGTTACGGTATAATAACGACAAACAGAAAAAGCCTTTATTTTCAAGTGGTTTGAGCGTTTGTCGTCTTTTATTCAATTCCTTTTCCAAGTTGAAAATTGACGAAAACTATAAAGAAAAAAGGAGGCTGTTTTATTAACGACAAAATTTAATAGTGCCAGCGGTCCGGCTTTATGTCTGACCGCTGATTGCCGTGGGCGTTTCACTTTTAAGGTGGACGCCCTTTTTTCATACCTATTTTCAAGAGAAAGGAGATCCCCATGGAATTAAACGAAATGGAAAAAAAGCTGCTCTTTCAGGTTGAGGGCGATTATCAGACAAAGATCCTGAATGAACTTTATATGACCGTGCGGTATTCAAATAATTCCGAACAGCGGGAGGCGGCAGAAGGTCTTATGGCAAAACTTCGTGTTCTGTCAAATGCAGAGTGCATGGACTTGGTAAAAGATATTCAGAAGAATTACCGTCTGCTCTATCCAGCCCGGACGATTGGAGAAAAGATCGCCGAGGCCAGACAGCAATCAGGTGCAGAAAAATTGAAGGGGCATGACATCATGGCACTTGAACGCTTTGACCCGGAGGTAAGGCACATGATCGTTTTTGATGTATTGTCTTACGATTCCCCTGTTGGCGACAAAGGCGATAAGATGCGCTTGTTCCTTACAGATGCCGGCTATCAGAAATTTTTAGAGAGCCAGGAACGGGGCGAAGTGAAACTGAAAAACCATGCGAAGGTCTCTGGCGGTCATCTCCATTATGACCACAGGGATCATGTCTTGTAACGGAATAGTCGAAGAAAGGAGGCGATACAATGGCAGTATTCCGTGTAGAGAAAACAAAGGACTTTACGATAATGAGCAATCACCATCTGCGCAATACGGAGTTGTCCTTAAAGGCAAAGGGGCTTTTATCACTTATGTTGTCGCTGCCGGAAGATTGGGATTATACCACGAAGGGACTCGCCCATATCTGCAAGGACGGTGTGGATTCTATCACTACTGCCCTGAAGGAACTGGAGCGGTATGGTTATCTCACCAGACAGCGCCTCCGCTATGATAACGGGCAGTTGGGAGACATTGAATATACGATCCATGAGCAGCCTGTAAGTACCGAAAACACAGGGCTTTCACCTAAACGGGAAAATCCAAGACAGGTAAAACCTGAACAGGCAAAACCTAAACAGGCGGAACCTGAACAGGAAAATCCGGCACAATTAAATACTAATCCATTAAGAACAAAAAAATCAAAAAAAGATAAATCAATAACTTATCTATCAATCTATCCGGCAGAGCCGGAGGCGGCGAGCCGCACGGATGGGATGGATCGGATAGAGCTGATAGAAGCCTATCGTGAAATCATCAAAGTAAATATTGAATATGACTTACTGGTCTTACGGTATGGCAGGGAACGTCTGGACGAAGCCCTTGAACTTATGCTTGAAGTGATTTTGTCGAAACGCCCTTACATTCGCATTGCCGGAGATGATTTTCCGCGGGAGATCGTCAAGAGCCGGTTCCTGAAGATCAATTCCGGTCACTTAGAGTATGTCTTTGACTGTATCGACAAGAACACGACGAAGGTCGGAAACATCAAAGCATATCTGCTGGCGGCGCTGTATAATGCCCCGGCTACAATGGACAGCTATTACCGTGCCGAGGTCAATCACGATCTGTACGGCTGTTAGGCACCTTTGGGTGTCTTTTTTCATTCCATCACAGGAAGGAGGTAAAGCACGATGAAAAGAATCACTGTGCCGGTACAATGCCCGGCGTAACCAAAGAACAGATTCAGGCAGCGCGGGAAGCTGATCTGTTTACTTACCTGCAGTTCCATGAACCCGGTGTGCTGAAACGGGATGGACCTAATTTCCGGCATAAGGAACATGACAGTCTGGTATATGTGACCGGGAAAAGGTACTGGTACTGGAACAGCCGTGGACGGAGTATCAATGCGCTGGACTACCTGATCCAGATTCGGGGATATGGTCTTGTGGATGCGGTTCATGCTCTGGTAGGTGGCGAAATCCGACATACACCGGCTTACCGAAGTACGGCAGAAATACAGGTATCAAAGGAGCCGGAAAAGAAAGCATTCTCTCTCCCCTGGGCCAGACGTTGCGCGACCGCTGCGGTCTCCTATTTGCAGAAACGGGGGATCAGCTCAGAAGTCATTCGCCAGTGTTTACAAACTGGGATTTTTTACGAAGCCCGGTATCATGGAGAACCGGTTTGTGTGTTTGTAG